>KL568550.1:2252-6999 GCA_000715605.1 Streptomyces speibonae | reverse complement strand
CGGTGCCGGCGGGCCGCGGTCAGCTCCCGCAGCACGCCCGTCAGCAGCGCGGGCGGCAGATGCGTCTCGTCGCGCAGCACCCCGCGGATGACGGTGAGCAGCCGGTTCAGCGAGCAGTCCTTGGCCACCCACCCGGAGGCTCCCGCCTGCAGGGCGAGCGCGGCCCGGGCCGGGTCGTCCTTCGCGGCGAGGACGACGACGCGCACCTGCGGCTGAGCCGAACGCACGCCGGTGACCAGCGATATGCCGTCGACGAGCCCGTCCTCGTCACCAGCCTGCACGGGGGCGGCCGGCCGGCCGCCCGGCACCTTGCCGCCCAGATCGGCGTCGACGAGCAGCACGTCGAAGCGCCGTCCCTCGGACGCCGCCCGCTCCAGGCAGCGCAGCGCGGCCGGGCCGCTGCCCGCCGCGGACACGTCGACGTCGGGCTCTGCGGCCAGCGCCGCGGCGAGTGACTCGGCGAAGATGCGATGGTCGTCGACGACCAGGACTCGAATGCGAACCACGTAACCCCCTTCCCCAAGCTCCTCTCAGAGCAGGGGACTACCCCATCGTCGGAGGACGACACCGGCGCGGGTACGACGCCGAGCCCCTGTCACTGATTGCGTACCGGACATGGAACGGGCCACCGCGACCGCACGGCCGCCGCCGCGCGGCAACCGCCGCCCCCTCGAACGCCGTACCCGACTGTCTCGCCCCCTGAACGGCGCCGGCCCCCACCGGCGCTGTTCATCAGCGTACGGGCGGAGGCCGGGAGCGGAAGGCAATTTGCAGAACTGGCGGCCTTGCGCGTTTATGGTGAGCCGCATGTTTCGTCTTGAGACAGAAGTCGACAGGGCCCGACGTGATCTGCTCCGCAGGCGGCTGAGGGACACCAACACGGCGGCGTCACCGGTTCTGCGCGCCCTGCGCGGAACCCCGGACGAACGGGAAGCGCCTTTGCACGTGTGGGCGTTGGACGCGAACGGTGATCTCGCGGGCGGTCTGGTCGGCCACACCTGGACGGCCTGGCTGCACGTGACCTACCTGTGGGTCGACGGCCGCCACCGCGGACGGGGCCTGGGCTCGCGCCTGCTGGCCCGGGCCGAACGCGTGGCCGCCGCCGAACGCGCCTGCACCGCCTCCCGCGTGGAGACCTGGGACTTCCAGGCCCCGGACTTCTACCGGCGCCAGGGCTACGACGTGGTCTGCGTGATCCCCGACTACCCGCCGGGGATCACCGAGTACACCCTGACCAAGCGGCTGGCCTGAGACTCAGCGCACCCGCCGCGCCCCGGCCGAGGGCACCGCCTCGAAGACCCGAGGGGAGGCGAAGCCGGCCGCCGCGAACGCCTCCTCGACGGCCTTCGTCACGGCGGCGACGTCGGCCTCCTCCACCAGGACGATGGCCGAACCGCCGAAACCGCCGCCGGTCATCCGGGCGCCGAGGGCACCGGCGGCCAGGGCGGTGTCCACCACCAGGTCGAGTTCCGGGCAGGAGATGCGGAAGTCGTCGCGCAGCGAGGCGTGGCCCTCCACCAGCACCGGCCCGATGGCGCGCGTCTCGCCCGACTCCAGCAGCCGGACCACCCGCTCCACCCGGGCGTCCTCCGTCACCACGTGACGGACCAGCCGGCGCACCTCCTCCTCGTCGCCCAGCCGCTCCAGCGCCGCGTCCAGTTCCCCGGCCGGCACGTCGCGCAGCGCGTCCATGCCCAGCAGGGCGGCGCCCTTCTCGCAGCCCGCGCGGCGCTTGCCGTACTCGCCCTCGCTGTGGCTGTGCTTGACCCGGGTGTCGACGACGAGCAGCCGCATGCCCTCGGCGGCCAGGTCGAAGGGGATCTGGCGCTGGGAGAGGTCGCGGGTGTCGAGGAACAGGGCGTGGCCGCTCTCGCAGCAGGCCGAGGCCGTCTGGTCCATGATGCCGACGGGGGCGCCGACGTAGACGTTCTCCGCGCGCTGGCACAGCCGGGCCAGCTGCCAGCCGCGCAGTCCCAGCCCGAACAGGTCGTTCAGGGCGAGCGCGACCACGACCTCCAGGGCCGCGGACGACGACAGGCCCGCGCCCGCCGGGACGGTCGAGGCGAGGTGGACGTCCGCGCCGGTGACGGCGTGTCCGGCCTCGCGCAGCGCCCAGACGACGCCCGCCGGGTAGGCGGTCCACCGCTTGTCGGACTGGGGGACGAGGGCGTCCACCGTCAGTTCGGCGACCGGCCCCGGCACATCGGCGGAGTGCAGGCGCAGGACGCCGTCGTCCCGCCGGGACACCGCGGCGACGGCGGTGTGCGGCAGGGCGAACGGCATGACGAAGCCGTCGTTGTAGTCGGTGTGCTCGCCGATCAGGTTGACCCGGCCCGGCGCCGCCCACACCCCCTCCGGCGCGGACCCGTACAACTGCTCGAACCGCTCGGCGACGGACCCGCTGGTCTCGCTCATGCCCTGCCCCTTGCCCCTTCGTTGCGTTCTAGTCGGCCTGCTGCTGCGCGAACGTCCAGGCGTCCGCGACGATCCCGTCGAGGTCGGTGCGCGTCGGGTTCCAGCCGAGCCGCTCCCGTGCCGTGGCGGCGGACGCCACCAGGACCGCCGGGTCACCGCCCCGGCGCGGGGCCACCACCTCGGGGACCGGGTGCCCGGTGACCCGGCGCACGGTCTCGACGACCTCGCGGACCGAGAAGCCGTTGCCGTTGCCGAGGTTGCAGATCAGGTGCTCGCCGGGCACGGCGGCCCGCAGCGCCAGCAGATGGGCCTCGGCCAGGTCCGCGACGTGGATGTAGTCGCGCACACAGGTGCCGTCGGGCGTCGGGTAGTCGTCGCCGTACACGGAGACCGACTCGCGCCGGCCCAGGGCGACCTGGAGGACGAGCGGGATGAGGTGCGACTCGGGGTCGTGGCGCTCGCCGTAGCGGCCGTAGGCGCCGGCCACGTTGAAGTAGCGCAGGGAGACGGCACCCAGTCCGTGGGCCTTCGCCTCGCCGGTGATCATGTGGTCGACGGCCAGCTTGGAGGCGCCGTAGGGGCTGGTGGGGGCGGCCGGGGCGGATTCGGGGATCGGCACCTGCTCGGGTTCGCCGTACGTCGCCGCCGTGGAGGAGAACACCAGCCGGCGCACGCCCGCCTCGCGCATCGCGCCGAGCAGGGCCATGCTGCCGCCGACGTTGTTGTCCCAGTACTTCTCCGGCTTCACCACCGACTCGCCGACCTGGGAGGAGGCGGCGAAGTGGAGCACCCCGTCGAAGGTGGAGTCCAGCCATTTGGCGGCATCGCGGACGTCGCCCTCGACGAACGACGCGCCCGCGGGAACGCCCTCGCGGAACCCGGTGGAGAGGTTGTCGAGCACCACGACCTCGTGACCGGCTTCGACCAGATGCTGGGCGACGACGCTGCCGACATACCCCGCACCCCCGGTGACCAGGTATTTCCCGCTCATGAACTCGCTACCTCCCGCAGTCGCTCGGCCGCGCGCTCCGGCGGCACGTCGTTGATGAAGACGTTCATGCCGGACTCGGAGCCCGCGAGGAACTTCAGCTTGCCGGACGTGCGGCGGATGGTGAAAAGCTCCAGATGGAGCGCGAAGTCGTCACGCGTGACGCCGTCGAACTCCTCCAGCGCGCCGAACGGCGCCTGGTGCCAGGCGGCGATGTACGGCGTGGGGGGCTCGCCCTCGCCGAAGATCCGGTCGAAGCGCTTCAGCAGCTCCAGGTACATCCCGGGGAACTCCGCGCGCGCCGCCTCGTCGAGACCGAGCAGGTCGGGCACCCGGCGCCGGGGGTAGAGGTGCACCTCGTAGGGCCAGTGCGCCGCGTACGGCACGAAGGCCACCCAGTGTTCACCCTCCAGGACGATCCGCTCGCCGGCCGTCTCCCGCTCCACCACGGCGTCGAACAGGTTCTCCCCGCCAGTCGCCTGCTTGTGCGCGGCCACTTGGCGCAGCATCAGGGCGGTGCGGGGGGTGGTGAAGGGGTAGGCGTAGATCTGCCCGTGCGGGTGCTGGAGGGTGACGCCGATCTCGGCCCCCCGGTTCTCGAAGCAGAACACCTGTTTGACGGAGGGCAGATGCGACAGCTCGGACGTCCGGTCGGTCCAGGCCTCCAGCACCAGTCGCGCCTGTCGCTCGCTCAGATCGGCGAAGGACGCGTGGTGGTCGGAGGTGAAGCAGACGACCTCGCACCGCCCCGAGTCGCCGGCCAGCGAGGGAAAGCGGTTCTCGAAGACCACCACGTCGTACGACGTGTCAGGGATCTCGCTGAGCCGTTCCCCCTCCGAGGGGCACAGCGGGCACTGGTCGGCCGGCGGGTGGTAGGTGCGCCCCTGGCGGTGGGAGGCGATGGCGACGGAGTCGCCCAGCAGGACGTCACGGCGGATCTCGGACGTGGTGACCGTGGCGTCCAGCGGGCGGCGGTCGACGGCGTCGCGGACGGTGTCGTCGGCGAGGTCGTAGTAAATGAGTTCGCGACCGTCGGCCAGCCGGGTCGAGGTCTTCTTCACTGCCGCACTCCTCTGCACCTTCCGCCAACCACCCAACACAATCGAACATAACACATCACAACCCATCAGCGAACCGGTCTCATCACAATCAAACAAAGAACGTGATAGGAAGTGTTCAGTTTTTTAACACGGAGGCGTAGGTTCCGCACCGGATCAGTTCGCGAACGAAGCGAGTGTGTATGCAAACCCCCACATATCTAGCCGCGGAGCTTCGACTCCCCACCAACTGGCTGGACTACTCGATCCTCGGGATCTACTTCGTGGTCGTGCTGGGCATCGGCTT
>KL568550.1:0-2043 GCA_000715605.1 Streptomyces speibonae | reverse complement strand
CCCCCGCCGCTCGGTCAAGACCAGCCTCGACTTCTTCCTCTCCGGCCGCTCGCTGCCCGCCTGGGTCACCGGCCTCGCCTTCATCGCGGCCAACCTCGGCGCCACCGAGATCCTCGGCATGGCGGCGAACAGCGCCCAGTACGGCGTCTACACGACCCACTGGTACTGGGTCGGCGCCATCCCCGCCATGGTCTTCCTGGGCCTGGTGATGATGCCGTTCTACTACGGCAGCAAGGTCCGATCGGTCCCCGAGTTCCTGCTGCTGCGCTTCGACAAGTCGGCCCACCTGCTCAGCTCGGTCCTCTTCGCGGCGGCCGCGATCCTCATCGCCGGCGTGAACCTCTACGCCCTGGCGATCGTCGTCGAGGCCCTCCTGGGCTGGCCGCAGTGGGTGGCCATCGTCGTCGCCGGCTTCTTCGTCCTGGCCTACATCACCCTGGGCGGCCTGTCCTCGGCGATCTACAACGAGGTCCTGCAGTTCTTCGTCATCCTGGCCGCGCTGATCCCCATCACCGTGCTCGGCCTGAGGAGCGTCGGCGGCTGGGACGGCCTGTCCGACTCCCTGAGCGAGTCACGCGGCGCCAACTTCATGACCTCCTGGGGCGGCACGGGCATCGGCAGCGACAACCCGCTCGGCGCCAACTGGCTGACCATCGTCCTCGGCCTCGGCTTCGTGCTGTCCTTCGGCTACTGGACGACCAACTTCGCCGAGGTGCAGCGCGCCCTGTCCGCGAAGAACCTCTCGGCGGCCCGGCGCACCCCGCTCATCGCCGCGTTCCCGAAGATCTTCATCGTGTTCCTGGTGATGATCCCGGGCCTGGTGGCCGCGGTGCTGGTCCCGCAGATCGGCACCGGCGACTCCGACCTGCAGTACAACGACGCCATCCCGTACCTGATGCAGCAGCTCCTGCCCAACGGCGTGCTCGGCATCGCGGTGACCGGTCTGCTGGCGGCGTTCATGGCGGGCATGGCGGCCAACGTCTCGTCCTTCAACACCGTCTTCACCGCGGACATCTGGCAGAAGTACGTGGTCAAGGACCGCGAGGACACCTACTACGTCCGCTTCGGCCGCCTGATCACCGCGATCGGCGTCCTCGCCTCCATCGGCACGGCGTTCCTGGCCAGCTCCTTCTCCAACATCATGGCCTACCTCCAGACGCTGTTCTCCTTCTTCAACGTGCCGATGTTCGTGGTCTTCATCATCGGCATGTTCTGGAAGCGGGCGTCCATGAAGTCGGGCTTCTGGGGCCTGATCGCCGGCACCACCGCCGCGATGATCAACTACTTCGTCATCTACAAGCAGGGCGTCATCGACATCCCCACCGACCAGGGCGCCAACTTCGTCTCCGCGATCGCGGGCTTCGTCGCGGGCGCGGTCGTGATGGTCGCGGTGTCGCTGTTCACCGCGCCGAAGCCGGCCGACGAGCTCCAGGGCCTGGTCTACGGCACGCGCTCCCCCGGCATGGCGGAGCCGCCCGCGGAGGGCGACGACGCGTGGTACCGCAAGCCGGCGCTGCTCGGCTGGGGTGCGGTGATCCTGGCGGCCGCCTGCTACATCCCGTTCTCGTTCTGAACGCGGGAGGATTGAGAGACCATGTCCGATCACTTCACCGAGCGTGATCTTCAGCGGGAGATCACCGAGCTGGAGACGAAGTCCGCGACGGCTGCCCGGTTGTTCGACATCCGGCGGATCATCGGCGGGCTGTTCGTCGTGTACGGCGTCATCGTGACGATCGCGGGGTTCGCGGCGTCCGACGCGGACATCGACAAGGCGGAGGGGGTCAACATCAACCTCTGGACGGGGTTGGGGATGTTGGTGCTGGGGCTGCTGTTCCTGCTGTGGCTCAAACTCCGCCCCACGGCACCACCACCACCGGACGTCCTGCCGGACGAGCGGGAGGATTCCGGCACGGGGTGACTGCGTCAGCGCGGGGTGACTGCGTCAGCGCCGGCAACTGACAAGGCACCCGGCGCTGGTGCGGGCCGGGGGTGTCTGCGCAGCCCGGCGCTCACGGGGTGCCGTCGCGCCCACCCTCCCCCACT
>KL568549.1:87479-89387 GCA_000715605.1 Streptomyces speibonae | reverse complement strand
CCCCCACCCAAGGGACAGCTGCGCCGCAGGCATACGGCCACCGGCCCGCAGCCGCGTCACGACCGCGACCCCGCCAGCACCACCGCCGCCGCCGTCACCAGGTACGGCACCGCCAGCACCGCGAAGGCCGTACTGTGCGCATGACCCGACGCGATCAGCGCGTACACACCGAACGCACCGACCGTCGCCAGCTCCGTTCCCAGCCCCGCGACCGAGGTCAGCGTGGCCCGCCCCGAGTCCTCGACGCGCCGCTGCAGCCGCGCGTCGGCCAGCACGGTCGCCGCCTGGAACCCGCCGAACGCGAGAGCCACGAGCACCAGCCCCCACGGCGTCCCGTCGGCCGCCCCCAGCACCAGCGCCAGCCCGGCACCGGCCAGCAGCACGGCAAGCCCTCGGCTCCCCAGCCGCTCACCCTCACCGGCCAGCAGGCTCCCCACCGTGGCCCCGGCCCAGATCAGCAGCAGCAGATACGGCACCGTCCCGTCCGCGACCCCGGTGTCGCGGACCAGCAACGGCGTGTACTCATCAAGCGCACCCCACACCGCGGTCACGGCCGGAACCAGCAGCAACGCCCCCCGCACCGACCGGTCGGCGCGCACCTCCGCGAGTCCGGCGCGCAGGGTCCCGGTCCAGGACCCGTGCCCCTCCCCCGCCGTCCGGTGCTCCGGAAACCGCAGGGCCGTGGCAGCTGTCAGCAGACACACCAGCACACTCGCCGCACCGACCGCCGCGTGACCGCCCCAGGCGAGCACGGACCCGGCAAGCCCCATCGCCGCCATCACGGCAACGAGACCGGCCGCCCGCGCCCGCCCCATGATCCGGGCGTAGTCATCCTCCGCGCCGAGCCGTTCCAGCTCGTCGTAGACCAGCGCCTCCAGCGCACCGGAGCCGAGCGCACCGCCGGCTCCCCACAGCACGAAACCGAGGGCGAAGGCGCCGTACGACGGCAGCAGCACCCACAGAGTGAAGCCGGCCGCGGTCAGCAGCGGGCCGAGCCACAGCAGCAGCCGGCGCGAGACCGTGTCGGCCCAGACCCCGGAGGGGATCTCCAGCAGCACGCCGGTGACCGACCACAGGGCGAACAGCGACGAGATCTGCCAGACCGACAGCCCGGTGTCGCTGAACAGCAGCGCGTACACCGGGTACAGCAGAACGAATTCTTCGAGAAACGAGTAGCCGTACAGCGTGGTCGTCAGCCGTCGCACGCTGACGGCGGACGCACGCGTGGGCGTGAGAGTCATGAGGCCTTCCCGAAAGGGCGGATCGGACACCGGACGCGGAGGACGTACGGCATCCGAGGCGGCCCTCGAGAGGCACGACTCGTGGATCAATGTCGCCAGGTCATAACACCCATACTAAACAGCGCCCCCCACCACCCGCCGGGTTTTTCCACCCCCACACCCCACACCCCACACCCCCACCGCACGGCCTACGTCGGCGACCCCGACGAGAACCGTCGCAGCAGCGGCGACAGCACCAGCACCGACTTGGTCCGCTCGACGAACGGCTCGCCCGCGATGCGCTCCAGCACCCGTTCGAAGTGACGCATGTCCGAGGCGAAGACCTGGGCGACCGCGTCCGCGTCACCGGTGACGGTGGAGGCGGAGACCACCTCCTGGTAGCGCTCAAGACCCCGCTGGATGGTCTCGGGGGACGTGTTGCTGCGGCAGTAGATCTCGACGAACCCCTCCGTCTCCCAGCCGAGGGCGGCGGGGTCCACCCGCACGGTGAACCCGGTGATCGCCCCGGTGGCGCGCAGCCGGTCCACGCGCCGCTTCACGGCGGGCGCGGACAGGCCGACGAGGTGGCCGATGTCCGCGTAGGAGCGGCGGGCGTCCTCGGCGAGGGCGTGCACGATGCGTTCGTCGAGATCGTTCAGCACGGCGGGTGGTTCACTTCGCTTCAGAG
>KL568549.1:82310-87222 GCA_000715605.1 Streptomyces speibonae | reverse complement strand
TACAGGAAGTAGAACACGAGCCCGACGGCCATCCAGACACCGAAGACCACCCAGGTGACGGTGGACAGGCTGCCCATCATCCACAGGCAGAAGGCGAAGCCGATGGCGGGCAGCACCGGGGCCAACGGCACCCGGAAGGTGCGGGGCATGTCGGGGCGGGTCCGGCGCAGCACCACGACGGCCACGTTGACCAGCGCGAAGGCGAACAGCGTGCCGATGCTGGTGGCGTCGGCGAGCTGGCCGAGCGGAATGGCCGCGGCGAGCACGCCGCAGAAGAGGGAGACGATCAGGGTGTTGGTGCGCGGCGTGCCGGTCCTGGGGCTGACCTTGCCGAACGCCTTGGGCACGAGCCCGTCCCGGGACATGGCGAACAGGATGCGGGTCTGGCCGTAGAGCACGGTCAGGACGACGCTCGCGATGGCGATGACCGCGCAGAACGCGAGCAGGGTGCCCCAGAAGCTCTGGCCGGTGACGTCACTCATGATCCGGGCGAGCGTGGCCTCGGAGTCGGTGAACTGCTGCCAGGGCTTGGCGCCCACGGCGACGGCGGCGACCAGGACGTACAGCGCGGTGATGACGGCGAGCGAGAGCAGGATGGCGCGGGGCAGGTCGCGCTGGGCGTTCTTCGCCTCCTCACCGGCGGTGGAGGCGGCGTCGAAGCCGATGTACGAGAAGAACAGCGTCGCTCCCGCGGCGCTGACGCCGGCCATGCCGAGCGGCATGAAGTGGTCGTAGTTGCCGGAGCGGAACCCCTGGACGCCGACGGCGCAGAACAGCACGAGGGCGCCGATCTTCACCGCGACCATGATCGTGTTGGCGCGGGCGGACTCGCGGGCGCCGCCCATCAGGAAGGCCATGGCGAGCAGGACGACGATCAGCGCGGGCAGGTTGAAGACGCCGCCGTCGCCGGGCGGGGCGGACAGCGCGGCGGGGATGGTGACGCCGATGGTGCCGTCGAGCAGTTCGTTGAGGTACTCGCCCCAGCCGACGGCGACGGCGGCGACCGACACGCCGTACTCCAGCATCAGGCACCAGCCGCAGACCCAGGCGACCAGTTCGCCCATCGTTGCGTACGCATACGAGTAGGAGGAGCCGGAGACCGGGATGGTGCCCGCCAGCTCGGCGTAGGAGAGGGCGGAGAAGAGGGCCGTCAGACCGGCTATGACGAAGGAGAGCGTGACGGCGGGACCGGCCTTGGGGACGGCCTCGCCGAGGACGACGAAGATGCCGGTGCCGAGGGTGGCACCGATGCTGATCATGGTCAGCTGCCACAGCCCGAGGGAGCGGCGCAGCGAGCCGCCGTCGCCCTGCCCACCCTCGGCAACCAGGTGTTCCACGGGCTTGCGGCGCATGAGGCGCGCGCCGGCCCCCGGGGACCGCGGGGCGGCGGGACTGCTCTTGTGCGGGGGTGCGCCTTGATCGAGCACGCGCTGACTCCTTCGTCGCTGCCGGTGTTCCGCGGCAGGGACCGACGGCGTCCCGCGACAGCCGGGACCCGTCGAGCGGGGTCCCCGCCGCACCACGTACAGCGCGTAACCCTACGAGGTTCTTCGTTGCTCCTGAAATGCAGCAACCTTGCGCACTGCCGCAAGATCATTGCGTTGCTCGTCAAGGCGCGGGCCTTCGTTGCGCCGAGGCTTTCGTCCGTTGCATCCCGCCCTCCGGCCGATCCCGCCGAAGGGACCGGCCGGAGGGCGGGACGGTCAGTTCCAGCTGGCGTGGAGGGGCTTGCCCTCGGCGTATCCGGCGGCGCTCTGGATGCCCACGACGGCCTTCTCGGCGAACTCCTCGAGCGTGCCGGCACCGGCGTAGGTGCAGGAGGAACGGACGCCCGCGATGATCGAGTCGATCAGGTCCTCCACGCCCGGGCGCTCCGGGTCGAGGAACATCCGGGAGGTCGAGATGCCCTCCTCGAAGAGCGCCTTGCGGGCCCGGTCGTAGGCCGACTCCTCGGAGGTGCGGTTGCGCACGGCGCGCGCGGAGGCCATGCCGAAGGACTCCTTGTAGGGGCGGCCGTCGGCGTCGTGCTGGAGGTCGCCCGGGGACTCGTAGGTCCCGGCGAACCAGGAGCCGATCATCACGTTGGACGCGCCGGCCGCGAGCGCCATCGCGACGTCGCGCGGGTGGCGGACGCCGCCGTCGGCCCAGACGTGCTTGCCGTACTTCCTCGCCTCGGCGGCGCACTCCAGGACGGCGGAGAACTGGGGCCGGCCGACGCCGGTCATCATGCGGGTGGTGCACATGGCCCCGGGACCGACACCGACCTTGACGATGTCCGCGCCGGCCTCGATGAGGTCGCGGACGCCCTCGGCGGAGACGATGTTGCCGGCGACGACCGGGACCTGCGGGTCGAGGCCGCGCACCAGCCGGACCGCGCCGATCATGGACTCCTGGTGGCCGTGCGCGGTGTCGATGACGAGCGTGTCCACGCCCGCCTCGAGGAGCTGCTTCGCCTTGCCCGCCACGTCACCGTTGATGCCGACGGCGGCGGCGATGCGCAGCCGGCCCCGGTCGTCGGTGGCGGGCGTGTACAGGGTGGCGCGCAGGGCGCCCTTGCGGGTCAGGATGCCGGCCAGGCGGCCCTCGGCGTCCACGGCGGGCGCGTAGCGGCGGTTGGCGCCGTCGAGGGTGTTGAAGGCCTCCCGCGGGTCCATGCCGGCGTCCAGGAGGAGCAGGTCCTTGGACATGACCTCGTCGAGCTGGGTGAAGCGGTCCACGCCGGTCAGGTCGGCGTCGGTGACCACGCCGACCGGACGGCGCTCCTCGTCGACGACCACGCCCGCGTTGTGCGCCCGCTTGGGCAGCAGGGACAGCGCGTCGGCGACGGTCTGGTGGGGGGCCAGCACGATCGGGGTGTCCAGCACCAGGTGGCGGGACTTCACCCAGGCGACGACCTCGGCGACGACCTCGATCGGGATGTCCTGCGGTATGACGACCAGTCCGCCGCGCCGGGCGACCGTCTCGGCCATGCGGCGGCCGGCGATGGCGGTCATGTTGGCGACGACGAGCGGGATGGTGGTGCCCGTGCCGTCCGGGGAGCTGAGGTCCACACCCTGCCGCGAGCCGACCGCGGAGCGGCTCGGCACCATGAAGACGTCGTCGTACGTCAGGTCGTACGGGGGCTGGATGTCGTTGAGGAAACGCACGTGCTGCACATCCCAGTCGATCAGAGGTGGCCCCCGGACAGGTCAGCCAGGGGGAAGAGCACGTACTTCATTGTCCCATGCCGACCGGTACGCCGGCCCCGGGAGCATCGTCCAAGCAGGTCGGAGCACAGCTCGGAGCTTCCTCCAGGACCCGCCCCGGAAGCCGCCTCCAGAAGCCGCCGCGAAAACGGGGGTGGCGTGTGCGGGCACCGTGGTACCGGTACCGGAACACGCCCCGCCCCGTGTCGCGTTCAGGCGCCGTCGGGGTCCGCGCGGTTGAGGGCGGACCGCGGGGTCGGTCCCACC
This sequence comes from Streptomyces speibonae, assembly GCA_000715605.1. GTDB lineage: Bacteria > Actinomycetota > Actinomycetes > Streptomycetales > Streptomycetaceae > Streptomyces > Streptomyces speibonae. The sequence continues at coordinate 83,770 of KL568549.1, read as the reverse complement.
GTCATCAGGTAGTCGGCGGCGGAGGTGTCCGTCACCAGGCTGGTGACGAGCCCGGAACGCAGTACGGCGTCGATCGCGGGCCCCTTGCGCTGTCCGCCGGCGATCGCGACGACCTCGGGGACGCGGCGGAGCTGGTCCGTCTTGACGGTGATGCACCGCTCTCCGAGGTCCCGGCCGACCCGGCGCCCCTGGGCGTCGAAGAGATGCGCGGACATCTCCGCGGCGACGCCGAGGGAGGCGTAGTGCGCCCGCTCCTCGTCGCTGAGCATGTCGTGCACCGTCGAGATGCCCGGCTCCCAGGACCCGATGGAGACACACGCGACGGTGACCTTGTCGAAGTACTCGAAGGCCCGCGCGATCCCGGTCTGGTGGCGCAGCGCCTCCGCGGTGGCCGCGTCGGGCAGCAGCATCGGCGCGTAGATGGGGTGGGCGTCGCCGCCCGACACCTGCGCGGCGCGGCGTACGGCCTCGACGGAGCCGCGCTCGGCGGTCCCGGCGTCGTACACGCCCGTCAGCTGCACGACGGTGCAGGGCGGCAGCCGGTCCAGGGCCGCCGCCATGTGGATGGTGGAGCGGCCCCAGGCCAGGCCCAGCACATCCCCTTCGTTGACCAGCTCGCCGAGCAGGTCGGCGGCCACTTCTCCCAGGTTCTCGGGGTCGGGTGTCTCCTCGGCCTCGGCCGGGGACTCGACCACGACGGCGTGCCTGAGGCCGTAGCGGGCGCGGAGCGCGTCGGAGCGCTCGGCGTCCAGTTCGGCCGGCACACGGATCTCGATCCGTACGAGATCCCGTTCGAGGGCGGTCTCCAGGACCCGGGCCACCTTGAAGCGGCTGACGCCGAACTCCTCGGCGATCTGGATCTTGGACTTGCCCTCGAGGTAGAAGCGGCGGGCCATGGCCGCCGCCTGCACCAGCTCAGCGGGTCCCATCCGCGTGGCTGACCGGCCCGCCGACATACCCGACACGGCGATCTCCTCACTGCTGTTCACACTCTGGATTCGCCGTTCATCCTTGCAGATCCGGCGCGGTCGATCAGCCCTCGCGGGCGCCGTTCATGTTCCTGACGCTCAGTGGTCGCATGCCCACGATGCCTTGGCCGTCGCGGCCTGAGCCCGATCGCGCAGCGCACGGACCGCCTCGGCCGGGTCGGATGCCCCGTACACGGCGGAGCCCGCGACGAAGACGTCGGCGCCGGCGTCCGCGCACCGCTCGATGGTGGACGCCGAGACACCGCCGTCGACCTGGAGCCAGAGCTCGAGACCGTGCTTGCGGATCAGCTCACGGGTGCGGCGGATCTTCGGCAGCATGATGTCGAGGAACGCCTGCCCGCCGAAGCCGGGTTCAACCGTCATGATCAGCAGCATGTCCAGCTCGGGGAGCAGATCCTCGTACGGCTCGACGGGCGTGGCCGGCCGCAGCGCCATGGAGGCGCGGGCGCCCTTGGCCCGGATCTCCCGGGC
>KL568549.1:80567-82121 GCA_000715605.1 Streptomyces speibonae | reverse complement strand
CCCTTGGCCCGGATCTCCCGGGCGAGCCGTACGGGCGCGGTGGCGGCCTCGACGTGGAAGGTGACGGAGCCGGCCCCGGCCTCCACGTACTGGGGGGCCCACCGGTCGGGGGCCTCGATCATGAGGTGGCAGTCCAGCGGGGTGTCCGTCGCACGGGCCAGCGACTCCACGACCGGCACGCCGAGCGTGAGGTTCGGGACGAAGTGGTTGTCCATGACGTCGACGTGGAGCCAGTCGGCTCCGTCGACCGCCTTCGCCTCGTCCGCGAGGCGTGCGAAGTCGGCGGACAGGATGCTGGGGCTGATCTGCGGGGCCATGGACCAAGCCTGCCATGTTCCGCGGGGGATTCCCGCACCGGTCCACCAGGCAGACAGCGCTGCGCGCCCGATGTCCGCGTACGTCAGCCGGTGCGGCGCAGGAGGGCCAGGTACATCGCGTCGGTGCCGTGCAGGTGGGGCCAGAGCTGGACGTCGGGGCCCTCGCCCAGGTGCGGTACGCCGGGCAGCAGGGACCTGGCGTCGATCAGGTCGGCGTCCGGGAACTGCTTGAGGAGGTCGGCGACCACCGCACGGGTCTCCGCGAGGTGCGGCGAGCAGGTGGCGTAGCCGACGACGCCGCCGACCCGCACGGACTCCAGGGCGGTGCGCAGCAGCCCCCGCTGCAGGGGCGCGAAGCCGTCCAGGTCCTCCGGGCGGCGCCGCCAGCGTGCCTCGGGCCGGCGGCGCAGGGCGCCGAGGCCGGTGCACGGCACGTCGACCAGCACCCGGTCGAAGGTGCCGGGGCGCCACGGGGGGCGTGTCCCGTCGGCGGCGACGACCTGGTACGGCCCGGGGTTCCCGGCGAGCGCCTTCGCCACCAGGCCGGCCCGGTGCGGCTGCTTCTCGGAGGCCAGCAGCGCGGCGCCCCGCTCGGCGGCGAGCGCCCCGAGCAGTGCCGCCTTGCCGCCCGGCCCGGCGCAGCCGTCCAGCCACAGCCGGTCGCGGCCCTCGACGGGAGCGGCGGCGAGCGCGAGGGCGACCAGCTGGCTGCCCTCGTCCTGGACACCGGCCCGGCCCTCCGCCACGGCCGGGACGGCGCCCGGCTCCCCGCCCTCGGTCAGGCGTACCGCGTGGGGCGACCAGCGGCCGGGCACGGCGGCCCCCTCACCGAGCAGTTCGGCCGTGGTGGCGCGGCCGGGGCGGGCCACGAGCGTCACCTCGGGCCGTTCGTTGTCCGCCCGCAGCAGTTCCTCGATGCCGGCGCGGTCGCCGCCCAGGGAGTCCCACAGCGCGGAGACGACCCACCGGGGGTGCGAGTGGACGACGGCGAGGTGGTCCTCGGGGTCCTCGTCGTAGGGCGGCGCGACCCGTTCCAGCCAGCCGTCGAGATCGTCCTGCGCGATCCTGCGCAGCACCGCGTTGACGAACTTCGCCCGCCCGTCGCCGAGCACCACCCGGGCCAGTTCCACGGTGGCGGAGACCGCGGCGTGGGTCGGGATCCGGGTGCCGAGCAGCTGGTGCGCGCCCAGGCCGAGCACGTCCAGCACCGGCGGGTCGACGTCGCGCAGCGGCCGGT
>KL568549.1:77217-80378 GCA_000715605.1 Streptomyces speibonae | reverse complement strand
GGTCGACGTCGCGCAGCGGCCGGTCGACGCAGGCCGCGATGACCGCGTCGTACGTCCCCTGCCGGCGCAGCGTGCCGTACACCAGCTCGGTGGCGAGGGCGGCGTCCCTGGCGTCGAAGTCGCCCTTCTCGCGCGCCTTGCGCAGCAGCGGGGGCAGGACGAGGTTGGCGTAGGCGTCCCGCTCGTCCACGGCCCGCAGGGCCTCGAAGGCGAGGACGCGGACGGGGTCCTTCTTGGGCCGGCGGTAGGGCTTGGCGGGCCTGCGCGGCCGACGGGGCTGGTCGCTCACGAAAAAAGGTGCTCCGGAGGTGGGGTGAAGTGCGCGGTCCAGCCTACGTCGTGGCCGTCGCCGGGGTCTCAGCCGCCGAGGGTCTCCCCCGCGGTGATCCGCGCCCCGCGCGCCCAGTCCGCCGCCCGCATCGGCTTCTTGCCCTGGGCCTGTACCCACAGCAGTTCCACGGCGTACGAGGCGGTGCCCACGTGCACGTGGTTCTTGCCGACGGAGAGCTGCCCGGGCGCCAGCTCGGTGACGTCCGGTACGGGGGCGGCCTGGACGATCTTCAGCCGCTCGCCCCGGAAGGTGGTCCAGGCGCCGGGCGCGGGCGTGCAGCCGCGCACCACCCGGTCGACGCGCAGCGCCGGGGTGTTCCAGTCGACGCGGGCGTCCTCGACGGTGACCTTGGGGGCGAGGCTGACGCCCTCGGCGGGCTGCGGCACGGGCTTGAGGGTGCCGTCCTCGATGCCGTCCATGGTCGCGGCGAGCAGGCCGGCGCCGGCGAAGGCGAGCCGGGTGAGCAGGTCGCCGCTGGTGTCGGTGGGGCGGATCTCCTCGGTGACGGTGCCGTAGACGGGCCCGGAGTCGAGGCCCTCCTCGATGAGGAAGGTGGAGGCGCCCGTGATCTCGTCGCCGGCCATGATGGCGTGCTGCACGGGTGCGGCGCCGCGCCAGGCGGGGAGCAGCGAGAAGTGCAGGTTGACCCAGCCGCGGGCGGGGATGTCCAGGGCGGCGCGGGGCAGCAGGGCGCCGTAGGCGACGACCGGGCAGCAGTCCGGCGCGATCTGCTCGAGCCGCTCGAGGAACCCGGGGTCCTTGGGCCTGACCGGCTTCAGCACCTCGATCCCGGCCTCCTCCGCGCGCTCGGCGACGGGTGACGCGACCAGCCTGCGTCCGCGTCCGGCGGGCGCGTCGGGCCGGGTGACGACGGCCGCCACCTCGTGCCGCCCGGAGGCGAGAAGAGCGTCCAGGGAGGGAACGGCGACCTCGGGGGTGCCGGCGAAGACGAGCTTCATGGGGTGCGTAGGGCCTCTCGGGCGGGGGCGTCCAGGGACAGCGCACCAGTCTATGGGCCCGGCCGGCACCCCCACGCGGGGACGGCCGCCGGCGGCGCGGGGGCGTACGCATATGCCGCCGCGCCCCCACCCCGTGACCCGTGGAGCGCCTGCGCGTTGGTCAAGAAAGAGTTGACCACGGGCCCCGCAACGGGCTCATTCCTTTCAACGCCGGTTCGAGAGGCTTGTTCATGGCCGACCACGCAACCCACGACGCCCAGGCTCGGGCCAGCCTGCACTTGCTGGTGCGCGACATCGAGCGGGTCCGCCGGCAGGTGGACGCACTGCGCACGCTCACCGCCCAGCTGGGCAACGTCTACCGCCCGCGCCGCTCCGGCCCCTCCACGGGCTTCGTCGTCTACGGACGCGCCCCCGCCCCGACGGTCCGTCTCGCACAGGAGCTGCGGGACAGTGTCGAGACCCTGGTCACGGCCGCGGTGGACTTCGACCGCTCGCTGGGCTTCTCGTGGGACGCGGTGGGCTCAGCGCTCGGAGTCACCAAGCAGGCGGTGCACCGCCGCTACGGTTCCCGCCGCGCGGCGGCCCAGACGACGCCCGCGACCCCCACCGCCGAAACGGAGCGCGCCCCGGAGTCCTCGGGCACCCGCACGGTCAATGTGAGCGCCGGTGTCTCCACGGTGCCGACCGTCCCCGCCGCCCGCTCCATGCCGACCCAGCCCACGGCCGGCAGCCCCTCCCTGCGCGACGACCCCCGCCCCACGGTCTTCCCCGCCCCGCGCAACGGCTGACCACCGCCAGGGCCGAGCCGCACGGGGGCCCACTCCCACAAGGGCTGAGCCCTCGAACGAAACCAACCCGCCGCCCCGGCCCTCCCGGGCCCACCGCCACACGAGGGCACGGCACGGGCGTCGCGTGCCCCGCGGGCGCGCCAGCCGGCCTACCCAGGCGAGCTACCGCCCCTGCGAGTCCGGGTTCCCGGCCAGGGCGGCGCGGTGCCCGGGAACCCGGATCCACGCCTGACAGTGAGGATGTACGTGAGCGTTCCCCGGCGGAGGTGTGCCGGGGCCTCGCGGGCGACCCGCTGTACAGCGCTGAGCTTCGACAGGGCCGACCCGCCGCCCCGTCTCGCCCTCCCGGGCGCACCGATCCGGGAGGGCGCGGCGCGTCCCGCGGTGCACCAGCGGGTCAACCGCACCCACCTAGGCAAGCCGCCCACGCGGGCCCCCTGCGCCACCCAGCGCCGCGGGCCGGGACACGCCTGGCGGCGCGGGCGGTCTGCCACGCAGAACAGAACCCCCCGCACGAAGCCACCCTCCAACCCACCCCCGCCCTCCCGGGCCCACCACCCCGGGAGGGCGCGGCACATCCGCCGCGGGTTCCCAGCGCCGTGGCCCAGGGGCCTGGGCCGGCGCCCGGTCCCAGTGCTCCCTGGGTGGGGGTGCGGCCAGGTGTCGCGCGGTTTGCCGCACGGGGCCCACCCGACGGCCCGTCCCTGCCCTCCTGGGGCGTGGGGGCTGGTCAGCCGATGTCCAGGGGATCGATTCGGACCCACACCGGCGTGCTGCCGCCGCGGGCCATGCGGGTTGCCTGTGCTGCCTTCAGGGCGGCGGCCAGGGGGGCGCCGTGGCCCGGGGGGACGCGGATCAGGGCTCGGTCCCAGTGTTCACCGGGCGGGGGTGCGCCCGGGCGTCGGGGGCGGCCCGCCGGGGTGACCGGCAGGAGTACGGGGCCCAGGATCTCCGCGCGTGCCGGCAGCTCCACCGCGCGGAGGAACTCCGTCACCGCGTCCCCGGGCCCGGACACCGCCGCCATCCGCGACACCGGCGGGAAGCCCAGCTCCCCGCGCTCGGCCAGTTCCCGCACGGCGTGCC
>KL568549.1:75830-77002 GCA_000715605.1 Streptomyces speibonae | reverse complement strand
TGTATAAGAGACAGCACCACCCCCGTGCCCCCCGCCGTCTGGGAGCGGACCAGCGCCGCGGCACCGATCCAGCGGCGCAGCGCGTCCTCCCCGGACCGCAGGTCGGGCCGGCTCAGCATCGCCCACCCGTCCAGCAGCAGCGCCGCGGCGTACCCGCCCTCGGCCACCGGCTCCGCGCCCGGCGTGCTGACCACCAGCGCGGGTGTCCCCGGCACCGTGTCCAGCACGTGCTCGCGGCCCGAGGTCCGCACCGGAACGGCCGGAAAGGCCCGGCCCAGCTCCTCGGCGGTGCGGCGCGCCCCCACCACCTGGGCCCGCAGCCGGAAGCCGCCGCAGTCGGGACAGTGCCAGCCGCTCTCCTCGCGCCCGCACCAGCCGCACCGCAGGTCGTCGGATCCCCGGGCCTCCAGCGGCCCGGCGCAGTGCCGGCAGCGTGCCGGGGCGCGGCAGGTGGCGCACGCCATCCGTGGCACGTATCCGCGCCGGGGCACCTGGACCAGGACCGGCCCGTGCCGCAGTCCCTCCCTGGCGGCCTGCCAGGCGAGTGTCGGCAGCCGCGCCGCGCGGGCCGCCTCGTCGCGCGCGAGGTCCAGGTCGCCCACGGTGCGCACCAGCGGCGCGGCCGCCCGTACCCGCTCCCTGCCCGCGACCAGCGGGCGTGCCCAGCCGGTGTCGACGAGCTGGGCGGCCTCCACGGTGCAGCTCCAACCGCCGAGCAGGAAGCCGCACTTGTCCTGTGCCGCCCGCAGCAGCAGCACCTCGCGGGCATGCGGTTGCGGGGCGTGCTGCTCGCTGTGGCTGTCGTCGCCGTCGTCCCAGACGGCGACCAGGCCGGGGTCGCGCACCGGTGCGAACATCGCCGCCCGCGTCCCGATGACGACCCGCACCGATCCCCGCCGTACGGCGAGCCACTGCGCGTACCGCTTCTCGGGGCCGGCGTCGGCGGTGAGGACCGCGTGCCGCCCCTCCCCCAGCAGCGCGGTGAGGGCGGCGTCCACGCGGGCGACGGTCCGTCCGTCGGGCAGGACGGCCAGCGCGCCGCGTCCGGAGGCCAGGGTCGCGGCGAGGGCCCTGGCCAGTTCCTCGCTCCACTGCGGTCCGGGCAGCGCGTTCCACACGGCCCGGGGGGCGCCTCCGGCGGCCAGTGCCTCCAGGAAGGCGGGGCCCTGCTC
>KL568549.1:74368-75584 GCA_000715605.1 Streptomyces speibonae | reverse complement strand
AGTGCCTCCAGGAAGGCGGGGCCCTGCTCGTAGCGCTCCCAGGAGCCGGGGGCGGGCGGCGGGGGCGGGGGCTGCGGGGCGGGGGAAGGCCGCTTCTCTGCGCGGGCGTTGCGTGGCGGCACGGCGAGCTGGAGCACGTCGGCGAGGCTGCCCGCGTACCGGTCGGCGACGGCGCGGGCGAGCGCCAGCAGTTCCTCGTCGAGCACCCGCTCGGGCGAGACGACCTGGGCCAGCGCCGCCAGGGGGCCCGTGTAGTCGGACTCGGCGAGCCGCTCGACGAGGAACCCGTCGATCAGGCCGCCGCCCTCCCGCCGGCCCTCGCGCACCCGGTGCCGGCCGGCGCCGAACCGTACCCGGACCCGGACGCCCGGCTGGGCGTCGGCGTCCAGCTCCTCGGGCACGGCGTAGTCGAAGTAGCGGTCGAGGTGGAGCACGCCCTTGTCGACGAGGACCCGGGCGACGGGCAGTTCCTTGGCGAGCGCGGCACCCCGCCAGGTGCGCGGCTTGGCCCGGGGCGCGGCGGCCTTGCGCACGCTCTCCCGGATGAGCGCGAGCTGCTCGGGCGGGGCGCCCTCCGCGCCGCCGTCCGCGGGTCCGTTGTCGCTGCTCACGCTTGCATTCTTACCAAACGCCACCGACAACGGCGCCGTCTCCGAGACCCGTCCCGGGGACGGGGACCCGCCCGCGTCCGCGCGGCCCCGCGCCCGGATGTGCGGTGGGCCCGAGGTACGCGCCGGGGCCCGGCGCCCCCGTGGAGGGGGTGCCGGGCCCCGGAGGGACGGCGTGGGGTTACAGGCCGGCGGCCTTGCGCAGGGCGTCGACGCGGTCGGTGCGCTCCCAGGTGAAGTCGGGCAGCTCACGGCCGAAGTGACCGTAGGCGGCGGTCTGGGCGTAGATGGGCCGCAACAGGTCGAGGTCGCGGATGATGGCGGCCGGGCGCAGGTCGAAGACCTCGTCGATGGCCCGCTCGATCCTGTCGACGTCGACCTTGGCGGTGCCGAAGGTCTCCACGAACAGGCCGACCGGCTCGGCCTTGCCGATCGCGTACGCCACCTGCACCTCGCAGCGGCCGGCGAGGCCCGCGGCGACGACGTTCTTGGCGACCCAGCGCATCGCGTAGGCCGCCGAGCGGTCCACCTTGGAGGGGTCCTTGCCGGAGAAGGCGCCGCCGCCGTGGCGGGCCATGCCGCCGTAGGTGTCGATGATGATCTTACGG
>KL568549.1:68144-74207 GCA_000715605.1 Streptomyces speibonae | reverse complement strand
AGAGATGTGTATAAGAGACAGTCTTACGGCCGGTCAGGCCCGCGTCGCCCATGGGGCCGCCGATCTCGAACCGGCCGGTGGGGTTCACCAGCAGCCGGTACTTCTCGGTGTCCAGCTTGATGCCCTCGTCCAGGAGCGACTTCAGCTCCGGCTCCACCACGAACTCGCGGATGTCGGGCGCGAGCAGCGACTCGAGGTCGATGTCGCTCGCGTGCTGCGAGGAGACGACCACGGTGTCCAGGCGGACGGCCTTGTCGCCGTCGTACTCGATGGTGACCTGGGTCTTGCCGTCGGGGCGCAGGTAGGGGATGGTCCCGTTCTTGCGCACGTCGGACAGGCGCTTGGAGAGCCGGTGGGCGAGGAAGACGGGGAGCGGCATCAGCGTCGGCGTCTCGTCCGTCGCGTAGCCGAACATCAGGCCCTGGTCGCCGGCGCCCTGGCGGTCCAGTTCGTCGTCGTCGCCCTCGACGCGGGCCTCGTAGGCGGCGTCGACGCCCTGCGCGATGTCCGGGGACTGCGCGCCGATCGACACCGATACGCCGCAGGAGGCGCCGTCGAAGCCCTTCTTGGAGGAGTCGTAGCCGATCTCCAGGATCTTGTTGCGCACCAGCGTCGCGATGTCCGCGTACGTCTTGGTGGTGACCTCGCCGGCCACGTGCACCAGGCCGGTGGTGATCAGGGTCTCGACGGCGACCCGGGAGGCCGGGTCCTCGCGGAGCAGCGCGTCGAGGATGGTGTCGCTGATCTGGTCAGCGATCTTGTCGGGGTGACCCTCGGTCACGGACTCCGAGGTGAACAGACGACGGGACACAACGCTCCCTGGGGTTGCAGCGGCTGCTGGCTGATCATTGGCGGACGGCGGGGGCTGCACCCGACGCCGTCCGTGGAACAGTTTATCGGTCGCGCTTCACCGCGGGCCCCCCTGTCTCGTCTCGCGAGAGTGCTGTGACCTGCGGCACGGGCATTCTCTCCGGGCCGGGCGAGGTTCGCCAGAGGCGCCACACCCTCCCGGGGGAAGGTTTACGGAGCCGCGGGTGACTCAAGCACTCATCCGAGCCGGTCGGCCACCAGGTCCCAGACGGTTTCGGCCACGGTCTCCTTGGGGCCGTGCGGGACGGGGGTCTCGCTGCCGTCCGCGCCCAGTACCACGGCCTCGCTCTCGTCCGCGCCGAAGGTCTTGCGCTCGCCCACCTCGTTCACCACGAGCAGATCGCAGCCCTTGCGCTTCAGCTTGGCGCGGCCGTTGGCGAGCACGTCGTCGGTCTCGGCGGCGAAGCCCACGATCACCTGTCCGGGCCGCGCCCGGTCGCCGGAGATCTCGGCGAGGATGTCCGGATTCCGTACCAGGGTGATGGGCTCCGGCTCCCGGTCCTCCTTCTTCTTGATCTTCCCGGTCGCGTACGCCGCCGGGCGGAAGTCGGCGACCGCGGCGGCCATGACCACCGCGTCCGCGTCGACGGCGGCGGTGAGGACGGCCTCGCGCAGTTCGACGGCGGTCCCGACGGGGACGACGTCCACCCCGGCGGGGTCGGGGAGGGCGGTGTTGGCCGCGATCAGCGTGACGCGGGCGCCCCGGGCGGCGGCGGTGCGGGCGAGGGCGTAGCCCTGCTTGCCCGAGGAGCGGTTGCCGAGGAAGCGGACGGGGTCGAGGGGCTCACGGGTGCCCCCGGCACTGACGACGACGTGCCGTCCCACGAGGTCGGGTGCGGTGGCGCCGCGGGCCAGGACCCGGCGGCAGACCTCGAAGATCTCCCCCGGGTCGGGCAGCCGGCCCTTGCCGGTGTCGACGCCGGTGAGGCGTCCGACGGCCGGTTCGATGACGACGGCGCCCCGGGCGCGCAGCGCCGCCACGTTGTCCTGGGTGGCCGGGTGCTCCCACATCTCGGTGTGCATGGCGGGGGCGAAGACCACCGGGCAGCGGGCGGTGAGGAGGGTGTTGGTGAGGAGGTCGTCGGCCAGCCCGTGGGCGGCCTTGGCCAGCATGTCCGCCGTGGCGGGGGCGACGACCACCAGGTCGGCGTGCTGCCCGATGCGGACGTGGGGCACCTCGTGGACGTCGTCCCAGACCTCGGTGGAGACCGGGTGGCCGGAAAGGGCGGACCAGGTGGCGGCGCCGACGAAGTGCAGGGCGGAGGCGGTGGGGACGACCCGCACGTCGTGCCCCGACTCCGTCAGCCGCCGGAGCAGCTCACAGGCCTTGTACGCGGCGATGCCGCCGCTGACCCCCAGTACGACCTTCGGCTTGTCCACCGTCTCTCCCCGGACCTCGGAAATGTGCGACCACACCCCATGAGACACCACAGGCCCGGCAGGTGTACTGCCGGGCCTGTGGAAAAGTCAGCTGCGAGCTGATGGTACGACGTACTGACCGATTACTGGCCGGGGCCTTCGACGGCCTCGGAGGTCAGCAGTCCCGCGTTGATCTCGCGCAGGGCGATCGAGAGCGGCTTCTCGTGGACATGGGTGTCGACGAGGGGACCGACGTACTCGAGCAGGCCCTCGCCGAGCTGCGAGTAGTACGCGTTGATCTGGCGGGCCCGCTTGGCCGCGTAGATCACGAGGCTGTACTTCGAGTCCGTGGCCTCGAGGAGCTCGTCGATCGGCGGGTTGATGATGCCCTCGGGCGCGGAGATGGAAGAGGACACGCTCTACCTTCCGATGGATGGGAAAGATTCAGTCGGGAGACGACCGGTGAGCGGACCGCTGCACGGTCGCTCACGATCACACGACGTTCATCAAGGCTAGCAGCTCGCGGGCCACGTCCTCGACGGAAGTGTTGACCAGGGTGGTGTCGAACTCCGGCTCGGCCGCCAGTTCGGTCTTCGCGGCGTCGAGCCGGCGCTCGATGACCTCGGGGGACTCGGTGCCCCGGCCCGTGAGCCTGCGCACGAGCTCCTCCCAGGAGGGAGGAGCCAGGAACACCAGCTGGGCGTCGGCCATGGACTCGCGGACCTGCCGCGCGCCCTGGAGGTCGATCTCCAGGAGCACGGGCACCCCCGCCTCCAGGTGCTCCTGCACCGCCGCGCGGGGTGTGCCGTACCGGTTCCCGGCGAACTCGGCCCACTCCAGCAGCTCGCCGTTGGCGATCAGCTTGTCCATCTCCTCGTCGGTGACGAAGAAGTAGTGGACTCCGTGCTGCTCCCCGGGGCGAGGCTTGCGGGTCGTCGCCGACACCGAGAGCCAGACCTCGGGGTGTTCCTTGCGCATATGGGCGACGACCGTGCTCTTGCCGACCCCGGAGGGGCCGGAGAGCACGGTCAGCCGCGGACGTTCAGTCATGCAGCGATTATTCCAGCAATCCCGCAGTGCCCGGGACTCAGGATCCGGTGCTGCCGAACTCGCGCTCCAGGGAGGCGATCTGGTTGGAACCGAGACCCCGCACGCGGCGGCTCTCGGAGATGCCCAGTCGCTCCATGATCTGCTTGGCGCGGACCTTGCCCACGCCAGGCAGGGACTCCAGCAGGGCGGAGACCTTCATCTTGCCGATGACGTCGTTCTCCTGGCCCTGCTTGATGACCTCGTGAAGGGAGGCGCCGGAGTGCTTGAGTCGATTCTTGACCTCGGCCCGCTCCCGGCGAGCCGCGGCGGCCTTTTCGAGCGCGGCTGCGCGCTGTTCAGGGGTAAGGGGCGGAAGAGCCACGCCTACGTCACCTCGGATGTCGAACTGTCGGATACGGACCGGTGAGGAACCTAGTCGCCCCACACCTGGGGAGCCACGAGCAACACGCTTGCCCGTTCACTCTCCGTCGGAGACTAGCGGCCAAGTCCGCCGGAGTCAGCGAGAACAGCGGAAAAGTCCTGGTCAGCCTCCGTCAGGACGGGCATTTAGGACATACTGCCCCGGATTTGAGGGTGTATCCAGAGTGCGACGACCTCGGAATCCCTCGTCGAACGCTCTCAGACACCCGTCACGGCACCGCGGATCTCCTCCGCGAACCGCTCCGCGCGGTCACGCAGAGCGACGACATCGGGACCGTGGCGCAACACTCCCCGGCTGACGTTGGGCACGACATTGCGCACCGCGCGCCCGAACACGGCCGGAAGATCCGCCGCCGTGGCCCCCTGCGCCCCGATGCCGGGCGCCAGGAGGGGCCCGCCCATGTCCAGCTCGTACGAGGACAGATCGCCCAGCGTGGCGCCGACCACCGCGCCGAAGGACCCCAGCGGCTCCTCGCCGGCGTTCTCCAGGGCCAGGTGCCCGAGCATGGTGGCGCCCACGGTCCGCCCGTCCGCGCGGACCGCGTGCTGCACCTCGCCGCTCTCCGGGTTGGACGTCAGCGCCAGCACGAACAGTCCGGTGCCGGTCTCGCGGGCCAGGGCGACCGCCGGGCTGAGCGAGCCGTAGCCGAGGTACGGGGAGACGGTGAGCGCGTCCGAGAACAGGGGCGCGTCCTTGTGGAGGAAGGATTCCGCGTAGGCGGCCATGGTGGAGCCGATGTCACCGCGCTTGGCGTCCATGACGACCAGCGCGCCGGCCGCCCGCGCCTCCTGGACCGTCTTCTCCAGCACCGCGACGCCGCGTGAGCCGAAGCGCTCGAAGAAGGCGCTCTGCGGCTTGAGCACGGCGATCCGGTCCGCGAGCGCCTCGACGACCGTGCGGCTGAACCGCTCCAGACCGGCCACGTTGTCGGTCAGCCCCCACTCGGCGAGCAGGGAGGCGTGCGGGTCGATGCCCACGCACAGCGGGCCCCGCTCGTCCATCGCGCGGCGCAGTCGCGCGCCGAAGGGTTCCAGTCCGGTCATGCCGTTGTCCTCACGTCGGCGCCCACCGCGTCGGCGAGCGAGGCGTAGGGGCTGGTGCGCAGCCGCGCGAGCAGTCCCTTGTGGATGGAGCGGGCCCAGAAGGGGCCCTGGTAGACGAACGCGCTGTACCCCTGGACCAGCGTGGCACCGGCCAGGATGCGCTGCCAGGCGTCCTCGGCGTTCTCGACGCCCCCGACGCCGACCAGGGTGATCCGGTCGCCCACGCGCGCGTAGAGGCGGCGCAGCACCTCGAGGGAGCGTGCCTTCAGGGGGGCGCCGGAGAGGCCGCCGGTCTCCTTCACGACGCTCGGGTCGGAGGTCAGGCCGAGTCCCTCGCGGGCGATGGTGGTGTTGGTGGCGATGATCCCGTCCAGGCCGAGGCCGACGGCGAGGTCGGCGACGGCGTCGATGTCCTCGTCGGCGAGGTCGGGGGCGATCTTCACCAGCAGCGGGACCCGGCGTGACGGCACGCTGCGGTCGGCGGCCTCGCGGACCGCGGTGAGCAGCGGCCGCAGCTGGTCGACGGCCTGGAGGTCGCGCAGGCCGGGCGTGTTCGGCGAGGAGACGTTGACGACGAGGTAGTCCGCGTACGGGGCGAGCCGCTCGGCGGACTTCACGTAGTCGGCCACGGCCTCGTCCTCCGGTACGGCCTTGGTCTTGCCGATGTTGACCCCGACCACGGTCCGGAAGACGGGCCTGCGGGAGGCCAGCCGGGCCGCGACGGCGAGCGAGCCGTCGTTGTTGAAGCCCATGCGGTTGATCAGGGCCCGGTCGGCCACGAGGCGGAACAGCCGCTTCCTGGGGTTGCCGGGCTGTGCCTCCCCGGTCACCGTGCCGATCTCCACGTGGTCGAAGCCCAGCATGGCCAGGCCGTCGATGCCGACGGCGTTCTTGTCGAAGCCGGCGGCGAGACCGAAGGGGCTGTGCAGGCGCAGCCCGAGCGCCTCGGTGCGCAGTTCCTTGTGGCGGGGGGCGAGCACGGCGGCGACGAAGGTCCGCAGCACCGGAACGCGCGCGACGAGACGGATCCAGCGGAAGGCGAGGTGGTGGGCCCGCTCCGGGTCCATCCGCCGGAAGAGCAGGGTGAAGAGAATCTTGTACATGGTGTCCTCATGAAGAGGGGGACACCGTTTCCGGTGTCCCCCTGGGGGCTGCTAGTCGTCGCGGGCCGCGGTGAGATGTTCCGCGTGTTCCTGGAGCGAGCGGACTCCCACGTCCCCGCGGTTGAGCGCGTCGATGCCCTGGACGGCGGCGGCGAGCGCCTGGACCGTCGTCAGGCACGGCACGGACCGGGCCACGGCGGCCGTACGGATGTCGTAG
>KL568549.1:65276-67945 GCA_000715605.1 Streptomyces speibonae | reverse complement strand
TGCCGTACGGGGTGTTGACGATGAGGTCGACCTCGCCGTCGTGGATGAGCTGGACGATGGTCCGCTCGCCGTTCGGTCCGGTGCCCTCGGAGTGCTTGCGCACCACGGTGGCGTTGATGCCGTTGCGCTTGAGGACCTCGGCGGTGCCGGAGGTGGCGAGCAGTTCGAAGCCGTGCGCCACGAGCTCCCGCGCGGGGAAGATCATCGAACGCTTGTCGCGGTTGGCGACCGAGATGAAGGCGCGGCCCTTGGTCGGCAGCGGGCCGTAGGCGCCGGCCTGCGACTTGGCGTACGCCGTGCCGAAGACGGTGTCGATGCCCATGACCTCGCCGGTGGAGCGCATCTCCGGGCCGAGCACGGTGTCGACGCCGCGGCCGTGGATGTCCCGGAAGCGGGACCAGGGCATCACGGCCTCCTTGACGGAGATCGGCGCGTCCAGCGGCAGCTCCCCTCCGTCGCCCCGCGCCGGGAGCAGGCCCTCGGCGCGCAGCTCGGCGACGGTGGCGCCCAGCGAGATCCGCGCGGCGGCCTTCGCCAGCGGCACCGCGGTCGCCTTCGAGGTGAAGGGGACGGTGCGCGAGGCGCGCGGGTTGGCCTCCAGGACGTAGAGGATGTCCCCGGCCAGCGCGAACTGGATGTTGATCAGACCGCGCACCCCGACGCCGCGCGCGATGCCCTCGGTGGAGGCGCGCAGCCGCTTGATGTCGAAGCCGCCGAGCGTGATCGGGGGCAGGGCGCACGCCGAGTCGCCGGAGTGGATGCCGGCCTCCTCGATGTGCTCCATGACGCCGCCCAGGTACAGCTCCTGGCCGTCGTAGAGGGCGTCGACGTCGATCTCTATGGCGTCGTCGAGGAAGCGGTCGACGAGGACCGGCCGGGAGGGGCTGATCTCGGTCGACTCGGTGATGTAGGCCTCCAGCCGGTTCTCGTCGTAGACGATCTCCATGCCGCGTCCGCCCAGCACGTAGGACGGGCGGACGAGAACCGGGTAGCCGATCTCGTCGGCGATGGCCTTGGCCTCGGCGAAGGTGGTGGCGGTGCCGTGCTTGGGGGCGGGCAGCCCGGCCTCCTTGAGGACCTGGCCGAAGGCGCCGCGGTCCTCGGCGGCGTGGATGGCCTCCGGGGAGGTGCCGACGATCGGCACGCCGTTGTCCTTGAGCGCCTGGGACAGGCCGAGGGGAGTCTGGCCGCCCAGCTGCACGATGACGCCCGCGACCGGTCCGGCCTGCCGCTCGGCGTGCACGATCTCCAGGACGTCCTCCAGGGTGAGCGGCTCGAAGTAGAGCCGGTCGGAGGTGTCGTAGTCGGTGGAGACGGTCTCCGGGTTGCAGTTGACCATCACGGTCTCGTAGCCGGCGTCGTGCAGCGCGAAGGAGGCGTGGACGCAGGAGTAGTCGAACTCGATGCCCTGACCGATGCGGTTCGGGCCGGAGCCGAGGATGATCACCGCGGGCTTCTCGCGGGACGCGACCTCGGTCTCCTCGTCGTAGGAGGAGTAGAAGTACGGCGTCCGCGCGGCGAACTCGGCGGCGCAGGTGTCGACGGTCTTGTAGACGGGGCGGATGCCCAGCGCGTGCCGGACCTCGCGGACCACGTCCTCGCGCAGGCCGCGGATCTCGCCGATCTGGTGGTCGGAGAAGCCGTGCCGCTTGGCCTCGGCGAGCAGCTCGCGGGTCAGCTCGGGGGCCTCGGCCAGTTCGTCGGCGGTCTCCTTGATGAGGAACAGCTGGTCGACGAACCAGGGGTCGATCCTGGTGGCCTCGAAGACCTCCTCGGGCGTGGCGCCCGCGCGGATGGCCCCCATGACCGCGTTGATCCGGCCGTCGGTCGGACGGATCGCCTCGCGCAGCAGTTCGGCCTTGTCGCCGGGCTCGCCGACGAAGGAGAACTGGCTGCCCTTCTTCTCCAGGGAGCGCAGCGCCTTCTGGAAGGCCTCGGTGAAGTTGCGGCCGATGGCCATGGCCTCGCCGACCGACTTCATGGTGGTGGTGAGGGTGGAGTCGGCGCTCGGGAACTTCTCGAAGGCGAACCGGGGGGCCTTGACGACCACGTAGTCGAGCGTGGGCTCGAAGGAGGCCGGGGTCTCCTGGGTGATGTCGTTGGGGATCTCGTCGAGGGTGTAGCCGACGGCGAGCTTGGCCGCGATCTTGGCGATCGGGAAACCGGTCGCCTTGGAGGCGAGGGCCGAGGAGCGCGAGACGCGCGGGTTCATCTCGATGACGATGACCCGGCCGTCCACGGGGTTCACCGCGAACTGGATGTTGCAGCCGCCGGTGTCGACGCCGACCTCGCGGATGATCGCGATGCCGACGTCGCGCAGCACCTGGTACTCGCGGTCGGTCAGCGTCATGGCCGGCGCGACGGTGATGGAGTCGCCGGTGTGCACGCCCATGGGGTCGAAGTTCTCGATGGAGCAGACGACCACGACGTTGTCGTTCTTGTCGCGCATCAGCTCCAGCTCGTACTCCTTCCAGCCGAGGATGGACTCCTCCAGGAGCACCTCGGTGGTCGGCGAGAGGGCGAGGCCCTGGCCCGCGATGCGGCGCAGCTCGTCCTCGTCATGGGCGAAGCCGGAGCCGGCGCCGCCCATGGTGAAGGACGGGCGGACGACGACCGGGTAGCCGCCGAGTTCCTCGACGCCCTTGAGGACGTCGTCCATGGAGTGGCAG
>KL568549.1:63177-65055 GCA_000715605.1 Streptomyces speibonae | reverse complement strand
CGCCATCAGAGATGTGTATAAGAGACAGTCCTTGAACTGGTCGCGGTCCTCGCCCTTGTGGATCGCCGCCACGTTGGCGCCGATCAGTTCGACGCCGTACTTCGCCAGGACGCCGTTGTCGTGCAGGGAGATGGCCGTGTTGAGGGCCGTCTGGCCGCCCAGGGTGGGCAACAGGGCGTCGGGCCGCTCCTTGGCGATGATCTTCTCGACGAACTCGGGGGTGATCGGCTCGACGTAGGTGGCGTCGGCGATCTCCGGGTCGGTCATGATCGTCGCGGGGTTGGAGTTGACCAGGACGACCCGCAGGCCCTCGGACTTCAGGACGCGGCACGCCTGGGTGCCGGAGTAGTCGAACTCGGCGGCCTGGCCGATGACGATCGGGCCGGAGCCGATGACCAGGACGGACTGGATATCGGTGCGCTTAGGCACGCTGGCCCTCCATGAGCTTCACGAAGCGGTCGAACAGGTAGGCGGCGTCGTGCGGGCCCGCGGCCGCTTCGGGGTG
Organism: Streptomyces speibonae; assembly: GCA_000715605.1. Classification (GTDB taxonomy): domain Bacteria; phylum Actinomycetota; class Actinomycetes; order Streptomycetales; family Streptomycetaceae; genus Streptomyces; species Streptomyces speibonae. Next base: position 64,550 of record KL568549.1, on the reverse strand, counting down.
GTACTGGACGCTGAAGGCCGGCTTGTCGAGCAGTTGGAGGCCCTCCACCACGTTGTCGTTGAGGCAGACGTGGGACACCTCGGCACGGCCGAACGGGGTGTCGGAGACCTTGTCGAGCGGCGCGTCCACGGCGAAGCCGTGGTTGTGCGCGGTGACCTCGACCTTGCCGGTCGTACGGTCCTGCACCGGCTGGTTGATGCCGCGGTGGCCGTACTTCAGCTTGTAGGTGCCGAAGCCGAGGGCGCGGCCGAGGATCTGGTTGCCGAAGCAGATGCCGAACAGGGGCGTGCCGCGCTCCAGCACGCCCCGCATCACGGAGACGGGGTGGTCGGCGGTGGCGGGGTCGCCGGGGCCGTTGGAGAAGAACACGCCGTCCGGGTCGACCGCGTACACGTCGTCGACGGTGGCGGTGGCGGGCAGCACGTGCACCTCGATGCCGCGCTCGGCCATCCGGTAGGGGGTCATGCCCTTGATGCCGAGGTCGACGGCGGCGACGGTGAACTTCTTCTCGCCCTGCGCGGGGACGACGTACGCCTCCTTGGTGGCCACCTCGGCGGAGAGGTCGGCGCCCTGCATCTCGGGGGCCTGGCGGACCTCGGCGAGCATGGTGCCCTCGTCGGGCAGGGCGTTGCCGGAGAAGATGCCGACGCGCATGGCCCCGCGCTCGCGCAGGTGGCGGGTGAGGGCGCGGGTGTCGATGCCGCAGATGCCGACCACGCCCTGCGCGGCCAGCTCCTGGTCCAGCGAGCGCTTCGAGCGCCAGTTGGACGGCACGCGCGCGGGGTCGCGCACGACGTAGCCGGAGACCCAGATCTTGCGGGACTCCATGTCCTCGTCGTTGACGCCGGTGTTACCCACGTGGGGGGCGGTCATCACGACGACCTGGCGGTGGTACGACGGGTCGGTGAGGGTCTCCTGGTAGCCGGTCATGCCGGTGGAGAACACCGCTTCGCCGAAGGTCTCCCCCACAGCCCCGTAGGCGCGGCCGCGGAAGATCCGGCCGTCCTCCAGGACGAGTACGGCGGGAACCTTGGCGGTTCCCCTGGTGGAGGTTGTCATCGTGCGCCTTCCGTCTTGTTGATCATGTGGTTGAGGGCGTCCACCCACGCGTGGTGCTCGGCCGCGTGGTCGGAGCGGAATCCGGAGTCGATCAGCCTCTCGCCGTGCGCCCAGGTGACGACCAGCAGCCCGCCCTCGGTGAGGACCTTGCCGGCGATGCCCTTGTCGAGCCGGGCCCCGCGCAGCGCGTCCGCCGGGACGAAGAAGTCGTCCGCGCCGGGACGCACCACGTCGACTCCCGCGTCGGTGAGCGTCAGCTCGGCCCGGCTGCGGGTGCCCAGGCCGTGCGCCACGATGCGGTCCAGCCACTGGCC
>KL568549.1:59177-62944 GCA_000715605.1 Streptomyces speibonae | reverse complement strand
ATGTGTATAAGAGACAGAGCCGTGGTAGCGGCCGCTCATGCTCAGTCTGGCGGGGCCGGGGTCGTCCGGCGCGCTGTGCAGCTCGGGCAGGTCGCTCTGGAGGGTGCCGCGCCACTTCCAGCCCTCGCGCATCAGCCAGTAGACGAGCGCGACGAAGAGGGCGAGTCCGACGACCCAGCCGATCCGGGCGGCCCAGTCGGTCACTTCCGCCGATTCCTTCTCGGCGGCCAGCAGGAGTACAGGTGTCACGTGAGCTTCCCGTCGACGAGCGTGGCCGTGCCCCGGAGCCAGGTGTGGGTGACACGGCCCGGCAGCTCACGGCCCTCGTAGGGAGTGTTGCGGCTGCGCGAGGCGAAGCCCGCGGGGTCCACGGAACCACGGTATGCCGTGTCGACGAGGGTGAGGTTGGCGGGCTCACCTGCCGAGACGGGACGGCCGTGGCCCTCGGCGCGGCCGATGCGCGCGGGCTTGAAGGACATGCGGTCGGCGACGCCGGCCCAGTCCAGCAGGCCGGTGTCGACCATCGTCTCCTGGACCACCGACAGCGCGGTCTCCAGGCCGACCATGCCCATGGCGGCGGCGGCCCACTCGCAGTCCTTGTCCTCGTGCGGGTGCGGGGCGTGGTCGGTGGCGACGATGTCGATCGTGCCGTCGGCGAGCGCCTCGCGCAGGGCCATGACGTCGCGCTCGGTGCGCAGCGGCGGGTTCACCTTGTAGACCGGGTTGTACGACCGGACCAGCTCGTCGGTGAGGAGGAGGTGGTGCGGGGTGACCTCGGCGGTGACGTCGATGCCGCGGGACTTGGCCCAGCGCACGATCTCGACGCTGCCCGCCGTGGACAGGTGGCAGATGTGCACGCGGGAGCCGACGTGCTCGGCGAGCAGCACGTCCCGGGCGATGACCGATTCCTCGGCGACGGCGGGCCAGCCGCCGAGTCCCAGTTCGGCGGAGACGACGCCCTCGTTCATCTGGGCGCCCTCGGTGAGGCGGGGCTCCTGCGCGTGCTGGGCGACGACGCCGCCGAAGGCCTTCACGTACTCCAGGGCGCGGCGCATGATCACGGCGTCGTGGACGCACTTGCCGTCGTCGGAGAAGACGGTGACGCCGGCCGCGGAGTCGTGCATGGCACCCAGTTCGGCGAGCTTCCGCCCCTCCAGGCCGACGGTGACCGCGCCGACGGGCCGCACGTCGCAGTAGCCGTGCTCCTTGCCGAGCCGCCAGACCTGCTCGACCACACCGGCGGTGTCGGCGACCGGGAAGGTGTTGGCCATGGCGAACACGGCGGTGTAGCCGCCGCTCGCCGCCGCTCGGGTGCCGGTGAGCACGGTCTCGGAGTCCTCGCGGCCCGGTTCGCGCAGGTGCGTGTGCAGGTCGACCAGGCCCGGGAGCAGCACCTTGCCGGCGGCCTCGACGATCTCGGCGCTCCCGGCGTGCTCCGCGGACAGGTCCGGGCCGACCGCCGCGACGACGGCGCCGTCGATCAGTACGTCCTGCGGCTCGCCGCCGAGCACCTTCGCACCACGGATCAGGATCTTGCTCATGGTTGTTACTTCTCCTCGGTGGTACGGGCGTGGGTGACGGCGGGTTCGTTGCCGCCCAGGAGCAGGTAGAGCACGGCCATCCGGATGGAGACACCGTTGGTGACCTGTTCGATCACGGTGCAGCGGTCGGAGTCCGCGACCTCGGCGGTGATCTCCATGCCGCGGACCATCGGGCCGGGGTGCATCACTATGGCGTGTTCGGGCATCCGCGCCATGCGCTCGCCGTCGAGGCCGTAGCGGCGCGAGTACTCCCGCTCGGTGGGGAAGAACGCGGCGTTCATCCGCTCGCGCTGGACGCGCAGCATCATCACGGCGTCGGACTTGGTGAGCGTGGAGTCCAGGTCGTACGCGACCTCGCAGGGCCAGGTCTCGACGCCGACCGGGAGCAGGGTGGGCGGGGCGACGAGGGTGACCTCGGCGCCGAGGGTGTGCAGCAGGTCCACGTTGGAGCGGGCGACCCGGCTGTGCAGGACGTCGCCGACGATGGTGATCCGGCGGCCGTTCAGGTCCTGGCCGAGCCCGGCGTCGCGGCCGACCAGCCGGCGGCGCATGGTGAAGGCGTCGAGCAGCGCCTGGGTGGGGTGCTGGTGGGTGCCGTCGCCCGCGTTGATGACGGCGGCGTCGATCCAGCCGGAGGTGGCGAGGCGGTACGGGGCTCCGGAGGCGCCGTGCCGGATGACCACCGCGTCCACGCCCATGGCTTCCAGGGTCTGGGCGGTGTCCTTGAGGGACTCGCCCTTGGAGACGCTGGAGCCCTTGGCGGTGAAGTTGATGACGTCCGCGGACAGGCGCTTCTCCGCGGCCTCGAAGGAGATCCGCGTGCGCGTGGAGTCCTCGAAGAAGAGGTTCACGACGGTGCGGCCGCGCAGGGTGGGCAGTTTCTTGATCGGCCGGTCGGCGACCCGGGCCATCTCCTCGGCGGTGTCGAGGATGAGGACGGCGTCGTCGCGGGTGAGGTCGGCGGCCGAGATGAGATGACGCTGCATCTGTCAGGCTCCGTAAGGCAGTTCAATGAGGCGAAATCGGGCAGACGGGGACGCGCGAGGGCGTGCCGAGCCGGCGCGCGCCGCTGCGTGCGCGCGCTGTGCTACTGGGAGGTCCGCTTGGCGCCGAGCAGCACGGTGTCGCGACCGTCCTCCTCGGCGAGCAGGACCTTGACCGTCTCCCGCAGCGACGTGGGGAGGTTCTTGCCGACGTAGTCGGCGCGGATGGGCAGTTCGCGGTGGCCGCGGTCGACGAGGACGGCGAGCTGCACCGCGCGGGGGCGGCCGATGTCGTTCAGCGCGTCGAGGGCGGCGCGGATGGTGCGGCCGGAGAACAGCACGTCGTCGACGAGGACGACCAGCCGGCCGTCGATGCCGTCACCGGGGATCTCGGTGCGGGCGAGTGCGCGCGGCGGGTGCATGCGCAGGTCGTCGCGGTACATCGTGATGTCGAGCGAGCCGACCGGGACCTTGCGCTCGGTGATCTGCTCCAGCTTGGCGGCGAGCCGCTGGGCGAGGAAGACGCCTCGGGTCGGGATGCCGAGGAGCACCACGTCGTCGGCGCCCTTGGCGCGTTCGACGATCTCGTGGGCGATGCGGGTCAGCACTCGGGCGATGTCGGGGGCCTCGAGGACGGGGCGGGCATCGGGGGTCGGGTGCTGGTCCTGCGATGGCGAGGGGTTGTGCGGGCCCTGCTTGTCCATACGAAACGGACCTCCTTCTCCGCCTCACGGGACGGACCTTAAAGGACGTCGGATTGCGTCACACAGGCTATCAGGCCCGGATTCGCCCGGAGCGACACCCCCTGTCACTCCAATGGAGTAGCCGATCTTCGCTACCACGGAAGAGTCGGTGTGGACCATTCGGCTTGACGCATCAGAGTAACGCTGCGTAACCTCACAGTGAGTTACCAGCCGCGCGGCATGGAAATCGGCCAGAGCCGCGTCGACACAGTGCCGGGGAGCTATATGTCCAGCGAATACGCCAAACAGCTCGGGGCCAAGCTCCGGGCGATCCGCACCCAGCAGGGCCTTTCCCTCCACGGTGTCGAGGAGAAGTCCCAGGGCCGCTGGAAGGCGGTCGTGGTCGGTTCGTACGAGCGTGGCGACCGCGCCGTCACCGTGCAGCGCCTCGCGGAGCTGGCGGACTTCTACGGCGTTCCGGTGCAGGAGCTGCTGCCGGGTACGACCCCGGGCGGCGCCGCCGAGCCGCCGCCGAAGCTGGTCCTGGACCTGGAGCGGCT
>KL568549.1:58197-58955 GCA_000715605.1 Streptomyces speibonae | reverse complement strand
GATGTGTATAAGAGACAGACGCGGCGACGATCCAGTCCCAGCGCGGCGACTACAACGGCAAGGTGCTGTCCATCCGCCAGGACGACCTGCGCACCCTCGCCGTCATCTACGACCAGTCGCCGTCGGTCCTCACCGAGCAGCTCATCAGCTGGGGTGTCCTGGACGCGGACGCCCGCCGGGCGGTGGCCTCGCACGAGGACGCGTAGGCGTTCCACGCCGAGCGCTTCGCGGGTGCGTGCGCTTCACGGGTACGTGGTGGGGCTGCTCGCAGAAACGTGCCGCCGGGGTGACGGGAGCCTTTGTGGGTTCCCGTCACCCCGGCGGTTTTTTCGTGCGCCGTGAGGTTGCGGTCGTGACGTCGCGGTCTGACGATGCGGCCGTGACGTTGCCGGTTATGCGGCCGCGTCCGTGCCGGGGCGAGCCTGGCGCGCTCCGGGTGCGCCGGGTGCCGGTCAGGCCTCGCGGCGGAGGGTCGGCTTGAGTGCCTTGAAGCGGCCCAGCAGGCCGTTCACGAAGGACGGGGATTCGTCCGTCGAGAACTCCTTCGCCAGCTGCACCATCTCGTCGAGCACCACCGCGTCCGGCGTCTCGTCGACCCAGATCAGCTCGTAGGCGCCGAGACGCAGGATGCTGCGGTCCACGACCGGCATCCGGTCCAGGGTCCAGCCGACCGAGTACTGGGCGATCAGCTCGTCGATGCGCTGCGCGTGCTTCGCATAGCCCTCGACGAGCTGCATCGTGTACTCGCTCACCGGCGG
>KL568549.1:55757-57962 GCA_000715605.1 Streptomyces speibonae | reverse complement strand
GTACTCGCTCACCGGCGGCTGCCGGGTCTCGGTCCGGGAGTGCCGGATCCAGTCGGCGAGGACCGTCAGCACCTCGATGCCGCGCTGGTCGCCCTCGAAGAGGATCTGGAAGGCACGTTTGCGGGCCGTGTTGCGGGCAGCCACGGTTAGCTGTTCACCCGGCCGAGGTAGTCGCTGGTGCGGGTGTCGACCTTGATCTTCTCACCGGTGGTGATGAAGAGCGGGACCTGGATCTGGTGGTCGGTCTCCAGGACGGCGGGCTTCGTGCCGCCGGTGGAGCGGTCACCCTGCACGCCCGGCTCGGTCTCCTTGACCGTCAGCTCGACGGCGGCGGGCAGCTCGACGAAGAGCACCTCGTCCTCGTGCTGCGCCACGGTGGCCTCGAAGCCCTCGACGAGGAAGTTGGCCGCGTCGCCGACCGTCTTGCGGTCGACGTGCAGCTGGTCGTAGGTCTGCATGTCCATGAAGACGAAGTACTCGCCGTCCATGTACGAGAACTGCATGTCGCGCTTGTCGACGGTGGCCGTTTCGACCTTGACGCCGGCGTTGAAGGTCTTGTCGACGGTCTTGCCGGACAGCACGTTCTTCAGCTTGGTGCGCACGAAGGCCGGGCCTTTGCCGGGCTTGACGTGCTGGAACTCGACGACGGACCAGAGCTGGCCGCCTTCGAGCTTGAGCACCATGCCGTTCTTGAGGTCGTTCGTGGAAGCCACGGTTGCGGAATCTCCTGGACTGGACTGACGTGGACGACGGCCGGGGCGGGGGCAGGCGCACAGCGCGGGGCTAGAGCGCGAGCAGCTCCTTGGTCGTGATGGTGAGTAGCTCGGGTCCGCCGTCCGCCTCGGGGCGCACGACGAGCGTGTCATCGATCCGGACACCGCCCCGCCCGGGGAGGTGGACCCCCGGTTCGACGGTGACCGGCACGCAAGCGTCCAGTTTACCCATGGCCGCAGGGGTCAATTGAGGGTCCTCGTCGATTTCCAGTCCGACGCCGTGGCCGGTGGCCGCGGGGAGCGCCTCGGCGTAGCCGGCGGAGTCCAGGACCTGGCGTGCGGCGCGGTCCACGTCGCGGCAGGCCGCGCCGGGGACGAGGGCCTCGCGGCCGGCGCGCTGGGCCGAGAAGACGAGGTCGTACAGCTCGATCTGCCAGTCCGCGGGGGCGGTGCCGATGACGAACGTGCGGCCGATCTCGCAGCGGTAGCCGCGGTAGGTGGCGCCCAGGCAGACGGAGAGGAAGTCGCCCTCCTCGACGCGGCGGTCGGTGGGGCGGTGGCCGGGCCGGCCGGCGTGGGGGCCGGTGGCGACGGAGGTGGGGAAGGCGGGGCCGTCGGCGCCGTGGTCGACGAGGCGGCGCTCCAGTTCCAGGGCGAGGTGGCGTTCGGTGCGGCCGACGAGGATGGATTCCAGGAGTTCTCCGAGGGCCTGGTCGGCGATCTCGGCGCCGATGCGGAGGCAGGAGATCTCTTCCTCGTCCTTGACGACTCTGAGCCGTTCGACCGCGCCGGCGATGCCGGTGAGGCGCAGGTGAGGGGCGACCGAGCGGATCTCGCGGTGGCGGGTGACGGTGAGGTGGTGCTCTTCGACGGCGAGGGAGTCGGCGCCCTGGTCGACGGCGAGGCTCGCGGCGACGACGGCGGGGTCGCCGGTGAGGCCGGGCATCACGTGCAGGCGCAGCGAGTCGTCGGGGCGGGTGTGCGGGGAGCGGTCGTCCGGGGGGTCGGCGCTGACCAGGACGTCCTCGGTTCTGCCCAGGAGGAGGACGGCGCCCTCGGGGGCGGCGCCGGCGAGGTAGCGCACGTTGGCGGGGCGGGAGACCAGGGCCGCCTCGCTGCCGCCCGCGGTGCAGCAGTCCCGTAGCCGCGTCCGGCGGATCGCGTAGACCTCTGACATTCTTCGAGCGTAGGAGGGGTAGGGGGATGTCGCCGGTCGAGCGGGGCCGAGTGGGGGGCGCTGCGGCGGCGTGGGGTCGGGGTGCGGGGTCGGGGCGGAGGCCGCCGCGGTCGCGCCCCTCCGGTGCTGCCGCGGTGACCGGCGCGGGGACCAGCTGAGCGGCGGCCTCCGCCCCACCCCCACACCCCCTCGGCGCCGTCCGCGACTGCGGGTCGCAGTGAGCTGCGGGTCGAGTTGGCTGCGGGCAGTCGTGGCGTTGGGGCGATGGGGGGCCGCCCGCTCATGGGGGTACCTCCCGCTCGAGCGAAGCCGAGA
>KL568549.1:48881-55563 GCA_000715605.1 Streptomyces speibonae | reverse complement strand
AGCCGAGAGTGGGGGAGGGTGGGGTGGGAGAGGGTGGGCGCGGCGGCAGCCTGCGGGCGCGGGTGGAACGCCTGATGGTCACCACTGGGGCGGGCTCGCGATGGAGCGGGTCAGGACGTCGTCCAGGACGCGGGCCGTTTCGGGTATGTCCAGCTGGGAGTTGTCGATGATGGGCAGACCCGAGCCGTACCAGCCGGCCATGCGCCCGTGGATACGGGCGACTTCCTCGTCGCTCAGACGCCGATTCCCCGAGCGCTCGGCGTTGCGTTCGAGGACGATGTCCAGCCCGGGGAGCAACACCACCGGCAGCAGCCCCGGACCCACGTGCCGCTTCCAGCCGCCGAGGCCCACGACCGGGCGGTCGGGAAAGACCGCGTCGTCGAGGATGCACGAGATGCCGTTGGCCAGGAAGTTGCGCGCGGCGAAGCCGCAGGTGCGGCGGGCCAGGCGGTACTGCGCCTCGGAGTTGTCGTTCCACCCGGACTGCGGGTCGGCGAAGCCCGAGCGGACCCACTCGCGTACGTCGTCGAGACTGATGTGCGCGGTCGGCACCCGGCGGTGGTCCGCCCAGTACTTGGCCACGCTCGTCTTGCCCGCGCCCGCGGGGCCGATGAGCAGCACCGCGATGATCGTCGCGGCCGGGTCGGGCGCGGCCGGTGCCTGCGGCATCGCGACCGGGCCGCCGGGCGGCAGGGGCACATGGCCGGTGGTGTCCGGGGGCGGCGGGGGTACGGGATAGCCCGCGGGCGCGGGTCCCGGGTGCCGGCCCGGGTGGTGTGCGGCCGGTGACCAGCCGACGGCCGGTCCCTGCCCCGGCTGATGGGGCGGCGGCAGCGGAGAACCCACTGCGTGCTGCATCCGGTGCCACTCCGTCTCGTACAGGCGATGGGCGCTGACAGCGGGGGTTCCCGCTTGCTACCGAACGGTACCGTCCCCTGCGGTCGTTGTGTGAACGGCCGGGGGCCGTGCTGAGTGCCCGGCTACTCGCCCACCTCGCCGTACGCGGCGAGCAGGACGGCCGGGTCGGGGCCCTCGAACACCGTGGGCTTGGCGAGACCGTCGAGGACGATGAAGCGCAGCAGGTCGCCGCGGGACTTCTTGTCGACCTTCATGGTCTCCACGAGCTTGGGCCACTGGTCGTAGCGGTAGTGCAGGGGGAGGCCCACCGATTCGAGGATCGCGCGGTGGCGGTCCGCGGTGGCGTCGTCCAAGCGGCCCGCGAGGCGGGCCAGTTCGGCGGCGAAGTGCATCCCCACCGACACCGCGGCACCGTGGCGCCACTTGTAGCGCTCGTTCTTCTCGATGGCGTGGCCCAGGGTGTGGCCGTAGTTGAGGATCTCGCGCCGGCCCGATTCCTTCAGGTCGGAGGAGACCACCTCGGCCTTGACCCGGATGGAGCGCTCGATCAGTTCCGCGGTGTGCGGGCCCGCGGGGGTGCGGGCCGCCTCGGGGTCGGACTCGATGAGGTCCAGGATCACCGGGTCGGCGATGAAGCCGGCCTTGATGACCTCCGCCAGTCCGGAGACGTAGTCGTTGACCGGGAGGGAGTCCAGCGCGGCCAGGTCGCACAGGACGCCGGCGGGCGGGTGGAAGGAGCCGACGAGGTTCTTGCCCTCGGCGGTGTTGATGCCGGTCTTGCCGCCGACGGCCGCGTCCACCATGGCCAGCACCGTGGTGGGAATGGCGATCCAGCGGACGCCGCGCAACCAGGTCGCCGCGACGAAGCCGGCGAGGTCGGTGGTCGCGCCGCCGCCGACGCCGACGATCACGTCGGTGCGGGTGAACCCGGACTGGCCGAGCGCCTTCCAGCAGTACGCGGCGACCTCGGCCGTCTTGGCCTCCTCCGCGTTGGGCACCTGGATCGCGATCGCCTCGTAGCCCTGTCCGGCGAGGTCCGCGCGGAGTGCGTCACCGGTTTCGGCGAGTGCTTCGGGGTGCACGATCGCGACGCGCTTGGCCTTCGCGCCGATCAGAGTGCCGAGTTCACCCAGGAGCTGACGGCCCACCAGGACGTCGTAGGGCTCGGTGCCCGCCGTCGCGCCGATGTGGACGCGCGTCACTGCTTCGTTGCTCATGCTTCCTCAAGCTCCAGTGCCTTCAGGACGGCTTCGGTGACCTCTTCGGGCGTACGGCCGTCCGTGGCGACGACGGCCTCGGCGACCTCTTCGTACAGGTGCCGCCTGGCCTCCATCAGTTCGCGCCACTGCTTGCGCGGGTTGACCGCGAGGAGCGGGCGGGCGACGCCCAGGCCGGTGCGCCGGACCGCCTCCTCGACGTCCATCGACAGGTAGACGACACGCTGTCCGGCGAGCAGGGAGCGGGTGTCCTCGTCGAGGACGGCGCCGCCGCCCAGGGACAGCACGCCGTCGTGCCCGGTGACCGCCGAGCGCACCGCCTGCTTCTCGATGGCGCGGAAGGCGGGTTCGCCCTCGTCGACGAAGATGTCGGCGATGGTCCGGCCCTCGGCGGCGACGATGTCGTCGTCGGTGTCGCGGTAGCCGACGCCCAGCCGCTCGGCGAGCAGTCGCCCGACGGTCGACTTGCCCACGCCCATCGGGCCGACCAGGACGACCAGCGGGCTCATCGGATGGCCAGGTGGTCGAGGTACGACGTCACGTTGCGGCGAGTCTCGGTGACGCTGTCGCCGCCGAACTTCTCCGCGACCGCGTCCGCGAGGACCAGGGCGACCATGGCCTCGGCGACGATGCCGGCGGCCGGCACGGCGCAGACGTCGGAGCGCTGGTGGTGGGCGGCCGTCTCCTCGCCGGTGGTGACGTCCACGGTCTTCAACGCGCGCGGCACCGTCGCGATGGGCTTCATCGCCGCGCGGACGCGCAGCAGCTCACCGGTGGTCAGTCCGCCCTCGGTGCCGCCGGAGCGGCCCGTGGCGCGCTTGATGCCGTCGGCGGTGGCGAGGATCTCGTCGTGCGCCTTGGAGCCGGGGACGCGGGCGAGGTCGAAGCCGTCGCCGACCTCGACGCCCTTGATCGCCTGGATCCCCATGAGGGCGGCCGCCAGGCGTGCGTCCAGGCGGCGGTCCCAGTGGACGTGGGAGCCGAGGCCGACCGGGACGCCGTAGGCCAGCACCTCCACCACGCCGCCGAGGGTGTCGCCGTCCTTGTGGGCCTGGTCGATCTCCGCGACCATCGCCTTCGAGGCGTCCGCGTCCAGGCAGCGCACCGGGTCCTCGTCCAGCCGCTGCACGTCGGCGGGGGTCGGGTGGAGGCCGTAGGGGGCCTTCGCCGCGGCCAGCTCGACGACATGGCTGACGATCTCGATGCCGGCCGTCTCCTTCAGGTACGACCGGGCCACCGCGCCCAGCGCCACGCGGGCGGCGGTCTCACGGGCGGAGGCGCGCTCCAGGATCGGCCGGGCCTCGTCGAAGCCGTACTTCTGCATGCCCGCCAGGTCGGCGTGGCCGGGGCGGGGGCGGGTCAGCGGGGCATTGCGCGCCAGGCCGGCGAGCACCTCGGGGTCGACCGGGTCGGCCGCCATGACCTGCTCCCACTTCGGCCATTCGGTGTTGCCCACCATGACCGCGACCGGGGAGCCGAGGGTCAGTCCGTGCCGGACGCCGCCGAGGAAGGTGACCTCGTCGCGCTCGAACTTCATCCGGGCACCGCGACCGTAGCCCAGCCGCCGCCTCGCGAGGTGGTCCGCCACCATGTCCGTGGTGATCGGCACGCCGGCGGGAAGGCCCTCCAGCGTCGCGACGAGTGCGGGACCGTGGGACTCCCCCGCGGTCAGCCAGCGCAACCTGCTCAACGGTGTTCCTCCGTGCTTCGCGCCCCGGTATGCCGTGCGTACGCGTCCCTGCGCGTACGGCTGTGGCGTGACGGGGTGCGCGGCCCCGGTCCGCCACTTCCGATCCTCCCACGTCCGGCCGCCTTGTCCGGCCGCCGGTCCATCAGGCGGACGGGCGGTGCGGCCGTCACGCCGTGCCGTCGCCCTGCCGCTGCCCGGGTGCGTAGGCGCCGAGGAAATCGGCGCCGCTGGGCTGCTGGGGCCGCGGCGCGTACGGGCCCAGGTGGTCGGCGCCCCTGCCCTGGCCGTGCTCGGCGGCGGCGTGGACCGGCCGGCCCGAGCGGACGGCGCGGCGGTGGGCGATCCTGCGCTTGAGCTTCACGACCCAGGAGGTCACGACGGCGAGCACGACCAGGGACAGCACCGTGATCTGCACCCAGTCGGGCAGAAAGCCCAGCGTGGCCTCGAATATCTGTGTCTTCCACGATGCCAGCGTCATGAACGCGGTCCCCTCCCCCTGTTCCGCCCCCTGCGGAACCGAGAGTGGATCTTAGCGGGCGGCCAGCGCCTGTTCCCCCGCTTTTCGCATGGCGTCCAGCGGGGCCGGTGAGCGCCCCGTCATCTGCTCCACCTGGAGCACCGCCTGGTGCACCAGCAGGTCGAGTCCGCTGATCACCGCCCCCCCGTAGGCGGACCAGCGGGCGGCGAGGACGGTCGGCCACGGGTCGTAGAGCACGTCGAAGAGGGCCGCCGGGCGTTCCGGTACGGCGCGGGCGAGGGCGTCGGTGACGCCGGCCGGGGTGGTGCTGACGACCAGCGGGGCGTGCAGTGCCCGTTCGGCGTCGTCCCAGCCGGCGATGCGTACCGCGACGCCGAGCCGTTCGGCCCACTGCCGCATCTCGGCGGCGCGGTGCTCGCTGCGGACGTGGACGGTGACCTCGCCCGAGCAGATCCGGGCCAGGGCGGCCAGCGCGGAGGAGGCGGTGGCGCCGGCGCCGAGGATCGCGGCGGTCTCCACCTTGTCGATGCCGTGCTCGCGCAGGGCGGCGACCATGCCGGGGATGTCGGTGTTGTCACCGGTTCTGCCGCCGTCCGGCGTGAAGACGACCGTGTTGACCGCCTCGACCGAGGCCGCGGTCTCGCTGACCGAGTCGAGCAGCGGGATCACGGCCCGCTTCAGCGGCATGGTCAGCGACAGTCCCGCCCATTCGGGGCCGAGCGTCTCGAAGAACCCGGGCAGCGCCTTCTCGTCGACCTCGAAGCGGTCGTACGTCCATCCCTGGAGCCCCAGCTCCGCGTAGGCGGCGCGGTGCAGCACGGGCGAGAGGGAGTGGGCGATCGGGGAGCCGAGGACGGCGGCCCTGCGGGCGGCCGGCATCAGTTCCCCCTCGACGCGTTGAACTTGTCGACGAGCTTCTGGTGCTCCTCGATCGTCTTGGCGAACTCGGTCTTGTTCATGCCGTCCGTGGCCACGAAGTACATCCAGCCGTCGCTCGTGGGGTTCAGCGCGGCCTGGAGCGCCTCCTCGCCCGGGTTGCCGATCGGGCCGGGCGGAAGGCCCTTGTTGGTGTACGTGTTGTAGGGGTCGGGGTTGCTGTTGATCTCCGATTCGGAGATGTCGATCTTGCTCTGGCCCAGGAGGTAGTTGAAGGTCGAGTCGAACTGGAGCTCCTGGTTCGTCTCGGTGTTGCTGGTCTTGAGGCGGTTGTAGACGACCTCGGACATCTTGCGGAAGTCCTCGTGCGTCTTGCCCTCCGCCTGCACCAGGCTCGCCACCGTGACCAGTTCCCACGGCCCCTCGAGGCCGAGGCTCTCGGCCTTCGACTCGAAGCCCAGCCCCTCGTACTTCTCGGTGGCACGAGCCACCATCTGCCGCAGGACGTCCTCGGGCTTCTGCCCCTTGGCGACGGCGTAACTGGACGGGAAGAGGAAGCCCTCGAGCGGATCCTTGACGTTCTCGTGGTTCACGGCCCAGTCGGGCAGGCCGAGGCTCTTCCACTTGGTCTCGGCGACCTTCGCCGTGGTGCCCTTCTTGACCCCCAGGCGCTTGTCGACGAGCTGGTAGACGTCGGCGTTGCGCTTGCCCTCGGCGATGATCAGGTTGTTGCGGCTCTTCGGGCTGAGCATGAGCTCGACGGCGCTCGCGGCCGACATCTCCTTCTGCAGCGTGTACACGCCGTCCTGGATGCTCTTGCCCTGCGGGTGGGAGGCCTGGGCCGCGACGAACGCGTCGACGCTCTTGACCACGCCCTGCTTCTTGAGCGCCTGGCCGATGGCGTAGCCGCCGGAGCCCTTGGGAATGGTGACGGTCACCTGCTCGCCGTTGCCGGACCCCGCGAAGTCCGCGGGGCTGCCGAAACGATCCTGATAGAACTGATAGCCGAAGTATCCGACACCGGCCAGGCCGCCGCCGAAGACCACGACCACCACGAGACAGGCCAGGCCGCTGCGGCGCTTCTTCTCCTTGCCGCCCCGGCGCTCGCCGCGTCCGCGCCGGTCGTCCGGGTCGTCGTCGCGGCCGTCATCGTCGTCGCCGCCCGCGAAGAAGGCGTGTTCTCCCTGGTCGGGGCCGGGATCCCAGTCGGTCTCCGGCTCCGGCTCCGGTTCGGCGCGCCGACGGCCGGGCGGTTCGGGCGGCGGGTAGGCGTCGGGGGTTCCGTAGTGGTCGGCCGGCTGACCGCCGTAGGGCCCGGTCTGCTGCAGGTACGGGTCCGTGGGGCCGACGGCGTACGGATCCTGCGGGCCCGCGGCATACGGGTCCTGCGGATAGGTGCCGGTGGGCCAGCCGTTCTGGTCGTACTGCGGCTGTTGCTGCGGGTGGGGCGCGTACTGCTGACCGTACTGGTCGTACTGCGGGTACTGCTGGTGCCCGTACCCGTGCTGCTCGCCGGTGCCCCAGTCGCCGTACTGCTGCTGCTGTCTCTTATACACATCTCTG
>KL568549.1:47923-48646 GCA_000715605.1 Streptomyces speibonae | reverse complement strand
CGCCGTAGGGAGGCTGCTGGCCCTGCTGGACCTGCTGTCCTCCCCATCCGCCGTCCCCGTACAACGGGTCGTCCGGATGCCACGGTTCGGAGCCTGGGCCCCGGCCATACTCAGTCATCGATCCCCTAGAGCCGCGAAGCGGCGTCGGCCCCGGCCACCTGAAGACCGCGGCTCGCGTTCCGCCTCTCTCTGTGCGGCGGCTGTTCGAACACTGGCCGCATCGCGCGGAACGTTACCGTATCGCGATCAGATGACCACTTCGACGCCCTCGCCGGGTGGCTTGCCTGACACCCGTTCGGATTCCAGTGCCTGCTGAAGGATGATCACGGCGGCCGCCTGGTCGATGACGGAGCGGCCCTTCTTCGACCTCACCCCGGAGGCGCGCAGCCCCTGACTGGCCGTCACGGTCGTCATGCGCTCGTCGACGAGCCGCACCTCGACAGGCGTGATCAGGCGGGCGAGTTCCCGGGCGAAGCCGCGGACCTTGGCCGCGGCCGGTCCCTCGCCCCCCTTGAGGGAGCGAGGGAGACCGACGACGACCTCGATCGGCTCGTACTCCTCGACGAGCTGCTTCAGCCGGCGGTGCGCGGCGGGGACGTCCCGGCCGGGGACGGTTTCGACCGGCGTGGCGAGGATCCCGTCGGGGTCGCAGGAGGCGACCCCGATACGGGCGTCCCCGACGTCGATCGCGAGCCGGCGGCCGCGGCGCATCGCCGGGCCGTC
>KL568549.1:46485-47705 GCA_000715605.1 Streptomyces speibonae | reverse complement strand
GTTCTGGCCGCCGCCCTGGGCGACGTCCGGCTTGCCGCCACCGCCGCCCCCGAGCGTCTTGGCGGCGGTGCGCACCAGGTCACCGGCCTTGAGGCCGCGCTCACGGGCGGCCTCGTTGGTGGCGATGACGGTGAGCGGCCTGCCGTTGTTCACGGCGAAGAGGGCGACCACGGCGGCCCTGCCCCCCTGGATGCGGCCGCGCACGTCCAGGACGAGCTTGCGCAGGTCGTCGGCGCCGGTGCCGTCGGGGACCTGGCCGGTGACCACGGCGACGCCGCGGATGTCCTTGGCGGACTCGGCGAGACCGGCGGCGGCCTGGAGCACCTTCTCGGCGCGGAACTTCTCGATCTCCTTCTCGGCGTCCTTCAGCCGGCCGAGCATGGCGGAGACCTTCTCCGGCAGTTCCTCCGAGCGGCCCTTGAGCAGTTCGGTCAGCTGGTTGACGACCGTGTGCTCGCGGGCGAGGAAGTTGTAGGCGTCCACGCCGACCAGGGCCTCGATACGGCGCACACCGGAGCCGATGGACGACTCGCCGAGCAGCTTCACCAGACCCAGCTGGGCGGTGTTGTGCACATGGGTGCCGCCGCACAGCTCCTTGGAGAAGTCGCCGATGGTGACCACGCGGACGCGCTCGCCGTACTTCTCGCCGAACTCGGCGATGGCGCCCTGCCGCTTGGCCTCGTCGATGCCCATGACGTCGGCGCGCACGTCGAGGTCGCGGGCGAGCACCTCGTTGATCTTCTGCTCGACGTCGAGCATGACCGTCTGCGGCACGGCGGACGGGGAGCCGAAGTCGAAGCGGAACCGGCCGGGCTGGTTCTCGGAACCGGCCTGGGCGGCGGTCGGGCCGAGGGCGTCACGCAGGGCCTGGTGGGTGAGGTGGGTGGCCGAGTGGGCGCGGGCGATGGCCTTGCGGCGCCGCTCGTCGATGGAGGCGTGGGCCTTGGCGCCGACGGTGACCTCGCCGACCTGGACAACGCCCTTGTGCACGTAGACGCCGGGAACCGGCTTCTGGCAGTCACGGACCTCGATGACGGCGCCGGAGTCGGTCCTGATCCGCCCGGTGTCGCCGATCTGGCCGCCGCCCTCGGCGTAGAAGGGGGTGCGATCGAGGACGATCTCGACCTCGTCGCCCTCGGTGGCGGCCGGGGAGGGGACGCCGTCGACGAGGATGCCGACGACCGTGGACTCGCCCTCGGTGTCGGTGTAGCCGATGAAGT
>KL568549.1:44289-46272 GCA_000715605.1 Streptomyces speibonae | reverse complement strand
TAGCCGATGAAGTCGGTGGCGCCGGCCCGGTCGGCGATCTCGCGGTAGGCGCCGAGGTCGGCGTGGCCGGTCTTCTTGGCCTGGGCGTCGGCCTTGGCGCGCTCGCGCTGCTCCTTCATCAGGCGCCGGAAGCCGTCCTCGTCCACGGACAGGCCCTGCTCGGCGGCCATCTCCAGGGTGAGGTCGATCGGGAAGCCCCAGGTGTCGTGGAGCAGGAAGGCCTTGTCGCCGGGCAGGACGGTGGAGCCGGCGGCCTTGGTCTCGGACACGGCGGTGTCGAGGATGTTGGTGCCGGCCTTGAGCGTCTTGAGGAAGGCGTTCTCCTCGGCGAGGGCGACCTTCTCGATCCGCTCGCGGTCGGTGATCAGCTCCGGGTACTGCTGCCCCATCATGCCGATCACGACGTCGATCAGGTCCTTGACGACCGGGCCGGTGGCGCCGAGGAGGCGCATGGTGCGGATGGCGCGGCGCATGATGCGGCGCAGCACATAGCCGCGGCCCTCGTTGCCGGGGGTGACGCCGTCACCGATGAGCATGGTGGCGGTGCGCATGTGGTCGGTGACCACACGCAGGGAGACGTCGGAGTCCTGGGCGTCGCCGTAGCGGACGCCGGTCAGCTCGGTGGCCTTGTCGATGACGGCCATGGAGGTGTCGATCTCGTACATGTTCTGCACGCCCTGCAGAATCATGGCGAGCCGCTCGAGGCCGAGGCCGGTGTCGATGTTCTTGCTGGGCAGTTCGCCGAGGATCTCGAAGTCGTCCTTGCCGGTGCCCTCGCCCCGCTCGTACTGCATGAAGACGAGGTTCCAGATCTCCACGTACCGCTCGTCGTTGACGGCGGGGCCGCCCTCGGCGCCGAACTCGGGGCCGCGGTCGTAGTTGATCTCGGAGCAGGGGCCGCAGGGGCCGGGGACGCCCATGGACCAGAAGTTGTCCTTTTTGCCCAGGCGCTGGATGCGCTCCTTGGGCACGCCGACGATCTCGTGCCAGATCTGCTCGGCCTCGTCGTCGTCCTTGTAGACGGTGATCCAGAGCTTCTCCGGCTCCAGGCCGTAACCGCCCTTGTCCTGGGGCGTGGTGAGCAGCTCCCAGGCGAGCTTGATCGCGCCTTCCTTGAAGTAGTCGCCGAAGGAGAAGTTGCCGCACATCTGGAAGAACGTGCCGTGGCGGGTGGTCTTGCCGACCTCTTCGATGTCGGGGGTGCGCACGCACTTCTGCACGCTGGTGGCGCGGGCGAAGGGCGGCTTGACCTCGCCCAGGAAGTAGGGCTTGAAGGGCACCATGCCGGCCGGGACGAGCAGCAGAGTCGGGTCGTCCGCGATGAGCGACGCCGACGGGACGACGGTGTGCCCGCGCTCCTCGAAGAAGCTCAGCCAGCGGCGGCGGATCTCGGCCGACTCCATCAGTGGTCCTCATTCCGGTTGTACGGGTACGTCGTGTACGTCTGCTGCGACTGGTGCGTCGGCTTGCGCGCCGGGCCCTCGACGTACAGGGGGCTGTTGCGGTTCTCGATGACGGCGTAGCCCCGGGGCGGGGGCAGTTCGCGGTCGACGGGGGCGTTGAGCCCGAGCGCGTCGCCCAGTTCGGCCTCGCGCCGGTCCATGTGGTCGCGGACCTCGAGGGCGAAGTCCACCGCGCGGTCCTTGAGCCGGCCGCCGGCCTCGATCGCCTTGTTCGCCGCGCTGACGGCGAGGTTCTCGGGGGTGAGCTGCTTGAGCTTGCGGTTGACCTTGGTGGTGGCCCAGACGCCGGCGGCGACGCCGGTGGTGAACCAGAACGTTCGGCGGAACATCGTCGGGTCAGTCCCTCTTTCCCCGGGTCCGCTTGTCACGCCGCGCGCCCGGGACGGTGCGGCCCACGATCACGTTGCGCCGCGGCTGCTTGGCCGGGGCGTCGTCCTTGCGGCCGCTGACGGCCCGGCGCACGCCGTAGCCGAAGGCGGCGACCTTGACCAGGGGGCCGCCGAAGGTGGAGGCCACGGTG
>KL568549.1:39963-44129 GCA_000715605.1 Streptomyces speibonae | reverse complement strand
CCGAAGGCGGCGACCTTGACCAGGGGGCCGCCGAAGGTGGAGGCCACGGTGGTCGACAGCGCGGACGCGTTGGAGGTGACCTCCTGCACGTCGGAGGCGATTGCGTCGACCCGTTCGATCTGGGTCTGCGCGGAGCGCACCGCCGCGGAGGCGTCGGCCAGCAGCGGGACGGCCTGGTCGGTCACCTCCGCCACGAGCTCGGTGGTCGCCCGGAGCGTCTGGGCCAGCCTCGCCAGAGCGACGGCGAGGAAGGAGACCAGGATCGCCCAGAACACGGCCACCAGGATTCCGGCCACCTCGCCACCGGACACTGTGTGCACCCGCTCCCTTGAAACGCGCCTGAACATCGAGAAAGTCGTGTGCACGAGCCTATCGCGCCGGTGACGTCACTCCGTACCGGATTACCTGCCGCCGCCGGCGAAGTCGCGGACGAAAGACGAGCCCGCCGCCTCGTCCGCCCCAAGGGGCGGGGAGACGGCGGGCTCGGGATACCGCGTGCCTGCCGGGATCAGCGGGCGTAGTACTCGACGACGAGCTGCTCGTCGCAGATCACGGGGATCTCCTTGCGGTTCGGCTCGCGGTCCAGGCGGAACGCCAGGGCCTTGAGGTTCACCTGCAGGTAGCGCGGGATCTCACCGTCGGGGGCGAAGCCACCCTCACGAGCGATCGTGAAGAGGGTCTTCTCCTTGCTGCGCTCACGCACCTCCACGACGTCGTCCGGGCGGACACGGAAGGAGGGCTTGTCGACCTTCTTGCCGTTGACCTGGATGTGGCCGTGGGTGACCATCTGGCGGGCCTGGTAGATCGTGCGGGCGATGCCCGAACGCAGGACCAGCGCGTCGAGACGGCGCTCGAGCTCGATGACGAGGGCCTCGCCCGTCTTCATCGAGGTCTTCGAGGCACGCTCGTAGGCACGGACGAGCTGGCGCTCGGAGAGGTCGTACTGCGCGCGCAGACGCTGCTTCTCCAGCAGACGGACCTTGTAGTCCGAGTTCTGCTTGCGGCCACGGCCGTGCTCACCCGGCGGGTAGGGGCGGGCCTCGAAGTACTTGACGGCCTTCGGGGTCAGCGCGATGCCGAGGGCACGCGACTTCTTGACCTTGGGGCGGGACTGGTTCGCCACTTCTTTTCCTTTTCCTTTTCGGCTGCCTCAGGGTTACGGGAGGTCGCATCCGCAGCCTGGGAAATCCCGGCAGGTCCACTGGGGACGTGCCAGGCAGCCGCTTCCCTGGTCTGGGCACATACGTGCAGCACACGAACGGCCCACCGACCGCTCCCGGGACTTACGGGTGGTGGTGGGCTGCCCGCGACACCTACGACGGTGCGCGACGCTCCTGGATCGAAGATCCGGCTGGTTGTCCCGCCTGAGGCGCCGGCCGGAGCCGGACACGGGACGCAGCGCTGCCGCAGAGTCTACAGGGTGGTCAGGGCCGCTTCCGACCGAGGTGTTTCCTGGTCCACTCCACCGCGTCCGCGTAGCGCGCCTCGGCGCCGTGCCGGGTGGGCTCGTAGTACTCGCGGTCCTTCAGGGCGTCCGGCGCGTACTGCTGCTCGGCGATGCCCTCGGGCAGGTCGTGCGGGTAGGTGTAGCCCTTTCCGTGCCCGAGTTTCGTCGCGCCCCTGTAGTGGCTGTCCCGCAGATGGGACGGCACGGGCCCGGCCAGTCCCTTGCGTACGTCCTCCAGGGCGGCGCCGATAGCGGTGGTCGCCGCGTTGGACTTGGGGGCCAGGGCGAGGGCGATGGTGGCGTGGCTGAGGGTGAGCGCGGCCTCCGGGAAGCCGATCATGGCGACGGCCTGGGCGGCGGCGACCGCGAGGGGCAGCGCGTTCGGGTCGGCGAGGCCGATGTCCTCGCTGGCGGAGATCATCAGCCGGCGGGCGATGAAGCGGGGGTCCTCGCCGGCCTCGATCATGCGGGCCAGATAGTGCAGGGCGGCGTCCACGTCGGAGCCGCGGATGGACTTGATCAGGGCGCTGGCGACGTCGTAGTGCTGGTCGCCGGCGCGGTCGTACTTCACCGCCGCCCGGTCGACCGTCTCCTCCAGCGTGGCCAGCGTGATCTCGGCCTCGCCCTTGTCGAGGGCGGCCCCGGCGGCGGCCTCCAGGGCGGTCAGCGCGCGGCGGGCGTCGCCGCCGGCGATGCGCAGGAGGTGCTCCCTGGTGTCCTCGGGCAGGGTGACGGCGCTCTTCAGGCCCCGCTCGTCGGTGAGGGCGCGCCCGAGCAGGTCCCGGATGTCGTCGTCGGTGAGCGGCTCGAGGGTGAGCAGCAGGGAGCGCGAGAGCAGCGGGGAGATGACCGAGAAGTAGGGGTTCTCGGTGGTCGCCGCGATCAGGGTGACCCAGCGGTTCTCCACGGCGGGGAGCAGGGAGTCCTGCTGGGCCTTGCTGAAGCGGTGGATCTCGTCGAGGAAGAGGACGGTCTCCTGGCCGTATCCGCCGGAGGCGCGGCGGGCGCCGTCGATGACCGCACGGACCTCCTTGACGCCCGCGGTGATCGCCGACAGTTCGACGAAGCGCTTGTTGGTCGCCTTGGAGACGACGTAGGCGAGGGTGGTCTTGCCGGTGCCGGGCGGCCCCCACAGGAACACCGAGGAGGGGCCAGCAGGGCCCGACGCTCCTTCGCCCACCAGTCTGCGCAGCGGGGAGCCCGGCTTCAGCAGGTGCTGCTGACCCACGACCTCGTCGAGGGTGCGCGGGCGCATCCGGACCGCCAGGGGGCTGCCGGCCGGGTCCTTCTCCTGGCGTTCTTCTGCTGCGGCGGTGAACAGGTCGGGCTCCACGCTGAAACCCTAAAGCACCGCACCGACAGCCCGGGGCGGGCGGTCAGCTGGTCCAGAAATCCCACCAGCGGGTCAGGATCAGCATGCCGATGATGCCGATGTGCAGGACCGGCATGACCCAGGTGAACTCGTCGAAGAAGCCCCGCAGCCAGCGGGGGGCGGGCAGGAAGCCCTGGCGGATGTTGAACGAGGTCACGTACCAGAACATGATGATCGTGGCGACCCAGGCCAGGCAGCACCACAGGCACAGGGCGTTGATCCGGTAGAGCGACTGGAACATCAGCCAGGCGCAGAAGGCGACGCCGAAGAGCGTGCCCGCGTTGAGGGTGAGCCAGTACCAGCGCGGGAAGCGGGCTCCGGCGAGCAGGCTCATGCCGACGCAGACGACGATGCCGTAGGTGACGAGGCCGAGCATCGGGTTGGGGAAGCCGAAGACGGAGGCCTGGTCGCTCTCCATGACGCTGCCGCAGGAGACGACGGGGTTGAGGCTGCAGCCGGGGACGAATGTCTCGCCCTTGACCTTGGCCTCGAGCAGCTTGAACTTGTCGAGCGTGATCACCCAGGCGGCGAGCACACCGGCCGCTCCGGTGATCACCAGGAGCAGGGCGAACGCGCGGCTCGTTCCCTCCCTGCGCGGTGCGGAGGCGCGCTCCGGCGGGGTGGAGGGCTCGGGCTCCATGTCGACGTCCCTGACTGTCGTCTTGCTCATCACGCCGATTCCGTCACTGGGGAGTGGGGACTGCTTCGGGCAGGGGCCATTGTGCCGTACGAGCCTGTGGGTTCGCCGTTGAGCGGGCATAAGGTCATGCCGGTCGTCCCCCGTGAGCGTGCGGTTTCGGCCGATGTCCGTGGCAGGGGCGCACTGGTGTTCCGTGGCGCGTGCCCCGTCCGGGCGCCGGAGCGTCAGGCGGTTGACGACACAGGGCGCCGGAGCACCCCCGGGGAGGTGCTCCGGCGCCCTGACGGTGCTTTTCAGCCGAGGCGTGACTCCAGTTCCGCCACGATCTCGTTGATGCCGACCGCCGTCTGCTCGCCGGACCCCATGTCCTTGAGCTGCACCACGCCCTCGGCGAGGTCGCGCTCGCCCAGGACCAGGGCGTAGCGGGCGCCCGAGCGGTTCGCGGCCTTCATCGCGGCCTTGATGCCCTTGTCACCGAAGCTGAAGTCGGCGGCCACGCCGTTCTTGCGCAGCTCGGTCACCTTGGCGAACAGCACGCGGCGGGCCTCGGCGCCGAGCGGTACGGCGAACACGCTGGTGGCTTCGGGGAGTTCGAGCTCGACCCCCTCCGCCTCCAGGGCCAGCACGGTGCGGTCGACGCCGAGGGCCCAGCCGACGGACGGCAGCGCGGGGCCGCCGATCATCTCGGACAGGCCGTCGTAGCGGCC
>KL568549.1:32405-39732 GCA_000715605.1 Streptomyces speibonae | reverse complement strand
AGCGGCCGCCGCCGCCCACCGCGGACTGGGAGCCGAGACCGTCGTGGACGAACTCGAAGGTCGTCCGGGTGTAGTAGTCGAGTCCGCGCACCAGCTTGGGGTCGTCCTCGAAGGCCACGCCCGCCGCGGTGATCAGCTCGCGCACCTCCTCGTGGTAGGCCTTGCAGGCGTCGCAGAGGTAGTCGCGCAGCAGCGGGGCGCCGGTCAGCTGCTTCTGCACCGACTCGCGCTTGTCGTCCAGCACGCGCAGCGGGTTGATCTCCGCGCGGCGCAGGGTGTCCTCGTCGAGGTCGAGACCGCGCAGGAAGTCCTGCAGCGCGCTCCGGTACACCGGGCGGCACTCCTTGTCGCCCAGGCTGTTGAGCAGGATGCGGAAGTCGCTCAGGCCCAGCGAGCGGTAGGCCTGGTCGGCGAGGATGATCAGCTCGGCGTCGAGCGCCGGGTCCTCCGCGCCGATCGCCTCGGCACCGACCTGGGAGAAGTGGCGGTAGCGGCCCTTCTGCGGGCGCTCGTAGCGGTAGTACGAGCCGGAGTACCAGAGCTTGACCGGCAGGTTGCCCGCCTTGTGCAGGTTGGCCTCCAGGGCCGCGCGCAGCACGGAGGCGGTGCCCTCGGGGCGCAGGGCGAGCCGGTCGCCGCCCTTGGTCTCGAAGGCGTACATCTCCTTGGTGACGATGTCGGTGGACTCGCCGACGCCGCGGGCGAACAGTTCGACGTTCTCGAAGCCGGGCGTCTCGATGTAGCCGTAGCCGGAGCCGCGCAGCGGGGCGGCGATGGCCTCGCGGACGGCGAGGTACTTGGCGCTGTCCGGCGGGATCAGGTCGTACGTGCCCTTGGGGGCCTTGAAGGTGCTCACGGAAGGTCTCGTCACATTCCTCGTCGGGGAGCCTCGGGTGCTCCCTGGCCGGCGGCCACCTGCCGCAGATACGGGTTGGTGGCGCGCTCCTGGCCGATGGTCGTCTGGGGGCCGTGGCCGGACAGCACCACGGTCGAGTCGTCGAGCGGCAGGCACACGCGGGCCAGCGAGTCGAGCATCTCGGCCATGTCACCGCCGGGCAGGTCGGTGCGTCCGATGGAGCCGGCGAACAGCAGGTCGCCCGAGAACATGATCGGCGGGATGTCCGCCGCCTCGGGCAGGCCGAAGGTCACCGACCCCTTGGTATGGCCCGGTGCGTGCGCGACGGAGAGGTCCAGGCCGGCCAGCTTCAGCTCGGCGCCGTCGGTGAGCGTCCTGACGTCGTCCGGCTCCCCCACGGTCAGCTCGCCCATGAGCGGCATGCCGATGGCGCGGCCCATGCCCTTCTCGGGGTCGCTCATCATGTACCGGTCCTCGGGGTGGATCCAGGCCGGTACGTCGTGCGCTCCGCACACCGGGACGACCGAGGCGACGTGGTCGATGTGGCCGTGGGTGAGGACGACGGCGACGGGCTTGAGCCGGTGCTTGCGGACCGCCTCGGCGACGCCGTCGGCGGCCTGGTGGCCGGGGTCGATGATCACGCACTCCTCACCGGCGGCCGGGGCGACGAGATAACAGTTCGTCCCCCAGGCGCCGGCGGGGAACCCGGCAATGAGCACGATCGTCCTTCGTTTGTATCGGTACGGGAGGCTTGCGACGGGCTGCGCCCGTGGTCAGAGCCTACCGGCGCTGCCGATTCCTCAGCCAACCCATATACGGTACGGGGCACACGCAGCGGTCGGCTCACCGCACGCACGCACGCGTACCGGCCGGCACACGAGACGCATGAGGAGAGAACCCGGTGGTCAGCCAGGAACAGCGGCGGCGTCAGCTCGCCCGGGAGAAGTTCTTGCGGCAGCAGCAGCGGCGCACCGAGGCGCGCCGCAAGGCGCGGATCCGCAACGCGGTGATCGCGTCGGTGCTCGGCGTGGTCCTCGTGGGCAGCGGCGCGCTGTACGCGACCGGGGCGCTGGAGCAGGACGACGACAAGGCGAACGCGAACGCGGAGGTGTCGCCGAGCGCGCCGCCGACCAGCAAGGCGCCGGACCCGTGCGACAAGCCCGCGAAGGGCGAGGTGGAGTCGCAGACGTGGAAGAAGGAGCCGGCGATGTCCATCGACAAGTCGGCGAAGTACACCATGACGCTCGACACGACCTGCGGCGCGATAGACGTGGCGCTGAAGGCGTCGGCGGCCCCGCACACGGTCAATTCCTTCGCGTTCCTCGCGGAGAAGGGCTACTTCGACCACAGCAAGTGCCACCGGCTGACCACGAACGGCATCTACGTGCTGCAGTGCGGCGACCCGACGGGCACCGGCACCGGTGGTCCCGGCTACACGATCCCGGACGAGAACCTGAAGGACGAGAGCCTGAAGGACAACGTCTACCCGGCGGGCACGGTCGCGATGGCCAACACCGGGCAGAAGGACAGTGGAGGCAGCCAGTTCTTCCTGGTCTACCAGGACAGTCCGCTGCCGCCCAGCTACACACCGTTCGGCACCGTGTCGGAGGCCGGCATGAAGGTGCTGAAGAAAATCGCCGACGCCGGGGAGAGCACCGGAGCCGGTGACGGGGCGCCCAACGCGACGGTCGTGATCGACAAGGCGACCGTCACCAAATCCTGACCCCCAACTGCGGAATTTCGGTCGCGCGGGATGCGGACAGGCGTCCCGTCGGTCGCCTATGTTGGCCGTGACGAAACTGTGGACGATGCCCGGGGGAGCTCACAGGCCCCTTCGACGGCATCATGTGGAGGAGGCGCTGTGAGCAGCGACCCGTGGGGCCGCGTCGACGAGACGGGGACCGTGTACGTGCGTACGGCCGACGGCGAGAAGGTCGTCGGTTCCTGGCAGGCAGGCTCCCCCGAGGAGGCGCTGGCCTACTTCGAGCGCAAGTACGAGGGCCTGGTTGTCGAGATCGGCCTCCTCGAGAAGCGAGTGAAGACCACCGACCTGTCGTCCAAGGACGCCCAGACCGCGATCGAGCACCTGCGCGAGCAGGTGGACGCCCATCACGCGGTCGGTGACCTGGACGCCCTCAGGGTCCGGCTGGACAAGCTCGTGGAGCTGGTGGAGGCGCGTCGCGAGGAGCGCAAGGCGCAGCGGGCCCGGCAGTCCGACGAGGCGCGCCGGGCGAAGGAGGAGCTGGTCGCCGAGGCCGAGCAGCTGGCGCAGTCCGATCAGTGGCGGGCGGCCGGTGAGCGGCTGCGGGCCCTGGTGGACACCTGGAAGGGCCTGCCGCGGCTGGACCGCAAGTCCGACGACGAGCTGTGGCACCGGTTCTCGCATGCGCGCTCGGCGTTCTCCAAGCGGCGCAAGCAGCACTTCGCGCAGCTGGACGCGCAGCGCGAGGAGGCCCGCCGGATCAAGGAACGGCTGGTCGCCGAGGCCGAGGCGCTGTCGGGTTCGACGGACTGGGGTCCGACGGCCGCCCGCTACCGCGAGCTGATGGCGGAGTGGAAGGCCGCGGGCCGGGCCCAGCGCGAGCACGAGGAGGACCTGTGGAACCGCTTCCGCGGCGCCCAGGACGTCTTCTTCGGCGCGCGCAGCGCGGTCTTCGCCGAGCGTGACGCGGAGCAGGCGGAGAACCTGAAGCTGAAGGAGGAGCTGGCCGGGGAGGCCGAGAAGCTCCTGCCGGTCACGGATCTGAAGGCCGCGCGGGCGGCCTTCCGCGGGATCAACGAGCGCTGGGAGGCCATCGGCCATGTGCCGAGGGACGCCCGTCCGAAGGTCGAGGGCCGGATGCACGCCGTGGAGCGGGCCCTGCAGGAGGCCGAGGAGGCCGAGTGGCGCCGGACGAACCCGGAGGCACGCGCGCGTGCCGAGGGGCTGACCGGTCAGCTGCAGGCCGCCGTGGACAAGTTGAAGGGCCAGATCGAGCAGGCGCGGGCGCAGGGCAACACCGCCAAGGCGGAGAAGCTCGAGCGTGAGCTGGAGGGCCGCCAGGCGCTTTTGGACCAGGCCCTGAAAGGCCTGCAGGAGTTCGGGGGCTGAGAGAGCACGCACGTCACACGGAAGGGGCCCGCACACCGGCGGTGTGCGGGCCCCTTCCGTGTGACTACGTGCGGTTGCGCGCCGAGGTCACCCGGTAGACGTCGTAGACGCCCTCCACGCCGCGTACGGCCTTCAGGACGTGGCCCAGGTGCTTCGGGTCGCCCATCTCGAAGGTGAAGCGGGAGGTGGCGACGCGGTCGCGGGAGGTCTGGACGGCCGCGGAGAGGATGTTGACGTGCTGGTCGGACAGCACGCGCGTGACGTCCGAGAGCAGCCGGGAGCGGTCGAGGGCCTCGACCTGGATGGCGACCAGGAAGACGGAGGACTGGGTGGGCGCCCACTCGACCTCGAGGATCCGCTCGGGCTCACGGGAGAGCGAGTCGACGTTGACGCAGTCGCTGCGGTGCACCGAGACGCCGCTGCCGCGGGTCACGAAGCCGATGATCGGGTCACCGGGGACCGGGGTGCAGCATCGGGCCAGTTTGACCCACACGTCCTCGACGCCCTTGACGATGACGCCGGGGTCGGCGCTGGAGCGGCGCTTGCGGCGGCGGACCGGCGGAACGCTCTCGTCGATCTCCTCGGTGGCCGCCTCCTCCCCGCCGAGGGCCTGCACCAGCTTCTGCACGATGTTCTGCGCGGAGACATGGCCCTCGCCGATCGCCGCGTACAGCGCGGAGATGTCGGAGTAGCGCATCTCGTGCGCCAGCGTGACCAGGGAGTCGCCGGTGAGGATGCGCTGGATCGGCAGGTTCTGCTTGCGCATGGCGCGGACGATGGAGTCCTTGCCCTGCTCGATGGCCTCGTCGCGGCGCTCCTTGGAGAACCAGGCGCGGATCTTGTTGCGGGCGCGCGGCGACTTCACGAAGCCGAGCCAGTCGCGGGAGGGGCCCGCGCCGGGCGCCTTGGAGGTGAAGACCTCCACCAGGTCGCCGTTGTCGAGGGTGGATTCGAGCGGTACGAGACGGCCGTTGACCCGCGCCCCTATGGTGCGGTGGCCGACCTCGGTGTGGACCGCGTACGCGAAGTCCACGGGGGTGGCGCCCGCGGGCAGCGCTATGACGTCGCCCTTGGGGGTGAAGACGAACACCTCGTTGCGGGACAGGTCGAAGCGCAGGGACTCCAGGAACTCGCCCGGGTCCTCGGTCTCCTTCTGCCAGTCCAGGAGCTGCCGCAGCCACGCCATGTCGTTGATGGCGTCCTTGTCCTTGCCGGAACCCTTGGGCACATCGGTGCGGACCTTGGAGGCGCCGGCCACGGCCTCCTGCTTGTACTTCCAGTGCGCGGCGATGCCGTACTCGGCGCGGCGGTGCATGTCGAAGGTGCGGATCTGCAGCTCCACGGGCTTGCCGCCGGGCCCGATGACCGTCGTGTGCAGCGACTGGTACATGTTGAACTTGGGCATCGCGATGTAGTCCTTGAACCGGCCGGGGACCGGGTTCCATCGCGCGTGCACGGTGCCGAGGGCCGCGTAGCAGTCGCGGACGGTGTCCACGAGGACGCGGATGCCCACCAGGTCGTAGATCTCCGCGAAGTCACGGCCGCGGACGATCATCTTCTGGTAGACGCTGTAGTAGTGCTTGGGGCGGCCGGTGACGGTGGCCTTGATGCGGGCGGCGCGCAGGTCCTGCTGCACCTCGTCGGTGACGATGGCCAGGTACTCGTCGCGCTTGGGGGCGCGCTCGGCGACCAGGCGGACGATCTCGTCGTACATCTTGGGGTAGAGGATCGCGAAGGCGAGGTCCTCCAGTTCCCACTTGATGGTGTTCATGCCCAGGCGGTGGGCGAGCGGCGCGTAGATCTCCAGGGTCTCGCGCGCCTTCTTCTCCTGCTTCTCGCGCTTGAGGTAGCGCATGGTGCGCATGTTGTGCAGGCGGTCGGCGAGCTTGATGACCAGGACCCGGGGGTCCTTGGCCATGGCGACGACCATCTTGCGCACGGTCTCGGCCTGGGCGGCCTCGCCGAACTTGACCTTGTCCAGCTTGGTGACGCCGTCGACGAGGAGGGTGACCACGTCGCCGAAGTCGCGGCGCAGGTCCTCCAGGCCGTACTCGGTGTCCTCGACCGTGTCGTGCAGCAGGCCCGCCATCAGCGTGGCCGGGTCCATGCCCAGCTCGGCGAGGATGGTGGTGACGGCGAGCGGATGCGTGATGTAGGGGTCGCCGCTCTTGCGCTTCTGGCCGCGGTGCCAGCGCTCGGCGACCTGGTAGGCGCGCTCGATCTGGCGCAGCGTGGCGTTCTC
Source organism: Streptomyces speibonae (assembly GCA_000715605.1). GTDB lineage: Bacteria > Actinomycetota > Actinomycetes > Streptomycetales > Streptomycetaceae > Streptomyces > Streptomyces speibonae. The sequence continues at coordinate 33,543 of KL568549.1, read as the reverse complement.
GATCTTGGGGTCGTTGCCGCGGACGATGCGCAGCAGCGGCTCGAGGACCGGGTTGTACGGGTTGGCACGCTGGACACCGAGCCGGGCGAGGCGGGCGCGGACGCGGTTGGAGGAGCCGGAGCGGGCCGGCTGGCCGGTGTTGGGCCGGGTCGCCAGGGGGGCGGAGCGCTCGGGCGGGCCCGGCTTGGGGCGCGGCTGCTCGGGCTTGTCGACGGGGGCGGACTGGGCATGCTGGACCGGCCCGCGCGTGTCGTTCTTCGTCGCGTGGGGCGCGCTCGGCGCGGGCTTCGCCGCGGCCGCCGAGGCGGACTCGGGCTTGGCGGCGGTCAGGTGCTGGGCCTCGTCTGGCAAGAGGACTCCTCGTGCGCGATCCGGGTCCCCCGGTCAGGCTCCGGAGCCCCCATGGTAGCGATCCCCTCCCCGCGGATCGCCTCCGGAGCGATGTGAGGACCGTCTACCCAGGAAACGCACGAGGCGGACGCCGGATTCCTCCGGGTCCGCCCGTGTGGTGCGGTTTCGCGGTGTTCTGCCTGGTGGGTGGCCGGGTCAGACGGTGAGCAGCGCCTCCAGCGGGGCACCCGCCAGGGCCGGCTCCACCCGGGCCCGGCCGCCGAGGAAGCCGAGCTCCATCAGCACGGCGAGGCCCGCGACGTCGGCGCCCGCCCTGCGGATGAGCTGGATGGACGCCTCGGCGGTGCCTCCGGTGGCGAGGACGTCGTCGACCACCAGGATGCGGTCCCCGGCGCTCAGGTCCTCGGCGTGCACCTCGATCTCGGCGGAGCCGTACTCCAGGTCGTAGGCCTGGCGGAGGGTCGCTCCGGGGAGCTTGCCCGCCTTGCGTACGGGGATGAAGCCGAGCCCGGCCCGGACCGCGACCGGGGCGCCGAGAATGAAGCCCCGGGCCTCGAGACCGACGACCTTGGTGGCGCCGGTGCTCCGGGCGATGCCGGCGAGGGCCTCGCTGAGCGCGGTGAACGCGTCGGGGTCGGCCAGGAGCGGGGTGATGTCCTTGAACATCACCCCCGGCTCCGGGTAGTCGGCCACATCACGGATCCGGCTGAGGAGCAGGGCCGTGACGTCGACGGCGCCGGTCATCGGCGCTTCCCCGAGGGACGGCCGCGGCCGCGGCCGCGGGACG
>KL568549.1:29963-32237 GCA_000715605.1 Streptomyces speibonae | reverse complement strand
GCCGCGGGACGCGGGCCGGCCGCGCGGGCCGACCACCGCCGGCGCGGCGTCCTCCGCCTCGCCCTGGTCCGCGCCGACGGCGACCGGGGCGGGCCGGCCCTCCCCCGCGTCCGCCTGGGCACGCTTGGCCATGACGCGCTTCTTGAGCGACTTCATTCCGGGCTCGAGCTCCTTGAGGTCGGCGACGAGCGGGGTGGCGATGAAGATCGAGGAGTACGCGCCGGCGGCGAGGCCGACGAACAGCGACAGCGAGATGTCGTTCAGCATGCCGGCGCCGAGGACGCCGCCGCCGATGAACAGCAGGCCCGCGACCGGCAGCAGCGCGACCACCGTGGTGTTGATGGAGCGGACCAGGGTGCTGTTGATGGAGCGGTTGGCGATCTCGCTGTAGGTCCAGCGGGTCTGTTTGGTGATGTCCCTGGTCTGTTCCTTGAGGCTGTCGAAGACGACGACCGTGTCGTACAGCGAGTAGCCGAGGATCGTCAGCAGACCGATCACCGTGCCCGGTGTGACCTCGAAACCGACGAGGGCGTAGATGCCCACGGTGATGGTGATGTCGTGGATCAGCGCGACGAACGCGGCGAGCGCCATGCGCCACTCGAACGCGATCGCCAGATAGATCACGACGAGGAACATGAAGATGCCCAGGCCCTGCCAGGCCTTGTTGGCGATCTGCTCGCCCCAGCTGGGCCCGACCAGCTCGGCGTTGATCTGCTCCCCGTCGACCTTGAGGTCCTCGGCCAGTTGGTCCTTGATGCCGTCCGAGGTCTTGGTGTCGATGCCGGCGACCTGGATGCGCAGGCTGCCGTCGCCGAGCTTCTGGACGATGGCGTCGTGGCCGGAGGCGTCCTCCGCGTACCCCTCGGCCGTGGCGACCGAGACGCTCATGTTCTTCGGGGTGGTGAAGACCGCTCCGCCCTGGAACTCGATGCCCATGTGCAGGCCGCGCACCGCCAGGCCGAGGATGGCCGTGATGGTGATCAGGATGGAGATGCCGTACCAGATCTTGCGGTTCTTGACGAAGTCGTAGCCGATTTCACCGTGGTGCAACCGGGCGCCGAGGGTGCCGAGTCTCGACATCGCTCAGGCCTCCTTCGTCTGGACGGGGGCGGAGGGACGGCGGGTGCGGCGCAGCGGTGGTTTCGCGCCCAGTGCCTTCGGGTCGAGGCCGGACCACTTGTGGCCGGAGGAGAAGAACTTCCGGCGGGCCATCAGCGTGAGCAGCGGCTTGGTGAAGAGGAACACCACGACGACGTCGAGCACGGTGGTCAGGCCCAGGGTGAACGCGAAGCCCTGGACCTTGCCGACGGTGACGACGAAGAGCACGGCCGCGGCGAGGAACGACACGAAGTCGGAGACCAGGATGGTGCGCCGGGCGCGCGGCCAGGCGCGCTCCACGGAGGGACGCAGCGTGCGGCCCTCGCGGATCTCGTCCCTGACCCGTTCGAAGAACACGATGAACGAGTCCGCCGTGATGCCGATCGCGACGATGGCGCCGCACACGGCGGGCAGGTTCAGCGCGAAGCCGATGGCCGGGCCGAGCAGCGACATGATCACGTAGGTGAGGGCCGCGGAGACCAGCAGTGAGGCGATGGCGATGAAGGACAGGCCGCGGTAGTAGACCAGCAGGTAGAGGACGACCAGGGCGAGGCCGATGGCGCCGGCGATCAGTCCGGCCCGGAGCTGCTCGCCGCCGAGGGCGGCGGTCACGGTGGTGACGCTGTCCTCGCGGAAGCTCAGCGGCAGGGCGCCGTAGGACAGCATGTTGGCCAGTTCCTGCGCCGACTGCTGGTTGAAGTTGCCGGAGATCTCGGCGTTGCCGCCGGTCAGGGCCTGGCTGACGTACGGGTCGGAGACGACTTCGTTGTCCAGGACGATGGCGAACTGGTTCTGGGGGGACTGCTTCGTGGCGAGTTCGCCGGTGATGTCGGCGAACTTCTTGGCGCCGCCGTCGGTGAACTTCATCGTGACGACCCAGCCGGCACCGGTCTGCGTGTTCAGCACGGCGTCGGCCTCGTCGACGTCCGTGCCGTCGACGGCGGCGGGGCCGAGGATGTACTTCTGCCACTCGCCCTGGGAGTTCTGGCCGCAGGCGACGGTCGAGTCGCCGGCCTTGGCGCCGTCACCGGCCTTGGCGCGGACGCTCTCCTTGGTGCAGTCCAGCGCGGCGTACTGGGCCTGGAGCTTGCTGTCGTCGCTGCCTGCGGCGCCGTCGGTGGCGGACGGGGAGGGGTCGGCGGCGGCGCCGTCCTTGTCGTCGGCCGAGCCGCTCGG
>KL568549.1:27249-29721 GCA_000715605.1 Streptomyces speibonae | reverse complement strand
GTCGGCGGAGCCGCTCGGGGAGGCGGCGGGGCTCTCGTCGGCCTTGAGGGCGTCGGTGACCGCGCGGCCCTGGGTGGTGGCGCTCGCGTTCGGGCTGGCGGAGGAGGACGGGGAGGAACCGTCGGTCGCCTTGTCCGTGGCGTCGTCGGTGGCCTTGTCCTTGCCGGCGTCCTGCTCCGCGTCGTCGCCGGTCGCGCTGGGCGTCGGGGCGGCTCCGCCGCCGGCGAGCTCGGTGGCGACGACGGGGCGGAAGTAGAGCTTGGCGGTGGTGCCGACCTGTTCCCGGGCCTGCCTGGAGTTCGTGCCCTTGGGAATGTTGACGATGATGTTGCGGGTGCCCTGGGTCTGGACCTCGGCCTCGGAGACGCCGAGACCGTTGACACGCCGCTCCATGATGGAGACCGCGGTCTTCATGTTGGTCTCGTTGATCGCGGACTCCTGGCCGGCCTCCGGCACCGCTGCCAGCGTGATGCTCGTGCCGCCGGCCAGGTCGATGCCGAGACGCGGGGTGGTCTGCCCCGAGGCGAACATGCCTCCGGTGAGCGCCACGATGGCGATCAGGATCAGAGCGAGCGAGCGCCACGGCTTGCTTGTGGCGCTCGCGTTCCGTCCCTTTTTGAGTGCTGCCACCTTCTCGTACTCCCTCTCGGGCCGCCTCGCGCCGGGTCGGGGCGCGGGCGGCCATGACATGGTGTCGGGATTCCGTGCGAGCTGGGCATGTCCCGGGGCGCGCGGGCGGCTGCCCGCGCGCCCCGGGAGATGACTACTTCGCTTCGGAGTCGCCTTCGGACTTCTTCGGCTGTGCGTCCGCCTTGGCCTGGTCGGCGGGTTCGGCGTCGGCCGGCTCGTCGGCCGCGTCCTTCTTGCCGAGGTCGACAGGCGTGTCGTCGGAGGCGGCGGCAGCGTCGGAGGAGTCGTCGGTCTCGGTGAGGGAGGAGGCGTCGTCGGGGACGACGTCGGCGTCGGACTTCAGGTCGTGCTCGATGCCGTGGACGATGCGGTTGTACTCGTCGTCCGTGAGCACGGCACCGATCGAGTTCTTGGCGAACAGCAGTTCCACACCCGGGCCGGCGTCGAGGAGGACGGTGTCCTCGTTGACCTCCTTGACCGTGGCGTACATGCCCCCGATGGTGCGGACGCCGGAACCGGGCTGCATCTGGTTCCGCATCTCGATGGCCTGCTGCTGCTTCTTCTTGGCCGACCGGGTCATCAGGAACATGGCCCCGATGAGCACAATGAACGGGAGGAGGGTCAGGAGACTCACGGGTCGGAACTTCCTTCACACGACCGCGATGGTGAACGGCCTGATGGTTGGGGGTATGGGGCGCCGCCGACAAGGGCGGCATCGGCGGAGTCTAAGCGAGTCCGCACCAAGGGAACAACGCTCAGCATGGCACCCGGGTTCCTGCCGGGGCCAGCGTGCTCGCCGTCACGCCCCGAACAGGTCCCCTTGTCCGTTTCCGGCGGCCGCGGAGCGGGGTGGCGTGAGACCGAGGTGCGCCCATGCCGCCGGGGTGGCGACCCGTCCGCGCGGGGTGCGGGCGAGCAGTCCCTCCCGTACCAGGAAGGGCTCCGCCACCTCCTCCACGGTCTCACGCTCCTCCCCCACCGCGACGGCGAGTGTGGACAGGCCGACCGGTCCGCCGCCGAACAGCTTGAGCAGGGCCTCGAGCACCGCCCGGTCCAGCCGGTCCAGGCCCCGGGCGTCGACCTCGTAGACGGCGAGGGCCGCCGCGGCGATGTCCTTGGTGATCAGCCCGTCGGCCTTGACCTGCGCATAGTCCCTCACACGGCGCAGCAGGCGGTTGGCGATGCGGGGTGTGCCCCGGGAGCGGCCGGCGATCTCGGCGGCGCCCTCCGGTTCGATCTCCACGTCGAGCAGGCTCGCCGAGCGGTGGACGACCCGCTCCAGTTCGGCCGGCTCGTAGAACTCCATGTGCGCGGTGAAGCCGAAGCGGTCGCGCAGCGGGGGCGGCAGCAGGCCGGCCCGGGTGGTGGCGCCGACGAGGGTGAAGGGCGGCAGCTCGAGCGGGATGGCGGTGGCGCCGGGGCCCTTGCCGACGATGACGTCGACGCGGAAGTCCTCCATCGCCATGTAGAGCATCTCCTCGGCGGGCCGGGACATGCGGTGGATCTCGTCGAGGAAGAGGACCTCGCCCTCCTGGAGGGAGGAGAGGATGGCCGCGAGATCGCCGGCGTGCTGGATGGCGGGGCCCGAGGTGATGCGGATGGGGGCTTCCATCTCGGCCGCGATGATCATGGAAAGGGTGGTCTTGCCGAGGCCGGGGGCTCCGGAGAGCAGCACGTGGTCGGCGGTGGCGCCGCGCGCGCGTGCGGCGCGCAGGACCAGGTCGAGCTGTTCGCGGACCTTCTCCTGGCCGATGAACTCGCCCAGGTCCTTGGGGCGCAGCGCGGCCTCGACGGCCTGGTCCTCACCGTCGGCGACCGATCCCACCAGCCGCTCACCGGCGG
>KL568549.1:26118-26996 GCA_000715605.1 Streptomyces speibonae | reverse complement strand
TCACCGGCGGGGCCTGCGGGCGGCTCGCCGGCGGGGGTGTCGGTCGTGTCGTCCCAGTTCATGTGCGTGTGCCTCAGCTCTGAGTACGGGTGATCGGGCGCGGGTGGTGGGCGCGGTCAGCGGGCGCGGTTCAGCGTCTGGAGGGCGGCCTTCAGCAGCGTGCCCACCTGCGGGGTGCCCCCGGCGGCCTCGGCCTGGGGGGTCACGGCGGCCACGGCCTCGTCGGCCTCGCGGGTGGCGTAGCCGAGGCCGATGAGAGCCGCGTGCAGCTGGTCGCGCCAGCCGGCGCTGACCGGTGCGCCGACGGCGGGGGCGCCGACGGGCTCGCCGAGGCGGTCCTTGAGCTCCAGGAGCAGCTTCTGGGCGCCCTTCTTGCCGATGCCGGGGACGGCGGTCAGCGCCTTCTCGTCCCCCGTGGCGACGGCTCTGCGCAGGGCGTCGGGGGCGTGCACGGCGAGCATCGCCTGGGCGAGCCGGGGGCCGACGCCGCTGGCGGTCTGGAGCAGCTCGAAGACCTGGCGCTCGTCGTCGTCGGCGAAGCCGTACAGGGTCAGGGAGTCCTCGCGGACGACGAGGGAGGTGGCGAGTTTCGCGGACTGGCCGACGCGGAGCGCGGACAGGGTGTTCGGCGCGCACTGGACGGCCATGCCGACGCCGCCGACCTCGATCACCGCGGCGTCGGGGGCGAGGGCGGCGACCGTGCCGCTGACGAAGGCGATCATGCCGTACGGCCTTTCGATGCGTGCGGGGTGCGGGACGCGCGGGGCGTTTGCGAGGCGTGCCGGGCGACGGCCTGCTGGAGGCGGTTGTGCGCGGGGGCGCGCCAGATGTGGCAGATGGCGAGGGCGAGGGCGTCGGCGGCATCGGCGGGCCGGGGC
>KL568549.1:22281-25879 GCA_000715605.1 Streptomyces speibonae | reverse complement strand
GGCGGGAGCCGGTGACGGCGGCCTTGACCTCGCTGGGTGTGTGCAGGGCGACGGGGATGCCGCGGCGGGTGGCGCACAGGATCGCCACCGCGCTGGCCTGGGCGGTGCCCATCACCGTGCGCACATTGTGCTGGCTGAAGACGCGCTCCACGGCGACGAACTCGGGCCGGTGCTCCTCCAGCCACTGTTCGAGGCCCTGTTCGACGGCGACGAGGCGGTGGCCGAGGTCGGCGTCCGCCGGTGTGCGCACGACGCCCACCCCGAGCATGGTGAGCGGCCGCCCGGCCACGCCCTCCACGACGCCGACGCCGCAGCGGGTCAGCCCCGGGTCCACCCCCAGCACGCGCACGCGTCGGCCCCTTCCCTCGATCACCTGTTTGTGCAGGCTATCGGGTGCCACTGACAGAGCGACGGGCCGACGGGGTGTGTCCCGCCGGCCCGCTGAGGCAGTGGACGCGTTACGCGTCGACCTTCTCCATGATCTCGTCGCTCACGTCGAAGTTGGCGAAGACGTTCTGCACGTCGTCGCTGTCCTCCAGGGCGTCGATCAGCTTGAAGATCTTCTTGGCGCCCTCCTCGTCCAGCTCGACCTGCATGGTCGGGACGAAGTTGGCCTCGGCGGAGTCGTAGTCGATGCCGGCATCCTGCAGTGCGGTGCGCACGGCGACCAGGTCGGTGGCCTCGCTGATCACCTCGAAGCTCTCGCCGAGGTCGTTGACCTCCTCGGCGCCCGCGTCCAGGACGGCGGCGAGGACGTCGTCCTCGGTCAGCTCGCCCTTGGGGACGATGACCACGCCCTTGCGGTTGAACAGGTACGACACGGAGCCCGGGTCGGCCATGGAGCCGCCGTTGCGGGTCATGGCGACGCGCACGTCCGAGGCGGCCCGGTTGCGGTTGTCGGTGAGGCACTCGATGAGCACCGCGACCCCGTTGGGACCGTAGCCCTCGTACATGATCGTCTCGTAGTCGGCACCGCCGGCTTCGAGGCCGCCGCCGCGCTTGATGGCGGAGTCGATGTTCTTGTTGGGCACCGACTGCTTCTTGGCCTTCTGGACGGCGTCGTAGAGCGTGGGGTTGCCGTCCAGGTCGACGCCGCCCATCCGCGCGGCGACCTCGATGTTCTTGATCAGCTTCGCGAAGAGCTTGCCGCGCTTGGCATCGATCACGGCCTTCTTGTGCTTCGTCGTGGCCCATTTAGAGTGGCCGGACATCTGCCTGTCTCCTTCGCGTAACCCATCTCTGCAACGAACGCAGGAATCCTACAAGGACTCGGCCGTCCGCTTCGCCCGCGTCATGTCGACGAACAGGGCGTGCACGCGGTGGTCGCCGGTGAGTTCCGGATGGAACGACGTGGCGAGCGCGTTGCCCTGGCGCACCGCGACGATGTGTCCGTCGTGCTCGGCGAGCACCTCGGCGCCGGCGCCGACGGACTCCACCCAGGGGGCGCGGATGAAGACGCCCTCCACGGCTTCACCCGTGACGCCCTTGACGTCGACCGCCGCCTCGAAGGACTCGTTCTGCCTGCCGAAGGCGTTGCGGCGCACGATCATGTCGATGCCGCCGACGGTCTCCTGCCCGGAGCGCGGGTCGAGGATCTTGTCGGCCAGCATGATCATGCCGGCGCAGGTGCCGTAGACGGGCATGCCGTCCCGCACGCGGGCGCGCAAGGGCTCCATCACCCCGAAGAGCACGGCCAGCTTGGAGATGGTGGTGGACTCGCCGCCCGGGATGACGAGGCCGTCGACCTCGGCGAGTTCTCCGGGGCGCCGGACCTCCCTGGCCTCGGCGCCGGCCGCGGCCAGGGCGGCGAGGTGCTCCCGTACGTCGCCCTGGAGGGCCAGGACGCCTATGACAGGTGCGTGGCTCATCGGCGGACTACCAGCCGCGGTTGGCGTAGCGCTCGGTCTCGGGGAGGGTGTCGCAGTTGATGCCGACCATGGCCTCGCCGAGGTTGCGGGACGCGTCCGCGATGATCTTCGGGTCGTCGTAGAAGGTGGTGGCCTTGACGATGGCGGCCGCGCGCTTGGCGGGGTCGCCGGACTTGAAGATGCCGGAGCCGACGAAGACGCCCTCGGCACCGAGCTGGCGCATCAGCGCGGCGTCGGCGGGGGTGGCCACACCGCCGGCGGAGAACAGCACGACGGGGAGTTTGCCCAGCTCGGCGACCTCCTTGACCAGCTCGTACGGGGCGCGCAGCTCCTTGGCGGCGGCGTACAGCTCGTGGTTGTCGAAGCCGCGCAGCCTGGCGATCTCGTTCTTGATCTGGCGCAGGTGGCGTACGGCCTCGACGACGTTGCCGGTGCCGGCCTCGCCCTTGGAGCGGATCATGGCGGCGCCCTCGGCGATGCGGCGCAGGGCCTCGCCCAGGTTGGTGGCACCGCAGACGAAGGGGGTGGTGAACGCCCACTTGTCGGAGTGGTTGACCTCGTCGGCGGGGGTGAGCACCTCGGACTCGTCGATGTAGTCCACGCCGAGCGACTGCAGCACCTGGGCCTCGACGAAGTGGCCGATGCGGGACTTGGCCATCACGGGGATGGAGACCGCGCCGATGATGCCCTCGATCATGTCCGGGTCGGACATCCGGGCCACGCCGCCGTCCTTGCGGATGTCGGCGGGGACCCGTTCCAGGGCCATGACGGCGACGGCGCCGGCGTCCTCGGCGATCTTGGCCTGCTCCGGCGTGACGACGTCCATGATCACGCCGCCCTTGAGCTGCTCGGCCATGCCGCGCTTCACGCGGGCGGTGCCGGTCTCGGGACCCTGGTTTTCGGAGAGCGTGCTGGACACGAATGACCTCGCTGAGGGGTAAAGGGATTCTGCAGCACCGAGGAAACGGGAACGGGCCAGGCCACAGCAAGGGCCAATGGAAAGCCTGTGGATCCTTTTCAGTCGGCCGCACACCGCCGCGTGGCCGGATCCGGTCGTTACGCGGCCCGCTCGATCAGGGCGGCAGGCGGCTCGTCGTCCATCTCGAAGGCCATCGGGAAGGGCGCGTGCCCGGCCAGCCGGAACCAGCGCACCTTGCGGTGCCGCCGCAGGGCCCGCGCCGCCCGCACGGCGTCGTTGTGGAAGCGGCGGGCCATCGGCACCCTGCGGACGGCCTCGGCCAGCTCCAGGGCGGCGTCCTCGCCGCCGGGCGCCTCCTTGACGGCGTCCACCTGCTGCGTGTCGGCGAAGACCGCGCGCAGCGCCTGGGTCAGCTCGCTCTCGGCGACCTCCCGCTGTTCCTCCACCGCCTGCCGCGCGGCGTGCGCGGCCTCGTAGAGCACGATCGACGCGGCGGGGTCGAGCACGCCGGCGGTGGCCAGTTCCTGGGCCACGGAGGCACGGCGCAGCAGTTGCGCGTCGAGCGCGGCGCGGGCGGCGTCGATCCGGGCGTGCAGCCGGTCCAGGCGTCCCGCCGTCCAGCTCAGGTAGAGGCCGACGGCGACGAGGGCGACGAGGATCCAGATCAGGGTTGCGGTCACGGGCGGCAAGGCTAGTACCGCCGGGCCCCACGGCGGGCCGCACCCCCGGGCCGCGTCGCCCCGCCCCGGGTCACTGGTCCCGCGCCAGCCCCAGCCGCGCCCGCAGCCCCGTCGCCCGGTCGTCGGCGGCC
>KL568549.1:11572-22071 GCA_000715605.1 Streptomyces speibonae | reverse complement strand
CCCCCGCCGTGACCGTCTCGTACACGGACAGGATGTCCGCGCCGACCGTGGCCCAGTCGAAGCGGCGGACGTGGGCGCTGCCCCGCTCGCGCAGTTCCGCGCGGCGCCCGGGATCGGCCAAGAGCCGTACGGCGGCGTCGGCGAGCGCGTCGGCGTCCTCGTTGGCGAACAGCTCGCCGGCCGCGCCCTGGTCGAGGACCTGGGCGAAGGCGTCCAGGTCGGAGGCGAGCACCGGCGCGCCCGCGGACATCGCCTCGACCAGGATGATGCCGAAGCTCTCGCCGCCGGTGTTCGGCGCCACGTACAGGTCGACGCTGCGCAGGAGGCGGGCCTTGTCCTCGTCGCTGATCATGCCGAGGAACTCCACGCGCGGGCGGAGTTCGCGCGGCAGCGACTCGACGGCCTCCTCCTCGTCGCCGCGCCCTGCGACCAGCAGCCGGGTGTCCGGGCGGGCGGCGAGGATCTTCGGCAAGGCCTTCATCAGCACCGGCAGGCCCTTGCGGGGTTCGTCGATGCGGCCGATGAAGCCGATGGTGTCCCCCTGCCACTCGGGACGGGGCTCGGCCTTGGCGAAGAAGTCGACGTCGACGCCGTTCGGGATCACCACCGCGTCGCCGCCGAGGTGCTCCACGAGGGTGCGGCGGGCGTACTCGCTCACCGCGATCCGCGCGCTGATCTTCTCCAGGGCGGCCTGGAGGATGGCGTACGCGGCGATCATCGCGCGGGAGCGCGGGTTGGACGTGTGGAAGGTCGCGACGATCGGCCCCTCGGCCGCCCAGCAGGTCAGCAGCCCGAGCGAGGGCGACGTCGGCTCGTGGATGTGCACCACGTCGAAGGCGCCGTCGTGCAGCCAGCGCCGCACCCGCGCGGCGGACAGGAAGCCGAAGTTGAGCCGGGCCACCGAGCCGTTGTACGGCACCGGCACCGCGCGGCCGGCCGAGACGACGTACGGCGGCAGCGGGGTGTCGTCGTCGGCCGGGGCGAGGACGGACACGTCGTGGCCGAGGCGGATGAAGTACTCGGCCAGGTCACGGATGTGGAACTGGACGCCGCCGGGCACGTCCCAGGAGTACGGACAGACGATGCCGATCCTCACGAGGTCCCCTTCCGGTCCTGCTCAGGGGCGTGCGCGGGATCCCGCGCGGGATCGAGGTCCGTCAGCCACAAGCGCTGCAGCATGTGCCAGTCCTCCGGGTGGTCGGCGATCCCCGTGGCGAAGGCGTCTGCCAGCGCCTGTGTCATGACGGACGTCTTCTCGGGCCGCGTGCCTGACACGGGTACCTCGACCGGTGGATGGACCCGGCCCCGCATCACCGGCGGATCGTCGTACCAGAGGGTCACCGGCAGCAGCCGGGCCCCGGTCTGCTGGGCCAGGAGGGCGGGCCCGGCCGGCATCCGCGCGGTCTCGCCGAAGAAGTCGACCTCGACCCCGGAGGAGGACAGGTCGCGGTCGGCGACCAGGCAGACCAGTCCGCCCTCGCGCAGCCGCCGGGCCAGGGTGCCGAAGGCGGAGCCGCCGCTGTGCGGCAGCACCTCCATGCCGAGGCCCTCCCGGTAGGCGACGAACCGGTCGTAGAGCGTCTCCGGCTTCAGGCGCTCGGCGACGGTGGTGAAGGGTATGCCCAGCCTGGTGGTGACCCAGGCGCCGGCGAGGTCCCAGTTGGCGAGGTGCGGCAGGGCCAGGATCACGCCCTTGCCGGCTTCCATGCCGTCGGTCAGGTGGTGGAGGTCCTTGACGTCGAAGGAGTCCGCGATGCGCCGGTGGCTCCAGGCGGGCAGCCGGAAGGACTCCATCCAGTAGCGCAGATACGACCGCATGCCCGCGCGGGACAGCTCGGCCAGCCGCTCCGGCCCCGCGTCGGGCACGACGCGCGCGTAGTTGCTCTCCAGCCGGAGCACACCCTTGCCGCGCCGCTTCCACGCCACATCGGCGATGGTCCTGCCCAGCCGGACGGCCACCGGCTCGGGAAGTCTTTTGACGGTGCCCCAGCCGGCGCCGTACAGGGCGTCGGTGAGCCGCTCCCGGGCACTCACTTCGCGGCCTCGCTCCCCCGCGTCTCCTCCGCCGGCGCGGACTGGGCCGCCTCCGCCTCGGCGGACTCCCGGCGCACCGTGACCACCCGCTGGATCAGCGTGACCAGGCTGCCCGCGGCGACGATCCACAGGGCGACCGGCAGCAGGTACTGGATACCGGGCACCCCGAAGGCGTGCAGCCCCGCGAGACCGGCCGCGACCAGCGAGATCACCAGCCGCTCGGCCCGCTCCACCAGACCGTTGACCGCGACCGGCAGCCCGATCGACTCACCGCGCGCCTTGGTGTAGGACACCACCTGGCCGCTGGCCAGGCAGAAGATCGACACCGCGCACAGCACGTTGTCGTTCCCGCCGCCCGCGTACCAGAGGGCCAGACCGCCGAAGACGGCACTGTCGGCCACCCGGTCCAGGGTGGAGTCCAGGAACGCGCCCCAGCGGCTGGACCGGCCCAGCTGGCGGGCCATGTTGCCGTCCACCAGGTCGGAGAACACGAACAGCGTGATCACGACCGTGCCCCAGAAGAACTCGCCCCGGGGATAGAAGACCAGCGCGCCCGCGACGACCCCTGCGGTACCGATGAGCGTGACCGTGTCCGGGCTGACCCCCCGCCGGATGAGAAACGCGGCGAACGGTGTGAGGACACGCGTGAAGAATGCACGCGCGTACTTGTTCAGCATGGCCTTCCCGACGGTCGGTGTGGCCGCATGGCCCCTGCTGGCCACCGGCGCGCCCAATCGTAGCCACGCGGGCGCGCGGGCGAGGGCCGGGCACCCGAGCAGGTCTCCCGGGCCGGCCGCGGGGCGCCGGCCGCACCGCTGTGAACAGGGCCGGGACCGGGATCACGTCCTTCGTATGGACGCACCGTGACGGGAGTGGAAAGCTCGAAAGACCGCGGGCGCCGCCGGAGCCGCACCGCACGCGGGTTCCGCGGGTCCGCGCCCACAGTGACCTCACCGTGCACGGGAGGCAGGATCATGGGCGACAAGGCGCACACACACCCCGGGGCCGCCGGCAGGGCACAAGCGGCCGACCACCCCGCGTCCGTACGGAATGTGGTGCTGGTCGGCCACTCCGGATCGGGCAAGACGACCTTGGTGGAGGCTCTCGCGCTCACCGCGGGGGCCGTGAACCGGGCGGGCCGCGTGGAGGACGGCGGCACCGTCTCCGACTACGACGACATCGAGCACCGGCAGCAGCGATCGGTGCAGCTCTCCCTGGTGCCCCTCGAATGGGAGGGCATCAAGATCAACGTACTGGACACCCCCGGATACGCCGACTTCGTCGGGGAACTCAGGGCCGGTCTGCGAGCGGCGGACGCGGCCCTTTTCGTCGTCTCGGCCTCGGACGGCGTGGACGGCTCGACCCGCATGGTGTGGGACGAGTGCGCGGCCGTCGGCATGCCGCGCGCCATCGTCATCACCCACCTGGAAGCGGCCCGCGCGGACTTCGAGGAGATGACGCGCGTCTGCGCGGAGGCCTTCGGCGGGGACGACCCCGACGCCGTACTGCCCCTGTACCTGCCGCTGCGCGGCCCCGAGGGGCCCGACGGGCACGCGCCGGTGCACGGCCTGATCGGACTGCTGTCCCAGAAGCTGTTCGACTACTCCGGCGGCGAGCGCAAGGAGTCCGAGCCCGGCGGGGAACTGCTGCCTCTCATCGAGGACGCCCGCGGCCGGCTCATCGAGGGCATCATCGCCGAGAGCGAGGACGAGACCCTCATGGACCGCTATCTCGGCGGCGAGCAGGTCGACGTCGGCACGCTGATCGACGATCTGGAGCGGGCCGTCGCGCGCGGCGTGTTCTTCCCCGTCCTGGCCGCCGCCCCCGCCGCCGAGGGCGCCCGCCAGGGCCTCGGCACGGTCGAGCTGCTGGAACTCGTCACCCGCGGCTTCCCCACCCCGCTCGAACACGCCACCGTGCGGGTGGCCACGGTGGACGGCGAGCCGCGCGAGCTCAAGCCGTGCGACCCGGACGCGCCGCTGGTCGCCGAGGTCGTCAAGACCTCCTCCGACCCGTACGTGGGCAGGATCTCCCTGGTCCGCGTCTTCTCCGGCACCCTGCGCGCCGACCAGACCGTCCACGTCTCCGGCCACGGGCTGGCCGACCGGGGCCACGAGGACCATGACGTCGACGAACGCATCGGCGCCCTGTCCACGCCCTTCGGCAAACAGCAGCGGCCGGTGTCGCACGTCATCGCGGGCGACCTCGCCTGTGTGGCGAAACTCGGCCGCGCGGAGACCGGGGACACCCTGTCCGCCAAGGACGACCCGCTGCTCATGGAACCCTGGGAGATGCCCGATCCGCTGCTGCCGCTCGCCATCCAGGCGCACAGCAAACCGGACGAGGACAAGCTCTCCCAGGGCCTGGCCCGGCTGGTGGCCGAGGACCCGACGATGCGGCTGGAACAGAACCAGGACACCCACCAGGTGGTCCTGTGGTGCCTGGGCGAGGCCCACGCCGACGTCGCCCTGGAACGGCTCCGCAGCCGCTACGGCGTCCAGGTGGACGTCGTTCCGCACCGCGTGTCGCTCCGGGAGACCTTCGGCGGCAAGGCGGCCGGGCGCGGCCGGCACGTCAAGCAGTCCGGCGGACACGGACAGTTCGCCATCTGCGAGATCGAGGTGGAACCGCTGCCGAACGGCTCGGGCATCGAGTTCGTGGACAAGGTGGTCGGCGGCGCCGTGCCGCGGCAGTTCATCCCCTCCGTCGAGAAGGGCGTACGCGCCCAGGCCGTCAAGGGCGTCGCCGCGGGGCACCCCCTCATCGACGTGCGGGTGACCCTGCTGGACGGCAAGGCGCACTCGGTGGACTCCTCCGACGCCGCCTTCCAGACAGCCGGCGCGCTGGCCCTGCGCGAAGCCGCCGCGGACGCCAAGATCCACCTGCTGGAGCCGGTCGCCGAGGTGAGCGTCCTGGTCGGCGACGACTACGTCGGCCCCGTGATGAGCGATCTGTCCGGCCGGCGCGGCCGCGTCCTCGGCACCGAGCAGGCACCCGGCGGACGCACCGTCATCAAGGCCGAGGTCCCGGAGATCGAGATCGGCCGGTACGCCGTCGACCTGCGCTCCCTGTCGCACGGCACCGCCCGCTTCAGCCGCCGCTATGCACGGCACGAACCCATGCCGCCGCAGATCGCGGAACGGGTCAAGGAGGAGGCACGCGCGGCATTCTGACGCGCCGGGCGCGCGCCGGGTCTGCCCGGCGGGCGCCCGCCCGTGCGCCCTGGTGCGCGCCCTCATGGGCACGCTTCACTCGTACCGGGGGCGGGCCCGGGCGGTCCGCCGACGGAGGGCGCCGACTGCGGATACGCTGAGAACCTGATCAACAGGTGTGCGCGGCAAGGAAGTCGGGAAGGCCGCAAGACGACAGTCGCGGCGAGGGGGCGGAAATGACCGTGGAGACGGAGAGCGGTTACGCGGATTTCTTCGGCCCGCAGGTGCCCCGCACGGGCGACGAGGGCCAGACCCCGACCTTCGCGCTGGCCTCGGCGGCCTACCGCGACAACGAGGCCGACGAGATCCTCAAGGCCAACAACGAGTGGCACAAGTCGGCGGTCGCCAAGCCGCGGATCAAGCTGTTCCGGCCCAATCTGGGCGAGGCGTACTCCAGGGCGATCATCGACCGCATGCTGGGAGCCGGCCGCGCCCCGCTCATCCAGTCGTTCGGCACCCAGCCGCAGGTGGTGGTCGAGCACTCCCTGGCGGCCCACCGCATCCGCCGCGAACGGGACAACTGGCTCAGCGCCGTCATGGTCCTGTGCGGCGTGCTCTTCCTGCCCGGCCTGCTGGTGTGGCTGCTGGTCTTCCAGATCCGCACGACGATGGCCAAGCGCGAGGACAAACGGGCCGGCGCACTGGCCACCACCCTGCTCGTCGCGGTGGGCGGCCTCGCGGTGCTCTTCCTGCTCCGCATGCCGTTCGAAGGGTTCTGGGGCTGGTACGCGCGTGCCTGCGTCGCCGCGCCGGTGATCGGCTGGTACTGGGCCAAACGCATCTGCGAACGCACGGCGAAGGACCTGCGCGAACGGTGGAGCAGTCTGCTCTCCGGCAGCAGCGTCGGCGCCAAGGTGCCCGAGGCGGTTCCCGCCAGCCCCGGCGAGACCGCCGCCGAGCAGTTGCGCCAGTCCCTGGCCCGGCTCAGCGCCGAACAGCAGTCCAACTCCGTCTTCTACGCCGGTCCCAAGGGCATACTCGGCATGGGCACCCGCTGGGGCAGCTGGCAGCTCGCCGAGGAGCTGGTGCCGGCCGACCCGGACCGGGAGATCAACCCGTTCCGCAGCTGGGACGTCATCAAGGCCATCCACGACCGGCTGCGGATGCTGGAGCGCGGCCCGCTGCACACCGGAGGCTTCCCCAAGCCGTCGGTACGGCACTGGATCGTCACGCCGATCGGGGAGAACGCCACGGCGGTGTCCCGGCCCGAGGGCACGGACGTCGAGGCCTACCAGATCAAGTCCCACGCCATACAGGACATCTGCAACAAGCAGCAGTTCGGCGCCGGTGACCGGCACTACCTGGGCGTGCAGTGGACGCTGTGGGACGGCCAGCTGGTGATCACCATGCTGATCACGGTGACCGTGCTCCACGAGACCCTGCGCATCGAGGTCACCGGGCACGCGCTGGGACCGGTGCACTCGCTGTTCACCTCGGGGCCCGCGGCCAAGGAGAAGGAGGTCCAGAAGTCGATCAAGTTCTGGGAGACCCGGAAGGTGAAGCTCCCGCTGGTCGACTCGGACGAGGTGGTGCGTCTGGCCGCCCGCGCCCCGCTGACCTGGTCCCCGCCGCTGCTGTACTGGCTGGGCGGCAAGCTGACCCTGCCGGAGCCGTTCGGTCTGCGCCACGCGTGGGCGGACAAGCCGTGGCGGCACCGGTTCATGGCCGACGACGCGCTGCGGGCGGCGACGCCGGTACTGCGGGCGGTGCACTCGGCGGCGCTCAAGGTGCTCGAGGAGAACGGGGTGGACACGGAGAAGTTCGGGTCGCGGTCGTCGTCCCTCAGCACGGCGGTGCAGGATGCCGCGCCGCAGAAGGCGGACGTGTACGACGCGTGAGCCTCCGGCGGTGGGGCGGGGTGGGACAGCGTGCGTCACGGTCCCTGGGGCCCGCGCCCCCGGACCCCCATCGGCTCTGAACGGGGCTCGTCCTCGCACGCCGGACGGGCTGGTCGATGTCGGCCTGGCCGGCATCAACCCCTCGGCCAGGCCTCCGCGAGCATCTTTCTCGTGTCGGCCAGCAGCTGCGGCAAGACCTTCGTATGGCCGACGACCGGCATGAAATTGGTGTCGCCGCCCCAGCGCGGGACGATGTGCTGGTGCAGATGGGCGGCGATGCCCGCGCCCGCGACCGTGCCCTGGTTCATGCCGATGTTGAATCCGTGGGCGCCCGAGGCGGCGCGCAGGGCCGTCATCGCCTGCTGGGTCAACTCGGCCAGCTCGGCCGTCTCCTCCACGGTGAGGTCCGTGTAGTCGGCGACATGCCGGTACGGAACGACCATGGTGTGACCCCCGGTGTAGGGGTAGAGATTGAGTACCGCGTAGACCAGCTCACCGCGCCGCAGGATCAGCCCGTCCTCGTCGGACTTGGCCGGGATGGAGCAGAAGGGGCAGCCGTCGTCGGCGCCCGGGCCGCTCGGCTTGCTCTCGCCCTGGATGTACGCCATCCGGTGGGGCGTCCACAGACGCTGGAACGCGTCCTGCGTGCCCACTCCCCACTGCTGCTCCGGCTCACTCGTCATGCGTGCAGCATATGGCGTCGTGAGGGGGCCACGGAAAAGGCCCCCGGGATCGCTCCCGGGGGCCGGGCCCCGCGCGTGCGGGGCCGCGGGTCACACCTGGACCCGGCGCTCCACCACATCGACGAGCTTCGCCAGCGCCTGGTCACGCGGAATGCCGTTCTCCTGCGAACCGTCGCGGTAGCGGAACGACACCGTGCCCGCGTGCATGTCCTCGTCACCGACGATGATCATGAACGGGACCTTCTGCTTCTGGTGCGTGCGGATCTTCTTCTGCATCCGGTCCGAGGAGGAGTCCACCTCGACGCGCAGCCCCTTGCGCCGCGCCTCGCCCGCGAACTCCTCCAGGTACCGCACATGGGTGTCACCGACCGGGATGCCCACCGCCTGGACCGGGGCGAGCCATGCCGGGAACGCGCCCGCGTAGTGCTCGAGCAGCACCGCGAAGAACCGCTCGATGGAGCCGAACAGCGCGCGGTGGATCATGACCGGGCGGGTCTTGGAGCCGTCCGCGGCCGTGTACTCGAGGTCGAAGCGCTCCGGGAGGTTGAAGTCGAGCTGGATGGTCGACATCTGCCAGGTGCGGCCGATGGCGTCCTTGGCCTGGACGGAGATCTTCGGGCCGTAAAAGGCGGCGCCGCCCGGGTCGGCCACCAGCTCCAGGTTCTGCTTCTCGGCGACCTGGCGCAGCGTCTCGGTGGCCTCCTCCCACGCCTCGTCGGTGCCGACGAACTTCTCCGGGTCCTTGGTGGACAGCTCCAGGTAGAAGTCGGTCAGGCCGTAGTCACGCAGCAGGTTGAGGACGAAGGTGAGGGTCTTGTCGAGCTCCTCGGACATCTGCTCGCGGGTGCAGTAGATGTGCGCGTCGTCCTGGGTGAAGCCGCGGGCACGGGTCAGGCCGTGCACGACGCCCGACTTCTCGTACCGGTACACGGTGCCGAACTCGAAGAGACGCAGCGGCAGTTCGCGGTAGGAGCGGCCGCGCGCGTCGAAGATCAGGTTGTGCATCGGGCAGTTCATGGGCTTGAGGTAGTAGTCCACGCCCTCGTCGAGCTGCATGGGCGGGTACATGCCGTCGGCGTACCAGTCCAGGTGGCCCGAGGTCTCGAAGAGTTTCCCCTTCGTCGCGTGCGGGGTGTAGACGAACTCGTAGCCCTCCTCCTCGTGCCGGCGGCGCGAGTAGTCCTCCATGACCCGGCGGATGATGCCGCCCTTGGGGTGGAAGACGGCGAGGCCGGAGCCGATCTGCTCCGGGATGGAGAACAGGTCGAGCTCGGAGCCGAGCTTGCGGTGGTCGCGCTTCTCGGCCTCGGCGAGGAACTCCAGGTGGGCCTTCAGCTCGTCCTTGGTCGGCCATGCCGTGCCGTAGATGCGCTGGAGCATCGGGTTCTTCTCGCTGCCGCGCCAGTAGGCGGCCGCGTTGCGCATCAGCTTGAACGCCGGGATGTTGCGGGTGGTGGGCAGGTGGGGACCGCGGCAGAGGTCCTTCCAGCACAGCTCGCCGGTCTTGGCGTCCAGGTTGTCGTAGATCGTCAGCTCGCCGGCGCCGACCTCGACGTCCGCGCCGTCGTCGTGCGAGGCGGCGCCCTTGAGGCCGATCAGCTCCAGCTTGTACGGCTCGTCGGCGAGTTCCTCGCGGGCCTCGTCGTCGGTGACGACTCGGCGGGAGAAGCGCTGGCCGCGCTTCTGGATCTCCTGCATCTTCTTCTCGATGGCCTTGAGGTCATCGGGGTGGAAGGGCCTGTCCACGTCGAAGTCGTAGTAGAAGCCGTCCTTGACCGGCGGGCCGATGCCCAGCTTGGCCTCGGGGAACAGTTCCTGCACGGCCTGGGCCATGACGTGGGCGGTGGAGTGGCGCAGGATGTTCAGGCCGTCCTCGGAGGAGATCTCCACACCCTCGACGGTCTCGCCGTCCTTGACCTCGTAGGAGAGGTCCCTGAGCTCGCCGGCCACGCGCGCGGCGATGACCGAGCGCTCGCCGGCGAAGAGCTCGGCGGCCGTAGTGCCCGTCGTCACCACGCGTTCTTCCCGCTCGGAATCGCGTTGGATGATCACACGGACGTCTGACACCGGTCTCTCCTGACTGAAGGCTGGGGCTGCGGCGCCATACCGGAGCGCACGCATGGGTGCGATCGTACCGACCCGGGGCCGCGCTCCGCGAAATCAGTCCCCGTCGTCGGGGCCGCAGGCCTCGCCGAAGAAGGCCGCGGTCTCGGCGTTCGCCTGGAGAGCCTTGAGCAGCCGGTCCCGCTCCGCGTCGTCGACCGGGACCGGCACCAGTTCTCCCGCGCCGGTGAGCCGGCGGAAACCGCCGCGGCTCTCCAGGCGGCCGCGCACGCGTACCGGGAGTCCGACGAGGTGGGCGTGTCCGGCGATGCGGTAGTCCTCCTCGCCGAGGGTGATCCGGACGTGGCCGATCTCGGCGCCGGCCAGCACCCGCAGCCGGATCATGCCCTCGCCGCGGGGGCCGGAGCGGTGCATGCGGACGACGGTGCCGGTGAGGCGCACGGTGACGGACGGTTCGGCGCGCCGGTAGCGGCGGCCGGCCTCGCGCAGGGCGGGCAGGTCGCCGGGTGAGAACTCGACGGGCTCCGCGGCGGCCGCGCAGCCTTCGGGCACCCCGGCGGAGGGGGCCCAGGCGACGCCGATCCGGGCGCCTTCGGTGCCCTGGACCAGGGCGACGAGGGCCTCGGTGAGCTCATGGCTGACGCCCGCGGCGACGGCCGTGTCGAAGG
>KL568549.1:10880-11363 GCA_000715605.1 Streptomyces speibonae | reverse complement strand
GATGTGTATAAGAGACAGGGCGGCGTGCAGGGCGTGGTGGAGGCAGACGGTGAGGGAACGGCCGGTGGTGACGGGGGCGAACGCGGTGAGCCGGCGCCCGCCCGGTGCGGGTCCGACGAGGACGTCGTCCAGTGCGGCGGCGGCCGGGCGGCGATGCCGGGCGCCGTGGAAGCCGGCCCGGGCGCGGGTGGCGAGGGCGGCGGCGAGCAGGGTCCGGCGGGCGGCGGAGCGCAGCTGTTCCTCGGCGGTCCAGGCGGCGGCACCGCAGGGGCCGGCCGGTATGTCCCGCCACCAGTGGATCTCGTCGCTGGGTACGGCGAGGGAGAGAAGGATCTCGCGGGCGGAGGGGGTGCCGCTGCGGGACAGAGCGAGCAGGGCCTCCGTGAGCAGGTCCTCGCTGTCGGGGAAGGCGCGGCTGACGGGTACCAGCAGGCTGGTGCCGGTGCCGGGTCCGGGCGGGGTCCAGCGGCCGTAGCGTCCGGT
>KL568549.1:8901-10647 GCA_000715605.1 Streptomyces speibonae | reverse complement strand
GCCAGCCGTGGCGGTACAGGAGGGCGGTGAGGACGGCGGGGTCGATGTCGGCGGGCTCGGGCGGGGTGCCGTCGAAGGGGGCGTCGGCGGGATGGGGGCGTACGGGCCGCGGGGGCTCCCCGGTCGGGCGGTGTGTCACGGTTTTCCTCCCGTCCCGACCCGCGTCATGATCTCGCACAGCGCCCGGTCGTCGAAGATGCGTGAGGTGGGGATCCGTACGGTGGTGCGGTGCCGGCCGGTCACGGGGTGTCCGGCGAGGTTGGTCCAGTAGCAGCAGTGCCGCAGATCGAGCCGGTCGTGGCCGGCGCGCAGCCAGTCGTCCCGCGAGCGCGGCACGATCATCACGACGAGGATCTTGTGCACGGACACCGGTGTGCGGGCGAGCTTGGCCAGGTGGGCGTTGTCGAGGGTGAAGGAGAAGAAGCGGCCCCGGGGGTCGGGGGCGATCTGGTAGGTGGCCTTCAGCTGCACCTTGATGGTGACCTCGTCGTCGACGGTGTGTCCGGCGGCGCTGTGGCTGACGTGCCAGTCGATGCCGTTGTCGGGGAAGGGCTGTGAGAGGGAGCAGCCCGCGGCCGCCGCGACGGCGTGCAGATAGCCGACCTGGAGCGTCTCCATGCAGGCGGTGGTGGCGAGGGTGCCGCGGGAGGGAGGCGTGCGCTCGGGCAGCAGCCCGCCCCGTTCGGGCTGCGCGATGGCCATGACCAACAGCCTTCCAGAACAGTCGTGTCCCCGTGCGGGTCGCTGAACTGCGGTGACCCGTACTCCTGTTGTCTCCTTCCGGCGTACGGTGCAAACAGCCCGGGTATCACCGGATCGGGCAGTCGACGGCGCGTCAACTGCCGATGGTGAACGAGGGGTTGTTGGGTATGGCGTGCTGGTACGAGGGGCCGTTGGCCGCTTTCGACACGGAGACGACGGGTGTGGACGTCGAGACCGACCGGATCGTGTCGGCCGCTCTCGTCGTGCAGGACGCACCGGGCACCCGGCCGCGGGTGCTCCGCTGGCTGGTGAATCCGGGGGTGCCGGTGCCGGCCGCGGCGACGGCGGTGCACGGGCTGACGGACGAGCATCTGCAGCGCAACGGCCGCTGGCCGGCGCCGGTGATGCACGAGGTGGCGGAGGCGCTGGCCGAACAGGCGCGGGTGGGCCGGCCGCTGGTGGTGATGAACGCGCCGTTCGATCTGACGCTGCTGGACCGGGAGTTGCGCCGGCACCGGGCGTCGTCGCTGGGGCGCTGGTTCGAGCGGACGCCGCTGCTGGTGCTGGACCCGTGGGTGCTGGACAAGCACCTCGACCGCTACCGCAAGGGCCGTCGCACGCTGAGTGACCTGTGCGCGCAGTACGGCGTCGAGCTGGGCGCGGCGCATGACGCGGCGGCGGACGCGGTGGCCGCGCTGGAGGTAGCGCGGGCGGTCGGGCGGCGTTTCGCGTCCCGGCTGGAGCGGCTGTCGCCGGGTGAGCTGCACACCCTTCAGGCGGTGTGGCATGCGGCGCAGGCCCGGGGCCTGCAGGCGTGGTTCGCGCGCAGCGGCACGGAAGAGGTGGTCGACCCGGCCTGGCCCCTGCGCCCGGATCTCCCCGCGGCGGCGTGAAGCGACGAGCGAGGCGGGACACAACGAGAAGAGTGACGTGGTCCGCGATGTCTGCTGACCACGTCACTCTCCGAGCGTGGGCGATACTGGGTTCGAACCAGTGACCTCTTCGGTGTGAACGAAGCGCTCTCCCACTGAGCTAATCGCCCGG
>KL568549.1:7633-8649 GCA_000715605.1 Streptomyces speibonae | reverse complement strand
CGCTCTCCCACTGAGCTAATCGCCCGGGAACGCACTGAACAATACAGGTCCGATGAGGCTTCCTTCAAACCGCTTCGAGGTGGGCGGCCAGTCCGCGCCGGCCGGCCCGCATCATCCGTGCGTGGTTGAGGCGGAACACGGGCCGGCACGGCACGGCGAGCAGGCGCAGCAGCGGTTTGCGGACGTCGACCTCCTGTTCGTAGTGGGCGAGGCAGCCGTGGGCGCCCAGGGGGGTGACCGTCCAGCGGGCCCAGCCGTCGAGGTCGCCGGAGAGGCCGGCCTCCAGGACTCCGGTCTCCCGGTCGCGCCGCCCCTCCCGCAGGGTCGAGGTCAGGTCGTAGGGCAGGAGGGAGCGGATGGTGACGATGCCGCTGGTGTCGTCGAGGCGGGTGACCTCGCGCACCTGGGGCCACCACAGGGGGTAGTCCTCGATCCGTTCCAGCGCGCCGTACACCGATTCCGCGGGCGCGGACAGCGTCCACAGGCTGCGGAAACGGTAATGGTTCCAGTCCATGGACGCAGTGTTCCCGCCCGCGCCCGATCCGTGCGTCGTGCGCGTCCCTTGTCCCGGGGGTGTCGAGGTGGATCAACGGCTCCGCCCCAGCGCCTCGAACTACTCCTCCCGGGTCCGGCCCGAACTCCGCCCTCGCTCCGGCCTTTTCGAGATTCTGGGGCCGATGGCGAGTGCCGTGGTGGTGGCGCCGACGGGAACGGCGATGCGTGTTCCGCCGACTGACCGTTCGCCAGGCCCGGATTCCCGGCATCCGCCCGGGTCTTGAGATCCGGCAGAACTCCGCGCTGTCGGTACTCGCGCGGGAAACCCAGCCCATTCCGGAAAACGCGTGGCGGATTCCCGCCGGAGACCAGGGGCCGGCACTTCTCACGGAAGGCCTCGCAGCCGGTGAATTCCGGCTGAACCCTGATCCTCGGGAACTTCTTCTCGAAGAGCGCGATCATCTTCCGGATGACGACGGTGCACGGTTCGCCGCCACACCATGTAACGGATCGTGACGGCC
>KL568549.1:3302-7417 GCA_000715605.1 Streptomyces speibonae | reverse complement strand
CCCACTGAGCTAATCGCCCGGACGCAGGAAGAACATTACCCCATGTCAGGGAGTGCCCGTGACCAACGGGGAACGGCACACCGCTCCCCGCCGCGCCTCACTGGTTCTCGATCTTCCAGGGCATCACGAGGCCGAACTTCCACAGGTAGGCCCCCGCCAGACCGGCCGCGATCACCACACCGACCGTGGTCAGGATGATGTTCCGGCGCCGCACCCTGGGGTCCAGGGCGCGCTGCGCCGCCTCGGTGACCTTGCGCTTGGTCCAGCGCAGCACCAGCTGGGCCCAGACGAACTCGGTCGCCCAGATCGCCATGCCCCCGAAGATCACGACCCAGCCCGGACCGGGCAGCACCAGCATCGCCGCACCGGCCGCCACGACCGCGAGACCGACGATGAAGACCCCGACCTGCCAGCTCAGGTGCAGGAGACGACGCGACTTGACGAACCCGGGCGCCCGCGATCCGAGCGCCCGCTGCTCGCCGTCTTCGCTGTCGTCCACCGTCACCCCGTGGGCCGCTACCGCGGCCTCGCCAGACATGTCACTCCCCGTGTTCATGCAGCCAAACACTACCGGAGCGAAAGACATCACCGGAATGGCCGCAGGACGCGAACGATCTCTCGGCCGGAAGAGTTACGTAAACGCACGCAAAACACTCAGAGGGGTTTACAACGGCACCGTAGGTGGCATGTCGATTTCGCCGACGTGCGAATCCCCGAGCGCACACTGAGCGAAAGGCCCTGGCGCTTATGAACACCACGGTCAGCTGCGAGCTGCACCTGCGCCTCGTTGTGTCGAGCGAGTCCTCCCTGCCTGTCCCCGCAGGCCTGCGGTACGACACGGCCGACCCCTACGCCGTGCACGCCACCTTCCACACCGGAGCCGAGGAGACCGTCGAGTGGGTGTTCGCCCGCGACCTCCTCGCCGAGGGACTTCACCGCCCCACCGGCACCGGCGACGTCCGTGTCTGGCCGTCGCGCAGTCACGGCCAGGGCGTCGTGTGCATCGCCCTGAGCTCGCCGGAGGGGGAAGCCCTGCTGGAGGCCCCCGCACGGGCCCTGGAGTCCTTCCTGAAGCGCACAGACGCCGCCGTGCCGCCCGGCACGGAGCACCGGCACTTCGATCTCGACCAGGAGCTCTCGCACATCCTGGCGGAAAGCTAGGCGAGGCTCACCGAAACCGCCCGGCGCCGTCGACTCGGGGAGACGGCTCGGGCCCGGACAGCCGCATACGGGCAGCCGCTCTTGGGCAGCCGCATACGGCTCACGCACAACGGCGCCGGCGCCGCGGGGTTCCGCGGCTGGCGCCGTTGTGCTGTGCGCTGCCCGGCCCGACCAGGGACGACGGGGGCTCCGGCCCCGGACGGGAACGACTGAGGGCTCTCCGGCGTTGAATTCGAAGCCATGTGCGGACCAGGGAGGTGCGGAGCGCGCCGGAGCCACTACCATCGGCCAGCATCGGCGGGCGCCCGCCCGACCCAGGCCAGGGAGCAAATCGTGCTGATCACCCACGACACCCGGTGCGCACTCGACACCGTGGTGGATCTGGTGAACACCGCGCCGGAGGACGACACGACGCCGGACGGACTGGCGGACGTGGCGGCCCTCGAGGCATTCGTGCGGGACCACGAGGTCAGCGAGGTCGGGGTGCTCACCGAGTTCGACCTGGCCGCGGTGCGCAAGATCCGTGGCCGGTTCTCGTCGGTCTTCGCCGCGCCCGACGTCCGTACGGCGGCCGGGCTGATCAACGAACTCGTCGCCGCGGCGGGCACCACGCCCCGGCTCACCGACCACGACGGCTACGACTGGCACGTGCACTACTTCGCGCCCGGCGCCTCCGTCGCCGACCATCTGGCCGCCGACTGCGGGATGGCGCTGGCGTTCTTCGTGGTCGCCGGGGAGCAGGAGCGGCTGCGCCGCTGTGAGGCGCCGGACTGCCGGCACGCCTTCGTCGACCTCTCCCGCAACCGCTCCCGCCGCTACTGCGACAGCCGCACCTGCGGCAACCGTCTGCATGTCGCCGCCTACCGGGCGAGACGCAAGGAAGCAGCCGGCTGACCTCGGCGGAGATGCCGTGCCGACGCGGTCCCGACGGGTGACGCCGGGTACCGCGGGTACGGCTCACAGCCACAGCAGGTCGTGCAGAGCAGCCGTGAGCAGCAGACACCCGATCACCGCAAGGAAGATCATCAGCGGTGGCTGGGAAAGGGCGAAAAGGCAGCCACGCGGCTCGTCCTGCTGCCGCGCTGCATCGCTCTGTGTCGTGTCCAGCATCTCGCCGCGATGATGACGCATCGGGAGCGCCCTACGCGATCAACACTCACGGAAAGCATGCGAGTTCGCCGAATCCGCGATCTCCGGTTCGGGTTGTGATCACTTCCGGGCGGTCCCGGACCCCCTGTGACGCTTCCGCCGCCCCACGGCGCCCCTCGAGGTCAGATGCCGTGCTTCTTGAGGATGGCCTCGATGTCACTGAAGTCGTCGTCGCCCCCGGACGCCGGCGCCTTCCGGGAGGCCGGACGGGTGCTGCCCAGGGCGGGCGCCGAGGCGCCGGGCGCCACCGCGTCGGAGCCCTCCGCGGCCCTGGCGGCGGCCTTGCGCTCCTTGCGGGTACCGCCACGGCGGCGCTCCACCGTCCGTGTGGTCGCGAAGAGCACCCAGGACAGCCCCAGCACACCGAAGCCGGCCCAGGCCATGGGGCTGAAGGCGGTGTCGGCGAGCCACTCGACGACGCCGGTCATCACCAGGCCGATCGGCACGAGCGAGTAGGCGGCGATCCGGGTCGCCGCGAGGAAGCGCTTGCGGTAGGCCGTGATGACAGCGATGCCCAGGCCTGCCGCGGAAACGGCGGAGCAGACGGTCTCGGCAATCATCCGGTCCTCCAGGCGGCGTGCACGGCGGTACGTTCCTTCCTCCCATCCTGCACCTGCCGGACCGTGTGGGGCCATGCCCCGGGCGGACATCAGGGACATCTCCGGGTCGGCTCCTCCGCAGGTGCCGGTGGCTGGGAGACTGTGACCATGAGTGACTCCTCCCCCGACCGCCCCGTCCTCGACGTCTGGTGCGAGCTGCAGTGCCCCGACTGCCGCGACGCCCTCGACGACCTCCGCGCCCTGCGGGCCCGCTACGGCGACCGGCTGGAGCTGCGTCTGCGGCACTTCCCGCTGGAGAAGCACCAGCACTCCTTCGCCGCCGCCCAGGCCGCCGAGGAGGCCGTGGAGCAGGGACAGGGCTGGGCGTACGTGGAGGCCGTGCTGGGGCGGGTCGAGGAGCTGGACCGACGGGGCGAGGCCTTCCTCGTCGAGGTCGCCCGGGAGCTCGGTCTGGACGCCGAGGAGTTCGACACCGCCCTGATCGACGGACGGCACATCCTGATCGTGGACGCGGACCAGGCAGAGGGCAAGGCGATCGGGGTGACCGGCACCCCGACGTACGTCATCGACGGCGAGCGCCTCGACGGGGGCCGGAGCCAGGAGGGCCTGCGCGAGCGCGTCGAGGAGATCGTGGACCGCCTGTCGGCCGGGCAGGGGCGCTGAGGCCGCCGGCCGTCCCGGCGGAGGTCAGACGAGCGCCTTGTACATCGAGTACTGCGTGGTGGCGTAGCCGAGCGAGTCGTAGAGGCGCTCGGCGGGGGTGTTGCCGGCGAACACGTTCAGTCCGATGATCCGGCGGCCCGCGGCGGCCGCCTGGGCCTCGGCGAGCAGCATGAGGCTGCGTCCGTGCCCCCGGCCGCGGTGGGCGGGGTCGGCCTCGACGTCGAAGACGTAGGCGCGCTCCCCGGTCACGGACAGCCAGAGGGTGCCCACGGCGGTGCCCTGGTGCTCGAGGACGCTGAAGAGCATGCCGTCGGTGGTACGGCCCCCGGGGAGCAGCGTGGCGTGGTCGTTGGCGGCCTTGGCCCGCGCCTCGGCCTCCGGCACCCCGCGCCGTATCCAGTCGAGGGCGTGGTTCTCCTGGCTCCTGGCCATCCAGGGTCCGTACTCGGCCTCGGTCATGGGTCGTGGCACGCTGCCCTCCGGCAGCGCGGGCGGGGTGTCGCCGAGCGCCTTCTCCATGTTCCGGTTGCGTACGACGTAGCCGAGCGCCGTGGCGAGGGCGAGGGCCTGTCTCTTATACAC
>KL568549.1:1812-3099 GCA_000715605.1 Streptomyces speibonae | reverse complement strand
CCCCCAGGCGCGCGCCACCTCCTCCGCGGCGAGGGCGGCGACGGTGCCCCGGCCGCGCCGCCGGTCCGGTTCGTCGATGCGCAGGTTCACGATCCGCGCGACGGCGTCGCCGAACACAGGATGCGTGCCGAGGTGGACGGCTCCGACGGGGCGGCTGTTCACACACACCTGGTAGCGGCGCGAACGGGTGCCGTCGGGGTTCTGCTGGAGCGGCTCGGCCGGCCGCAGGGTCGTCGTCATCGCGGAAGTCCTACCCGCCGTCCGGCGCCCGCCACCGCCCCGTCACGGGTCGAGGTCGGCACCGGAACGCTCGTCGAAGATCCGCATGGCCTTGGCGGTGACCGGGCCGGGCGCGGTGGTCAGGTCGCGGTCGTCGACGCGGTGCACGGCCTGCACGTCGCGCAGGGTCGAGGTGAGGAAGATCTCGTCGGCCCGCTCCAGGACGTCCAGCGGCAGGTCGGTCTCCTTGGCGCCGGTCCATTCGGCGACCAGGGCGCGGGTGATTCCGGCGAGGCAGCCGGAGGCGACCGGCGGGGTGTGGATCTCTCCGTCGAGTACGACGAAGACGTTCGACCCGGTGCCCTCGCACAGTTGCCCCACCGTGTTGGCGAAGAGCGCCTCGGAGGCGCCCCGTTCGCGGGCTCGGGCGAGCGCGACGACGTTCTCGGCGTACGAGGTGGTCTTCAGGCCGGTGAGCGCGCCGCGCTCGTTGCGCGTCCAGGGGACGGTGACGACGGCGGTCGAGTCGGGCCTGCGGGTGGTCTCGCCCACGGCGACCACGAGGGTGGGGCCCTGGTCGCCGCGGTCGGAGCCGAGAGGGCCGTGGCCGCCGGTGTAGGTCAGGCGCAGCCGGCCGAGCGGCATGGGGTTGGCGTCGAGGACGGCGGCGCAGGCGCGGCGGACCTCGTCGAGGTCGGGGTCGGGCAGTCCGAGGCCGCGGGCCGACCTGGTCAGCCGGTCGAGGTGCCGGGTGAGCGCGAACGGGCGTCCGTCCACGGCCTTCACCGTCTCGAAGATGCCGTCGCCCACGGTCAGTCCGTGATCGAGAACGGAGACACGGGCGGACTCGATGTCCTGCAGGCCGCCGTCGAGCCAGATCTTCACCGCTGGGTCCCTTCACTCGCCTGGTACTCTCCCGACGCTACCGCGAGCAGCCGGGAAGCCTTGAGTTCGGTCTCCCGCCACTCCCCCTCGGGGTCGGAGCCCCAGGTGATGCCGGCGCCGGTGCCGAACCGCAGGACGGCGCCGCCGGCCGCGTCCCGGTCGATCCAGAAGGTGCGGATGGCC
>KL568549.1:1008-1618 GCA_000715605.1 Streptomyces speibonae | reverse complement strand
GATGTGTATAAGAGACAGCGTCGACCCAGCCGACGCCTCCGCAGTAGGGGCCGCGGGGCGCGGTCTCCAGGGCGTCGATGATCCGCAGGGCGCTCGACTTGGGGGCGCCGGTGACGGAGCCGGGCGGGAAGGCGGCGTCGAGCAGTCCGGGCCATCCGGCGCCGTCCCGCAGCTCGCCGCGCACGGTCGACACGAGGTGGACGAGACCCGGGTGCTTCTCGACGGCGCAGAGGTCGGGCACGGTCACGGTGCCGGTACGGCAGACCCGGCCGATGTCGTTGCGGACCAGGTCGACGATCATGACGTTCTCGGCGTAGTCCTTCTCCAGCAGGTCGGCCTCGGTCCGGCCGGTCCCCTTGATCGGCCCGGACTCGACGACCGGGCCCTGGCGGCGCAGGAACAGCTCGGGGGACGCGGTGGCGATCTCCACGCCGTGCACGGGCAGCCGAATCGTTCCCGCATACGGCGCCGGGTTGCCCCGGGCCAGCAGGGCCGTCAGGGCGTCCACGTCGGCGTCGGGCGGCACGGGCGCGGAGAGGACACGGCAGAGGTTGGCCTGGTAGACGTCGCCGGCGGCTATGTGCTCCCGTACTGTCTCTTATACACATCT
>KL568549.1:440-771 GCA_000715605.1 Streptomyces speibonae | reverse complement strand
GCACGGGTGCCGGTACCGGCTGTTCCCGGACGTCGCGGAAGCGTGCGCAGGTCAGCCGGCCCTCGAAGTCGGCGGCGACCGCCCAGAACCCCGTGGAGTCCAGGGCCGAGGGGTCGTCGGTGACGTCGAGGAGCCCGGTGGCGAGGCGGCGTCCGAAACGGGCGAGAGGCGCGAGGTCAGGCACGTGACGAGTCTATGGGCGGGCCCGCTCCGGTGGCGTGAGCAGGCGCAACGCAGCACGCTGCACAAACGGGTTTTTGTACTGGCCCCGGAATCCGCTAGAGTTCAGTTCGTCGCCGGGAAGCGCAAGCCGACCGAATCGACAGGCGGA
>KL568549.1:0-143 GCA_000715605.1 Streptomyces speibonae | reverse complement strand
AGCCTCGTCGTCCGCTCGAAGGAAGAGGGGGCCTCCCGGGCCTCCGCACTCCTGGTGGAGTGGCCGAGAGGCGAGGCAACGGCCTGCAAAGCCGTCTACACGGGTTCAAATCCCGTCTCCACCTCCAAGGACGATTAGCTCAG
>KL568548.1:67525-67946 GCA_000715605.1 Streptomyces speibonae | reverse complement strand
GCCACATCCGCACCGCCGGTCACGGCGAGGCTGCCGCCCTCGCAGAAGTCGTTCTGCACGTCGACGACGATCAGTGCGCGGCGCATGGTCGGTGTCCTTCGGCTCAGGGATCTGGGATCTATCTGGAATCGGGATCTGGATCTGGGATCTGAATTCGGACAGTGGCGGGCCCGGCCGGTGAACCTCCGAGCCTATTGAATGAAGAGCGAGACGGACAGTGGCCCGCGGGACCGCGGTCGCGGCTTGCCCTCAGCCACCCGACGGCCCGTGCGCGTACTCCGTCGGAAGTACGGGTTCCCCGCGGGAGAGCTGTGTAGCCGACAGCGGAAGACCCGCGCGCGCCGCCGCGTGCCGGTCGCGGACCACGTCGAGCGGCTCACGGACGAGCACCTCGCCGCCCCGGACCAGCGGCACCAGCAGC
>KL568548.1:66639-67277 GCA_000715605.1 Streptomyces speibonae | reverse complement strand
GCCGATGGAGGTCTTGCCGCCGGTGGACTTCTTCGCCACCGGGACCAGGGGCGCCGCGCGGTCGGCGGACTCGGCGCGGGCGACCAGCTTGTAGACCATGGAGGCGGTCGGGTGCCCCGAGCCGGTGACCAGCTGCGTCCCCACCCCGTAGGCGTCCACGGGCGCGGCGGCCAGCGAGGCGATGGCGTACTCGTCGAGGTCCGAGGTCACGATGATCCTCGTGTCGGTGGCGCCCAGCTCGTCCAGCTGCTGGCGCACCCGGTGCGCCACCAGCAGCAGGTCACCGGAGTCGATCCGCACCGCGCCCAGCTCCGGCCCGGCGATCTCGACGGCCGTGCGGACGGCCTCGGCCACGTCATAGGTGTCCACCAGCAGCGTCGTGTCACCGCCGAGGGAGTCGACCTGAGCCCGGAAGGCGTCCCGCTCGCTGTCGTGCAGCAGGGTGAAGGCGTGGGCGGAGGTGCCCACGGTCGGGATGTCGTAGCGGAAACCGGCCGCGAGGTCGGAGGTGGAGGCGAAGCCGCCGATGTAGGCGGCCCGGGAGGCGGCCACCGCGGCCAGCTCGTGGGTGCGCCGGGCGCCCATCTCGATCAGCGGCCGCTCCCCGGCGGCGGCCGCCATCCGGGAGGCGGCGGCGG
>KL568548.1:57882-66452 GCA_000715605.1 Streptomyces speibonae | reverse complement strand
CCGCCATCCGGGAGGCGGCGGCGGCGATCGCCGAGTCGTGGTTGAGAATCGACAGGATCACCGTCTCCAGCAGCACGCACTCGGCGAAGCTGCCCTCGACGCGCATGATCGGCGATCCGGGGAAGTACACCTCGCCCTCGGGGTAGCCCCAGATGTCGCCCGAGAAGCGGTAGCCGGCCAGCCAGTCCAGGGTCGCGCCGTCGACGATGTCCTTCTCACGCAGGAAGGCGAGGACGTCCGGGTCGAAGCGGAAGTTCTCCACCGCGTCCAGCACCCGCCCGGTGCCGGCCACCACGCCGTAGCGGCGGCCGTCGGGCAGGCGCCGGGTGAAGACCTCGAACACGCTGCGCCGGTCGGCCGTGCCGGCCTTCAGCGCCGCCTGCAGCATCGTCAGCTCGTACTGATCGGTGAAGAGCGCCGTCGAGGGAACGCCCACCCGTCGTCCACGCCCAAGGTCCGCTGTGTTCATGGCAGGGATGCTACCCCCATTTCGTCAGTTTGACGATTTGGGGTCCGGGTGCTGGAACGGCCGGGATCCGGACACCGCGACAGCCCGCCGGTTTGTGCGACCACCCCCCTGCGGTGGCAGCATGGGCTGTGTGACGTCACCCGCACCCCTGGAGATCGAACGCACCGAGTCGGCGGAGGAGGTCTTCGCCGTACCCGAGCCCGACGTCCCGTGGGTCACGATCGTCCACAACGACCCGGTCAACCTCATGAGCTACGTGACGTACGTCTTTCAGACGTACTTCGGCTACTCGAAGGACAAGGCGACCAAGCTCATGCTCGACGTCCATCACAAGGGCCGGGCGGTCGTCTCGAGCGGTACGCGTGAGGAGATGGAGCGCGACGTCCAGGCCATGCACGGCTACGGGCTGTGGGCGACCCTCCAGCACGACCGGAAGTGACCGAGCCGGACATCCCGGAGATGACCCGTACATGACCCCATCCCGCCCGCAGGACCGGAAGTAGCGATCGCCTCCATGCCAGGAACCTTCGAACCGCTCCCCGGCGGCGGCGCGGCCGTCGCCCTCGACGACGTCGAGATCTCCATCATCCGGTCCCTGGCCGTGCAGCTGATGGAGCTCATCGGCCCCGGACCGGCCGAGGAGTCCGGTGACCCGCTCGCCGACCTCTTCGCCGAGGGCCCGAGCGAACCGCCCTCCGACCCCGTACTGCGCCGTCTCCTCCCGGACGCCTACAGCGACCCCGAGGGGGCGCCGCAGGGCAAGGAGGCGGAGGAGCAGCGGGCGTACTCCGCCGAGTTCCGCCGCTACACCGAGAACGACCTGCGGGCCGGCAAGCGCGACAACGCCCTCACGGTGATCCGCTCGCTGGACGCCCTCGCCGCGGAGGGCGAGGGCGGAGCGGTGCTGAAGCTGTCGCCGGACGAGTCCCGTCAGTGGCTGGGTGCGCTGAACGATCTGCGGCTCGCGATCGGCGCCCGGCTGGAGATCAACGACGAGGACGACAGTGATCTCCTCTTCCATCTCCCCGACGAGGACCCGCGCAAGCCGATGGTGATGGCGTATCTGTGGCTGGGCGGTCTCCAGGAGACGCTCGTCTCCACTCTCCTGCCATAGATATATCCACATGCTTCCGAAAGATCCCCCGTTCTGTTCGCTCAGATAAAGCTCAAGTCCGGATAACGATCGCGTCACCGCCCCTGCGATTTCACCCCGAAGGGGTGGTTTTCTGTGACCTGAGTCACTCGATGGCGGGTAAACGCCGTGGTAAAAATCGGCAACTTGCTTGCGGCTCACCCCTCGCTGTGAGCAGGAAAGCCGGTCACCGCCGGTGTGTACGACCAGCACGACAACAGGCCGCGGTCCCCGTGCACGGACCGCCGAGCCGCCACCGTCGCCGAACGGGACGTGGGCCCCGGGCCCACATCGCCGCCCGCTCTGCTGCCCACGCCAGCACGTCCCCGCCATTGAGGAAGCTCGATGTCACTCGACTCCATCACTCAGAACATCGACGACGCCGTAAGTGATTTCTTCGACCCTGTCGCGACCACCGTGGGCGACATCGTCTTCTATGCCGTGTCGGTCGGCGACGCCGAGCTTCCGCTCATCGTCGCCTGGCTCGTGATCGCCGGTCTCGTCTTCACCGGCTGGTTCGGGCTGGTCCAGGCACGCAAGATCAAACTTGCCTTCAACGTCGTACGCGGTAAGTACGACGAGCCCGACGCGCCCGGCGAGGTCACCCACTTCCAGGCCCTGACCGCCGCCGTCTCGGGCACCGTCGGTCTCGGCAACATCGCCGGTGTGGCCGTCGCCGTGTCCATCGGCGGCCCCGGCGCCACCTTCTGGATGATCCTCTGCGGTCTGCTCGGCATGGCCACCAAGTTCGTCGAGGTCACCCTCGGTGTGAAGTACCGCGAGGTGCACCCCGACGGCACCGTCTCCGGTGGCCCCATGCACTACCTGCCCAAGGGTCTCGCCGAGCGCTTCGGCCGCGGCGGTGCCCAGCTCGGCAAGGTGCTCGCCGTCATGGCGTCCATCATGGTCCTCTTCTTCGGTCTGTTCGGCGGCAACCTGCTCCAGGCCAACCAGAGCTACGCGCAGATCGCCTCCACCGCCGGCGGCGAGGACGGCTTCATGGCCAGCTCCGCGGGCGCCGTGCTGTTCGGTCTCGTGGTCTCCGCCCTCGTCGGTCTCGTACTCCTCGGCGGCATCCGCTCCATCGCCTCCGTCACCAGCCGCCTGGTGCCCGCCATGGCGCTCATGTACGTGACGGCCTGCCTGATCGTCATCCTGTTCAACGTCACCGCCGTGCCCGACGCGATCGGTGACATCCTCCAGGGGGCGTTCCAGGCGGACGGCGTCGTGGGTGGTGTCATCGGTGCCCTGATCGTCGGTTTCCAGCGCGCCGCCTTCTCCAACGAGGCCGGTCTCGGCTCCGCGCCCATCGCGCACTCCGCGGTCAAGACCAAGCACCCCGCCAGCGAGGGCCTGGTCGCCCTGCTCGAGCCCTTCATCGACACGGTCATCGTCTGCACCATGACCGCGCTGACCATCGTCATCGCGGCCCCCGACAGCTGGACCGAGGCCCGCGAGGGCGAGAGCATCGGCGGTGTCACCATCACCTCCGACGCCTTCGAGACCGTGCTGCCCTGGTTCCCGCACCTGCTGACCGTCGCGGTGCTGCTCTTCGCCTTCTCCACGATCCTGACCTGGGGCTACTACGGCCTGAAGGCCTGGGCGTTCCTCTTCGGCCGGAGCAAGACCAGCGAGATGACGTTCAAGGCGATCTGGAGCGTGTTCGTCATCGCCGGCTCGCTGCTCTCCCTCGACTCGCTGATCAGCCTGGCCGACTCCGCGCTCTTCCTGCTCTCGGTGTTCAACATCATCGGCCTGTACCTGCTGGCCCCCGTGGTCAAGCGCGAGCTCAGCTCCTTCCTGGAGCACATCCGCACCCGCCGCGCCGGAACCGGCGCCGAAGGGGAGGACGCCAAGGCCCCGGTCGCCGAGGCGCCCTGACGGCACCTACCGGCCCCGTTCTCCCGGGGCGTCCGGCATACGGGCTGTTCCGTACCACTCTTCGGTACGGGGCAGCCCGTCTGCTTATCCTGAGCCCCATGCTGACCATCACGAAGGCGCTGTACGAGCAGATCGTGGCCCACGCCCGCGAGGACCACCCCGACGAGGCGTGCGGTGTGGTGGCGGGCCCGGTGGGCTCCGGCCGCCCCGAGCGCTTCATCCCCATGCTGAACGCGGCCCGCTCGCCCACGTTCTACGAGTTCGACTCCCAGGACCTGCTGAAGCTGTACCGGGAGATGGACGACCGGGACGAGGAACCGGTGGTCATCTACCACTCCCACACCGCGACGGAGGCCTACCCCTCCCGCACCGACGTCGCCTACGCCAACGAGCCCGGCGCCCACTACGTCCTGGTCTCCACCGCCGACACCGACGGCGCCGGGGAGTTCCAGTTCCGCTCGTTCCGCATCCTGGAGGGTGAGATCACCGAGGAGGAGGTCGAGATCGTCGAGGCGTACTGACCCGCCGCGACGGCCTGGCGTCCCGCATCGCGGAAGTATGGTGTCCGACAGGTGAGATCACATTCCGGGGGTCCGTACGGGAATCGATACGATGACCCCATGGTTCTTCTCGACGTGAGCGAAACAGCGCCGGGCGCACTGCTCGTGGCGCGGCTGCACGTCGACCTGTGCCGGCTGAACAGCGCCATCTGTTGATCCTCCGCCGCCGCCGTACGGCCGAGAGCCGCGGCGGGTTGCCGCGTGCCGCCGCGCGCCCTTCCCGAACCCACGACAGACTCTTCCGACAGGAGCCCTCAGCCATGGCCATCGAGGTCCGCATCCCGACCATCCTCCGCCAGTACACCGACGGTCAGAAGGCGGTGGAGGGCACCGGGAACACCCTCGCCGAGCTCTTCGCCGACCTCGAGTCCCGGCACACGGGCATCCAGGCCCGCCTCATCGACGAGGCGAACGGCGCGCAGCTGCGCCGCTTCGTCAACGTCTACCTCAACGACGAGGACGTCCGCTTCCTCGAGGGCATCGACACCAAGCTGAGCGACGGCGACAGCGTCACGATCCTGCCGGCCGTGGCCGGCGGTATGGCCTGATAGCCGATGCGTTACGACTCCCCGCTGGCCGCGGTCGGCAACACACCCTTGGTGCGCCTGCCGCGGCTGTCGCCGTCCGCCGACGTCCGGATCTGGGCGAAGCTGGAGGACCGCAATCCCACCGGCTCGATCAAGGACCGTCCGGCGCTGTTCATGATCGAGCAGGCGGAGAAGGACGGCCGGCTCACCCCGGGCTGCACGATCCTCGAGCCGACCTCGGGCAACACCGGTATCTCGCTGGCGATGGCCGCCAAGCTCAAGGGCTACCGCATGGTCTGCGTGATGCCCGAGAACACCTCGCAGGAGCGCCGTGACCTGCTCGGCATGTGGGGTGCGGAGATCATCTCCTCCCCGGCCGCGGGCGGCTCCAACACCGCCGTGCGGGTCGCCAAGGAGCTCTCCGCGGAGCACCCCGACTGGGTGATGCTCTACCAGTACGGCAACCCGGACAACGCCGGCGCGCACTACGCGACCACCGGCCCGGAGATCCTCGCCGACCTGCCGTCGATCACCCACTTCGTGGCCGGCCTCGGCACCACCGGCACCCTCATGGGCGTCGGCCGCTATCTGCGCGAGCACAAGAGCGACGTCCGGATCGTCGCCGCCGAGCCGCGCTACGACGACCTGGTCTACGGTCTGCGCAACCTCGACGAGGGCTTCGTCCCCGAGCTCTACGACGCCTCCGTGCTCACCACCCGCTTCTCCGTCGGCTCCGCCGACGCCGTCACCCGGACCCGGGAGCTCCTCCAGCAGGAGGGCATCTTCGCCGGCGTCTCCACCGGCGCCGCCCTGCACGCGGCGATCGGCGTCGCGAAGAAGGCGCTCAAGGCGGGCGAGAGCGCCGACGTCGTCTTCGTCGTCGCCGACGGCGGCTGGAAGTACCTGTCGACCGGTGTGTACACGGCCGCGACGACGGAAGAGGCCATCGAAACCCTGCGCGGCCAGCTCTGGGCCTGACCCGGACCGACAGGGCCTGGCCTCACCGAGGGGCCGAAGACCGGTGTCTTCGGTCCCTTCGCCGTTTCCGCGCGGTCATTCCGCCTCGTCGCCGCGCCGTCTGAACCCGCGCCGCCGCCGGGGCCGGTGCCCCCGCCCCCACCCGTCGACGAGCGCGGTGACGAACGCGAGCAGCACCACCGCCGCGAGCGCGAGCCACCAAGCCGTGTCCATGCCCAGACCGTACCGGCGCGCGCCGGAGCGCGCGCCCCTCCCGTCACCGGCACGTGCGTCTTCCAGCCGAACCGGTGACAGCACAGGTGAGTTCGCCCACAACGGCCCCTGGTGGAGGAGCGACCATGGGTTTTGCGCCTTACGCTCGACAAACCGCACGACCCCCGTCTCTCCACATCCGCCAGCGGAGGTTTCTGCTTCATGAAGCTCACCGTCGTCGGCTGCTCGGGGTCGTTCCCGTCCGCGGAATCGGCCTGCTCGAGCTACCTCGTCGAGGCCGACGGCTTCCGGCTGCTTCTCGACATGGGCAACGGCGCCCTGGGCGAGTTGCAGCGCCACTGCGGTCTCTACGACCTCGACGCGATCTTCCTCAGCCATCTGCACGCCGACCACTGCATCGACATGTGCGCCTACTTCGTGGCGCGCTACTACCGGCACGACGGCGGCCGCTGCGCCCCGCTGCCGGTCTACGGACCCGAGGGCACCGAGCACCGGCTGACGACCGCCTACGCCGACACCCCCTCGGCCTCCTCCATGAGCGAGGTCTTCGACTTCCACACGGTCAAGCCGTCCACCTTCGAGATCGGCCCGTTCCTCGTGCACACCGAGCGCGTCGCGCACCCGGTCGAGGCGTACGGCATCCGCATCGAGCACGGCGGGAAGACGCTCACCTACTCCGGCGACACGGGGGTCAGCCCCGCGCTCGACGACCTGGCCCGCGACGCCGACCTCTTCCTGTGCGAGGCCGCCTTCACGCACGGCAAGGAGAACATCCCCGACCTGCACCTCAACGGCCGCGAGGCGGGGGAGACGGCGGCCCGGGCGGGCGCCCGCCGCCTGATCCTCACCCACATCCCCCCGTGGACCGACCCGCAGGTCAACCTCACCGACGCCCGCAGGGTGTTCGACGGCCCGGTGGGGCTGGCGTCGCCGGGGACGACGTACGAGATCTGAGGCGCCGGCGCACGGCGAAGGCCCCGGAACCGACCCGGTTCCGGGGCCTTCGTGCCGTTCGGGAGGCCCTGCTCACGCCTTCGTGGCGTCCTCGAGTTCCTCCTCCGGTTCGCGTCCCGGAGTCGGCAGGTTGAACTTGGCGATGGCGAAGCGGAACACCACGTAGTAGATGACCGCGAACACCAGGCCGATCGGGATGATCAGCCATGGCTTGGTCGCCAGGTTCCAGTTGAGCCCGTAGTCGATGGCGCCCGCGGAGAAGGTGAAGCCCGCGTGCACCCCGAGCGCCCAGGTGATGGCCATGGACAGGGCGGTGAGGACCGCGTGGATCACGTACAGCGCCGGGGCGATGAACATGAACGCGAACTCGATGGGCTCGGTCACGCCGGTGACGAAGGAGGTCAGCGCGAGCGAGACCATCATGCCCATCACGGCCTTGCGGCGCTCCGGACGGGCGGCGTGCGCGATGGCGAGGGCGGCGGCCGGGAGGCCGAACATCATGATGGGGAAGAAGCCCGACATGAACTGGCCGGCGCCCGGGTCACCGGCGAAGAAGCGGTTCAGGTCGCCGTGGACGACCTCGCCGGCGGCGTTGGTGAAGTCACCGATCTGGAACCAGGAGACGGTGTTGACGAACTGGTGCATGCCGATCGGGATCAGCGCGCGGTTGATCAGGCCGAACAGACCGGCGCCCGCGGCACCCAGACCCGTGATCCACTCGCCGGCGTCCGAGATGACCTCGCCGATCGGCTCCCAGACCAGGCCGAAGAAGACGCCCATGAGGGTGCCGACGAAGGCCATGATGATCGGGACGAGCCGGCGGCCGTTGAAGAAGCCCAGCCAGTCCACCAGCTTCGTACGATGGAACCGCTGCCAGAAGTACGCCGCCATCAGCCCGATGACGATGCCGCCGAACACCCCCGGGTTCTGGAAGGTGAACGAGGTCACCGTGCCCGACCCGTCGGTGGCCTGACAGCCGACCTGCGGCACCGCTCGCGACCCCTCCGGGCAGTCCTCCGGGAACTGGCGCAGCACATTGAAGTAGACGAGGAACCCCGCCACCGCCGCCAGCGCCGTCGAACCGTCCGCCTTCTTCGCCATCCCGATGGCCACACCCACGCAGAACAGCAGCGGCAGTCCCAGCGAGCCGTCCAGCAGCGCGCCGCCCGCGCCCGACATCACCTTCGAGACGTTCGTCCAGCCCAGTCCGTCGTCCCCGAAGACGTCCGGCTGCCCCAGCCGGTTGAGGATGCCCGCCGCCGGCAGCACCGCGATCGGCAGTTGCAGGCTGCGCCCCATCTTCTGCAGGCCCTGGAAGAACCGGTTCCAGCGGTCACGGACGGGGCTCACCGTAGGCT
Source organism: Streptomyces speibonae (assembly GCA_000715605.1). GTDB lineage: Bacteria > Actinomycetota > Actinomycetes > Streptomycetales > Streptomycetaceae > Streptomyces > Streptomyces speibonae. The sequence continues at coordinate 58,380 of KL568548.1, read as the reverse complement.
CGGCACCGGCAGGACTGTCGGCACTCACATCCGGCCCCCTTCGCTGCGCGGCGGTCACGACGGGTTTGGCGGCAGCCCACCGGGTGGTGTAGACCAGTCACGAGGACGGTCGCACTGTCGTGACGCCATCCTTCGGCACCCACGACAGGACCGCTCGCAAAGCTGGGCCAACTGTGGGTTACTGCGACAAAGCGGTTCGGATCAGGGAGAACGGAACATGGCCACCAAGGCTGAGAAGATCGTCGCCGGGCTCGGCGGCATCGACAACATCGACGAGATCGAGGGCTGCATCACCCGCCTCCGCACCGAAGTCGTGGACCCCTCCAAGGTCGACGAGGCCGCCCTCAAGGCCGCCGGAGCCCACGGCGTCGTCAAGATGGGCAGCGCCATCCAGGTCGTCATCGGCACCGACGCCGACCCCATCGCGGCCGAAATCGAAGACATGATGTGAACCCCGGCGAGAGCCACACTTTCCGGGCCCGTCCCGCAGCGGCAGCC
>KL568548.1:51313-57689 GCA_000715605.1 Streptomyces speibonae | reverse complement strand
AGCCGGTGCGGGACGGGCCCGGCACCGGGTCAGACGGACTGCCGCCGCCACTTCTGGTTGGGCGTGTTCCCGCACGTCCACAGATGCAGCCCCGTTCCGTTGGCGGTGCCGCTCCACATGGCGTCCACGCACTTCTGCGACTGCGGGTTGACGAGGTACTGCTCACCGCTGGTCACGAAGGTCTGGGCAGGGTTGCCGCTGCACCGGGCCAGCTGGATCAGGGCGCCGTCGTCCCGGGAGCCCCAGGCCACATCCATGCACATGTCCATGGAGCGGACGGTGCCGTCGCCCCGGAAGTCCCACCGCTGGTTGGCGGCCTCGGGGTCGCAGTCCTGCAGCACCAGACCGGTGCCGTCGTGCGCCTTGCCCTTCTTCAGCGGGACGGTGACGCACCGGTCGGAGCCGATGCCCACGATGAGGTCACCGACCAGGGCGACGGACTCCTCCTCCTTCTTCTTCTCCGTCTCCTTCTGGTCGTCACCGGACGCCTCGTCCTCGTCCTCGGAGCCCGCACCGTCCGCGTTCCCGGTGTCCTGCTTCTCCGGTTCGGGCGCCTTCTCCTCCTGTGACGGCACGGTGCTCGGCAGGGCGGCCGGAGCGGACAGCGCCGGGCTGGGCACGGGTATCGCGCCGGCCTCGGTCTTCGCCGTCTGTTCGGTGGCCAGGGAGCGGACCTGCGGCTTGTAGGCCAGCCAGACGACCACGAACGCGACGGCCAGCGCCAGCACCATCCCCAGCACCGTGGCCAGCCACCGGGGAAGGAAGCCCCGCTGGACGAACTTGCCCTCCACCTCGACCGGATCGGCGCCCGACCGCTTCACCGCCAGCGTGTACGGGCGCTCCTGCTGCGAACCGAGCCAGATGATCTCCCGCGGCTTCAGCCGCGTCTCGACGAACACCGCCCGCCCGGGCTCGATCTGGACATTGGCCGGAGCCAGGTCGTACGAGAGCTGCTCGCCGTTGTCACTGCCGCTCAGCGACGCGGTCACCTTGGTGTTCCCGAGGTTGTCCACCGCCAGCCTCGGACGCCCCCGCAGACGTCCCTTCACCACCGGCGGCACCAGCTCGGCCCGCACCTCGGTGAACGGGGTCACGGTCAGGTTCCCCTCGGGGACGGTTGTCGCCTCCGGATGCTCCGTGGGCGTGATCCGCACCGCGTACGGATGCGGCCCGGCCGCCGCGTCCGGTGTCCGCGGCACGGTGAACGACACCTCCACCGTCCCCGTGGTGCCCGGGAACAACCGCAGCGACTGCGGCTCCACCCGCGTCCACGGCGCGAGGTCACCCACCGGCTCGAACCGGTATTCGTCCACGACGTCACCGGTGTTGCGCACCCGCAGCCGCACCGTCGCGCTGTCGCCGGGGTCCACCGTCGTCGACACCGGCTCAAGAGAAGTCCAAAGGGTCACGCACCGAACGCTAGGGGAGACACGCCGGGTGACCGGAGAACTCCGAGGCAAGATCATCTGCCCGAAGAGGCACCCGCTCGCCCGGCCTGTGGCGCTACGCCCGTCCCGTCCCGCCGGCCGTGCTCTCCCTCGCCCCGGCCGGGGCGTCCGCGTCCTTCGCCGCACGCCGGCCAAGCGTGCCCTTCCGGGCAACGGAAATGCCCGGAACGCGGCGCTCCCCGCCGTTCCGCCCGACGCGCCTCACGCGTGAGGCTGATCACCGTGGTGCGTGACCACCCGCAGTACCACCCGCCCCCTGTCGCACCGGGGAACGCAGGCCGCGATCGCCCACGGCCGGCGTCCTCTAGGCTCGGCGCCATGTCTCGAATCGACGGCCGCACCCCCGAACAACTCCGCCCGGTCACCATCGAACGCGGCTGGAGCAAGCACGCCGAGGGCTCCGTCCTGGTCGCCTTCGGCGACACCAGGGTCCTCTGCACCGCCTCCCTCACCGAAGGCGTCCCCCGCTGGCGCAAGGGCAGCGGCGAGGGCTGGGTCACGGCCGAGTACTCGATGCTGCCCCGCGCCACCAACACCCGCGGCGACCGCGAGTCCGTCCGCGGCCGCATCGGCGGCCGCACCCACGAGATCAGCCGCCTCATCGGCCGGTCCCTGCGCGCCGTCATCGACTACAAGGCGCTCGGCGAGAACACCATCGTCCTCGACTGCGACGTCCTCCAGGCCGACGGCGGCACCCGCACCGCCGCCATCACCGGCGCCTACGTCGCCCTCGCCGACGCCGTCGCCTGGGCCCAGGCCAAGAAGCTGGTCAAGCCCGGCCGTCAGCCCCTCATCGGCACCGTCAGCGCCGTCTCCGTCGGCATCGTCGACGGAGTGCCCCTCCTCGACCTCCGCTACGAGGAGGACGTCAAGGCGGACACCGACATGAACGTCGTCTGCACCGGCGACGGCCGCTTCGTCGAGGTCCAGGGCACCGCCGAGGCGGAGCCCTTCGCCCGGGACGAGCTCAACGCCCTCCTCGACCTCGCCGTCACCGGCTGCACCGAACTCGCCGCCGCGCAGCGGGCCGCACTCGACACGGTCCTGGAAAGGTAAAGCACACGCCAAAACGGGTGGCCGGGGCCGAGCAACCGCCCCGGCCGCCGCCGCGTCTCATCGGGTACGGGCGCACGGCTCATCCCCGGGCGCCCGGCCAATGACGCGGGCCGCACCGGCCCGACGAGGGAGGGGAACGATCCATGGCCGCGAGCCGCCGACGCCGCACCGCAGCCGTCGCCGCCACCCTGGCGGCCGTCGCGCTGACCGCCGGACTCACCACCGGCTGCGACGCCGTCGACAAGGCACTGGACTGCGTCCAGACCGCCGACGCCATAGCCGACAGCGTCACCGACATGCAACAGGCCGTCGAGACCGCGGGCAACGACGTCACCCAGCTCGAGGAGAGCCTGAACTCGATCGACCAGAACCTCGACGAGATCGGCGACAAGACCGACAACGCCGACGTCTCCAAGGCCGTCGACGACCTCGCGAAGGCCGTGGACAACGTCCGCACCTCCATCGAGAACGGCGACGAGACCCCGGACATCAGCCCCGTCACCGACGCGGCCGGTGAACTCACCAAGGTCTGCACGCCGTAGGAGCGCGCGCATGGGCCCGGGGATACTGGGCCCATGACCCGCCTGATCCTCGCCACCCGCAACGCCGGAAAGATCGCCGAGCTGCGCTCGATCCTCGCCGACGCGGGCCTGCCCCACGACCTCGTCGGCGCCGACGCCTACCCCGACATCCCCGACGTCAAGGAGACCGGCGTCACCTTCGCCGAGAACGCCCTGCTCAAGGCCCACGCCCTGGCCCGGGCCACCGGCCTGCCCGCCGTCGCCGACGACTCCGGGCTGTGCGTGGACGTCCTGGGCGGCGCTCCCGGCATCTTCTCCGCCCGCTGGTCCGGCACCCACGGCGACGACCGCGCCAACCTGGAACTGCTCCTGGCCCAGCTCTCCGACATCGACGACGCGCACCGGGGAGCCCACTTCGCCTGCGCGGCGGCGCTCGCGCTGCCGGACGGCACCGAACGGGTGGTCGAGGGCCGCCTCACCGGCACCCTGCGCCACACCCCCGCCGGAACCAACGGCTTCGGCTACGACCCCATCCTCCAGCCCGAGGGCGAGAGCCGGACCTGCGCCGAACTGACCCCGGCCGAGAAGAACGCCATCAGCCACCGCGGCAAGGCCTTCCGCGCCCTGGTACCGGTGGTCCGGGAGCTGCTCGGCTGAACACTGGTGCGGCCGGAGGGACTCGAACCCTCACGGGAGTTACCCCACTGGGACCTAAACCCAGCGTGACTGCCAGTTCCACCACGGCCGCCTGATGCTGCCCGGCCATGCTAGCGGCCGGGCGGCGGCGTCAGATGCCGAGATCCTTGATGATCTTGGCCACGTGGCCCGTCGCGCGGACGTTGTACAGGGCGCGTTCGACCTTGCCCTCCTCGTCGACGACGACCGTGGAGCGGATGACGCCCATGTAGGTCCGGCCGTAGTTCTTCTTCTCCCCGTAGGCGCCGTAGGCGTCGAGGACCTTCTTGTCCACGTCGGAGAGGAGGGTGATCTTCAGCGACTCCGTCTCGCGGAACTTGGCGAGCTTCTCCGGCTTGTCGGGGCTGATGCCGATGACGTCGTAGCCGGCGCCCGCGAGCAGCTCCAGGTTGTCGGTGAAGTCGCAGGCCTGCTTCGTGCAGCCGGGGGTGAGGGCGGCCGGGTAGAAGTAGACGATGACCTTGCGGCCCTTGTGGCCGGCCAGCGAGACCTCGTTGCCGTCGGCGTCGGGCAGGGTGAAGGCGGGGGCCTCGTCCCCGGGCTGGAGGCGGTCGCTCATCGGTCTGGTCTCCTCGTACGTGCGCGCTGGGTGGATCGGGTGCCAGGATCGAGGGTAACCGGGGGTCCTGACCGTGCGGGGCGGCCCGGAGCTGACAGACTGTCCGGCACAGGTATCAGTGGATTTCGGAGGCGACACGGTGGCGGACACGGCGGACACCAGAACCCCGGCGCAGATCGAGGCGGACATCGAGCGCCGCCGTGCGGTGCTGGCCGAGACCCTGGACGAGATCGGGGTGCGGGTGCACCCGAAGACGATCGTGGGCGACGCGAAGGCCAGGGCGGTGTCCCATGTGGACCACACGCTGGGACGGGCGTACGTCCGCGTCAACGGTGTGGTGAGCGACGTCAAGGGGCAGTTCGTGAACGAGGAGGGCTCGCCCCGGCTGGAGCGGGTCGTGCCGGTCGCGGTGCTGGTGGTGGGCGTCGTGGGGCTGCTGGCCCTGGGCTCGCGGCGGCGTCGGCGGTGACCCCTCCTACGTGCCCGCGTGGCGAAGACAGGTAGGTTTCAGGACGTGAGCGCCAAGAGACTCGAGCACAGTTCCCAGCACGACAAGCTGCCCATCCGGATGCTGCACGACCGCGTACTCGTGCGGCAGGACACCAACGAGGGCGAGCGGCGTTCCGGGGGCGGCATCCTCATTCCCGCGACGGCCGCGGTGGGCCGCCGGCTGGCCTGGGCCGAGGTGGTCGCGGTGGGGCAGAACGTGCGGACCGTGGAGCCGGGCGACCGGGTGCTGTTCGACCCGGAGGACCGGGCGGAGGTCGAGGTGCGCGGCACCGCCTACGCGCTGATGCGGGAGCGCGATCTGCATGCCGTCGCCGCGGACCGCTTCGAAGGTTCCGAGGATTCGACCGGCCTGTACCTGTAGTTCTGAGGTCTGTAGGGGCTGGTGACCATGGTCACCAGCCCCTACAGGTCTTTTCCGCTACGGTGGAAGGACCTCTCAAGGGCCCCGACGAGACGCGCCGTACCGGGGTGAAGGCAAAGACGACGCACCCCCGTTTCCGTTCGTGTCCCGGAGGTGCCGTCATGGCCTGGGTCCTGCTCGTCGTCGCCGGTCTGCTGGAGGTCGGCTGGGCGGTCGGTCTGAAGTACACCGAGGGGTTCACCCGCCTGGTGCCCAGCGTGTTCACGGTCGCCGGGATCGTCGCGAGCATGCTGCTGCTGTCGTACGCCTCCCGCACGCTGCCGATCGGCACGGCGTACGGGGTGTGGGTGGGGATCGGCGCGGCCGGTGCGGCGGTGGTGGGCATGGTGGTGTTGGGGGAGCCGGTGACCGCCGCGCGGATCTTCTTCATCTGTCTGCTGCTGGTCGCCGTGGTCGGACTGCGGGCGACCTCGGGTCACTGAGCGGGCGGGCCGCCGGGCGGCTCACCAGACCCGGCGGGCGCTCTGGGTGAGGGAGCCGGTGAGACCTCCGGGGCCGGTCCCGTCGCCGTTGGAGTCGCCGTCGGAGCCACCGCCCCCGCCCGAGCCGCTCCCGGAGCCGCCGTCGCCGGTGCCGCCGCCCGTCGGGGTGCCCCCGTCGGACGTCCCGTCACCACCGGTCCCGCCCCCGCCGGTGGGAGCGGGGCTGGTGGCGTCCTCGTCCCGGCCGCCGCTCGGCCCGTCCCGCTCCGGTTCCCCGGTGCCGCCCGGGGCGCGGCTGCCGCCGTCCTCCTCGTCCGGCGTCCTGCCGCCGCCCTCGGAGGGGTCGCCGGAGGAGGACGGGCCGGTGCTCTCGTCGGAGGGCGGCTGGCTCTCCCAGGCGCCCGGCTGGAGCCGGAGACTGAACGACTGGACGGGCGTGCCCTTCAGGGCCTCGCGCGTGTACTGGCCCCAGATCTCCGCGGGCGCGCCGCCGCCGTTCATCCGGGGCAGGCCGAGGGCGCCGTACAGGGACTTGTGGCCGGCGGTGACGGGGTCCTGGCCCATGACGGCGACGACGGTGGCGAGGTCGGGGGTGTAGCCGGCGAACCAGGCGGCGGTGTCCTCCTCGGCGGTGCCGGTCTTGCCGGCGGCGGGCCGGCCGGCGGTCCCGGCGGCGGTGGCGGTGCCCTTCTCGACGACGCCCTTGAGCACGGAGGTGGTGGTGTCGGCGGCCTGCCGGCTGA
>KL568548.1:43611-51116 GCA_000715605.1 Streptomyces speibonae | reverse complement strand
GAGATGTGTATAAGAGACAGGACGGCCTGCCGGGTGTGCCGTTCAGGCAGTTCGACGGTCTCCTGGCCGCGGGTGACCTTCTCGACCAGCGTGTAGTCGGTGTGCTTGCCGTGGTTGGCGAGGGTGGCGTACGCCTTGGCCATGTCGAGGACGCTGGCGGTGGCGACACCGAGCGCGATGGACGGTCCGGCGTCGTCGAGGCTGGGGGTGTCCTCGGACAGGCCCAGGGCGATGGCGGTCCGGCGCACCTTGTCGGGGCCGACGTCGACGGCCATCTGCGCGTACACGGCGTTGACGGACTTGTCGGTGGCCTCGCTGACGGTGATGTCGCCGTAGTCGCGGTGGTCCTCGTTCTCCGGGGCGTAGCGGTCGCCGGGCCAGCCCTGGACGGGGCGTTCGCTGGTGCCGTCGTAGTGGGTGTTGGGGGTGATGCGGCGGCCGTCCTGGGTGCGGGAGCCGTTCTCGACGGCGGCGGTGAAGACGAACGGCTTGAACGAGGAGCCGGTCTGGAAGTCCCGGCGGGTGGCGTTGGGGGTGTACTGCTTGACGTAGTCGATGCCGTTGTACATCGCGACGATCTTGCCGGTCTTCGGTTCGATGGAGGCGCCGCCGGCCCGGACGTAGGTGTCGACCTTGCGGTTCTCCGGGTCGAGCCGGTCCATCAGCTTGTCGTCGACGGCCTCGACGAAGGCGTCCTGCTTGTCCTTGCGCAGGGTGGTGGTGATGCGGTAGCCGCCGGAGTCGAGGGTGGCCTCGTCGACGATGCCCCGGCCGGTCAGGTACTTCTTGACGATGTTCACGATGTAGCCGCGCTGCCCGGACATGCTGACGGAGTGGGTGGTCTCCTTGGGCGTCGGGAACGTCAGGCCGGCGCGCTCGCGCTCGCCGAGCCAGCCCTCGTCGACCATGCCGTCCAGGACGTAGTTCCAGCGGTCCTCGACGGTGTCGCGGTTCTCGGGGTGGGTGATGACGTCGTACTGGCTGGGCGCGTTGACGAGGGCGGCGAGGTAGGCGGCGCGGCCGGCGTCGAGTTCGGAGGCGTCCATGTCGTAGTAGGCGTGGGCGGCGGCCTGGATGCCGTAGGCGCCGCGGCCGAAGAAGCTGGTGTTGAGGTAGCCCTCGAGAATCTGGTCCTTGCTCTGCTCGCGGTCGAGCTTGATGGCGATGAAGAACTCCTTCACCTTGCGGGTGACGGTCTGCTCCTGGCGCAGGTAGTAGTTCTTCACGTACTGCTGGGTGATGGTGGAGCCGGACTGTTTGCCCTTGCCGGTGAGCGTGTTCCAGGCGCCGCGGACCATGGCCTGGGGGTCGACGGCGGACTCGGTGTAGAAGTCGCGGTCCTCGGCGGCCAGCACGGCGTGCTGGGCGGCCTCGGAGATCTGGGAGAGGGTGACGTTCTCCCGGTTGATCTCGCCGTCGCGGGCGATGACGGAGCCGTCGGCGTAGAGGTAGACGTTGGCCTGCTGGGTGGCCAGGGCGTTGGCGGCGGGGATCTGCACGAGGTGGTAGCCGAGGAAGAACCCGCCGACGACGAGGAGGCCGGTGACGAGGAAGCCGACGGCCACCATGCGCCAGGTGGGGATCAGCCGCCGCCATCCGGTGCGCTTGGCCCGGCCCCTGCCCCCCGCGCCGCCGTCCGCCGTCCCCTCGGGGCCGTCCGCCGCCTGAGGGTCTCTCGGTGCCCAGCCGGGGTGGCGCTGCGGCCGCGGGTCGTCGCTCATGTCGTGCACGGACTCCTGTTTCGCCTTGTTCGTTCCCGTACGCCGGGTGCGTTCCTCTTATTCAAGACTGTCCCATCCTGCGGCGCCTTCCGCGGCGGCGGCGCGCGTCGCGCACACTTGCGGCTTCTCACACGCATGGCCCTGCCGGGCCGTCCCGCCGGAAAATGCGTGGCAGGGCGCCCGGCGTGCGCATTAGGCTCCTGCGCTTCGGTGCCGGGTGCGGGAGGAAGGGGCGGGCGTGGGCGCGTGGCGCGTGTACCCGGCCGTCGCCGCGGGGGCCTTCCGGCGGTACGCGACCTACCGGGTGGCCACGGCCGCCGGGGTGTTCACCAACACCGTCTTCGGCCTGATCCTGGTCTACACGTATCTCGCCCTGTGGGAGGCCCGGCCCGGTCTCGGCGGGTACGACCAGGCGCAGGCCGTCACCTATGTGTGGCTGGGCCAGGCGCTGTTCGCGATGCTCGCCGTCCAGGGCGGCGGCTGCGAAATCGAACTGATGGAACGCATCCGTACGGGTGACATCGCCGTCGATCTGTACCGGCCGGTCGATCTGCAGCTGTGGTGGCTGGCGAACGACGTGGGGCGGGCGGTGTTCCAGCTGCTGGGGCGGGGCGTGATCCCGTTCGTCTTCGGTGCGTTGGTCTTCCCGAGCGCGCTGCCCGCCCGGCCGGCGGTGTGGGCGGCGTTCCTGCTCGCCCTGCTGCTGGCGCTGGTCGTCAGCTTCGCCATCCGCTTCCTGTTCGCGCTGAGCGCGTTCTGGCTGCTGGACGGCCAGGGCGTCGCCCAGGCCCTGATGGTGACCGGGCTCTTCTGCTCGGGCATGACGCTGCCGCTGAACGCCTTCCCCGGTTCCCTCGGCGAGGTCGTCCAGGCGCTGCCGTGGGCGGCGCAGCTCCAGGTGCCGGCGGACGTGCTGATGGGGGAGACCGCGCCCCTGGCGGCGTTCGCCTTCCAGGCGGTGTGGGCGGTGGCGCTGCTGGCGGCGGGCCGGCTGCTGCAGTCGGCGGCGACGCGGCGGGTGGTGGTGCAGGGTGGCTGAGGCACCGCCGTACACGCTTCCTCCCGCGCGTTCGCGGGTGACGGAGGGGCTGCGGGCCTACCGGATGATCGCCGGGATGTGGATCCGCTCCACCCTGGCCTACCGGACCTCCTTCGTCCTGACGGTGTGCGGCAACGTGCTGCTGACGGGCCTGGACTTCGTGGCGATCCTGCTGATGTTCTCGCAGGTCGACGCGCTCGGTGGCTGGACGCTGCCCGAAGTGGCCCTGCTGTACGGCCTCTCCGTCACCTCGTTCGGGGCCGCCCAGCTGGCGTTCGGTTCGGTGGGCTCGCTGGGGAGCCGGGTGCGCGACGGCTCGTTCGACACGCTGCTGGTGCGGCCCGTGCCGGTGCTCGCCCAGGTCGCCGCGGACCGCTTCGCGCTGCGCCGGCTGGGCCGGGGCGTGCAGGGCGCGGCCGTGCTGGGCTGGGCGCTGGTGGCGGCCGACGTCGAGTGGACCGCCACGAAGCTGCTGCTGGTGCCGGTGACGCTGCTGTGCGGAGCGGTGATCTTCGGTGCGCTGTTCGTGGCGGGCGGCGCCTTCCAGTTCCTGGCGCAGGACGCCGCGGAGGTGCAGAACGCGTTCACCTACGGCGGCACGACGCTGCTGCAGTATCCGCCGACGGTGTTCGGCCGGGACCTGGTGCGCGGGGTGACGTTCGTGCTGCCGCTCGCCTTCGTCAACTGGGTGCCGGCGGCCCATCTGCTGGGACGCCCGTACCCGCTGGGGCTGCCGGAGGGGTCGGCCTTCGCGGCGCCCCTGGTGGCGGTGGTGTGCGCGGCCCTGGCCGGGCTGGTGTGGCGGGCGGGGCTGAGGTCGTATCGGAGCACGGGGAGTTAGGGGCCGTCATGACGGACGCCTTCATCGCACTGGACCACGTCGAGAAGGTCTTCGAGGTGCGCAGGAAGACCGGTTTCCTGAAACGGGAGCGGCGGCAGGTGCGCGCCGTGGACGCGCTGTCCTTCACGGTGGAGCGCGGGGAGATGGTCGGCTACATCGGCCCGAACGGCGCGGGCAAGTCGACGACGATCAAGATGCTCACCGGCATCCTCACGCCCAGCGCGGGCCGGCTGCGGGTGGCGGGGATCGACCCCTCGCGGGAGCGGACCCGGCTCGCGCACCGCATGGGCGTGGTGTTCGGGCAGCGTACGACGCTGTGGTGGGACCTTCCGCTCATCGACTCCTACCGGCTGATGCACCGTATGTACCGCATCCCCGACGCGCGCTACCGCGACAACCTCGAGCGGCTGGTCGAACGCCTCGACCTGGGCGACCTGCTGGACGTGCCGGTACGGCAGCTCTCCCTCGGCCAGCGGATGCGCGGGGACATCGCGGCGGCGCTGCTGCACGACCCGGAGGTGCTCTACCTCGACGAGCCCACGATCGGTCTGGACGTCATCTCCAAGACCAAGGTGCGCGACTTCCTGCGGCAGTTGAACGCCGACCGGGCCGTCACGGTGCTGCTGACGACGCACGACCTGCAGGACATCGAGCAGTTGTGCTCCCGCGTGATGGTCATCGACCACGGCCGCCTGGTCTACGACGGCGCGCTCGCCGGGCTGCACGGGGCGGGGGAGAGCGAGCGGACCCTGGTGGTCGACCTGGCGCGGGAGCTCCCGCCGATCGAGGCGCCCGCCCCCGCACGGGTGGTACGGGTGGAGGGCCCGCGCCAGTGGCTGGCCTTCCCGGCCTCGGAGTCGGCGGCCCGACTGGTGGCCCAGGTCGCCGCCCGCTACCCGCTGGTCGACCTGTCGGTGAGGGAACCGGACATCGAGGCGGTGATCGCGAGGATGTACACCGAGCGCGGCGGGACGCCCGTCGCCGAGCCCTCATAGCGGTGTGACGGAGACAACTCGTAGGCTGCTGGTATGACCGACGACGCAGCCGCACCGGACCTTCGTGCATCGGACGCCGACCGTGAACGGGTCGCCGACATCCTGCGGGACGCCCTGGCGGAGGGCCGTCTGGACATGGAGGAGTTCGGGGAGCGGCTGGACGCCACCTACGCGGCGCGTACGTACGGGGAGCTGGCGCCGATCACCCGCGACCTGCCGGGCCCGGGGGCGAGTGCCGCGCCCGCCGTCTCCCTGACCAAGGACCCGGAGCCGTCGGGCGACTGGGCGGGCCGGATCGTCGGCGACGGCGACGCCGGGACGTCCTCGTGGGCGGTGGCGGTGATGTCGGGCTTCCAGCGCAAGGGCCGCTGGACGGCCCCGCGCCGCTTCAACTGCTTCGCCTTCTGGGGCGGCGGCGAGGTCGATCTGCGCGACGCCTACTTCGCGGACCGGGAGATCGTGATCAACGCGGTCGCGATCATGGGCGGGGTGGACGTCGTCGTCCCGCCGGGCGTCGAGGTCGTCGTGCGCGGCGTCGGCATCATGGGCGGCTTCGACCACCGCGAGGAGGGCGTCCCCGGCGAGCCCGGCGCGCCCAGGGTGATCGTCACGGGCCTGGCCTTCTGGGGCGGCGTGGGCGTCCAGCGCAAGCTCCCCCGGGCGGAGAAGCAGCGCCTGCGCGAGGAACGCCGCCGCGAGAAGCTGGAGCGCAGGGAGGAACGCCGCCGGGAACTGGAGTCACGCGTCCAGGACCACATGAACCTCCACGACGACCTCCTCGGAAAGCGCTCCCCGCGCAGGCAGGAGGATCGCTGAGAACCGCCCTCAGATCACCACCCGCTCCTCGGTGACCATGACCGCCACCGAGTCCATGTCGATGAACCGGCTCTCGTCCGGGTTCACCAGCTTCTTGTAGTTCTCCGAGGCGAAGAAGGCGTCGTGGGCCTCCCAGCTCTCGAACCAGATCTCCGTGAGACCGTCGTAGGCGGCGCCCGGGTACCCCTCGGCGGGCACCGGGTGGGAGACGGTGTACTTCTTCACGTACTGCCGGGCCTCCGGAATCGACGTGAACAGCGGCGCGTGGCGCTCCCGGTGGTACGCGACGAAATCATCGCGGCTCATGCCTTCGATACGGTTGATCATAAAAGCGAACTTGATCACGTGCTTTTTCCTTCCATCGATGTCTTCGGTGACCTGGGGCGAACGTAAACGCTCACATCGATGTCAAGGGCAAGTCGTGTGACCCACTGCACGGGAAGGGGCCGGGATGCGGATCGGTGAACTGGCCGCGCGGACGGGAGCGAGCCGTCGGGCGCTGCGCTACTACGAGCAGCAGGGCCTGCTGGTCAGCGCGCGGTCCTCCAGCGACCAGCGGTACTACGACGAGACCCACGTCGAGCGGGTGAAGCTGATCCGGACCTTCCTGACCGCCGGGATGTCCAGCAAGGCCATCGCCCAGCTGGTCCCCTGCATGACGGAACCCAACGGGGAGCGCGCCCGGACAGCCCTGACCTCGATGAACCGCGAGCGGGCACGTCTGTCGTCCGCCATCGACGACCTGACCGCCGCCCGGGAGGCACTCGACCGGCTGATCGAGGTCAACCGGGACTTCCTGGCGAACGCGGCGGAGGGCACGGCCCGGGACTGACGCGCGGGGCCCGCTGCCGGCCCTACAGCTCCGCCGGAGCCCCGCCCTTCAGCGCGTCCAGGTCGAAGGCCTCCGCCATCCGCGTGTACCCCCGGTCGCTCGGGTGCAGGTGGTCACCGGAGTCGTAGACCGCCCGGAACCGCCGCGGGTCGTACGGATCCCGCAGCGCCTCGTCGAAGTCGGCCACCGCGTCGAAGACACCGCCCGCCCGGATCTCCGCGTTGATCCGCTGCCGCACGGCCTCCCGCGCCTCCGTGTACCCCCGGTGCCCGCCGAACGGCATCAGCGTCGCCCCGACCACCTTCAGCCCGCGCGCGTGCGCCCGCGCCACCAGCGTCTCCAGCCCCGTCAGGACCCGCTCCGGAGCGATGGCGCCGGGCGTGCGCAGGATGTCGTTGATGCCGAGCACGATCACCACGGCCCTGACGTTCGTGCGGCCCAGCACGTCCCGCTCGAAGCGGTGCAGCCCGCTGGGGTTCTCGGCCGGCCGGCCGAGCCCGTCGGCCAGCACCTGGTTGCCGCTGATCCCCTCGTTGACGACGCTGAAGCGGGGTACGTCCCGCCCGGCCGCGAGCGCCGCGCGCAGCCGGTCGGACAGCACGTCCGGCCAGCGGTTGTTCGCCCCGGTCGTCGAGGTGATCCCGTCGGTCAGCGAGTCGCCGAGGACGACGACCGTCCCGTCCGCCTCGTCGCTCAGCACGTCCAGCGCGGTCACGTACCGCCAGACCGAGCTCCGCCCGGTGTACGGCGTTCCGCTCACGTCCCGGGTGTGCTCGCCCTCGGCGACGTAGGAGATCTGCCGTGCGTGCGGGTGGAAGGTGACGGGGCCGGACTCGGTGGGGGAGTAGGTGGTGATCAGCACGTCCCCGTCGCGCGGCACCCGGATGCGCACCACGTCGCTGATCACCTCCCCGCCGGCCGGCACGACGACCGACGGGCGGCCGCCGAACGCCAGCGGCCGCGTGGTCCGGGTCACCGCCGCCGCGGTGTCCGGGCCGGCGGAGACGGCGATCGAGGCGTGGGAGACGGTCAGCGGCGACTGCCCGTAGAGGTTGGAGAGCGTGACCCGGGCACTCGTACCGCCGGCGCTGGTGTGCACGACGTTGCGCACGGAGCGGCCCGCGAGGCCGGTCAGCTCGGTGCCGGGCTCGCCGCCGACCGGGGAGGTCGCCCAAGAGGCGACCCAGGTGCCGGTGGAGGCGGGTGCCGCCGGGTTGTTCCGGGCGCCGTGACCGCCGGCGAGGGTGTCGCGGCTCTGCGT
>KL568548.1:42587-43440 GCA_000715605.1 Streptomyces speibonae | reverse complement strand
GCTCTGCGTGGCGCCGTCGGCCGCCACGCCGACGTAGATGGCGGCGGAGACCGCCATGATCGCGGCGATGACCGCGGCGAGCAGGGCGCGCTGCCTGGCGGGGGGCGTCACCGCGCCCCCGTCACGACCACGGGTCATGCTGTTCTGTTCTCCTCGGGAGACGGGAGGGGAGTCGGATGTCCGATACTCCGATCCGATGAACCCATGATGAGCCATGGGTCGGTGGGGCAGACGGGAGGGACCCCTTGGACGATCCCACCGGACCGTCACTCTCCGGACAGACGCCGGGAACTCCTGTTCCGTTCCAGGAGTCGGTCAGGAAGGGACAATGTGTGAGGGATCACCGAACGGGTGGAGTGGATGGAACGGGCTGAAACGGAAGATACGTCGGAAAAGGCGACAGAGGCGGGACCGGCCGGCCCAGCGGACCGGACCGCCGAAGGGCAGCATGCCCGCGCCGCCGCCTTCACCAACCGCGCGATGAACACCTTCAGCCCCGCGGACGAGGAGAAGCAGCGCGGCGTACGCCGGATGAAGCTCACCGCCACCGGCCTGCTGCTGTTCGTCGCCGTGGTCTACGTCCTCACCGAGTGGGCCTCCCACCAGGGCGCCGGCGCCTGGGCGGGCTATGTCGCCGCCGCGGCCGAGGCCGGCATGGTCGGCGCGCTCGCCGACTGGTTCGCCGTCACCGCCCTCTTCCGCCACCCCCTCGGCCTGCGCATCCCGCACACCGCGATCATCCCCACCAAGAAGGACCAGCTCGGCGTCTCCCTGGGCGAGTTCGTCGGCGAGAACTTCCTCTCCGAGGACGTCGTACGGCAGCGGCTGCGCGCCGTCGGCATCGGCAGCCGGC
>KL568548.1:39581-42385 GCA_000715605.1 Streptomyces speibonae | reverse complement strand
ATCGGCAGCCGGCTCGGCGCCTGGCTCGCCGTCCCCGAACACGCCGACCGGGTCACCGCCGAACTCTCCACCGCCCTGCGCGGCGCGCTGACCGTGCTGCGCGACTCCGACGTCCAGGCGGTGGTCGGCGAGGCCATCACCCGCCGCGCCGACGCCCAGGAGATCGCCCCCGGCATGGGCAAGATGCTGGAGCGGATCGTCGCCGACGGTGGCCACAAACGCGCCGTCGACGTCATCGTCTCCCGCGCGCACGACTGGCTGGTGCTGCACGCCGACACGGTGATGGACGCCGTCCACGGCGGCGCGCCCGGCTGGACGCCCAAGTTCGTGGACCGCAAGGTGGGCGAGCGCGTCTACAAGGAACTGCTGCGCTTCGTCACCGAGATGCGCGACATGCCCACCCATCCGGCGCGCGGCGCCCTGGACCGCTTCCTCACCGACTTCGCCACCGACCTCCAGTCCGACGGCGACACCCGCGCGCGGGTCGAACGCCTCAAGAGCGAGATCCTCGGCCGCGGCGAGGTGCAGGACGTGATTGCCTCCGCGTGGACCGCCGTACGGTCCATGATCGTCTCGGCGGCGGAGGACGAGCGCAGCGAGCTGCGGCTGCGCGTACGGGCCTCACTGCTCTCGCTCGGCGCGCGCCTGTCGCTCGACCCGAAGATCCAGGGCAAGGTCGACGGCTGGCTGGAGAGCGCGGCGGTGTACGTGGTCACGACCTACCGCAAGGAGATCACGTCCCTGATCACGGACACGGTGGCGAGCTGGGACGCGGAGCACACGACGAAGAAGATCGAGGCCAACATCGGCCGCGACCTGCAATTCATCCGCATCAACGGCACGGTGGTCGGCTCCCTCGCGGGCCTCCTGATCTACACGGTCTCCCGCGCCCTGGGCGCATAACCAACGCGGGCGAGGACAACCCCCTCAGGGGCGCGGGGAACTGCGCGCCCAGCCACGACGCACCGTCGGAAGACCACGGCGACCGGCTCCCCCAGGGGCGCGGGGAACTGCGCGAACAGCCACGACGCACCGTCGGAAGACCACCCACCGCAACCGGGGTTGAAAAGCGGGTGGGCGTGAGAACGCCCACCCGAGGGCACCCGACGAAGGTTCGCTTCGTCAGGGGAGGGAGCCCATGAGCACCGCGCAGGGCGAGTCCGGCCGCACCATCACCACCACCATCCCCGCCAGACTGGACCGCCTGCCGTGGTCCCGCTGGCACTGGTCGATCGTCATCGGTCTGGCACCGTGTGGATCCTCGACGGCCTGGAGGTCACGGTCGTCGGCAACATCGCGAGCCGCCTGTCCGAACCCGGCAGCGGACTGCCCATCACCTCCGGCGAGGTCACCGGCATCGCCGCCGCCCTCTACGTCGCCGGCGCCTGCTCGGGCGCCCTCTTCTGGGGCCGGCTGACCGACATCTGGGGCCGCAAGAAGCTCTTCATGATCACCCTCGCGGTCTACCTCGGCGCCACCGCCCTCACCGCGGTCGCCTTCGACACCTGGTGGTTCTTCTTCTTCCGCTTCCTCACCGGCTTCGGCATCGGCGGCGAGTACGCGGCCATCAACTCCGCCATCGACGAGCTGATTCCGGCGAAGCACCGCGGCCGGGTCGACCTCCTCATCAACGGCAGCTTCTGGCTGGGCGCGGTCGGCGGCTCCCTGCTGTCGATCCTCGCGCTCAACACGTCCGTCTTCCCGGCGAACGTGGGCTGGCGGCTGACCTTCGCCCTCGGCGCCGTACTCTCCCTGGTCATCCTCCTGGTACGCCGTCATGTGCCGGAGAGCCCACGCTGGTTGCTGATCCACGGCCGTGAGGAGGAGGCGGAACGGATCGTCGGCGACATCGAACGGCGCGTCGAGGCCGAACGGAGCGAGCCACTGCCCCGCGCGGAGGGCGAGCTGACCATCGATCAGCGCGAGCGGACCACGTTCTCGGAGATCGCCCGCACGGTCTTCGCGCGGTACCGCAGGCGCTCGGTCCTCGGCTTCTCCCTCTTCATCGGCCAGGCGTTCCTCTACAACGCGATCACCTTCGGCTTCGGCGCCATCCTGACGACGTTCTTCGACGTCCCCTCCGGCAGCACCGGTTACTACTTCGCCGTCATCGCACTGGGCAACTTCATGGGACCGCTGCTGCTGGGCAAGCTGTTCGACACGGTCGGCCGCCGTGTGATGATCTCCGGCACCTACCTGCTCTCCGGCCTGCTGCTGTTCGGCACGGCGTGGCTGTTCGACCGGGGCTCGCTCGGCGCCGCGACGCTGACGGGCTGCTGGTGCGCGGTCCTCTTCTTCGCCTCGGCGGGCGCGAGCAGCGCGTACCTGACGGTCTCCGAGGTGTTCCCCATGGAGACCCGCGCGATGTCCATCGCCTTCTTCTACGCCATCGGCACCGCCGCCGGCGGCATCAGCGGCCCCCTGCTGTTCGCCGAACTCACCGGCACCGGCGAGGTCGCCGACACGGTCCTGGCCTTCCAGATCGGCGCGGGCCTGATGTGCGCGGCGGGACTCGTGGCGGCACTCCTGGCGGTGAAGGCGGAACGCCGTTCCCTGGAGGACATCGCCACCCCGCTGTCGGTGACGGGAGCGAAGCCGGTGACCGCTGTGAAGTGACGGGGCGGTAGGGGCGCTTGCCGGACAGTGGGCGAAGAGATCAGGCCAGAGGTCATTGAAAGTGCAACTACACCCTTGTTATGGGGTGTCACGTGCGTGAGACTCACTGACTCCAACCCGCACTTGATCTGGAGGTAGTGATGAAAGCACGCCGACGTGGAGCGGGAATACTTCTCGGCCTGTCCTCT
>KL568548.1:38672-39327 GCA_000715605.1 Streptomyces speibonae | reverse complement strand
CGCGTCCCCGGCGTCCGCATCGAGTGCGACGTGGACGCTGGAAGCGCAGGGGCAGGAGCTGTGCGTCCGGTACGCGGCCGCCTGGTGGGCAGCCCCGGCCCCGGTGGCCGGAAGCTGGTCGAGCGAGATCAAGGTCGGCATCCGCGACCTGCCGTTCGAGGAGTCCAAGATGCTGGCCGGCTCCACCATCGCTCCGGGGGTGAACAAGCCCGACGCCGACGGCAACATCGCCCGCAACGGCATGGTCTTCTTCACCCTGCCGTATGAGATCCAGTCCGGTGAGTACACGGCGGAGATCTACGCCACTGACGGCACCCGCACCGACACGGACACGCTGAGGATCGTTTTCGGCGAAGAGAACTGCCGGTAGGCCCCACTAAGGGCCCGTGAGCAGGGGTGTCCGTGTGCGTCCTGCACACGGACACCCTTTTGGTGAGTCGGTGACCGCTGTGATGTGACGGTGTGACGGGACAGTAGGGGCGCATGTCGGACAGTGGGCGATGAGATCAGGCCAGAGGTCGTTGAAAGTGCAACTACGCTCTTGTTAGAGGTTCTCATGTGCGTGAGACTCACTTACTTCCGACCCGCACATGATCTGGAGGTAGTGATGAAAGCACGCCGACGTGGGGCTGGAATGCTCCTTGGTCTGTCCTCC
>KL568548.1:37945-38378 GCA_000715605.1 Streptomyces speibonae | reverse complement strand
TCCCCGGCGTCCGCATCGAGCGCGACGTGGTCGCTGGAGGCCCAGGGGCAGGTGAAGTGTGTACCGGGCGGGTACTCCTTCACCTGGATCGAAGCCCCGGTGTCCGGAAGCTGGTCGACCGATGTCAAGGTCGGCATCCGCAACCTGCCGGGGCAAGGGTCCCAGGAGCTGGGCGGCTCCACCATCGCTCCGGGAACGAACGAGCCGGGTCCGGACGGTGAGCTGAAGGTCAACGGTTACGTCTTCATGTCCCTGGGGAGCGCTCCGCTCGGTGACTACACCGCCGAGATCTACGCCACCGACGGCACCCACACCGAGACCGACACGCTGACCCTCGCCTACAGGGAAAGCTGCTGACAGGTCCCCGAAAGGCTCGTGAACAGGGGTGCCCGTGTGCGTCCGGCGCACACGGGCACCCTCTTTGTGTGTCTCT
>KL568548.1:35737-37734 GCA_000715605.1 Streptomyces speibonae | reverse complement strand
GTGCCCGTGTGCGTCCGGCGCACACGGGCACCCTCTTTGTGTGTCTCTTGTGCGCGTCTACTTGAGCCTGCGCTTGTCAAGTTTCCTCCTTCGAGTTATATAAGAAATGCCAGGGCATCGCACAGAACGCACCGCAGAAAGGAGTGGACTGTGATGCTCATGCGTACCGACCCGTTCCGTGAGTTCGACCGGCTCGCGCAGCAGGTCCTCGGCTCCACCGCCGTCGCGCGCGACGCGGCGATGCCGATGGACGCCTACCGGTCGGGGGACGACTTCCTCGTCCACTTCGACCTTCCCGGCATCGACCCGGAGACCATCGAGCTCGACGTCGAACGCAACGTTCTCAACGTCCGCGCCGAGCGCCGTTCGCCCGCTCCCGAGGACGCCGAGACCGTGGTCGCCGAACGTCCCACCGGCACCTTCACCCGTCAGCTGTTCCTCGGGGAGACGCTGGACACGGACCGCATCGACGCGACGTACGACGCCGGCGTCCTGACCGTGCGCATCCCGGTGGCCGAGCAGGCCAAGCCGCGCCGCATCGAGATCAGCGGCGGCGACAAGCGCAAGGAAATCGCCGGCTGACCGCAGTACCCCCCGTAACGCGTCCCGCAGGCACCGGCCGCACCCGCGCGGCCCGGCCTCGGGACGCGCGCATGCCCGTCCCGAGGCCCCGGAGAAGGAGAGGAGCCGTACAGATGACCACCCTGACCCCGCACAGCCCCGCGCTCACGAGCCCGGAAGCGGTGATCCCCGCCCCGCACCGCGACCGACCGGCCCGCGACGACGGCTGGCGTGAACTCGTTGACGCGGTGCGGGAGTCGGGCCAGTACGCGACGTGGACGGAGGCCGAGAGCGTCACGCGGATCGTCCTGTCGGCCCTCGGGGGCCATGTCGTCGGCGACGAACGCGTCGACCTGGCCCGGGCCCTGCCCGAGGAGGCGGCGCGCGTGGTGGCGTCCCAGGTCCCGGCGACCCGCAGGCTCACGGCGGCGGAGTTCGTCGACTCCGTGGCGCGCCGTATCGAGGGCGCGACCCCGGCCACGGCCCGCTGGGACGTCAGCTCGGTCCTGAGCGTCCTGCCCGGCGTGGTGGGCGACGCCCTGGTGACCCGCATCCTGGCCCAGCTCCCACCGGGCTACGCCCTCCTCTTCGGCCGGGCGGAACTGGCCCCGGCGGAGTAGCGGAGCAACCACACCCCTCCGTCGATGCCCCGGCCCTCGCCCACCGCGCGCCGTCCGCCGTCAGAGGTACCCCGAGCGACCGCGGCCGCGCGGCGGCGAGGGCGGGCCCGGCGGCCCACGGCCCCGCGCCCGGGCGCCCACGGTTCACCATGGACGGGTCCCCGGCCTGGCGTACCGGCGCCGGCCGGGACCACCCTGGACCCCACGGACCGTCCACGCACCGACCAGGGAGCCGCCCCATGACCATCCGCCGGATCATGCCCGACGTCCACGTCGCCTCGCAGGACGCGCTGGACTCCAACAGGACCTTCTACGGCCTCCTCGGCTTCGAGCAGGCCATGGACATGGGCTGGGTGGTCACCCTGGCCTCCCCGGCCAACCCCACCGCGCAGATCAGCTTCTTCACCGAGGAACGCACCGCGCCCGTGGTCCCCGACCTCAGCGTGGAGGTCGAGGACGTCGACGCGGTGTACGCGCAGGTCCGCGCCTCCGGCGCCGAGATCGTCCGCGAGATCGGGGACGAGGAGTGGGGCGTGCGCCGCTTCTTCGTCCGCGACCCGAACGGCCGCGTCGTGAACGTCCTCACCCACCACCCCCGGTGAGCGGCCCCGCCCCGCACGGCTGGCCGGTCAGCCGCGCCGGTCGGCCACCGCCCACGAGGCGAGCGCCACGGCCCCCGCCGCCCCGAAGACCGCGGGCCAGGCCCCGACCCTCTTCGCCAGCGGATGCGACCCCGCGAACGCGGCGACGTACGCCACCGACAGCGCCCCCGCTGCCTTCCCGCCGGCCCGTTCCCGCTCTGTCTCTTATACACAT
>KL568548.1:35085-35567 GCA_000715605.1 Streptomyces speibonae | reverse complement strand
GGCGAGGACGACGCCGCCCAGCTGCCGCTTCCGGGTCCAGCGGGCCACGCCGTACCCGCCGACGAGCCCGCCCGCGGCCACCACCGAACTGGGAACCTTCGCCATTGCTGTCTGCCTCTCGCACGCGCCACGCCCGCCCGCACGGGCGGGCGCTCTCTCACCGGTTACCGAGGCTAACGCCCCGCCAGATCCCCGACCGCACCCGGCCACCGCCCTTGGTGCGTACGATCGTACGCATGCCGACGGACGACTACTTCGCGAACGATCCGCGCACCAACCTTCAACGCATGACCGCGGGCGACCTCTACATCGCCGACGACCCCGAGATCGCCCGCAGACAGCGCCACGCGATGCGGCTCGCCGCCCGCTACCAGGCCGCGTACCTCGAGGACCCCGACGAAGCCCGGCCGATCCTCGCCGAGCTCCTCGCCTCCGCCGGTGACGGCATCGACGTACGCCCGCCCCTGTACGTCGACTACGGC
>KL568548.1:32397-34909 GCA_000715605.1 Streptomyces speibonae | reverse complement strand
CCCGCCCCTGTACGTCGACTACGGCAGCAACCTCTCCATCGGCGCCCGCACCTTCGTCAACTACCACCTGACCGCACTGGACGTCGCCCGGATCACCATCGGCGAGGACTGCCAAATCGGACCCAACGTCCAGCTCCTCACCCCCACGCACCCCGTGGAACCGCGGCCCCGCCGCGACAAGCTGGAGGCCGCGCTGCCCATCACCATCGGCGACAACGTCTGGCTCGGCGGCGGAGTCATCGTCTGCCCGGGGGTGACCATCGGCGACGACTCCGTCATCGGCGCCGGCGCGGTGGTCACCAAGGACATCCCCGCAGGCGTCGTCGCCGTGGGCAACCCGGCCCGCCCCGTCCGCACCCTCTGACCGCCCCCGCCCCCTCATGGCCACCGGACACACGGACCCGCAGCGCCGCGCCCGCATCCTCGCCGCCACCCTCGACCTGATCGCCGAGGAGGGCGTCGCCGGCGTCTCCCACCGCAAGATCGCCGCCCGTGCCCGGGTCCCGCTGGGCTCGATGACCTACCACTTCGCCGGCATCGACGACGTACTGCTGGAGGCGTTCACCGGCTACGCCGACCACGTGGTCACCGTCTTCGAGCAGCACCTCGCCGGCGTCACCACCCCCGACCAGGCCCGGGACGCGGTCACCGACCTCATCCACACCCTCTCCGAGGGCCCCGGCCGCGATCTGATCCTCACCCAGGAGCTCTACACCCTCGCCGCCCGCCACGAGCCCTACCGCGCCCTGTGCAGGCGGTGGATGCGACGCAGCCGCGACCTGCTGGAACAGCATTTCTCCCCGCCCACGGCCCGCCGGCTCGACGCCCTCATCGAGGGCCTCACCCTGCACCGCGCCCTGGACGACGACCCGCCCGACCGGACCCTGACCCGCGAGGCGGTGCGGCTGATCACCGGCGCGTGCGGCCGGGCGGCGGAAAAAAAATCCGGCGACGATGTCGAGAACCCGCGTCCGGCTCCGTCCCAGGGGTGAACGCGACCACAATGGCCGCACCGCACCGAGGAGACACACCATGGCCAAGTACCTGCTGCTGAAGCACTACCGCGGCGCCCCCAGCGCGGTGAACGACGTACCCATGGACCAGTGGACGCCGGAGGAGATCTCCGCCCACCTCCAGTACATGAACGACTTCGCGGCCCGGCTGGAGAAGACGGGCGAGTACGTCGACAGCCAGGCCCTCGCCCCCGAGGGCACCTGGGTCCGCTACGACGGCGAGGGCCGCCCGCCGGTCACCGACGGCCCCTTCGCCGAGACCAAGGACCTCATCGCCGGCTGGATGGTGATCGACGTCGACACCTACGAGCGCGCGGTCGAGCTGGCCGGGGAACTGTCGGCGGCCCCCGGAGCGGGCGGCAAGCCCATCCACGAGTGGCTCGAGCTGCGCCCGTTCTACGGCGTGTCGCCCACCATCACGGAGTGACGCCCGCGATGGACGAGGCCCTCCTGCGCGGCCTCACCCCGCGTGTCCTCGCCGTCCTCGTCCGCCGCGGAGCCGACTTCGCGGCGGCCGAGGACGCCGTGCAGGACGCGCTGGTCGAGGCGATCCGCGTCTGGCCCGCCGACCCGCCGCGGGACCCCAAGGGCTGGCTGATCACCACGGCGTGGCGCAAGTTCCTCGACGCGGCCCGCGCCGACACCGCGCGCCGCCGCCGTGAGGACCGCGTCGAGGAGGAACCCGCGCCCGGCCCCGCGCCCGCCGTGGACGACACCCTCCAGCTCTACTTCCTGTGCGCCCACCCCTCGCTCACCCCTTCCTCCGCCGTCGCCCTCACCCTGCGCGCCGTGGGCGGGCTCACCACCCGGCAGATCGCCCGCGCCTACCTGGTCCCCGAGGCGACCATGGCGCAGCGCATCAGCCGCGCCAAACGCACCGTCTCCGGCGTGCGCCTCGACCGGCCCGGCGACGTCGCCACCGTGCTGCGCGTCCTCTACCTGGTCTTCAACGAGGGCTACTCCGGCGACGTCGACCTCGCCGCCGAGGCCATCCGGCTCACCCGGCAGCTCGCCGCCGCGATCGACCACCCCGAGGTGTGGGGACTGCTCGCCCTCATGCTGCTCCACCACGCCCGGCGCGCCGCCCGGACCGCCCCCGACGGCAGCCTGGTGCCGCTCGCCGAGCAGGACCGGAGCCGGTGGGACACCCGCATGATCGCCGAGGGCGTCATGATCCTCCAGGCGGCCCTCGCCCGCGACCGCCTGGGCGAGTACCAGGCCCAGGCCGCCGTCGCGGCCCTGCACGCCGACGCGCCCACCGCCGAGGAGACCGACTGGGTCCAGATCGTCGAGTGGTACGACGAACTCCTCCGCCTCACCGACAGCCCCGTCGTCCGGCTCAACCGCGCGGTCGCCGTGGGCGAGGCCGACGGACCGCGCGCCGGCCTGGCCGCGCTCGTGGAGCTCGACGACTCCCTGCCCCGCCACACCGCGGCCGCCGCGTACCTCCACGAACGCGACGGCGACCTGAAGACGGCGGCCCGCCTCTACGCCGAGGC
>KL568548.1:27129-32220 GCA_000715605.1 Streptomyces speibonae | reverse complement strand
AGAGATGTGTATAAGAGACAGCCTCTACGCCGAGGCGGCCCGCAAGGCCCCCGACCTCGCCGAACGCGACCACCTGACCCGCCGGGCCGCCCGCCTGAACACCCGCCTGCGCGGCTGACTGCGCACCCGATGGCGTACCCGATGGCGTACCGGGGGCATATTCATTTGCCACCGGACGGCCCCGCCGGATAGGAAGTCCGGATGCTGCGAGGAAGCAAGGTCGGGCTGCGGGCCCGCCACGAGGAGGACATCCCGGTCCTGCGGGCCGAGCTCTACGACGACGTGGTCAACGGCTCGCGGGCCGAGAGCCGCCCGTGGCGGCCGATCACGCCGGGCACCAAGGACCCGCGGCTCGTGGTGGACGACACGGTGGACGGCCACGTCCCGTTCTCCGTGGTGGAGCTGGACGGCGGCACCCTCGTCGGCACGGCCACGCTGTGGGGCATCGACACCCACAGCCGGGCCGCCCACATCGGCCTCGGACTGCTCCCCGCCGCCCGCGGCAAGGGCTACGGCACGGACGTGGTCGCGGTGCTGTGCCACTACGGCTTCGTCGTACGGGGCCTGCACCGCCTGCAGATCGAAACCCTCGCCGACAACGCCGCGATGCTCCGCGCCGCCGAGCACAACGGCTTCGTCCGCGAGGGCGTACTGCGTTCCTCGGCCTGGGTCCTGGGCGAGTTCCTCGACGAGGTCCTCCTGGGCCTCCTGGCCGACGAATGGAAGCAAGTGCCCGCGATGTAGGCCCTGTTCGCCCAGGGACCGGTCCCGGGGCGACGCCGCTACCATCCGAGCCATGCCGTCTGACCGGATGAGAAGACCCCCGGGGCCGGTCGTCGCAGTGGCCGCGTTCCACGGGCTGCTGGCCGCCGGCGCCCTGATCTTCGCCGTCGCGATGCTGATCGCAGGCGCGCCGGGGCTCGCGCTGCTGGGCCTCGTCGGTCTGCTGCCGGGTTCGGTGGCCCTGGGACTGTGGCAGGGAAATCGCGGGGCGCGGGTCGTGGCGATCCTCCTGACGCTCCCGTCCGTGGTGGGTGCGCTCGTGGTGTTCCTGCTGCTCGCGGTACCCGAGTCGTCCCGAGCGTGGTTCACCAGCGACAGCGCGGGCGTCTAGGAGGACGCCGACGAGTTCGGCGACGACGAGGCTGACGAACTACCGCCGCCGCACCGCCGGGCAACGCCGCCCGCACACCTAGCTAGTCCGCGCGAGCCCCGTCATCCGGCGTCACGGCGACGATCGCGACCGTCGGAGGCGGCGGCGACGGCGTGTAGACGTACGCCACGGCCAACCCGGGCACGTTGCCCCGGGGCTCGATTCTCGTCTTGCGCACCTCTGTACCGTCCTGGCGCGGAGGCCCGAGACGGACTCCGAGGCGCGGTGCCTGTTCGAGCTCCTGCCGCAGGGTGTCCAGCGCCTGTTCGGCGCCCAGTTCCTTCGCCCGCTGCGCAGCCCGTACGGTAACGGCCGCCATCACACCGCTCACGCGCGCGGACCCTCCTGCTTCAGCCGTGCGGACAGGTCGAGACCTTCCTGTATGGCGATCTCGAAGTCCGGGTCCTGGTAGAGACGAATCCGGCCCCGGTAGTCGACGATCACTGCAGCGACAGCGTTGAGATCGGTCTCGGACGAGGCCTCCAGCGCACGCTGCAGATCTGCCTCGAAGGCCTCCTCATCGCCCGGAAAACCCTGACCGGCCCGAAGAGCAGCCCTGATGTCGCCGATGGTCCTCAACGGCAGCGATGCGGTGATCGGCGTCTCTGCGTGCTCTGCGCTCACGGTCTCGCACTCCTAGATCCGTCTGTCCTACGCAGAGTGTCCTACATGTCCGCATGCTGTGCAGCCGTCATCGCGAACAGAGGACGGAGGTCATACCTGGAGCCCTCCTGCCTCGAGCCCTTCCTACCTCGGCAGACCCGACCCCGGCGTGTGCCCGAACGTGCGGCGGAAGACGTCGATGAAGGTGCTGGCGGACGACCAGCCGCACCGGTGGGCGACCGCGGTGACGGAGGCACCGTCGGCCAGCAGGATCAGCGCGTGGTGCAGCCGTATCTGCGTACGCCACTGCGGGTAGGTGAGACCGAGCTCGTCGCGCAGGCGGCGGGAGAGCGTACGGGCACTGGCGCCGATCTGCCGCCCGAGCTCCTCGAGCGACCGTCCGTCCGCCGGGTCGGCACGCAGGACGTCGTGCAGATCCCGCAGCAGCGGGCTCGTGGGGATCGGCAGATGCAGCGGCTGCTCGGGGGAGACCGTGAGCTGGTCGAGCAGGACGGCCCGCAGCCGCAGCCGCGCCGGGCTGTCGTCCTCGGGGGCCCGTGTGTAGGCCACGATGAGCTCGCGCAGCAGCGGACCGACCGCGAGCACGGCCGGCTCGTCGAGGCCGAGCGGGTTGACCGCGGCGGGCAGGCCGACGAGGTGCAGGTCCAGTTCGCCATGCGCGGTGTGCTGGTGGACCGTACCCGCCGGAATCCAGATCGCCCGCGTCGCGGGCGCGACCCAGGAGCCGGCGCTGGTGGTGACGGCAATCGTCCCTCGCCCCGCGTAGACGATCTGGTGATCGTCATGCCGGTGCGCGTCGATCTCACCGCCGGACGCGAGACGTTGGGTCCGCGTCGGCGCGACCGGCGTATGGCGGATTTCCTGCATCACTTGGCAATCTACCGAAAGCGGGACACGGGTCACCCCGCCCAGCATGGACCGGTGCGAAGGAACACACCGATCCTCCTGCTGGCCGTGGGCCACGCCTGCGTCGACGTCTACCAGGGCGCCGTCGCCGCGCTGATCCCGTACTTCGTGGCCGAGCGCGACTACACCTACGCCGCCGCCTCCGGCATCGTGCTGGCCGCGTCGCTGCTGTCGTCGGTGGCCCAGCCCGTGTTCGGCGTGCTCACCGACCGGTGGGCGATGCCGTGGCTGCTGCCGGCCAGCACCCTGCTCAGCGGCGTCGGCATCGCGCTGAGCGGCCTGACCGGCTCCTACGGCCTCACCCTCGTGTTCGTCGCGATCTCCGGAATCGGTGTGGCCGCCTACCACCCCGAGTCCGCCCGCGTGGCCCGCCTGGCCGGCCGGGGCAGCCACACCGCGATGAGCTGGTTCTCCCTCGGCGGCAACATCGGCTTCGCCCTCGCCCCGATCACCGTGTCGCTCGCGGTCGGCCAGGGCTCACTGCGCTGGACACCGGTCCTGGTCCTGCCCGCGCTCGCGGGAGTCGCCCTGTGCGTACCGGTACTCCGGCTCCTGAACGGCCACGGGACCGCCACGTCCGGACGGACGTCACCCACCCAAGCTCCGGACGACGTACGGGCGTTCCTGAAACTGTCCCTGGCCGTGATCTTCCGCTCCATCGTCTTCACCGGCCTGAGCACGTTCATCTCCCTCTACGCCCAGCAGCGCCTGCACGGCAGCACCACCGCGGGAACCCTCGCCCTGTTCCTGCTGTTCCTGGGCGGCGCCGTCGGCTCGGTCCTGGGCGGCTCCCTGGCCGACCGCTACGACCGCGTCCGCGTCTCCCGCTGGTCCTACCTGCTCTCGGCCGTCGCCGTCGCCGGGGTGATCCACACACCGGGCCCGACCATGTTCCTCTTCGTGGCCCTCACCTCCATCGGCCTGTACGTCCCCTTCTCCCTGCAGGTCACCCTCGCCCAGGACTACCTGCCCTCCCGCATCGGCACCGCCGGCGGCGTCACGCTCGGCCTCACCGTCAGCGTCGGCGGCCTGGTCAGCCCCCTGCTCGGCCGCCTGGCCGACTCCACGTCCCTGCAGACGGCGCTGACACCGCTGATCGCGATGCCCGTCCTGAGCTGGCTCCTCTTCCTCGCCCTGCCGGAACCCGTGAACACCCACAAGCCCGGGCCGACGACACAGGAAGCAAGCCTGGACCCTCGCTGACCGCGCCCTGTGAGGGGCTCAGCCCGCCGCCCACACCTCGGCCTCCTCGGCCGGAACGGTGGTGGCAAGCCCCAACTCCTTACGCGCGGCCACCGACTTGTTCGGATCGATACCGGTGAACGCGGGATCGTAGGCGGCATAGAACGCGTCGACATCGCGAGCGCCGGCGGCCTTCTTCCAATGACCGACCGCCTTCGTCAACCCCGAACGAAGCTTGCCGACCTCGGCGCCCTCGATGGCGCCCAAGCCCTGGACATGTTCCTCGAGCGCGGCCGCGACGGCCTTGGCCTGAGCCTTGTAGCCGGACAGATCGTCCTCGACGGAATCCGTCTCGGGCTGATGCACCCACAGTGCCTCGTACACGGCATTCGAGCCCTTGAGATACGCGGTCTGCTGGGGATCGAGCGACTTCGCGGTCCCCACCGGCCCGCTCATCGTGCCGTTCTCCGCCGTGTAGGAGCAGGTCACAGCCCGGTCACCGGTCGCCCAGCCCTCCTCGGACGGCGTGTAGTGGAAGAGGGTGACCCCCTTGGGCAGCGCCCAGGTGTCCGGGGCGTACTTCTGCGCCTCGGCGGCACAGCGGTCGTCCACGAGCGCCGACAGCCCGTCGGGTCCGGGGTACTTCCCTTCGTCCTCCTCGATCTCGAACTCGCCGACGACCTGCCCCTGGTGCGCCTCGTCGCACGGCACGACCTCGACGCTGTACGTCTCCTTCTCGGTCCTGCTGTTGGGGTTGAAGCAGTCGCCGAGGTCCAGCGAGTGCACGAGCCGCTGCCGCGCCGCCTTCTTCGCGCCCTCTTTGGCACTCTCGGACATCTCCGAACACCCCACGGCGCCGACGGCGAGCAGCGCCACGACAACGGATATGTCCCGAAGGGAAGGAAAAGAACGAAGCGAACCAACCATCGCCATAACGGAACATCCCCCTGTGTGATCTTCACGAGAATCGCGCGCATCGCATCCCGTGCGGCCGACCCGGCAACGCGAGGACCCGCAGCTCAGCGCAGCAATACTGACTGCCGACGGGCCGGGAGGGTTGTACGCCCAGGAGGCGTGTACGCCTGGAAGAGGCCGCCTGCCCATTCCTGCGCGAGCGCCTCTCGGACCGTCCGCAGCCAGGGACTCCGCACACCCGGCAGCCGCACCAGCGTGTGCCGGAACGTCTCCGCGTCGGGCCGGAAGAGGTAAAGCGGCCGCGGCGGCAG
>KL568548.1:16437-26938 GCA_000715605.1 Streptomyces speibonae | reverse complement strand
TCGCGCAGGACATCCGCGGGCAGCCCGCCGGACGCCGGCACGGGCAACTGCGGCTGCGGAGACACCAGCCACAGCCACACCCCCAGCGGCAGCGGCACCGGGTACGCGGACGCAGCCGGACCGTCCGCCGTCCACAGCCGCCCCGTCTGAGGGTGGACGGGTACGAGGAGGATGTCGACGCCCGCGTCGGGGTCGGGCCGCCCCGGCCCGGCCAGGGCGGCGCACCGCGCCGACGGTCCCGCGGGCAACAAGGCATCGAGCACGCGCTGGAAGACATCCGAGGTCAGCCCCTCGGGCACCGTGACCGGCCGCCCCTCGGAGGCCACCAGCAAGTGGGCGAGCGCCTGCCCGGCCGCCGCCTCCCACCGGGGACTCCACGACCAGTAATGACCGGTCCCGGACCGCCCTCCCCACGTGGCGATGGGCTCGAACGGGGGCGTCCTCTCGGCGCGCTCCACCACTTCCGCCCAGGGCAGCGGGACGTCGAGGCGACCGCCGACGCGCCGTCGCCGTACGGCGTCCGAGCCGAGCCGCACCACCTGCCACAGCGAGCAGTCGTCGACCCGGGCCGCCACGGGCAGATCGCACGCCTCGCACGCCAGATTGGGCCCGTCGCCCCCGTCGAGGCCACAGCACGCACTGTCGTCCTTCCCGGGAATCAGCCGGGTCCCCCGGACATCACCGGGCGCGACGACGAACGCCCCGGCGGTTCTCTCGGACAGCGCGGGAACCGGCGCGTAGATGCCACGCGCCTCCGCCTCGCCCGGACCGGCCTCGTCCCACCCCCGCCACGGGCCGCCCCACGGATCCGGATCCACGGCGAACGTCCCCGACTCCATGAGCACGGGGAGCTGAGCCCCGTTCCCGTACTTCTGGCGGGCGTGGGGCGGAAGGGCGACCTGGGACAGTGGGACGGTCAACTCGGCTCCGCACCCCACACACACGAAGACGAACACGGGCCCCTTTCCCCTGGGAAGCAGGCGCATCGTCGCAGCTCGAGGCGGCGGACGCCACCGCGTTTCGCGTCCGCCGAAAGCGGTAGCGGCCGGCCAAGGGCTTGTCCCGACCGGAACCTCGCGAGCGGCAGCTGCGGGCGGACCACTCAGCGGGAGCGGTACTGCGAGGGGCGCATGCCGGTCTCGCGCAGAAACGCCGTCGACAGGTGCCCGGCACTGGAGAATCCGCTGAGAACCGCCACCTCCCCCACGGGCTTGCCCGCGTCGAGCAGGCGTGCCGCCTCCGCTATGCGCAGGCGCGTGAGATAGCGCCCCGGCGTCCGACCGGTGGCCTGCTTGAAGACACGCAGAAAGTGATACGGACTCAGGTGCACCTCTCCCGCGAGCTCGGCCAGCGTCAGCTGGCGGTGCACGTTCTCACGCATCATCGCGACGGCTCTGCGGACCCGCGGGTCCTCCCGCTCGGGCAGTCGGGGCGTCAGCCGCCCACCACGGGTCGCCAGATGGACCGCGAGAAACTCCGCTGCGCTGTCCGCGTACAGCGGGTCCGCCTTCTGCTCGGCGGCCTTTGCCAGGGAGCGCATCAGGGAAGCGATCAGCTCGTCACCAAGGGGCTCCTCCCCGACCGGCTCGGGCGCCACCGGAGCGAGATCGAACTGTGCCCTCACCCGGTCGACCGCATCGACCGGCAGGTGAACCTGGAGGGTGGTCATCGGGCTCTCGGAGGTGTAGCGAACGTCGGTGGGAACACCTGGAGTCGCCCTGCCGAGACGTCCGGCCCTGATGGGAACGTGCTGCCACCTGTCCGTCGTCGACCGGACGCTCATGCTGCCGGTACCGCTCGTGATCAGCCAGAAATGGTGGGACGCGGACGCCGGCAGGGTGAGCAGTTCGACCGCTTCAGCATGCGTGAACCGCTGGAGGAGCAGCGCCCGCCAGCCCGCGTCGTCCCAGCTCGACAGGGTCCGGGTGGCGTATGACGACATCTCCGGACCGTCGTAGCCGCCTGTGTCGAATCGCTGCTCCCGCGAGGGGCCCGGGCAGCGGTTTCCGCCGGGCCCGTGCCTCACGACTCCGACACGTCCACGTCCCGCGCCGAGGAGGAACGTTCTGCGGCTTCGGCAAGTCCCGTGACCATGCGCTGCATGGTTTGCCTCAACTCGGGCGCAAGGAGGGCGTGGACGTCGCTCGACACGTCGTACTCCCCGCTCCAGCGAATCTCCACGCCTCCCTCGCTCCTCTCCTTCAGCGTGACACGAGCCGAGTAGTTCTCCATGAAGGGGTTGTTGGCGCCCTCATAGGCGAAGAGCTCGTCGGGCCGCAGCTCGGTGATGCGTTCGCTCGTGACGACGTCTCCCGTGCGGAACGCCCGTACCGCTCCCACCTCGTCACGTCCGTCGGGCGAAAGGCGCTCCGACGCGTCCGCGACGAGGGCGTCCACCGTCCCCCACCGGGGCCAGCTGTGCGCATCCACCAGCAGGGACCATACCGCCGACGCCGTCGCCCGCGACTCCGCCGTGACGTCGTAGAACCCCTTCATGCCCATCACTTCCCTTGCTCCGAGCGAACTCGACCATCCGAGCCTCGCTGTTCATGAGTCCCGCGCTGCGCCGGGACGCGGTGCGCCGGCGCCCCCGCCCCGGAGGCCGCACGCACGGCTGCCTGCCCGGACGGTGCCGATCTGCTCCGGGCGCACCCGCGCCCGAGGCTATGGGCACGGAACCCTCGCGGGAATGCGCCGTATTGGCGAGAAACCTGCGAGAGATTGCGGCGCGCGACGCTGACGCTGACCGTGCCGGGGCGGGCCAACACGCTCGGGGCGTAGTCGCGGACAGAACTCGGCAGCTCAGTCGGCTCACGCGACGGCAGTGATCACCCTGCCAAGGGGGCGCTTTCGCGCTGCTTGGCGTGGAAACGTGCCTTCTTCTGGCGGTTGCCGCACGTATTCATGTCGCACCACCGGCGGGTGCGGCTCCGACTGGTGTCGAAGAAGGCGGCTCGGCACGTCGGTGAGGCGCACAGGGCCAGCCGTCCATCCCGTTCACCTGCGATGATGCTGATCGCGTCGGCGGCGATCACGCCCAGGGCATCCTCCAGGCCGGAGGCCGGACCGAGCCGCCAGCGGCGCTCGCCCTCGGGTGTCAGAATCGCCGCGGCCCGGCCCTGGCTGCTGCGGGCATTGAGAATCCGGACAGCGGATGCGGGCAAGGTGTCCTGGAGCGCTGCCGCGGTCGCGGCCGCGTGGATCGACTCCCTCAATTCCCGGGCGAGGTCGAGCTGGTCGGGAGTGCAGGAGTCCACGTCGAGGCCGTACACCGCCAGCCAGTCGACGAGCCGTCGCGGCGTGGGGATGCGCTCCACGGAGTCGCCATGACGCTCGGACAAGGTCCCCGTGAAACTGGTCGCCAGCACGGATCCGAGGCGGAAGTCAGGGAACCCGGCACGCATGGAACCACCATAGCCGGTTGCATGCGGGCGAGAACACGCACTAGAACCGTCATAGCCGGTTCATGATGGGGTGCAGCCGGTACCGCGACGGCCAGGAGGTCCCATGTCCCGCCCGACCGGCGACGTGCACGCATTCACAGCCCGTGCCACCGACGCCGAACTCGACGATCTGCGCGCACGCCTGTCCGCGGCGCGGCTGCCGGAAGCCGAGACGGTCCACCGCACCACGCCCGGCCCGCGCCGGTGGGACCAGGGCGTACCGCTCTCGGACCTCGTCGACGTCGTCGATTACTGGCGTACCGGGTACGACTGGCGGTGGTTCGAGGACCGCCTGAACACGATCGGCCAGTACCGCACGACCATCGACGGCCTGGGGATCCACTTCCTTCACCGCCGATCGGCGCGCCCAGATGCCACACCGCTGCTCCTGACCCACGGCTGGCCGGGCAGCATCGCCGAATTCATCGACGTAGTGGATGAACTGGCGGATCCGAAGGATGCCGGTGCGCCGGCGTTCCACGTCGTGGCCCCGTCGCTGCCGGGCTTCGGTTACAGCGACAAGCCGGCCACCACCGGGTGGGGGACCGGAAGGATCGCGGCCGCCTGGGTGGAACTCATGCGGAGGCTCGGCTACGAGAGGTTCGCAGCCCACGGCGGCGACTGGGGAGGCGTGATCACCACCGTCCTCGGCGGCAGGTACCCCGCGCAGGTCCTCGGCATCCACACCACGCTCGCGCAGGCACCGTCCGGCCTGACCACCGAAGGTCTGACGCCGACCGAACGCCAATGGGCCGAGGAGACCCATGACTTCTGGCACCACCGCGCGGCGTACGCGAAACAGCAGGCGACCCGACCGCAGACCATCGGCTACTCGCTCGTCGACTCACCGGTCGGGCTCCTCGCCTGGATCCTCGACAAGTTCGCCGAATGGACGGACACCGACGACAGCCCGTTCGAGAGGATCTCCGTCGACCGCATCCTCGACGACGTCACCCTGTACTGGCTGACACGGACCGGCGCGTCGGCGGCCCGCATCTATTACGAGAGCCACGGCGGCGTCAACGCCCTCGACCCCGACCTCCGCGTCGACGTCCCGTCAGCCATCACCACGTACCCCCGCGACATCGAGAAGTGCCCACGCCCCTGGGCACAGCAGCGGTACCGGCGGATCGTCCGCTGGAGGACGGCCGAAGCCGGCGGCCATTTCCCCTCGCTGGAAGTTCCCGAACACTTCGTCGAGGACCTGCAGGAAGGCCTCACGGCAGTGCTGACCGCCGACGGCCGGTGAACGCGGAAACGAGCACCTGAGCCAGGGCACTTCTCCGGAGGCGACCGGGTCAGCGAGTCAACTGATCGGCTTTAAGTGCTTGCAGGAAGAAGGCCCAGGCGGAGTGCCCCACTGCGATCGCGGAGGCTCCAGCATCCTTCGAGTCCCGCACATGTGTGCGGTCCTGGCTGATCGCGCACTCCACGCACTCGGTACCGCTGCCGCCGCTGTAGGAGGACTTGAACCACTGAGAACTGGAGGCCGCTATCACCGTCACTCCTCGCTCAAACGCTGGATGAGCTCTGCCGACGACTCGAGGTCGAGTGCCTGGGCGCTCAAGTATTCGAACGCCAACCTATACCGATCCAACTCCGGCTTCTTCTCCATGAACAGGCCACCGCCGAGGATGTCGACGTACACCACGTCCAGCTCGGGCGCCGGGCCACGCAGCACGACGAAGCTCCCAATAGCCGCTGCATGGGCCCCAGTTGAAAACGGCAACACCTGCACGGTCACGTGCGGGCGCTTGGCCATGGCGAGTACGTGCTGCAGTTGTTTCTGCATGACTGAACGTCCACCCACCTGGCGCCTGAGTGCGGCCTCGTCGATGACGCACCAGATGTGGGGCGGCTCCTCGCGGTCCAGAAGCTCCTGCCGTTTCATGCGGATATCGACCATGTGCTGCACCTCGCGCTCCGCGCAGTGCACCTCTGACGCGCGGTGGACGGCCTCTGCGTAGGGGCGAGTCTGAAGCAGGCCGGGGATGTACATGCAGGCGTATTGGTCCTCGCGTACCACCTCGTCTTCGAGGGTGAGCATAAGGTTCATGGACTCGGGAATGGGATCGGCGAGCGATCGCCACCATCCTTGGATCCTGGCGCCTTTGGCCAACTCGACCAAAGCCAGGCGCTCTTCGTCCGTCGCGCCGTACTCCCGACACAGGGCGTCCACGGCGGGCCACTTGACGACGCCTTCTTTCGTCTCGTAGCGGCTGAGCGTCGCCTTCGAAATGCCGACACGAGCGCCCGCCTCTTCCAAGGTCAACCCCTTCAGTTCGCGGAGTCGACGCAGGTCAGCACCTAGCTGACGCCTACGGGTGGTGGGTCCAGCTGCCATGCCTACGGCCCTTCGTCTCGATGGGGTAGATCGTCGCCGTCCTGAGTGAGGAACGGCAAGGCGGTGTGCGCCGGGGGCGCGTACCGCGGTCGCGCGCTTCCGTGGAAGCCTAATGAGAGTTCCATTTTGAGAGTTCCACTGCCACCCTAAGTGACTATGAAGGCACTCAGCGAACAGATCGTGTTCCACGGTGAGACCAAGAGAGCGGGTGGGGCAGGGGAGGACTGCACCGATTGTCTTCCGAGAAGGGTGTGGCGACTGCCGTTCTTGGCTGAGGCAGAAGACCTCGCCGTCCTGCGTCGCATGCTGCGGTTGCACCTGGAGTCCTGGGGGCTGTTGGAGCTCAGTGACCCGGCACAGCTCTGCGCAAGCGAGTTGGTGACCAACGTCATCAACCATGTGGGGCCTGGGACTCCGGCGATCCTTGCCGTCTCCGTGAAGGGCACTCGACTGCGTATTGAGGTGGAGGACCCGGCCCCCCAAGCCCTTCCGATCCTGACCAGTGCGGACTCGGACGCCGAGGCAGGTCGGGGTATGGCGCTAGTCGATGCCGTTGCGGACCGGTGGGGCGTCGATCTGACGACCGAGCGCAAGGTGACGTGGTGTGAGTTCCGCGCGGGACTCAAGCCTCTCCACGAGTACGGCGCTGCCCATCGCGTGGCCCGAGTGACAGACGTGCTCGGGCTCTACGGCAGCGAGGTGAAGGCGACGCAGGAGGTCAGCCTTAGCCGCCTGGGGGTGACGGTCGCGGAGGAGGCCGTGATCGACGTGATCACCGACCTCCTCCACTGGCTCCGCGTCCACGGCCGGGACCCGGACGACGTGCTGGACCGGGCCCAGGCCCACTTTGAAGCAGAGGCTTGCTGATCGGTGTTCCTGCGGTGATCAGCTCGCCGCGATCGCCGCATACGTCCACACATCGGCTGGGAGTTCATGCTTCAGGTGCCAAGTGATGGCCATCGGCTTACTTCCGGTGTGGCTCCGGTACGTCGCTGGTCCGAGGAGCATCCACGGTTGGGATTTGCCTATGTCGCTGTCCTTGTAGCGACGCATGAAGAGCAGAACCTCACTGCCACGCCGGACGTGCTCTTGGTAGCGCATGCCGGTCGGAGAGTCCTCGGCGGTGGAGTTCTGGGACTCCCAGTGGAAGAGATTGGGGCTCAGGGCGTAGTCCTTGTATCGGACCGTGGGTGAGAAGTCCTTCTCGTTCTTTTCGGACGTGATGAGCAGAGCGTCCGTCTGGAGGTCCGCCGCCCACAGCACGCCCTGGGCGAAGTTTCGAGGCAGTTGGCCGCCGATGTCTGCCACGCCGAGTCCAGCGAGGATCTCGGAGCGGTTGTACGAGCTGTGTACCTTCAGCGGCACGTGACTCAACCGGCCGGAGAGCGGAATAGGGAAATGGTCGGCTCGTTCCATCACGTACGACAGCAACTGACTCAGTTCATCTCGGAAGGCTTGCTGGGGGCGCAGCGTCTCCAAGCCCTCCTGGAAGCTCCCGAACCCTCCAGCGTTGTCCCACAGGTTGAAGAACAGCATGCGGGCGTACGACTGGTCGATGGGAGCGAGTTCCTCATACCGCGGAGCGTCGTCCTGAAGAAGACGGAGGTAGGCCTGGGCGCGCTCCGGGTCGTCGACGTGCAGGAAAGCATGCAGTCGCTTGAGCAGGGCCGTTTCACCGGGAGACACGGCTCCTTCTGCCAGACCGGCTCGGCGGAGGATGGTCGTCCAGGAGTTCTCTCCCTTGTAGAGCTCCTTGATCTCACGACGGCTCTCTCGAAGATAGTCCGCAAGGCGCGGTGTGCTGTATGCCTTGACCTCGTTGACCAACGTCCTGACCGTGGCGCCGAGTTGTGTGCGCACGTTGGCGAGAACGATCTCTTTGGACTTTCCTTCCAGAATGATCTGGCAGCCGGACGGCAACTGGGGGAAGTCACGCTCGATGTGATCGACGAGTCGGTTCCGCGTCAGGTTCGTTAGGGCTCGGAACTGCTCCTCGAAACGGAACTCTGCCCGGTGTTGGCCGATGAAGTCGAGGACTGTGAGGACTGGCTTGGACTCGGTGCGTCTCAGCCCGCGGCCCAACTGCTGGAGGAAGACGGTCGCGCTGTTGGTGGGACGTAGGAGCAGCAGTGTGTCGACGTCGGGGACGTCGAGCCCTTCATTGAACAGGTTGACGGAGAAGATCACCTGGAGCTTGCCGTAGCGCAGGTCGTCCAGCGCCTTGGCGCGCTCGTCGGCTGACGAGTCGCTGTCGAGCGCTACGGACTGGAAGCCGGCCTCACGGAAGAACCTAGCCATGAAGTGGGCGTGCGTCTTACTCACACAGAAGCCCAGGGCTCGCATGGTTGCAGGGTTCGAGACCTTGTCCTGGATCTGCTTTACGACGATGCGGGCGCGGGCATCGTTGCCCGTGTAGAGGTTGTCGAGCTCTCCATCGGCGTAGGCGCCCTTCTGCCAGCTGAAGTTCCGCAGATCGGTACCGTCCGGGATGCCGAAGTAGTGGAAGGGGGAGAGTAGATCGTTTTCCAGCGCCTCCCATAGGCGCATCTCGGCGGCGATCCGCCCTTCGAAGAACTCGTCCTGGACGTTGAGACCGTCCATGCGCTCGGGGGTCGCGGTCAGACCGAGCAGTTCCTTCGGCGTGAAGTGGTCGATGATCCGTCGATATGTGGACGCGGTGGCGTGGTGGAACTCGTCGATGACGATGATGTCGAAGTGATCAGGCGCCAATTGCTCCAGCCGTCGTACGTTGAGCGACTGGACGCTGGCGAAGACATGATTCCACTCGCGTGGGTCCTGTCCCGCATACAGGAGTTCCCCGAATGACGCGTCGTCCAGCACTTCCCGGTAGGTGCGCAAAGACTGCCCCAGGATCTCCTTGCGGTGTGCCACGAACAACAGCGTCGGCCGGTCGTCGCCTGACTCCCGGCTAAGGGCGCGGTAGTCGAGGGCCGCCATCACCGTCTTGCCGGTGCCAGTCGCCGCGACCAGCAGGTTTCTGTGCCGCCCTCTGATCTCCCGCTCGACGCTCAGGCGCTCCAGCATGTCTCGTTGGTGGGGAAAGGGGCGTACTTCCAGTCCGGACAGATTGATCTTCAAATCTGTCGTCGGACCGGTGCCGCCTGCCTGGGCGAGGGCTCTGTCGAGGCGTTCACTGTGCAGATCAGGGTCATACGTCTCGAAGGCTGTGTCGTTCCAGTACGCATCGAAGGTCGCCTCGAACTTGTTCAGCACAGCAGGGGTGGCGACGGACGACAACCGTACGTTCCATTCGAGGCCGTCGACCAGCGCAGCCTTGGAGAGATTCGAGCTACCGACGTACGCAGTGTCGAAACCTGTGTTGCGGCGGAACAACCATGCTTTCGCGTGCAGGCGTGTGGATCGAGTTTCGTAGTTGACCTTGACTGTGGCACCAAAGTCACGGACTAGACGATCGAGCGCGCGGCGGTCGGTGGCACCCATGTACGTGGTGGTGATGACCCTGATGGGTACCTTCCGTTCCTTGGCCGAGCGGAGGGCGTCTTCCAGAATCCGGATGCCGTACCACTTTACGAAAGCGCAAAGCAGATCTACTCGGTCGGCTGTCGCGAGTTCGGCTCTCAGCTCTCCGCCTAGATTGAGGTCCTCGGACGCGTTCGTAAGAAGTGAAGCCTCCGACAGTGGGGTGAGCGGGCGGATCGCGTGGACACCGGGTGCCTCTCGCTCGGCGAGAGCAAGCAACTGCCTAGGACCGTCGGCGATAACCCTGGCCGTCTCACTGGGGGCGTTGTGAGGAACGTTGTGGGCCAGGGCAGCGAGGATACGGTTGGCGGTGACTACCTGCTGGTCAGGAGCCAATTGGCTGAGCTGGTGCTTAACTTCTTCGCCGATGTATCTGGCGAGGACGTGGGGGGCTGACTCCTCGCTGACGTCGGCATCGATGGCTTTCCAACCTGCGGCTTCGAATCGCTGTATCCGCTGGTGCAGGTCCTCGGTGATGAGGTTCTCGTAGACGCCCGCGATCGGTTGCACCAGATCCCCCGGTTCTGACAAGGCCGTTCCTCCGCCCCTTGATGTCTCTGTGCGATGGCTCGTGTCGATACCGCCCAGTTCTAACAGCACTCACTGACATCGACGAACTCAGGCCAGGGCGCCGCTCCCCAGTCGAGATATCGCTGGCCGCCATAGACTGCACACATGGTGCAGAGCACGGCGAAGGATGTCGACGCCTACCTGGCTGAGGCTTCGGAGGAGCGCAAGGACGTTCTCGTCAGGCTGCGGCAGCTGTGTCGGGCCGAGCTGAAGGGGTCCGACGAGGTCATGGCGTACGGCATGCCGACGTATGAGCGGGACGGGGCCGCCGAGATCGCGTTCGCGAGTCAGAAGCAGTACATCTCGTACTATCTGATGCGCGGCGACGTCCGGGACGCGTTCGAGGAGCGGCTGGCCGGACAGGACATGGGCAAGGGGTGCCTGCGCTTTCGTAGGCCGGAGCGCGTTGACTTCGACCTCGTGCGGGATCTGCTGCGGGCCACCGCGGCCGCGCCCGGTGAGGCGTGCTGAGGGCCTCGCCGACCCCGGACTCGGTCACCCAGCGGGGCTTACCGCCACGTGCTGGTCCGTTACTCCTCCGGGGCAGGCCAGCCCTGCCACGTCCCAGTCGGCGCGCTGGGCTCCAGCCCGGTAGGCGCTGTCGTAGAAGGCGAGCACGGTGGCGCGCGGGTC
This sequence comes from Streptomyces speibonae, assembly GCA_000715605.1. Taxonomy (GTDB): domain Bacteria; phylum Actinomycetota; class Actinomycetes; order Streptomycetales; family Streptomycetaceae; genus Streptomyces; species Streptomyces speibonae. The sequence goes on along the minus strand of KL568548.1, from coordinate 16,447 downwards.
TGCTGCGGCT
>KL568548.1:10124-16208 GCA_000715605.1 Streptomyces speibonae | reverse complement strand
GCGTCGTCGTAGCGGAGCACGGCCAGATGGCTGCCGTTGCGCGCCACCCACCGGGCGGCACTCGGTGTGAGCGGCTCCTCCGCCAGCCCCGCGGGTTCCGGCGCCGTGTAGGAGTAGAACGCGGGCTCGGGAAACGCGTCGTCCCCGAACCAGAAGCCGAAGCTGATCACCTCGCGGGAGTATGCCTCGCGGGTGACCGGGTCGGCCTCCGCCGGCTGCTCCGCGTGACGTCCGGAGAACCGGCTGTAAGCAAGGTCGAAGGTGTGCCAGAAGTGGTGCACGGGGCTGGCCTTCCCCGAGAACTCTGCCGCGAACTCCTCCAGCACCAGCGCCACTTGGCTGAGGACTCGCCAGTAGCGGTTGACCTGCACGGGGTCGTAGGACGCGTGTTCGGTGTCCTCGGCGAAGGGCCGTGCGGCGTCCGGCAGGTCGAACGGATGGGGCACGGGGATGTTCACCCGGACACCCAGGACGGTCAGGGCGTCCAGGGTCGCGCGGCGGAACGAGGCCACGGACTGGCCGTAGAGCGGAAAGGACACCTCGGTGCCGTTCAGCGAAGCGGCGACCAGCTGGTGGCGGACGAAGTCGAAGTCGATGGTGAACGGATCACCGTCGGCCCATCCCATCGGACGCGTGGTGATGCCACGCGCGGTGAGGTGGAAGGGTACGTTCCACCAATGGTTGCGCCGTACGCTGGCGGCGAGCCGGATCTTGCCGACGACCTGTGCGAACCGGTGCAGGGTCTCCTTGCAGTCTCGCCATTCGGCGAGCGGAATCGGTGGGAAGAGCTCCATGCGCCTTCCTTCCTGCGCGGAGCCATCGACTGTGCGCCGATACCGGCAGCCCCTTCACTCCATGATGGTTGGCGCCGCCGGATGGGGCACGTCGGGAGGGACGGCCGCGGCGCATGGCAGTCAGTGCGGGGCCGTCGTGAGCAGGCGAGCTGATCTCGCTCTGCGGTGTGGCGGCTACCCAAGTGGCGAAGTTCCCGGCGGCCCCAGTAGGCAGTGCGGACGGTTCCGCGGGCGCCCTCATATGCCGTGAGCGCCCGGCATGTGATGTCGGCCGCGGCACGCCGAAATGATCGACTACACCACGACAAGGCACGACAAGGGACACGGCCCGGGGCTTCGCTACGGCCCGCGCGGCCTGCAGCGCCACCCGGGCCAGGTCGACACCCGAGAGGCTGGGGCCAGGCCCTCGCTCATGCGTACTCCTCCCAGGGCCGGTCGATGACCAGGTGGTCCGTACCGCGTACCCGCTGGACGAGGTCGGCGATGCCGGCGGTGACCACGCGGCGCGCGGAGGCCTCGCCGTAGGCGGCAGCGATCGAGGTGTCCAGCGACGAGTACTTCTGCGCAGCCGCGCGCACGTCGATCAGCTCGTGCTCCGGCAGCTCCGACGGCTCCGGCAGCTCCGGCAGCTCCGGCGGCGCGGAGAACCTCGGCAGGGGACCGATGGTGTAGCCCGCTACACCACGACTGGGGAGTGCAGTCCCTCGTGCCACGGGCCGATCGCCGGGAAGCTGAACCTCGCGGAAGCGGCACCTGCCTCCGTCCCCGGCTGAACGGGCATCGCGCGCGCCAGGCCGGCTTCTCCCCTCCCGTGCAACTCCCTCACCGTCGATACGGAGGCTCTCCTCACCATGGCAACTGTCCTCTACCACTTGGGCCGCGGGGCTTTCCGGTGGCGCTGGTTGGTCGCTCTGTTCTGGGTGGTGGTGCTGGCTGTCATCGGAATCGTCGCGGCCAGGGCACCCGCGGCCGCCGATGAGGGCTTCAAGCTGCCGGGCGCCGAGTCCCAGCGCGCGTTCGACCTGCTCGAGCAGCGCTTCCCTGATGCGGCGGCGACCGGGGCGAGGGCGCAGATCGTGTTCATGGCGCCCCGTGGCGAGAAGATCACTGCGGCCAAGAACAAGAAGGCTGTCGAGCGACTGGTCGACGAAGCCGCCGACGGCTCGCAGGTCGCCTCGGTGACCGATCCCTTCCAGGTGAAGGCCGTCAGCAAGGACGCGGTCATGGCATTCGCCATGGTCTCCTTCCAGGACAAGGCCCATGACCTCACCAACGCGAGCAAGGACCATCTGAAGGGCGCCATCGAGCACGCGCGCGACACGGGACTGACGGTGGAAGTCGGCGGGACTGCACTCGCTGAGGAGCCTCCGTCCGGCGAGTCGACCGAGGCCGTCGGTGTAGCCGTCGCCGCCGTCGTCCTGCTGATCACCTTCGGATCTCTGGCGGCGGCCGGGCTGCCGTTGCTGACGGCGATCGTGGGGATCGCCGTCAGTTTGGCGGCCATCACCGCGTTGAGCAGCGCCTTCGGACTGTCGGGCAGCACCGGCACACTGGCGATGATGCTCGGTCTCGCCTGCGGCATCGACTACGCCCTCTTCATGGTCTCCCGGTACCGCGAGGAGCGGGCCGTGGGGCACGACCCGAGGACCGCCGCCGGCACTGCCGTCGGCACTGCCGGCTCCGCGGTCGTCTTCGCCGGCATGACCGTCGTCATCGCCCTCGCCGGACTCATCGTGGTGGGGATCCCGCTGCTCACGACCATGGGCCTGGCAGCGGCGGGCGCGGTCCTCGTGGCTGTTCTGGTCTGTCTCACGCTCATCCCAGCGCTCCTGGGGTTCTGGCCCAACGCCGTGCTGGCACGCAGGGTCCGCAAGAATGCGCTGCAGCGCCGGAACGAACGCGACAACGGCGGATCGCGTTGGGCGCGGACCGTCACACGGCATCCGCTGCCTGTGCTCCTGCTGAGCGTCGTGGGTCTTGGCGCGATCGCCGTACCGGCCATGGACCTACAACTGGGAATGCCGGGCGCAGAGTCGAAGCCGACGTCCAGCACCGAGCGGCGTGCCTACGACGCCTTGGCCGAGGGGTTCGGTCCCGGCTTCAATGGACCGCTGACCATCGTCGTGGACGTCAAGGACACGCGGAACGCCGAGGAAGCCAAGAGCGCGGTTCAGACGATCGAGAAGCGTATCGGTCGTACCGCGGGTGTCGTCTCCGTCTCCCCTGCCGCCTTCAACCAGGCCATGGACACGGCCGTCTTCAGCGTGACGCCCGCGACGAGTCCCACCGACCAGAAGACCCAGGACCTTGTCACCAGCATCCGCGACGAACGTCCCGGCATCGAGGCCAAGGCTGCCGGAGCCCATTTCGAGGTCAGCGGAGCGACAGCGCTGAACATCGACATCGCCCAGAAGGTGCAGACTTCACTGATCCCCTACCTCGCGGTCGTGGTGGGCCTGGCGATCCTCCTCCTGCTGATCGTCTTCCGTTCGCTGCTCGTACCGGTCAAAGCGGCGGTCGGCTTCCTGCTCTCCGTACTGGCGGCGCTGGGCGCCGTCGTCCTGGTCTTCCAACAGGGGCACGGTGCCGAACTGCTGGGCGCGGAGTCCACCGGACCCGTCATGAGCCTGACACCGATCTTCCTGGTCGGCATCGTCTTCGGACTGGCCATGGATTATGAGGTGTTCCTCGTCTCGCGGATACGTGAGTCCTACGTGCACGGCGACGCGGCCAAGGTGGCCGTGGTCTCGGGGTTCCGCCACAGCGCGCCCGTGGTCGCGGCCGCCGCCCTGATCATGATCGCCGTCTTCGCCGGGTTCATCGGTGCGCAGGACGCGCTGATCAAAGTGATCGGCTTCGGGCTGGCCATCGCGGTCCTCTTCGATGCCTTCGTCGTCCGGATGATGATCGTTCCAGCCGTCCTGGCTCTGCTGGGTGACACGGCGTGGTACGTGCCGCGCTGGCTGAATCGACTGCTGCCGAACATCGACGTCGAAGGCGAGGCGCTCAACCGCAAGGTGCCGGCCCCCACCGCCCGGGATGCGGGGCAGGAGCAGCCCACGGAGCTGGTCCGCCCCCGCTGACCCCTACACCCGTTCAGCTCCGCGCACAGTACGACGCCCGGCCGGCAGATCCCGGCCGGGCGTCGTACTGAACCACGTGCGGGCGCCGGTGACGCTCCGATACCGCACGGCCCGTCAAGAAGATTTCTGGTAGGGGCTGTTGAGGTAGGCCAGTACGGCCAGCACACGGCGGTGACCGCTGTCGCCGGGCGACAGACGCAGTTTCGCGAAGACGTTGCCGATGTGCTTGCTGACCGAACGCTCCGTGATGACGAGAGTCCTGGCGATCGTGGCGTTGCCGTGGCCTTCGGCCATGAGCTTGAGCACTTCCCGCTCACGTGACGTCAGAGAGTCGATCAGGGTGCCACGGCGGCGGGTGAGCAGCTCGGAGATCACCTCCGGATCGAGTGCGGTGCCTCCCCCGGCCACTCGCTCCAGCGCGTCGAGAAACGCATCCACATGTCCCACGCGGTCCTTGAGCAGGTAACCCACACCGCTTGCGCCTGCTCCCAGCAGGTCGGCGGCGTACGACTCCTCCACGTACTGCGACAGCACGAGCACCGGCATGCCGGGAACGGCCGCTCGGGCCTCCAAGGCCGCGCGCAGGCCTTCCTGCCGGAAGGTGGGCGGCATCCGCACGTCCAGCACAGCCACGTCCGGGCGATACCGGAGCAGCGCAGGCACGATCTCCGGCGCGGTGCCGACGACGGCCACCACTTCATGACCCGCTGACCCCAGCAGCAGGACGAGTCCCTCCCTGAGCAGAACGTTGTCCTCGGCGATCACCACACGCACGGCAGCTGTACCTCGATCACAGTCGGGCCCCCAGGGGGGCTGGAGACCCCCATGGTGCCGTCCAGCGCGGCGACCCGGCGGCGGATACCCGGCAGCCCTGTGCCCTCGTCCTCATCGGCGCCGCCGCGTCCGTCGTCCTGGACCACAGCGCGCAGGCCGGCACGCACACGCTCCAGGTGCACTTCGGCCCGCATCCCGCCGCCGTGCTTGGCAGCGTTGGTAAGCGCCTCCGCGACCATGAAGTACGCCGCCGCTTCGACGGCGGCCGGCGGCCGTGGGCCCTCCTCCAGCCCGCCCTTCACCTCCACAGCGACCTCCAGCCCACAGCTCGCGGCCAACGCCCTGACGGCCCCCACAAGGCCACGGTCGGTGAGAATCGGCGGATGGATCCCCCGAACGACCTGTCGCAGCTCAAGGAGAGCCTCCTGGGCCTGGGAATGCGCCTCGGTCATGAGTCTGCGCGCGCCCTGCGGATCCCGGTCGAAGGCGCGATCTGCCAGCCCCAGCCTCATGGACAGGGCCACAAGGCGGGCCTGTGCACCGTCGTGCAGGTCACGCTCGATGCGACGCAGTTCCGCCTCGTGCGCGGCGATGGCCTCGGCACGGGTAGTGGCCAACGCCTCCACACGAGCCGCCAGCAGTGCCCTGGGAGACGGCCGCAGCAGAGCCGTCGACCAACGGGCCTCCATGTCGGCGACCTTGGAGATCAGCGGCAGCACAAAGGGCTTTCGCCGCAACAGACCACACCACACGCCGTCGACGATCAGCCCCAGGGGCCACAAGGCCGCCCACACGGGCGGGACAAGTACCCCGTACGCACATAAGGCGATCATCCAGCGCAGATCCCGCAGAGTGCCAGGGTCATGGACCGCAGTGCGCAGACGCACACGCAAAGATCCATCGATGGCCTGATACGCCTCAGGAATCTCCCGTCCCGTCCACTCGGCCGTCATGCGCCGATGGGTTCCGGCGATACGGCGGAGCACCAGCACCACTTCGGGTACCACCCAGGCCCCGACGGCCATAAGGGCCGCGACCGCCGTGATGACCAGCACGGGGATGAAGAGATACAGACCAGAGGTCAGGCAGGTGACCAGGGCCAAATGCACGGTGGCCCGTCCGGCCTGACGCAACGCATTACCCATGACATCACGGTAAGCGCTCAGGCCGAGGGGGGACTGCCGCGCTTGTGCTCGTGCTCGTGCTCGTGGGCTCCGGGATCGCCCTTGACGCCTGATCAGTCCGTCCGGGGGTCGAGGGACTGCGCGATGTGCGCCGTGAGGGTGCCCAGCTGGTCGGCCTGCTCCTCCGTGAGCCGGCCGAAGACGTGCTCGCGCAGGGTCGCGTAGTAGCTCGGCGCCACTTCCGCGTACTTCTGCGTGCCCGCCTCCGTCAGTGAGGCGATCGTCACGCGGGCGTCCGTGGGGTCCGGC
>KL568548.1:5719-9908 GCA_000715605.1 Streptomyces speibonae | reverse complement strand
CCTGCCGCTCCAGGCGGGCCGCGATGCGGGACAGGTGGGACGGGGTGACGCGGGACAGTTCCGCGAGTGAGCTCATGGTGTGGGCGCGGCCCCGGTGCTGGGTCAGGCACCACAGGATCAGGAACTCGTGATGGCTCAGTCCCTGCTGCTTGAGCCGCCCGTCCAGGGCTGCCGGAAGCCACAGGAGTACCGACAGCAGCGACTCCCACGTCTCCGTCTCGGCCGGGGCCAGCTCGTGTTCCGTTTCCACAGGCGCGATCGTAGCGCGTCGGAGCTTTCCACGGTAAGTGACTCTCAGATACTTGCAGCGGAAAGTAATCCACTCTAAGTTAGTTTCCGTTGCAAGTGATTCTATCGAGGAGTGAACCATGCGTGCTGCCCGCTACCACGACTACGGCCCCGCCGACGTGCTCGTCATCGAGGACATCCCGGAACCGCACGCCGGGCCCGGCGAGATCCGCATCCAGGTCACCGCGGCCAGCGTCAACCCCGTCGACTGGAAGCTGCGCTCGGGGGAGGTCCGTGAGCACTTCCCGGTCGAGTTTCCCGCGATACCCGGGCGCGACGCCGCCGGTGTGGTCGACGAGGTGGGCGAAGGCGTGACCGGCGTTGCCGAAGGTGACCGGGTCTTCGGGCTCGGCGGGATCTTCGGGGCGTCCGCGCAGTACGCCACGCTGTCCGCCTGGGCTCCGGTGCCGGAGCCGTGGACCCTGGAGCAGGCCGCCGGGGCCGGGCTGGCCGTCGCCACCGCGGGCCGGGGGCTCGACGCGCTCGGCGACCTGTCCGGCCGCACGCTGCTGATCGAGGGGGCGGCAGGGGGTGTGGGCAGCGCCGCCGTCGCCATGGCGGTGGCCCGCGGCGCCACCGTCATCGGTACGTCGAGCCCGGGCAAGCACGCCTATCTGCGCACGCTGGGAGCCTTGCCCACCACGTACGGCCCCGGGCTGGCCGACCGGGTCCGCGAACTGGCCCCGGCGGGGGTGGACGCCGCGTTCGACATGGCCGCCTCGGGTTCGCTCGCCGATCTCGTCGCCGTCGCCGGGGACGCGGACCGCGTGGTGACGGTCGCCGATGTCGCGGGCGCGGAGCGGCTCGGCGTGCGGCACCTCTACGCCGAGAACGACTCCACGGTGCTCGCCGAGGGTGCCCGGCTCGGCAGTCAGGGCAGGTTCACGCCCTACCTCGCCGCGACCTACCCGTTGGACAAGATCGCCGAAGCGCACCGGGAGGCCGAGCGCGGGCACACCCAGGGGAAGATCGTCATCGCCCTGTGAGCGGGGTCTTGCCCTGGTGAGAGGGGACCTCACCCTGAAGAGAGGGCGGCCCTGGCGCACGGCCCGTTTCAGTGCGCCCCGTGGCACTCCCCGTACGCCCGGCCCGAGCCGCACCAGCACGCCGCCGTCCGCTCGGGCGGCCAGGCCACCGCGCGGCCCCGGGCCGCCAGCGTCGTGGCGTACTGGGGGAGCAGGGTCGGGTCGGCGGGGGAGCTGAGCTCCGAGGCCGCGAAGGCCTCGTACGAGGGGACCGTGCCCGTGACGATGCCCAGGTTCCCGGTGCCGGAGGATGCGAGTTCGCGCAGGGCCGCCTCTATCGTCGCCAGGTGGGCGTCGTAGGACGGGTACTCCTCCGCCAGGTCCGGGTACGCCTCCGTCAGCTCGGTCAGTTCGTTCGCCGGCCAGTGCAGGACCGCCACCGGGAACGGGCGGGACAGAGCCTCGCGGAACGCGCCGAGTTCCGCGCGCAGGCGCACGATCTCCGCCTCCAGCTCCGCCGGGTTCTCCGAGCCCAGGGACCACACGCGCTTGGGGTCGTGCAGTTCGTCCAGGGTGATCGGCAGGGTGTGGACGGTGTCGGCCAGGGCGTCCCACTCGTCGTGCGCCGCACCGAGCATCCGGCGGACGCGGTGGCGGCCGAAGAGGAGCGGGTGGGTGGCCCGGGGTGGGGTGGTCCCTGCGGCCCCCTGGGCCCCGTCGGCTCCCGCGGCTCCCGCGGCCCCCTCGGTCAGGAGGAGGCGGACCGCCTGCGTGAACGTCTCGTGCGCCTGTTCCAGCTCGTCGTGCGACTCCAGGGACTCCGCGACGATCACCCAGGGGGCGGGGTCACGCGGGGCGGCCGCGCGGATGCCGGTGATGATCGCGCGGGCCTCCGCCTCGTGGCCGTACTCCCACAGGTTCGAGGCCTTGAGGGCGCGGACCAGATGGGGCTGGTCCAGGTCCGCGGGCGAGGTGAGGAGACGGTCGTAGAGGGCGGTCGCGGCGGGGCGGTCGCCGGAGAGTTCGCGGTGCGCGGCGGCCCGCAGGAGCAGGGCCTCGGCGTCCTCGGGGTAGAGATCGGCGGTCCGCTCCAGGCGGGCGGCTTCGGCGGTGTGGTCGACGTTTTCGGCAGGCGTGTCGGGGCGCATGGGGGACACCGTACTGCCGTCGGGTGACAGGAGGTGAGAGCGCGGGGGCGGACGGTCCGCGTCCGGGACGTTCCCGACGCTCCCCGACCACCACCGCTGTCACCAGCGCCGGGACCCTCGTCGTGGGGTCCGGGTCCGTGCCCGTGACGTCCGGCACACCGGGTGCGGAACCGTCGTGCGCGGTCGGACGTTGAGGGGGTGCCGGTGTAGCTGTGGTGCGGGCGGGTTCGATACGGTCCTGGGGGCGAAGCAGCCCAGGGGACAGAGAACGGGGAGGTGGGCGACGGGTGATCCGTCATCGGGTGACCGGGCGTTCCGGCTACGCCGTGCTCCTTCCACTGCTCCCGTTCGTCCTGCTTCTGCTGCCCGCCGCCGGTGGCCTCTCCGTCGTCGACGTCGCGCTCGCCGCGACCGCCGCGGCCGGCAGCGCGCTCTCCGTGTGCGCGTTCGTCGCCGCGCGGTGCGTGCCGGCCGTCCCGCCCACCCGGGTGCGTACGGCCATCCGCGACCGTGACCGGCGTACCGCCTTCCTGCCCCAGCGCGATCCCGACGCCAAGGGGCGCACCCGGCCCCGGGCGCCCGGACGCCTCCTTCCGGCGACCGCCGCGTAGGGCACGGCACCTTCCTTCACGTTCACGCCTTCTCACGTCCACGTTGATGGGCCGCGCCTCGCTGCGGGTCGTCATGCCGTCACGTCACCCACCGGTTCTTCCGGTGTTTCCGGCACGACGAGACCCCCGGAGGGCTCACCCATGTCCGTCTTCGCCAGCCTGGTCGACAACCTGGCCGACCTGCTCCAGCCGCTGTTCGGCGTCTCCGCGGCGGCCGCCGCGATCGTTCTGTTCACCGCGCTCGTACGACTTCTCGTCCACCCCCTCTCCCGGGCCGCCGCGCGGGGTCAGAAGGCCCGGACGGCGCTCCAGCCGCGCATCGCCGAACTGCGCCGCAAGCACCGGCACAACCCCGAGAAGCTCCAGCGGGCCGTGCTGGAACTGCACACCGAGGAGAAGGTGTCGCCGCTGTCCGGATGCCTGCCGAGCCTCTTCCAGCTGCCCGCGTTCTTCCTGCTGTACCACCTGTTCTCCAGTGAGACGATCGGCGGGCACCCCAACGAGCTGCTCGGGCACCGGCTGTTCGACGCGCCGCTCGGCGGACGGTGGGCGGACGCGCTCGGGGACGGCGGGATGTTCGGCGCGGCGGGGCTCGTCTACCTCGGGCTGTTCGCCGTCGTCGCGGTGGTCGCCTGGTTCAGCTACCGGCTGTCGCGGCGCATGATGGCCGCCCAGTCGGCCACGGTGGCTGGTGGTGTGGCTGGTGGTATGGCCGGTGCGGGGGACGGTGAGCAGGTGCCCGGGCTGGGGGCGGTGACCAAGGTGATGCCGTTCATGTCGTTCTTCACGCTGATCACCGTCGCCGTCATGCCGTTGGCGGCCGCGCTCTACATGGCGACGAGTACGACGTGGAGTGTGGTGGAGCGGGCCGTGCTGTACCGGTGAGCGTGCCGTTGATGCAGGGTCCAGTACGTGAACCAGGTCTTGCGGTGTGCACCGGGGACTTGGAGGATCGACCAGCCCTCCGGTGGCTGCGCCTCGCCGCATCCGGGTCGTCTTCATCGGCGGGCGGCCCGCGATCGAGGGAGACGTGACCATGAAGCTGCTGCGAGTCGGTACGGCGGGACAGGAGCGGCCCGCGCTGCTCGACTCCGAGGGGGTCCTGCGGGACCTCTCGGGGCTCGTCGCCGACATCGACGGGGCGCTGCTCGCCGACGAGGCGGCGCTCGGGCGGATC
>KL568548.1:4715-5497 GCA_000715605.1 Streptomyces speibonae | reverse complement strand
CCGCCGCCGACACGGGCGAACTGCTCGCGCTGGACGCGGAGGGGCTGCGGATCGGGCCGCCGGTGGCGCGCATCGGCAAGGTCGTGTGCATCGGGCTCAACTACCACGACCACGCACGTGAGACGGGGGCCGAGGCGCCCGCCGAGCCGGTGATCTTCCTCAAGGCGGCGGACACGGTCGTCGGGCCGAACGACACGGTGCTGGTGCCGCGCGGGTCGGTCAAGACCGACTGGGAGGTCGAGCTGGCGGTCGTGATCGGGCGTACGGCGCGGTACCTGGAGTCGGCGGAGGAGGGGCTCGCGCATGTCGCCGGGTACGCCGTCGCGCACGACGTCTCCGAGCGGGAGTTCCAGATCGAGCGGGGCGGGACGTGGGACAAGGGCAAGAACTGCGAGACGTTCAACCCGTTGGGGCCGTGGCTGGTGACGGCGGACGAGGTGGGTGATCCGCAAGATCTGTCGTTGCGGTTGTGGGTGAACGGGGTGTTGCGGCAGGACGGGACGACCGCGGATCAGATCTTTCCGGTGGGGGAGGTCGTGCGGTACGTCAGTCATTTCATGACGCTTTATCCCGGGGATGTGATCAATACGGGGACGCCGGCGGGGGTGGCCATGGGGCGGGCCGAGCCCAAGCCGTATGTGCGGGCGGGGGATGTGGTGGAGCTGGAGGTTTCAGGGCTGGGGCGGCAGCGGCAGGTGTTTGCCGGGGCGTGACGGGGGGGGCTTGGTATTTTTCGCCCCGCCGCCCCTTCCCGTCCCGTCCCTGGGGGCTTCGCCCCCAGA
>KL568548.1:2423-4513 GCA_000715605.1 Streptomyces speibonae | reverse complement strand
CCCCTTCCCGTCCCGTCCCTGGGGGCTTCGCCCCCAGACCCCGTCGCGCCCACGCGGCGGAGCCGCACGTCGATACAGCCCCGCGCCCCTATGTGTCGCCGGCCCGGTTCAAGAAGTGGTCCAGTGCTTCCACCACCATGGTGTGGTCCTCCAGTTGGGGGAGGCCCGAGACCGTTACCGTGCCGATGGTTCCCGCTCCGGTCACCGTGATGGGGAAGGAGCCGCCGTGGGCCGCGTAGGTGTCGGGGTCCAGGCGGGAGGAGTCCTCGAAGGTCGTGCCCTTGGCGCGGAAGCGGGCGCCGACCAGGTAGGACGCGGAGCCGTAGCGCTCCACCACCCGGCGTTTGCGGGCGATCCAGGCGTCGTTGTCGGGGGTGGAGCCGGGCAGGGCGGCGTGGAAGAGCTGCTGGCCGCAGCGGTGGATGTCGATGGCGACGGGGGCCTGGCGCTCCCGGGCCATCTCCACCAGCAGGGAGCCGAGCGCCCACGCGTCGTCGTGGGTGAACCGGCTGAAGACCAGGCGGCGTTCCTGGGCCTCGAGTTCCTCGACGGTCGGGGTGAGTTCGGGCGTGGTCACAGGGTCACCGTCACTTTCTCCCGGGCGGAACGGCGGGCCGCCTCCAGTACGTCGAGTGCGGCGGCCGCCTCCAGCGCGGTCACCGGGTTGGGGGCGCCGTCCAGGAGGGCGCGGGCCACGCCCTCGTAGTAGGCGGGGTAGTCGCCCGGGAGGGTCGGTACGGGGGTGCCGCCGCCGGTCACCGGGGACTCGCCTGCGCCGACCCTGCCCCACAGCTCCTCGGGTTCCGTGCCCCAGCCGGGGCCGGGGCGCGCGCCGTCGCGCAGGGCGGCCTCCTGGGGGTCCAGGCCGTGCTTGACGTAGCCCGCCTTCGAGCCGAGGACGCGGAAGCGCGGGCCGAGCTGGGCCGTGGTCGCGGAGACGTGGAGGTGGGAGCGGACGCCGCTCGCGTGCGTGAGCGCGATGAACGTGTCGTCGTCGGTCTGCGCGCCCTCACGGCGGATGTCCGTCTCGGCGTACACGTGGGTCACCGGGCCGAACAGGACGAGGGCCTGGTCGACGACGTGGCTGCCGAGGTCGTAGAGCAGGCCGCCGATCTCCGCCGGGTCGCCGGACTCGCGCCAGCCGCCCTTGAGCTGCGGGCGCCAGCGCTCGAAGCGGGACTCGAAGCGGTACACGTCGCCGAGTCCGCCCTCGTCGACCAGCTTGCGCAGGGTGAGGAAGTCGTTGTCCCAGCGGCGGTTCTGGAAGACGGACAGGAGCAGTCCGCGCTCCTCCGCGAGCGCCGCCAGCTTGCGGGCCTCGGCCGCCGTGCCGGCGACGGGCTTGTCCACGACGACCGGCAGTCCGGTCTCCAGCGTGACGGTGGCGAGCGGGACGTGCGTCCTGTTCGGGGACGCGATGACGATCAGGTCCAGCTCGTCGGCGCGGCCGAGCAGCTCGTCCGCGGTCGCGGCGAGGCGTACGTCCGGGTACGCGGCGCGGGCCTGCTGCTGCCGCTCGGGGTTCGAGGTGACCACCGTGTCGAGCGCGAGGCCCTCGGTCGCGGCGATCAGCGGGGCGTGGAACACGGAGCCCGCGAGGCCGTAGCCGACGAGGCCGACGCGGAGGGGAGTGCCAGTCATGGCACTACTTTCGCAACGCTGTTGCCAAAGTGCAAGCGGGAGGGAGAATGGGACGGGTGAAGAAGACGAATCAGAGCGGCGGGGGCGGGCAGCTGGGGGCCAATCTCCTCGCCCTGCGCAGCCACAACACCGCGCTCGTGCTGGACCTGCTGCGCACCGCGGGGACGGAGGGCATCAGCCGGCTGGAACTCGCCGAGCGGACCGGGCTCACCCCGCAGGCGGTCAGCAAGATCACCGCCCGGCTGCGTCAGGACGGGCTCGCCGCGGAGGCGGGACGCCGGGCGTCCACGGGGGGCAAGCCGCGCACGGTGCTGCGCCTGGTGCCGGAGGCGGGGCACGCGGTCGGTGTGCATCTGGACCGCGACGAGACGCGGGCGGTGCTGGTCGACCTCGACGGGACGGTGGTGGCCCGGCGCGGGGCGCCGCTGGATCTGTCTCTTATACACATC
>KL568548.1:1204-2159 GCA_000715605.1 Streptomyces speibonae | reverse complement strand
GAGCCGCTGCGGGCGGAGGCGGCCGGGGGGCGGCGCGCCCCGCTCGGGGTGGGGGTGGCGCTGCCGGGGCCGCTCGACCACCGGAGGGGCGTGCTGCACCGGGTGACGGGGTTCCCCGAGTGGGACGGCTTTCCGCTGCGGGCCGCGCTGGCGGAGCGGCTGGGGGTGCCGGTGGTCGTCGACAAGGACACCAACGCGGCGGCGCTGCGGCTGGCGGTCGGGGGAGTGGGCGGCTCGTTCGCCTATCTGCACCTGGGTACGGGCCTTGGGGCGGGGCTGGTGATCGGGGGGAGCGTGCACCGGGGGCCGCGGACGGGGGCGGGTGAGTTCGGGCATCAGGTGCTGCAGTTGGACGGACCGCCGTGCGGGTGCGGGAACCGAGGGTGCGTGGAAGCGCTCTGTCTAGGTGCGGTGGCACGCGGGGAGGCCGAGGAGGCGGCGCGGGTACTGGGTGCGGCCGCGGCGAATCTCGTGGGGTTGCTGGACATCGACCTCGTTCTGCTCGGGGGACGGACCGTCGAGGCGGAAGCGGGGGCGTTCGTGGAGGGGGTGCAGGCGGTGCTGACGGCGCGTGCGGAGCGTACGGGGGAGGCGACGGTGCCGGTGCGGCTCGCGGGCGGTGGTGTGCTCGGGGTTGCGGAAGGGGCGGCCCAGTTGGTGCTGGCGCCCGTGTTCGGGCGGGGGGACGGCTGAGGGCGCCGACGGGGCGTGATCAGCCCAACTGTCGCTATACGTAAGGAAGTTGTCACTGCACGGCATAAAAGTGGAGTGCTTCGACTTTCACGAAAATTGAGTGTTTAATCAAATTGCCGAGCTGCGGCTCGCGCGGTCGGGAGGCCCAGGTTCCCTTTTTCCTGTCCACGCGCCGGTGGCCCGGTCGTCGCGAAGACAGGGAGTATGCCTCCGATGCAGGATCAGGACGCGGTCCTACCGGACGCAGGTGCAGAACGGCTGG
>KL568548.1:0-995 GCA_000715605.1 Streptomyces speibonae | reverse complement strand
CCCGACTTCTGTCCGTCCTCGGTGCGGGCGGCATGGGCAGGGTGTGGCGTGCCCGGGACGAGGTGCTGCAACGCGAGGTGGCCGTCAAGGAGGTCCGCGCCCCCGCCGAACTGCCACCGGAACGCGTCGAGTTGATGTACGCCCGGCTGGAGCGGGAGGCCTGGGCGGCGGCACGCATCAGCACCACCAGCGTGGTGACCGTCCATGACGTGGCCACCTTCGACGAACGCCCGTGGATCGTCATGGAGTTGGTCCGCGGCCGGTCACTGGCCGACGAGATCGGCTCGCGGGGTTCCCTCCCGCCCGGGGAGGCCGCCCGCATAGGCGCCCGGGTGCTGGAGGCACTGCGCGCGGCGCACGCGGCGGGAGTGCTGCACCGTGATGTGAAACCCGGCAACGTCCTGCTCGCCGACGACGGCCGGGTGGTGCTCACCGACTTCGGCATCGCCACCGTGGAGGGGGATACCGCGCTCACGATGACCGGCGAGGTCATCGGCTCGCCCGAATACGTCGCGCCCGAGCGGGCGTTGGGCCGTACGCCCGGGCCCGCCTCGGACCTGTGGTCCCTCGGCGCCCTGCTCTACTCGGCGGTGGCCGGCCAATCGCCCTTCCGTCGCACCTCCGCCCTGGCCACCCTGCGCGCCGTCGTCGACGACCCCCTGCCGCCGCTGGACGCCGGACCCCTCACGCCCGTACTCGAAGGTCTGATGCGCAAGGACCCCGCGGAGCGGCTGACGGCCGAACAGGCGGCGGAACTGCTGCGGCGGGCGGGGGAGGGGAACGGGGACGAGGCGGCGCCGGCCGGTGGACAGGACGCCGCGACAGCGGCACGGGCTTCGGGGCCGGACCCCGACGGCACCACGGCCGTGCTGCCGACCGACACCGCGCCCTCGACGCTCCCCGACCGGTCCGTGGATCCCCGGATCATGGTGGCGGCGGACGTTCCGCCCAGGAGCGAACGGTCCGGTGCCTCCGGTACGGCGGCCGCCAGGGCC
>KL568547.1:76080-81152 GCA_000715605.1 Streptomyces speibonae | reverse complement strand
GCACGGCCAGCAGGACGGCCGCGGACACGGCCAGCACCACCACCCCGGCCACGACCGTGACGCGCGGCGGACGCCCCCGGCGCGGTTCCCCTTCGGCGGTCTCCGGGGCGACGGACGCGGTCCCGCTCGTCGCTCCCCAGTGCTCCGCGGCCATCTCGTGCAGTGCGAGCAGCCGGTCCGGCTCCTCACCGGCGATCCGGGCCATCGCCTCGACGGCGTCCCGGGGCGGCAGGGACCTGCCGTTCAGGTACCGCTCCCAGGACTTCGTGCTGTACCCGGTCTTCGCGGCCAGCTGCCGCATGGTCAGTCCGCCGTGGTCCTTCAGTCTGCGTAATCGCACGGCCAACTGGTGGACGTACGGGTGAAGTTCCGTGGGCAGCTCTTTCCAACGCGACATGTTCCCCCACTCGCGTTCGGGCTCGCCGGTCCAGGGCCCCCGTGTGCCGGTCTCATTCTGCATCAGCGACCACGCGGTC
The DNA here is from genome assembly GCA_000715605.1 of Streptomyces speibonae. Lineage (GTDB taxonomy): Bacteria > Actinomycetota > Actinomycetes > Streptomycetales > Streptomycetaceae > Streptomyces > Streptomyces speibonae. Next base: position 80,676 of record KL568547.1, on the reverse strand, counting down.
CACCGGAGTGCGGTTCACCGCACCATGCGGAATCGGCCACCCCGTTCCGCCGTCCCGTCGACCCGACGTCACGGACGGCGTCCTCCCAGGTCAGAGCGTGGGACGTCCCGTGAGCACGTCAGTTTCCTGGCACCTGTGGCAGGCCCGGGCGGCGAGGCCGCAGGCTCGTGGTCGACAGCACAGCGAACAACGGAGGGGAAACCCATGCGAGTTCTGACCAGGACACTCGTGAGTGCGGCCACCGCGGCCGGGATCGCCGCCGGCTCCCTCGCGGCAGCGGGCACCGCGACGGCAGCGCCCGCGCCGGCCCAGCAGCGGGCGGTGAGCGCCGAGGCGGTGTCCGTGCTCGCCGTGAACAACCTGGGGCTGAGCAGGGCACAGGCCAGGGAGTGGCAGCGCCTGATGCTCAAGTACGGCTTCAACCCCGGCAAGGTCGACGGGCTGCTCGGCACCCAGAGCTGGAAGGCGTCGCAGGGCTACCTCAACCACCTGGGGTTCAGGGCCGGCAAGGAAGACGGCATCCTCGGACCCAACACGATCGCGGCGCTGCAGCGCTACCTGAACGACCGTGGGGGCTACGGACTTGTGGTCGACGGAATCGCCGGACCGCGCACCAAGGCCGCCTTCCGTGACCACATGTGCGGCTGCTGAGCCCGCGCTGACAACGGCCAAGACATCGCGGCCCGTCCTCCCGCCGGGGGAGAGGACGGGCCGCGTGGCATGTGCCGTCCGAGGGGTCAGAGGCGCTCGGGGGTCCGGATGCCCAGCAGGCCCATGCCCTTGGTGAGGGTGCGGGCCGTCATGTCGCACAGGAACAGCCGGTTGCCGACCTGCTCCGGGGTGTCGGCCTTGAGGACCGGGCACTTGTCGTAGAACGACGTGAACAGCGTGGCCAGCCGGTAGAGATACGCCGTCAGCTTGTGCGGGGCGTACTCCGCGGCCGCCTCGAAGACCGTGTCGCCGAACGCGTCCAGGTGCAGGCCCAGGGCCCGCTCCGCCTCGTGCAGCTCCAGCTCCGGACGGGCAGCGGGGCGGACCTCGCCGGCCTTGCGGAGGATGGACTGGATACGGGCGTAGGCGTACTGGAGGTACACCGACGTGTCGCCGTTGAGCGAGACCATCTGGTCCAGGTCGAACTTGTAGTCGCGGCTCGGCGAGGTCGACAGGTCCGCGTACTTCACCGCGCCGATGCCGACCTGCGCGGCCCGCTCCCGGATCTCGTCCTCGGTGAGGTCCCGCGCCTTCTCCCGCACCACCTCGGCGGCCCGCTGGACGGCCTCGTCCAGCAGGTCCTCCAGGCGTACGGTCTCGCCCTCACGGGTCTTGAACGGCTTGCCGTCCGCGCCGAGCACCGTGCCGTAGCCCATGTTGTGCGCGGTGACGTCCTCGTTCAGCCAGCCGGCCCGGCGGGCCGTCTCGAAGACCATCTTGAAGTGCAGGGACTGCCGGACGTCCACGACGTACAGCAGCGTCGTGGCGTGCAACTCGTCGACCCGGTTGCGCAGGGCGGTCAGGTCGGACGCCGCGTAGCCGAAACCGCCGTCGGCCTTCTGCACGATCAGCGGGACCGGCTGGTCGTCCTTGCCCCGGATGTCGTCGAAGAACACCACCAGCGCGCCCTCGGAGCGCACGGCGACGCCCATCTCCTCCAGCAGGCGGGCGGTCTCCGGCATGCCCTCGTTGTAGGCGGACTCGCCGACGATCTCCTCGTCGCGGATCTCCATGTCGAGCTTCTCGAAGACGGAGTTGAAGTAGACCTTCGACTCGTCGACGAACTGCTGCCACAGCTCCAGCGTCTCCTTGTCGCCGGACTGGAGGGCGACGACCCGCTTGCGGGCCCGCTCCTTGAACTCCTCGTCCGCGTCGAAGAGCGCCCGCGAGGCCTTGTACACCCGGTTCAGGTTCGACATGGCCTGCTCGCCGTCGACCTCCTCGGGCGGGGCCAGCTCGCCCGGGTGCTCGAACAGGTACTGGATGAGCATGCCGAACTGGGTGCCCCAGTCGCCGATGTGGTGCCGGCCGATCGTCTTCTCGCCGGTGAAGTCGAGCATGCCGCGCAGGGCGTCGCCGATGACCGCGGAGCGCAGATGGCCGACGTGCATCTCCTTCGCCACGTTCGGCTGGGCGTAGTCGATGACCGTGATGCCCGCGTTCTCGTTCAGCGGCACCCCGAGGCGCTCGTCGTCCGCGTACCGGGCGGCGAGGTTCCCGGTGATCGCCCGGTCGGCGACGGTGATGTTGAGGAAGCCGGGTCCCGAGACCTCGACGTCCTTGATCAGGTCGCCGGTGGTGATGCGGGCGACGACCTCGGCCGCGAGCTCGCGCGGGTTGGACTTCGCCTTCTTGGCCAGCGCGAGGATGCCGTTGGCCTGGAAGTCCGCCCGGTCGCTTCGTCGCAGCAGCGGGTCGGCGCCGGCGGCCTCCGGCCGGGTGGCCGAGAGGGCGGACGCGAGCTGCTGCTGGACGGAGTCGGTGAGGGACGTGACCGAGGCCATGGAGGCTGCCGTTCTGCTCGGGTTCGTGGGACTGCTACGACAGACGAGTATCCCACGCCGTGAAAAGCGATTTTCGCGGATGCGGGCCGGGGCAGGTCAGCGGGAGCGGCGTTGCCAAGTCCGCCTCCTCGAGAGCAGCGCGCCGAGGGCGACGGCGAGGAGAACTCCCGCGGCCGCGACCGCGGTGGCGAGCGGCCCGGTGCCGGTCTCGGCGAGGTGCTCCCCGGTACCCGGCTTCTGGGACGCCCCGCCGGGCGACGACGGCGAGGTGTCGGCCGACGCGGAGGGCATGGCCGGCGTCGACGGAGCCGTACCGGCTACGTGGAAGGTCAGGGTGGCCGGGTTGTTCGCATCGTTCGGGTCGGTCCGTCCGACACCTCCGAGCCGGGCCTTGGCATGAATGGTCTGGCCGGCGTGCTGCTCGTCGAAGACCCAGGTCTGGGTGTGCGTGTGGCTCTCCCCCGGGGCCAGCTCGCCATATCCCCAGCACATCTGTATTCCCGTATCCGCGGTGCATGTCACTCCAGGCGGCGGGACTGTCCGCGGGAGCAGTGTCATAGCGGAATCATCGGTGGTGAAGTTCACGTGAAGCCCGGGGGTTGCTGTGCCGGGGCCGTGGTTGGTCACGATGAATTTCACGGTCACCGGCCTGCCCGGGGTCACCGAGAGGGAGGACGGCTCCCATGCGGAGGCCATGTCGACGGGCTTCACGACCGTGACCTTGGCCGTCTTCGAGTCGTTTCCGGGCCGGGGGTCCACTGTGCGGGCCTCGGTGACGAGAGCGCTGGTGAACCTCAACACCGTGCCCGGCAGCACGTCCTCCTGGACCCGGACCATCATCTTGCCCGTCACACTCCCGTCCAGCCTCTCGCGGTCCGGGACGCAGATGACGGTGCGGCTTCCTCGGGCGGGCGGCTTGCAGTTCATGTGGTCACCGGTCGACTCGTAGGTGACCTCGGAGGGGAGGGTCACCTTGATCGTGAGGTGTGTCACCCCTGCCTCGTGCAGCTGGAAGGCGCCCACCTCCACCGGGAGTCTCTGACCGGGGATGGTGTGGGACTGGAGATGCAGATGTGCCTGCACGTCGGCCGTCCCCTCTGCGGGCGCGGCCTGAGCCTCCGGTGCCGACACGGGCAGCAGGGCCAGCACGGCTGCACCCGCTGCGGCGACTATGCGTCCCCAGGCTTTGTGCATCTACGGTCTCCCGGACGTGGAAGCGGGTGGAATCGGAGGGGGACGGCTGGAACGGCCGTTCCCACGGGCAGTTGGACCGGTCGGCAGCGGGGATGGTTGTACGCGGCCGACCGGTATCGGGGGAACCGCAAGAACCGCCGGTCGGGGAGAGCCGAAGACGGCACCGCGGGAGAACCTGGTGAACTCGTTTTCCCGGTTGGGGCGCGGCCTGGGAGAATGGGGCAGCCGGCCGTGCGACCGTACTGGCCGCCGATGGAGAAAGAAGGACGTGCCGATCGTGGCTCAGAGCACCGAGACCACCGACTGGGTCTCCCGTTTCGCGGATGAGGTCGTTGCCGAGTCGGAGCGTCGGGCCCCGGGCAAACCGGTCGTCGTCGCGTCCGGGCTCTCCCCCTCGGGCCCGATCCACCTCGGCAACCTGCGCGAGGTCATGACCCCGCACCTCGTCGCCGACGAGATCCGTCGGCGGGGACATCAGGTGCGGCACCTGATCTCCTGGGACGACTACGACCGGTACCGCAAGGTCCCGGCCGGCGTCCCCGGGGTCGACGAGTCGTGGGCCGAGCACATCGGCAAGCCGCTGACCTCCGTCCCCGCCCCCAAGGGCTCGCCGCACCCGAACTGGGCCGAGCACTTCAAGACCGCGATGACCGAGTCGCTGGCCGAGCTGGGCGTGGAGTTCGACGGGATCAGCCAGACCGAGCAGTACACCTCCGGCGCCTACCGGGACCAGATCCTGCACGCCATGCGGCACCGCGGCGACATCGACGCGATCCTCGCCCAGCACCGCACGAAGAAGGCCCCGGCGAAGAAGCAGCAGAAGCCGGTCGACGAGGCCGAGCTGGAGGCCGCCGAGGGCTCCGGCGCCGCCGCCGAGGACGACGGCAGCTCCGGCGCGGCCGGGTAC
>KL568547.1:69320-75878 GCA_000715605.1 Streptomyces speibonae | reverse complement strand
CCGGGTACTTCCCGTACAAGCCGTACTGCGGCAACTGCGGCAAGGACCTCACCACGGTCACCGCCTACGACGACGACTCCACCGAGCTCACCTACGCCTGCACGGCGTGCGGCTTCTCGGAGACGGTCCGGCTGAGCGAGTTCAACCGCGGCAAGCTGGTCTGGAAGGTCGACTGGCCGATGCGCTGGGCGTACGAGGGCGTGATCTTCGAGCCCAGCGGGGTCGACCACTCCTCGCCCGGCTCGTCCTTCCAGGTCGGCGGGCAGATCGTCGGGATCTTCGACGGCAAGCAGCCCATCGGCCCGATGTACGCCTTCGTCGGCATCAGCGGCATGGCGAAGATGTCGTCGTCCCGGGGCGGTGTGCCTACCCCCGCCGACGCCCTGAAGATCATGGAGCCGCAGCTGCTGCGCTGGCTGTACGCACGCCGCCGGCCCAACCAGTCCTTCAAGATCGCCTTCGACCAGGAGATCCAGCGCCTCTACGACGAGTGGGACCGCCTCGACGCCAAGGTCGCCGACGGCTCCGCCCTGCCCGCCGACGTCGCCGCGCACTCCCGCGCGGTGCGCACGGCGAGCGGTGAGCTGCCGCGGACGCCCCGCCCGCTGCCGTACCGCACGCTGGCCTCGGTGGCCGACATCACCGCCGGGCACGAGGACCAGGCGCTGCGGATCCTCAGCGACCTCGACCCGGCGAACCCGCTGACCTCCCTCGACGAGGCCCGCCCGCGCTACGACAAGGCCGAGGCGTGGATCAACACCCACGTCCCCGCCGACCAGCGCACCATCGTCCGCTCGGAGCCCGACGCGGAGCTGCTGAAGTCCCTCGGCGACGAGGAGCGGCAGTCGCTGCGCCTGCTGCTCGACGGGCTCGCGGACAACTGGTCGCTGGACGGGCTCACCCACCTCGTCTACGGCGTGCCCAAGGTCCAGGCCGGCTTCTCGGCCGACGCCACGCCCAAGGAGCTGCCGCCGGAGATCAAGACCGCCCAGCGGTCGTTCTTCGCGCTGCTGTACCGCCTGCTGGTGAGCCGGGACACCGGCCCGCGGCTGCCCACGCTGCTGCTGGCGGTGGGACAGGAGCGGGTGCGGACCCTGCTCGGGGAGTAGGCGGCAGGACCACGACAGGGGGCGCCCGGTGATCACCGGGCGCCCCCTGTCGTCCTACGCGGGTGGAGCTCAGGCGATGTGTTCGTCCGTCAGCTCCGCGTTCAGGCGGTTCGAGAAGCGGTTCACCATGCGCTTGGCCTCGGCCTCGTCCAGCGTGACCTGGTACGTCGCCTCGACGTCGGCGATGAAACCGCGCGGGGTGGGAGCCCCGTTCCCGCTCTTGATCGACTCACGGAACACCTGGTAGTACGCCTCCTCGTCCGGGTCGGACGCGGGGGTGCCGCCGCCCTCGCCGAGCTCGCGGGTGCGGCCGCCGGGGACGACGGGGATGGGGAAGCTGCCGGTCTCCTCCGGAGAGGGCTCCTGGAGGGGCGGCTCCTCCTGGTACTGGTCCGCGTACTGCTCGGCGTGCTGCTGCTCCGCGTACCAGCGGGCGTACTCCTCGTCGGGGTCGTACGTGGGGTCGTAGCCGCCGTGGTACTCGACCGTCTGCGGGTCGCGGGCGTGCAGCCAGGGGTTGCCGGTGGTGTCGTCCCGGTACTCCGGTTCCTGGTTGCCCTCGAGTTGCAGGCGCTGCTCCCCGGCGGGTGCTTCGCCCCGCGCCGGGACGGCACGGCCGCCCGCGGCCGCGCCGTGCTCCGGCGCCGGGGGGATCAGCGCCGGCTCTATGCCCGCCGCGGCCAGGCCCGCCGGGGCCGTGTCGGCGAGGGGGACGCCGTACTTGGCGAGGCGGAGGGGCATCAGGGACTCCACCGGGGCCTTGCGGCGCCAGGCGCGGCCGTACCGGGAGCGCAGACGGGCCTGGTAGACCAGGCGCTCCTGCTCCAGCTTGATCACCTGCTCGTAGGAGCGCAGCTCCCACAGCTTCATCCGCCGCCACAACAGGAACGTCGGCACCGGCGAGAGCATCCAGCGGGTGAGGCGGACGCCCTCCATGTGCTTGTCGGCGGTGATGTCGGCGATCCGCCCGATCGCGTGCCGGGCCGCCTCCACGGAGACCACGAACAGCACCGGGATCACGCCGTGCATGCCCACGCCGAGCGGGTCGGGCCACGCGGCCGCGCCGTTGAAGGCGATCGTCGCCGCCGTCAGCAGCCACGCGGTCTGCCGCAGCAGCGGGAACGGGATGCGGATCCAGGTCAGCAGCAGGTCCAGGGCGAGCAGGACACAGATGCCGGCGTCGATGCCGATCGGGAAGACATAGCTGAAGTCCCCGAAGCCCTTCTTCAGGGCGAGTTCACGGACAGCCGCGTACGAACCCGCGAAGCCGATCCCGGCGATGATCACGGCTCCGAAGACGACCACACCGATGAGAACCCGGTGCGTCCGTGTCAGCTGAAGTGGCGCGGCCACCCGTACTCCCCTCCCCATGCGTGTTGTTGCGCGCAACAGAGTGGCACATGCGTGCGGGGAACGGGTGGCCGGTTCCGATTCAGAGGGCTCAGCCCTTGTCGGAGGCGGGCTGCGAGTCCGACGGCGACGGCTTGGACGACGCCTTGCCCGACGCGGACTGCGACGGCGAACTGTCCGCCGAGCCCGTTCCGTTGGCCTTCGTCACCGAGGCCACCGCCTCCTTGGCGGCCTTCTGCGCGTCCTTCAGCAGATCGCCGGCGTCCGGCGTCTTGTCACCGGCCAGCCCGGCGCCGTTGTAGTCGAGCGTGACGACCACGTTCTCCACCCGGGCCACGACCGTCTGCTGCTTGAAGGTGCCTTCCTTCTTCTTCAGGTCGTAGCGCACGGCCGTCGCCTCGTCGCCGGTCCCGGTGACCGGCTCGGCCTTGGTGCCCTTCGCGCCCTCGGTCCCCTGGGCGTCGCGCACCTGCTTGTCGTAGTACTCCTTGGCCAGCTTGTCGCCCGCGCCCCGGGTGGTGTCCGAGTCGAAGCGCAGCAGCGACACATTCAGCCACCGGAACTGCGAACCCTTCACGCCGTTGTTGTCCAGGCTGCTCCAGGAGCAGCTGGCGCGCGTGGAGACGTCGTCCGAGCTGCCCTGCTTGCCCGACTTCGCCTTCGGTGCCAGATCGTCCAGGGTCTTCTTCGACAGCACCGAGCAGGCCTCGGGCAGCTTCTTGTACGCCGCCGCCTGGACCGTCGGGGACGGGCTCGCGGACGTCGAGGCGGAGGCGTCGGCACCCTTGTCCTTGCCGTCGTCGGAGCCGGAGTCCGAGGAGCACCCGGCGGCGATCAGCATCGCCGGGACAACGGCCGCGCCGACAAGAACGCGGGTAAGGCGCTTGGCTCGCTCGGGCTGCTCTCGCTCTGCTCGTCGCTGCATGGTTCCTTCACTCATGACGCTCGTGTTCCCTGCGGTCGGATCGGGTCCGAGGGGTCACGGTACGCGGTGAGCCGGTCGCGCGGCCCCGCTTCGCGCGCTTCGTCCAGAGGGGCGAGGAGGGCGCGAAGGGCGCTCAGCCGCCGAGGGAATCGGCCAACTCGGAGGCCAGTTCCCGTGCCCTGTCCTGCATTTCCTTGCTGTCCGGCACGATGCCGACGGTCATCGGCTGCTCCGCGTACTCGACGGTCACGATCACGTTGGACGTGCGGAACGCCACAGTCACCGTGCGCTGCTGGGCGGTCGAACCGGAGCTGTTCAGCTCGTCGTCGAGGAACGCCTCGTCGCCCAGGTCCTCCAGCAGCCGGGGCCGGAGATCGGAGGGGGTGGCGGACGGCGAGCCGGTGGGCGATCCGGAGGACGGGGACGAACTCGCCTTCCCGGCGGGCTCGGTGGAGGGGGCGCCGGTCTCCGTGGTGGTCGCGGCGGGCTCCGGCAGCTTCGCGTCCTGCTGCCGGGTGGCGAAGAGTTCCTGCGCCTTGGCGTCGTCGCTGACGGCGTTGTCGTAGGAGACGACCCGTTCCAGGTCGATCAGCAGGTGGTCGGTGGCCTGCGCCGACTCCACCTTCCAGCGGCAGCCCACCTTGCGGTCGGTGTCGTAGGTGAGGGTCGCCTCGCCCGCGTACGCCTTCTCGCGCCGCTCCTCGTCGCGCATCTCGCCGATGCCGGGCAGGAGTTCGTCGAGCGTCGACTCCTCGACCGCGCCGCAGGGCTCCGGGAGCGTGGCGTACCTGCCGGGCTGGGCCTCCTGGGTCGCCGCGTCGGCGCTTCCGGGGTTGGAGTTGTCCGACCGGCCGCCGTCGTCCGAGCTGCCGGTGCAGCCGGCCAGGACGGCCGCCAGGAGCGCGGCGACGCCGGATACGTACGCCTTACGCTGCACGGTCGGGCTCCTCTCGACGGTGGGTGCGGGGACGGTGCCCGCCGGTCCTCCCAGTGTCCCCGCTGGTTAATCGGTTGCCGCAGGGGGGCGGTCTCCCCGGACAATGTGTACCGCACGCACTGCCGTGGACGCCGGTCCGTCATCCCTTTTCGTCGACCTTGGCGCCGGTTTTGCGATTCAAGGCTTCTGTCAGGTTATCGGGGGAATGGGGACGTCATGTCATACGTGGAAGTACCGGGCGCGAAGGTTCCGATCCGCATGTGGACGGACCCGGCGACGGTGGAGGAGGGCGCGCTCCAGCAACTGCGGAACGTGGCCACCCTGCCGTGGATCAAGGGTCTGGCCGTGATGCCGGACGTGCACTACGGCAAGGGCGCGACGGTCGGCTCGGTGATCGCGATGCGCGGTGCGGTGTGCCCTGCCGCGGTGGGCGTGGACATCGGCTGCGGCATGTCGGCGGTGAAGACCTCCCTGACGGCGAACGACCTGCCGGGCGACCTGTCCCGCCTCCGCTCGAAGATCGAGCAGGCGATCCCGGTCGGCCGGGGCATGCACGACGACCCGGTCGACCCCGGCCGGCTGCACGGCTTCGCGACGGGCGGCTGGGACGGCTTCTGGGGCCGGTTCGGCGGGGTGGCGGACGCGGTGAAGTTCCGTGAGGAGCGGGCCACCAAGCAGATGGGAACGCTGGGCGGGGGCAACCACTTCGTTGAAGTATGTACCGATACGTCCGGTGCGGTCTGGCTGATGCTGCACTCCGGGTCCCGGAACATCGGCAAGGAGCTGGCCGAGCACCACATCGGCATCGCGCAGAAGCTCCCGCACAACCAGAACCTGGTCGACCGCGACCTCGCTGTCTTCATCGCGGACACCCCGCAGATGGCGGCGTACCGCAACGACCTGTTCTGGGCGCAGGAGTACGCGAAGTACAACCGCTCGATCATGATGGCGCTCCTGAAGGACGTGGTCCGCAAGGAGTTCAAGAAGGCCAAGCCGGTCTTCGACCCGGAGATCAGCGCCCACCACAACTACGTGGCCGAGGAGCGCTACGACGGCATGGACCTGCTCGTGACCCGCAAGGGCGCGATCCGCGCGGGTTCCGGCGAGTACGGCATCATCCCGGGCTCCATGGGCACGGGGTCGTACATCGTCAAGGGCCTCGGCAACGCCAAGTCCTTCAACTCGGCGTCGCACGGCGCCGGCCGGCGGATGAGCCGCAACGCGGCGAAGCGGCGGTTCTCCACGAAGGACCTCCAGGAGCAGACGCGGGGCGTGGAGTGCCGCAAGGACTCCGGCGTCGTGGACGAGATCCCGGGCGCGTACAAGCCGATCGAGCAGGTCATCGACCAGCAGCGGGACCTCGTGGAGGTCGTCGCGAAGCTGAAGCAGGTCGTCTGTGTGAAGGGTTGACGCCCGCTACTTCGCGTGGGTGACCGCGTAGATCATGACGAAGGCGATGATGTGGATGCCGAAGAGGAAGTAGCCGAGGTAGTACCAGACGTAGCGCTCGCGCTTCTTCTCCAGGGCCAGTCGGCGCTGTTCGAGGTCGTCGGTCATCAGGACTCCCGGTGCACCTTGGTGTTGGATGCCTGGGCCCGCGGGCGGACCACCAACAGGTCGATGTTGACGTGCGGCGGGCGGGTCACCGCCCAGGTGATGGTGTCGGCGACGTCGTCGGCGGTGAGGGGCTCGGCGACGCCCTGGTAGACCCTGGCGGCCTTCTCCGCGTCGCCGCCGAAGCGGGTGAGCGCGAACTCCTCGGTCCTGACCATGCCGGGCGCGATCTCGATGACGCGCACCGGGCGGCCGACGATCTCCAGGCGCAGGGTCTCGGCGAGGACGTGGGCGCCGTGCTTGGCGGCGACGTAGCCCGCGCCGCCCTCGTAGGTGGCGTGGCCGGCGGTGGAGGAGACGACCACCACCGTGCCGTCGCCGCTCGCGTCCAGCTTGGGGAGCAGGGCCTGGGTGAGGTTGAGGGTGCCGAGGACGTTGGTCTCGTACATGGTGCGCCACTGCTCCGGGTCGCCGGTGGCGACCGGGTCGGCGCCGAGCGCGCCGCCGGCGTTGTTGACGAGGACGCCTATGGTCCTGAAGGCCGTCGCGAACTCGTCGACGGCCGCGCGGTCGGTGACGTCGAGGGGGTAGGCCGTGGCCGCGTGGCCCGCGGCGTTGATCTCCTCGGCGAGCGCCTCGATACGGTCCTTGCGGCGGGCGGTGAGCACCACGCGGTACCCGGC
>KL568547.1:63441-69078 GCA_000715605.1 Streptomyces speibonae | reverse complement strand
GCCGGCGTGCCGTGGCGGCGCCGATGCCGCTGCTCGCGCCCGTGACGACGGCGATGCGGGACGCGGCGGGCGGTACGGCGGTGGCCATGGGGACTGCTCCTCGGCGGTCGGGCGTCATCGGACATCACTGGGCGGACCGGGCGCATCCGGGCACGGCCCGGGGCCGGCCGTGCCCGGCCAGGATAAGCGGGGCCGTCCGGGCGACGGCGGGGGCGTCAGCCGTTGCGCGGGGCGTACATGATCACGGCCATCCCCGCCAGGCAGACCAGGGCGCCGGTGATGTCCCAGCGGTCCGGGCGGTAGCCGTCGGCGACCACGCCCCACAGGATCGAGCCGGCGACGAAGATGCCGCCGTACGCGGCCAGGACCCGGCCGAAGTGGGCGTCGGGCTGGAAGGTGGCGACGAAGCCGTAGGCGCCGAGCGCGAGCACGCCGCCGGCCGCCCACATCCAGCCGCGGTGCTCGCGTACGCCCTGCCAGACCAGCCAGGCGCCGCCGATCTCCAGGAGCGCGGCGAGGACGAACAGGGCGGCGGAGCGGAGGATCAGCATGCCCGCAGCTTCGCACGCGTGCCCCGGCCGCCCGCTGTCACCTGTTGGAGGGCGCCTGCCGCGGCCCGCACCGGGGATACATGCGGTACGTCGAAGGGGTCGACGGGACTGGGAGGTGCGGGATGCCGGGGAGTGCGCGGCCGCGGCTGATGGCGGAGCTGGCCGTGGTGTCCCGGCGCCACATGGCGTCGTACGCCCTGTTCAACCAGGCCCTCGCCGATCGTCTGGGGCTGCACCCCACCGATCTGCAGTGTCTGAACCTGCTGACGCTGGAGGGCGGCCCGGTGACCACCGGACGGATCGCGGAGCTGACGGGGCTGACGACCGGCTCGGCGACGCGGCTGGTGGACCGGCTGGAGCGGGCGGGTTATGTGACGCGGGAGCGGGACGCGGGGGACCGGCGCCTGGTGCTGGTGGCGCCGGTGCCGGAGAAGGCGGCGGAGTTCGGGCGGGCGTGGGAGCGGTTCGGGAGCGGCTGGGTGACGCTCTTCGAGGACCTGGACGACGCCGAACTCGCGCTGTTCATCGACCACATGCGGCGCACGACCGCCTTCGGCACGGAGCAGGCGGCCCGGCTGCGGTCGGGGGACGTCTAGGACCCCTGGTCCTTCCGGGCCGGGTCGGCGTCGTAGCGCTCGCGGGCCGCGCGCACCTCGTCGAAGTGGTTCTGGTCCCAGTCCTTGGGTGCTGACGGTGCGGGTCGCGCGGACGTATCCGCCGGCCGGCGCGGTGAAGGCGCATGCGCGGCCGGCGGAGGGCGGCGTGCGGGGGCGGCTGGTGCCGGTGCCGTAGGCGGTCGGCCGGCGGGGTACCCGTGGCGGGGGAATAGGCGGGGTGGGGGAGTCGTTCCCGGGGTATAGTTGAACCGTCAACAAACCGGAGGATGAGCCGCATGCAGTTCGGGATCTTCAGCGTCGGGGACGTCACCCCCGACCCGACCACGGGGCGCACGCCGACCGAACGCGAGCGGATCAAGGCCATGGTCGCCATCGCGCTGAAGGCCGAAGAGGCGGGCCTGGACGTCTTCGCCACCGGCGAGCACCACAACCCGCCGTTCGTGCCGTCCTCCCCCACCACCATGCTCGGCTACGTCGCGGCCCGCACCGAGCGGCTGATCCTCTCCACCGCGACCACCCTGATCACCACCAACGACCCGGTGAAGATCGCGGAGGACTTCGCGATGCTCCAGCACCTGGCCGACGGCCGGGTGGACCTGATGATGGGCCGCGGCAACACCGGACCGGTGTATCCGTGGTTCGGGCAGGACATCCGCCAGGGCATCAACCTCGCCGTCGAGAACTACGCCCTGCTGCACCGGCTCTGGCGCGAGGACGTCGTCGACTGGGAGGGCCGGTTCCGCACCCCGCTCCAGGGCTTCACCGCCACGCCCCGCCCGCTGGACGGCGTACCGCCGTTCGTCTGGCACGGCTCCATCCGCTCGCCGGAGATCGCCGAGCAGGCCGCCTACTACGGCGACGGCTTCTTCCACAACAACATCTTCTGGCCGGCCGACCACACCAAGCGCATGGTCGAGCTGTACCGGGCCCGCTACGCCCACTACGGGCACGGCACGCCCGAGCAGGCGATCGTCGGCCTGGGCGGTCAGGTGTTCATGCGGAAGAACTCCCAGGACGCGGTGCGCGAGTTCCGCCCCTACTTCGACGTCGCGCCGGTCTACGGGCACGGGCCCTCGCTGGAGGAGTTCACCGAGCAGACCCCGCTGACCGTGGGCTCCCCGCAGCAGGTGATCGAGAAGACGCTGTCGTTCCGCGACTACGCCGGTGACTACCAGCGCCAGCTGTTCCTGCTGGACCACGCGGGGCTGCCGCTGAAGACCGTGCTGGAACAGATCGACCTGCTCGGCGAGGAGGTCGTGCCGGTGCTGCGCGAGGAGTTCGCCAGGAACCGTCCGGCCGGCGTGCCGGACGCCCCCACCCACGGATCGCTGCTGGCCGCCGCCGGGCAGCGGGACGGCGGGCAGAAGGACGCGCGGGACAGCAAGCGGGAAGGAGCGCGCGCATGAGGCTCATCGTCGTATCGGCCGGACTGAGCGTGCCGTCGTCCACGCGGCTGCTCGCCGACCGGCTGGCCGCGGTCGCCGCCCCGGCCGCGACCGCCCCGGAGCCCGCTCCCGCGGACGTCCGGGTGCTCGAGCTGCGCGACCTCGCCGTCGAGATCGCGCACACCTTCACCAACGGCTTTGCCGGCCGGGCGCTGTCCGAGGCGTTCGAGGCGGTGTCCGGGGCGGACGGGCTGATCGTGGTCACCCCGGTGTTCTCCGGGTCGTACAGCGGACTGTTCAAATCGTTCTTCGACGCGCTGGGCGTCACCGACCCCGACGCCCTCGCCGGGAAGCCGGTGCTGATCGCCGCGGCCGGCGGCACGGCACGCCACTCGCTGGTGCTGGACCACGCCCTGCGCCCGCTCTTCTCCTACCTCCGGGCGGTCGTCGTCCCCACCGGCGTCTACGCCGCCTCCGAGGACTGGGGAGCCGAGGGCCTGGACGGGCGCGTCGAGCGGGCGGGGAAGGAACTGGCCGCGCTGATGGCGGGGCAGTCCACCGCCCGCCCCCTGCCGCGGCGGGACACCTTCGAGGAGGTCACCCCCTTCGAGGAGCGGCTGGCGGCGCTGCGGCCCGCCGGGTGAGATACGGGTAAGAAGCGTGGCCCGCACCCCCCGGCGGATCCGGGGCGGGCCGTCGGGTTGGCACACTGGGCGGGTGCCGCACACCGTTCTGCTCGCCGAAGACGACCGTGCCATCCGCAACGCGCTGGAGCGCGCGCTGACCCTGGAGGGCTACCGCGTCACGGCCGTCGCCGACGGGGTCGAGGCCCTCGCACAGGCCCACCGCAGCCGGCCCGACGTGCTGGTCCTCGACGTGATGATGCCCGGCATCGACGGCCTCCAGGTGTGCCGGGTGCTGCGCGCCGAGGGCGACCGCACACCGGTGCTGATGCTGACCGCGCTGGTGGAGACGGCCGACCGGATCGCGGGACTGGACGCGGGCGCCGACGACTACGTCGTCAAGCCGTTCGACGTCGAGGAGGTCTTCGCCCGGCTGCGTGCCCTGTTGCGCCGGGCCGCGCCCGTCACCCCGGCGCCGGAGCCCGGGCCCGTGGAGCAGCCGGAAGCCTCCGGACGGCTGCTCGAGGCGGCCGGGCTGCGCATGGACCCCCAGGCGCGCCGGGCCTGGCGCGGCGGCCGGGAGCTGGAGCTGACCCGCACCGAGTTCGAACTCCTCGAGCTGTTGATCCGCAACGCGGGCGTCGTCCTGGAGCACTCCACGATCTACGACCGCATCTGGGGCTACGACTTCGGCCCCGGCTCCAAGAACCTCGCCGTCTACGTCGGCTATCTGCGCCGCAAGCTCGACGAGCCCGGCGCACCGCCGCTGATCCACACGGTGCGCGGGGTGGGTTACGTGCTGCGGGAGGGCTGAGTGGCCGCGGACCCCGCGCCAGGCTCGCCGGCCCCGCGCCGGCGGCTGCGGCTGCTGTCGCTGGGGACCACGTTCGCGCTGGCGTTCGCCGCGGTCACCGCCACGGTCACCGTGCTGGTCGGCATCCTGTCCTACAACGCGGCGGCCCGGCTGGTGCGGGTGGACCAGCAGTCGGTCTTCGACGAGGTCGTCCAGGACCTGCGCGGCGAGGTCCGGCAGAACCGGATGACCCCGCACGACTTCTCCTCCGCCGCGCCCGGCCACGACCTGGTGCGGCCGGCCCGCACCGATGTGCAGGTGCTCGGCCCGGACGGCGGCGTCTTCGACCCGGGTGACCCCGGGCTGCCGGTGGTCGGCCCCGACCGCCGGATCGCCGGTGCGCGGACGGCGGGGCGGGTGGTCGTGCACGCGGACGTCGACGTCGGCGACGACGTCTACCGGGTCGCGACCGTCTCGCTGGGCGGCGGCCGGGGCGCGGTGCAGGTCGCGCAGGAGTTCAGCGACACCGAGGACCTGCTGCGGGCCCTCCAGCGGCGCACGCTGATCCTGATGGCGGCGGTGGTGGTCGGGGCCGGGCTGTTCGGCTGGTGGCTGGCCCGCCGCATCACCCGCCGGCTGGTCGTCCTCACCCACACCGCCGAGGCCGTCGCCCGCACCCGGCGGCTCGGCATCGCGGTGCCCGTCGCGGGCAACGACGAGGTGGGGCGGCTCGGCCGCGCCTTCGACCGCATGCTGGGCCGGCTCGCCCAGTCCGAGGAGGACCAGCGCCGGCTGGTCCAGGACGCCGGGCACGAGCTGCGTACCCCGCTCACCTCGCTGCGCACCAACATCTCGCTGCTGCGCCGCATCGACGAACTGCCGCCCGGCAGCCGGGAGGAACTCGTCGCCGACCTCACCCAGGAGGCCCGCGAACTCACCGACCTCGTCAACGAACTGGTCGACCTCGCCGCCGGGCAGTACGACACGGAACCGCCGCAGCGGGTCGACCTCGCGGACATCGCCGAGGACGTGGCGGGGCCGGCGCGGCGGCGCACGGGCCGGGAGATCCTCGTCACCGCGAGCGGCGACACCACGACGGACGGGCGGCCGGGGATGCTGACCCGGGCGGTGTCCAACCTGGTGGAGAACGCGGTGAAGTTCGACCGGGACGGGAGCGGGCCGGTGGAGATCCGTGTCGCGGGGCCGGCGCGGCCGGGGGTGGTGCGGGTGGAGGTGCGGGACCGGGGGCCGGGGATCGCGGAGGACGATCTGACGCGGGTGTTCGACCGGTTCTACCGGGCGGCGGACGCGCGGTC
Source organism: Streptomyces speibonae (assembly GCA_000715605.1). Lineage (GTDB taxonomy): Bacteria > Actinomycetota > Actinomycetes > Streptomycetales > Streptomycetaceae > Streptomyces > Streptomyces speibonae. The sequence goes on along the minus strand of KL568547.1, from coordinate 63,793 downwards.
CCTGCCGGGGTCGGGGCTGGGGTTGTCCATCGTGCGGGAGGTGGCGTTGGCGCACGGGGGCGCGCCGTATGCCTTCCGGCGGGAGGGTGGGGGGACGGTTACGGGGTTCACGGTGGAGGGGGTGCGGTAGGCCGGGCGGGGCGCATTTCGCGTGGCTCGGCGGTGCGGCTGCCCGCAGTGGGGCTGGTTCGGCTGCCCGCAGTCGCGGCCGTGCGGGTGCCGGGTGGGGCTACGGTGCGGGCGCGGGGGACTGTGGTGCGGGGTTCGCGTTTGTGGCGCGGCGCGGCCGCAGGCCCCCGGTCAGGCCAGTTCAGGCACTGTCTCTTATACACATCTCTGAGCGGGCTGGCAA
>KL568547.1:61981-63221 GCA_000715605.1 Streptomyces speibonae | reverse complement strand
TGTGTATAAGAGACAGGCCCAGGACCGCCGACCTCAGGAAGTCAGATGAAGACACGCGTCGATCTGCTCACCAAGGAGTACCCGCCGGAGATCTACGGCGGCGCCGGAGTCCACGTCGCCGAACTCACCCGGGCCCTCAGGCCGTTGGTGGACCTGAGGGTGCACTGCTTCGGCGCCCCCCGGGACGAGGAGGGGGTGACCGCGTACCGAGAGCCCGCGCTCGGCGGCCACGCCAACGCCGCGCTGAGCACCCTCGGCGCGAACGTGGAGATGGCGGCCGGCTGCGCGGGCGCCGACCTCGTCCACAGCCACACCTGGTACGCCAACGGCGCCGGCCATCTCGCCCGCACGCTGTACGACGTCCCGCACGTCGTCACCACCCACAGCCTGGAGCCGTTGCGCCCGTGGAAGGCGGAGCAGCTGGGCGGCGGCTACGCCCTCTCCTCGATGGTGGAACGCACCGCGCTGCGGCACGCCGACGCGGTGATCGCGGTCTCGCACGCGATGCGCGAGGACGTGCTGCGCGTCCACCCCGGCATCGACCCGGACCGGGTGCACGTCGTGCACAACGGCATCGACACCGCCGTGCACCGGCCCGACCACGACACCGCCGCCCTGCGGCGCCACGGCATCGACCCCGACCGCCCCCTGGTGCTCTTCGTCGGACGGGTGACACGGCAGAAGGGGCTGCCCCAACTGCTGCGCGCCGCCTTCGAGATGGACCCGGAGGCCCAGCTGGTGCTGTGCTGCGGCCAGCCGGACACCCCGGGCATCGCCGCCGAGACGGCGGCGCTGGTCGACGCGCTGGGGCGCTCCCGCGGCGGCGTGATCCGGATCGACGGCATGCTCGACCAGGTGTCCCTGCGTCAACTCCTCACCCATGCCGATGTGTTCGTCTGTCCCTCGCTGTACGAGCCGATGGGCATCGTCAATCTGGAGGCGATGGCCTGCGGCACGGCGGTGGTGGCCACCGCCACCGGAGGGATCCCCGAGGTCGTCGTGGACGGGGAGACCGGGCTGCTGGTCCCCGTGGAGCAGGAGCAGGACGGCACCGGGACCCCGCTCGACCCCAAACGGTTCGCCTCCGACCTGGCGGCGGCCGTGAACCGGCTGGTCGCCGACCCGGACCTGGCGTCCGCGATGGGCGTGGCCGGCCGGATCCGGGCCGAGAAGTCCTTCGGCTGGGACCGGGTGGCCGAGCGGGTGCACTCCGTGTACCGGAGCGTGCTCCGGGGGTGAG
>KL568547.1:55876-61759 GCA_000715605.1 Streptomyces speibonae | reverse complement strand
TGTGTATAAGAGACAGGGTCCAGCGTGGCGAAGCCGTACTGCGACCGCACCACGTGCAGGGCGCCGTTCCTGCGCACCAGGGCGGTGGGGTGCTGGAGCGCCGGGTCGGCGAGCTGCGACTCGACCACGGCACTGGTGAAGTCGCCGGACAGCGCCACGCGGCTGATCCGGTCGGTGCCGAAGTGCGCCACCCACAGCTTGTCCTGCTCCAGCAGCAGACCGTCGCCGGCCGCCAGGCTCGCCCCGCTCACCCGCACCGTGCCGACCGTCCCCGAGGACAGGTCGATGCGGAACAGGTCGCCGGAGGCCGAGTCGATGATCAGCAGATACCGGCCGGTGGGGTCCGCCTCGATGCCGTTGAGGGTGAGGGTGCCCTCCGGCTGCGGATCGACGACTCCGGTGAGGTCGAAGCCGACGGGCAGGGTGCGCGCCGAGCCGCCCGCCGCTATCGCGTCCGCGACCTGCCGCTCGGTGAGCCGGTACACGACCTTGCCGGTGGAGTCCGTCAGATAGGCGGTGCCGTCGGGGGTGAAGTCCAGGTCGTTGAGGACGGAACTGCCGGGCGCCGGGGTCACGAAGCGGGCCAGCCGGGTCCCGGTCGCCTTCTCGTACAGCGTCACCCCGGCCTTGTCGTTGACCCAGAGCCGGCCGTGCCGGTCGATGTCGGTGCCCATGGCGTGGTCCCGGCCCTCCGCCCCGGCGGGCAGATAGACCTTGGCCTTCACTGCGCCGGGCGTGGCCCGGTAGACGGCGCCGGTGCCGAACGACGTGATGAACAGGTCGCCCGTGGCCGGGTCCAGCACCATGCCCTCGGGATAGGCGTCGTCGTGGGGCAGCGAGACCGCGTCGGTCACCGTGAGGCCCGCCTCCGCAGCCGCCGCCGGGGCGGTGGCCTGTACGCCGCACAGTGCGGCGAGGGCCAGCCCCAGGGCGGCCAGGCGGTGCCGGCCGCGCGCGGAACGCATGGATGTCACGGATGTGCGGGATGCCATGAGGGTCCCCTTTCGGAAGGACGTGACGAAACGTCTGTGGTGCTGCGGGACTGTATGGCCGAAGCGCTGCGGTGCCGGACGTCCGAAAAGGAGGGATCGTTGGGCCCGCCGCGGAGAAAAGGGCAGGTGGAGTGCGCTCCAGGGGTGCCCGGACGGTGGCCGACAACGCACTGCGCGAAAGGGCCGACTTCCGTATGTGACGCAACGGATTCCGCATGGTATGGCCGATTCCGTTTCATTCCGGGGCCCCGGAGGGCGACCACAGGAAGTCCCAGCGGTTTCGTTGACCGCGCCCGCGCGAGCCGCGAACGTCCTGACCGGACCCGCCCCGGCCCCACCATCGAAGGGACCCCTCATGACCCAGCGCGAACACGTCGTCGTCCCCGGCACCCGGGCGCGCCTGGCAGGCAACCTCTTCCTGCCCGACGCCCCGTCCGGCGGCGCCCCCGCACCGCTGCCCGCCGTCGTCGTCGCCGGCACCTGGACCAGCGTCAAGGAGCAGATGGCCGACCGCTACGCCGAACGCCTGGCCCGGCTCGGATACGCCGCGCTCTCCTTCGACTTCACCGGATTCGGCGCGTCGGGCGGGGAGCCCCGCGACACCGAGTCGCCCGGGGCGAAGACGGACGACATCCGGCAGGCGGTGACGTTCCTGACCGGGCATCCGCGCGTCGACGCCGGGCGCGTGGGCGCGCTCGGCATCTGCGCGGGCGCCATGTACGTCTCCGCGGCCGCCGCCGAGGACGAGCGGGTGCGCGCCCTGGCCCTGGTGGCGCCGTGGCTGCACGACGCGGACATCTGCCGCGACGCCTACGGCGGTGACGCCGAGGTGGCGCGCCGTCTCGACGCCGGCCGTGCGGCGCGGTCCGTGTACGAGAGCACCGGCGAGGTGGAGTACGTGCCCATGGTGAGCGGGCACGACCCGCGCGCCGCGCTGCCGTACGACATCGACTTCTACCTCAACCCCGAGCGCGGCGGCGTCCCCGCCTGGCCCAACCGGTTCGCGGTGATGGCCTGGCCGCAGTGGCTCGGTTTCGACGCCATCGCGCTGGCCCCGCGCATCGACCGGCCGGTCCTGCTGGTGCACAGCCCGGACGCGGCGATCCCGGACGGCGCCCGCCGCTTCCACGAGGCCCTCGCCGGAAAGAAGCGGCTGCACTGGACGACGGGCAGCCAGTTCGACTTCTACGACCAGGAGCCGCAGGTGACGATCGCGCTGACCGAGGCCGGCCGGCACTTCGGCGAATTCCTCTGACCGGCGGGGACGTTCACGACCTCAGAATGTCCGTAAGACCTCTTTGCCGGGCCGCCGAGGGGCGCGGTTACCTTTGCGGCCATGTCTCAGGTTCCGCCGAATGTGCGTGCAGTGGACGCTTCCGAAGACGTTCGGGTCGCCGCGGTTCCGGTCCCGAACACCAATGACGCCCGGGTGACCACACTCGAGCTGTTCTTCGACCTCGCCTTCGTCTTCAATTTCACGCAGCTCGCCCGGCTGCTCGCCCAGGACATGACGGCACGGGGCGCGGCGCAGGTATTCCTGATCTTCTGGCTGCTGTGGTGGATGTACGGCGGTTACGCCTGGCTCACCAACCATCTGCCGCCGCACCGCAAACGGCACCGGCTGCTTCTGCTGCTGGGCATGGCGGCGTTCCTCGTGCTCGGCCTGACCACGCCGAACGCGTTCGACGGGGACGGTGTCGCCTTCGGCGCGGGGTATCTCGTGATCGTCAGCGTGCATGCGCTGCTGTTCGCGTTCGGCGGTCCGATGGCCGCGCGGAACATGCTGCGCATCGCGCCCTTCCACATCGTGGCCGCTCTCCTGGTGATCTGCGCCGGCCTGCTCGACGGGCCCGCGGTGTACGTGTGCTGGAGCAGCGCGGTCGCCCTGGAGATCGTGGCTCCCTACATCAACGGAGTGTCCGGGTTCTCCCTGAAGTCCGGGCACTTCGTGGAGCGGCACGGGCTCCTCATGATCATCGCCCTGGGCGACTCGTTCCTGGCACTCGGCGTGGGCACCGACGGCCGGCACGCGGGGCTCTCCGTGGTCACCACCGCCGTACTGATCTTCGTCATACCGGCGTGTCTGTGGTGGGTGTACTTCGACGAGTCGGAGAAGGCCCGGCGCGCCGAGTGGGCCCTGGACTGCAAGGACCCGGCCGAACGCTCGGCGCTGGCGCTGTCCGCCTTCTTCTACGCCCACATCCCGATGCTCCTCGGGCTCATCCTGATCGCGGCGGCCATCAAGAAGACGATCACCGAGCCCTTCGGGGTGCTCCCGCTGACACCGTCCCTGGCGCTGGCCGGCGGTGTCTCCCTCTACCTCGCCGGAATCGCCTGGTTCCACGGCATTCTCAAGATCGGCCCGCAGCGGTTCCATTACGTGGCCGCGTGCGTCGCCGCCCTGGCCGTTCCGGTGGGGCATTATCTGGCGGCCGTCGTCGAAGTCGCCTTCCTCGGACTGGTGATTGTCACCGCCCTCTACAGCGATCACCGCTGGACCGTACGGAGCGGTGACATCTGCCGGGGAATTCCCGGAGAGGTCAGATAGTAGAAATACGTTCCTTGGCCGCCGGACGTTTTCTCTCCCATCCTGCTACGGAAACCCGGTCCCGGTTCTCGTGCCGGAACCGGCCTGTCGAGAAAAGGGAGTTGCCGTGCTCTTCTATGTCCAGATGAAGTGGAACCACGAAGGCCGTATATCCCTCGACGAACTCTGGGAGATCGAGCAGGACGAAGCGGAACACGCCCAGGAGACCGTCGACTCGGGTTTCTGCGTGGGCATCTGGAAGGTCGCCGCGCAGAAGCGCGTCATCGCCATCATCGACTCGCCGGACGCCGAGGAACTCGACCGGACCGCGCTCGGCCGGCTGCCGATGCGCGAGTACCTGGAGTTCGAGCAGGTGTGGCCGCTCCGCGACTACCTGGGCTTCGCCGACGACGTCAAGCAGCGCTACAAGGTCTGAGGGCGCCGACGGCATCCGTCCGCGTTTCTCCACAGCTTCGGGAGAAGACAATGCGCCACCGCATCATCGCCCCACTCGCCGTGACGGCCGCGCTGCTCACGGCCTGCTCCGGCTCCGACGACGACACCCCGGCCGACGACGCCGGGACACGGGTGACCGCGTCCGCGTCCGCCGCCGGTTCCGGGAGCGCCGGGAAGTCCGGCAAGCCCGCGAACAACCCCGTCGCCCAGCGCTATGTGGACGCCGTGGCCGCCGAGGACGTCGAGGCGCTCGCCGCCGCGTTCCACGAGGACGCCGTGCTCAACGAGCCCGGGCGCACCTTCCGGGGCCGGGAGGAGATCCGTCAGTGGGCCGCCGACGAGGTCATCGGCGGCCGGCTGACCGTCCTCGACGACACCCCCAAGAGCGACGGCACCACACTGCTGCTGCGGTTCGCGCACCGCGGGGAGAGCGGCGACGGCTTCCGCGCCACCTACGAGTTCACCGAGCGGGACGGCCTCATCGGGCAGCTCGACCTGGAGTACGCCTGATGGCGGCCGCCGGGAGCCGGCCCGTCCCGTCCGGCGGCGGACGCGGCAACCGCCTGGCCCTGGCCACGCTGGGGCTGGGCGCGTTCGTCATCGGTACGGCGGAGCTCGTCATCGTGGGTGTGCTGACCCTCATCGCCGACGACCTGGGCATCTCCGAGGGCACCGCCGGACTCCTCGTCACCGCCTACGCGCTGGGCATCGCGCTGGGCGGTCCGCTGCTCACCGCGGCGACCATGCGGCTGCCCCGGCGCACGCTGCTGTGGCTCACCCTGGCGGTGTTCGTCGCCGGCAACGTCGGGGCCGTCGCCGGCACGGTGTTCGGGCTGGTGTTCGTCGCCCGGCTGCTGTGCGGTGCCCTGCACGGGCTGTTCGTCGGCGCGGCGACGACCGTCGCGACCGGGCTGGTGGCCCCCGAGCACCGGGGCCAGGCCGTCGGCCTGGTCTTCGGCGGCATCTCCGTGGCCACGGTGCTCGGCGTCCCCGTCGGTACGGTCCTCGGGCAGAACCTGGGCTGGCAGGCCACGTTCCTCGGCGTCGCCGTCCTCGGCCTGCTCGCCCTGCTCGCCGTGCTGCTCACCGTGCCGGCCGTCACCACCTCCGGCACGGGCGAACTCCGCGCGCAGGCGCGGCACGCCTTCGCGCCCCGGGTGCTGGCCATGCTGGGCACGTATCTGCTGCTGATGGGCTCGCAGTTCGTCGCCTTCACGTATCTCACCCCGTACGTGGAGGACGTCACCGGGATCCCGTCCGGGGCGGTGGGCGCGTTCCTGCTGCTCTTCGGTGTCGCGAGCGCGATCGGCACGTTCGGCGGCGGACGGTTCGCCGACCGGGATCCCTCGAACACGCTGCTGGTCGGCAACGTCGTCCTCGTCGCGACGCTGGGTGCGCTGTGGGTCTTCGGGACCAACGCCGTCCTGGCGGGGGTGCTGCTGGCGGTCTGGGGACTGGTGGGCTTCGGCGTCACGCCCTCCCTCCAGCTGCGGGTGATCTCCCTCGCCGGCGAGGGCCGGGACCTCGCGGCGACGCTGGGCGCGTCGGCGGCGAACGCGGGGATCGCGCTGGGCGCGGCGCTGGGGGGCTGGGCGCTGTCGTCGTACGGCGCGGAGGAGGTGCCACTGGTGGCGATGATCGCGCTGGTGGTGGCGCTGCCGGCGGTGTGGGCGACGCGGTATCTGACGGCGCCGGGTGCGGTGTCGTCCCCCGCGGGGGACGCGCAGCCGACGGAGGTGCTGGCACACAGCCGGAGCTGAATCCGGGCCGTAGCAACGCCGGTGTCCTCGGGCACCGGCGTTGGTGTGGGCCGGGGGAAGTCGCGCAGCCCGGCGCCAGCGGGGTGCCTCCCCCGCTCTCGGCTTCTCCCCAGGCCCTTCAGGCACTGGGGGAGGCACGACTGCCCGC
>KL568547.1:52668-55693 GCA_000715605.1 Streptomyces speibonae | reverse complement strand
GGCCCTTCAGGCACTGGGGGAGGCACGACTGCCCGCGGAGAGCGGCCGCGGGCCGCGGGAGCGGAGGGGGTGGCTGTCCGCGGGAGCGGCGGAAAAAAGGGGACCGTCCTGTCGGGACGGTCCCCTTTTGGGGTCGCAGGGGTCAGGAGTTGGTGGGTTTCGGGAAGGGGAGGGTCAGGATCAGGAGGGCGGTCAGGCAGGTGACGGCGGCCGCGGTCAGGTAGGCCGTGTGGTAGCCGGCCAGGCGGTCGGTGTCGCCCGAGGCCGTGGCGACCGCGACCAGGACGGCCACGCCCACGCTGCTGCCCACCTGCTGGGCGGTGACGTTCACCGCGCCCGCGACGCCGTGCCGGTGGGCGGGCAGGCCCTCCAGGGTCGCGGCGGTCATCGCACCGAAGCCGATGCCCTGGCCCACGCTCATCACCGCGATGCCCGGCAGCATGTGCGTGACGTACGAGCCGTCCTGCGGGGTCAGCGCCCACAGGGCGACCCCCGCGCCGATCAGCAGCAGGCTGGCCGCCATCAGCGGCTTGTAGTGCGCGGGGGTGATCCGACGGCCCGTGAGGTGGGAGCTGACGACGACGATCAGACCCATGGGCACCACCGCCAGCGAGGACTCGAAGGCCGAGTAGCCGAGCATGTCCTGCATGTACAGCGGCGCGAAGAACAGCAGCCCGCTGACGCCCGTGTAGTACGCGGCACCGGTCACCGTGGCCGCCTTCACCGGGTTGCTGCGGAAGATCTGCAACGGCAGCAGCGGGTCCGCCGCGCGCTGTTCGCGCACCACGAAACCGGCCAGCGCCGCGGCCGCCAGCACCAGCGCGGTCAGGGTGGTCGGCTCGCCCCAGCCGTGGTCGCTGCCGTTGGTGACGCCGTACACCGTGAGCCCCAGCCCCACCGTGACGAGCAGCGCGCCCGGCAGGTCCAGCGAGGCCCGCTGCGGGGTGTCCGCGGGCAGCAGCAGCCGTACGACGCTCAGCACCAGGGCGGCCGCCACCACGCTGACGGCGAAGACCGAGCGCCAGCCGAACAGGTCGGTGAGCACCCCGCCCGCGACCAGCCCGGCGCTGAAGCTGCTCGCCCCGGTCGCCGCGTACACGGCGAGGGCCCGGTTGCGTGCCGGGCCCTCCGGGAAGATCTGGCCGAGCAGCGCCAGGGACGCCGGGCCGGACAGCGCCGCCCCCACGCCCTGCACGGCCCGCGCGGCGATCAGCACCGGCAGGGCGGGGGCGAGGGCCGCGCCGAGCGACGCGACGGCGAACAGCGCGATGCCGACGGCGAAGACGCGCCGCCGTCCGAGGATGTCCGCGGCCCTGCCGCCCAGCAGCAGCACACCGGCGAAGGTGATGGCGTAGGCGGTCATGGTCCACTGGAGCGTCGCGCCCGAGGCGTCGAAGCGCTCGCCGATGGAGGGCAGCGCGGAGTTGATGACGGCCACCCCGCTCACGTCGAGCGCGAGGGCGGCGGCCAGCAGCACCAGCGCCCACCTGCGGCGGCGTTCGGACTCCGGGGGTACGGCGACGGGTGCGGTCGGGCGCACGGCTTCCTGGGATGCCATGCGGCCTCCTTTCGAGTAGAGGGTGTGTGCGTGCACGACGGAATCCCGGTGCCGTCGGCCGGCACCGGGAACGGGACAGCGGCCGGGAGTTACTGCGTCAGCGGGGTGACCACGAGGGAGGGCACCGTGAGATGGCCCGGCCGGTCCGTCACGAAGACGACGGCGTCGGCGATCTCCTCGGGGCTCAGCGCCCGGTGCTCCTGGTGGAAGCCGTCCAGCACGTCCTGCGGCAGATGACGGCCGACCTCCGTGGCGGCCAGCCCCGGGCGCAGATCGGTGACGCGTATGCCGTCGGCGAGCAGTTCCGCCCGCAGCGTCGCGGACAGCGCGCTCACCGCGGCCTTGGTGGCGTTGTAGACGGCGAAACCGGGAGCGAACATGGCGGTGCCCGCGATCGACGAGACGTTGACGATGTCCGCCCGTCTCCCGGACCGGGCGGCCCGGGTGAGCGCGGGCAGAAAGGCGGACGTGGTGTACAGGACACCGAGGACGTTGGTGTCGACCATGGTCCGCCACTCCTCCGCGCGCGCTTCCGCGACGAGCGAGGAGTGCATCACTCCGGCATTGTTGACCAGCAGGTCGACCGGGCCCAGGTGCCGCGCCACATGATCGGCGGCCCGGGCCAGATCGTCGGGGGACGCGACGTCGCACACCACGGACACGGCGGTGCCGCCGCCGGCCGTGATGTCCCGCGTCACCTCCTCGACGGCGTCGGGCCTGCGGGCCAGCAGCGCGACCGAGGCGCCGGACGCCGCGAGCCGGCGGGCGGGCGCGGCGCCGATGCCGCCGGACGCGCCGGTGATCACCGCCGTACGGGCGGCGTCCGCCGGCGCGCGGCCGGGCGGGGTGCGTAACGCGGTCTGCGGGGAACGTGCGGTCATGGGGACTCCCTCGGGGGATCGGGGGCCGTCGGACGAGCGGGACACGGGCGGCCGGCCCGCCGGCGGCGGACCGGCCGCCCGCAGGGGGCGACGGTGCTCCCTCAGTCCGCCGGGGCGAGCCGGCGGGACAGCGGGTGCTCCGCGCCGAACGTGGCGACGGCGATGTCGTACGGGGTCTTGCCGTCGTGCCCGGTCAGATCGGTGCGCGCGCCGGCCTCGATCAGGACGGTGGCGCACTCCTCGTAGCCGTGCCACAGCGCGTCGTGCAGCGGCGAGTAGCCGTTGGTGGCGCCCCGGAAGTCGAGGTCGATCCCCGGGGCCCCGACCAGCAGCCGGGTGATGCCGGCGTGCCCGTTGTAGACCGCCTTGTGCAGCGGCACCGCGCCGAAGGTCGGCTCGGTGGCGTTGACGTCGGCGCCGGCCGCGAGCAGCTCGCGCACGATGTCCTCGTGGCCGTCCCGGCACGCCACCAGCAGCGGCGTGTGGGCGTCGTTGAAGCCGTTGACGACGGGGAAGCGCCGGTCGACCTCGGCGCCCTCCCGCAGCCGGGCCCGCGCCGCCTCGGTGTCTCCCGCCGCGACCGCGG
>KL568547.1:50260-52439 GCA_000715605.1 Streptomyces speibonae | reverse complement strand
GCCGTACGCTCCTTCAGCAGCCGTTCCGCCTCGAGGAGTTGCTCCTTGCCGCGGGTGTTGACGTTGAGCTCGTACTCGAAGTGCTGCCGCATGGAGAACCCGTAGTGCGTGGAGAGTTCCACGCCCGCGTTCACCGACAGCAGGTATCCGGCGACGTCCGGCCACTTGTACCAGAGGGCGTCCATCAGCGGGGTGTGGCCGGTGGTGGCGGCCGGGGCGTCCACGAAGGCGCCCGCCTCCACCAGCGCCCTGACGGTGTCCAGGTCGCCGCCCTGGACCGCCTTGTGCAGGGCGGTGGCCCCGGCCCGGCTGTCCGCGGTGAACACGTCGCCGCCGGCCGCGATCAGCTCCCGTACGATGTCCGCCGCGCCCAGTCCGGCCGCGGTCTGCAGGGTCGTCAGACCTGTTCCGGGGTCGCGCCGGTCGGGGTCGCCGCCGTGGCCCAGCAGCGAGCGGACCTCCGCCAGGTCGCGCGCCCGCACGGCGGCCAGCAGCCGCTCGTCCAGGTCGGCCTTGAACGCCGCGACCTCGCCGTCCGGGTCGAAGAACACCTTCCAGCGGATGATCTGACCCTGCCCGTCGAGCTCCAGCCGGTGGCTGTCCTCGATCTCGAAGGGCACCCGGGTACGGGTGTGGAACGCCTTGGTGTAGATCCGGGCGTAGGCCACCGCGCCCTCGGCGACGAGCTCCCTGAGCTCGTACTCGACGACCTCGGTCTCCTCCGCGCGGATGCGGAACGCCTCCGCGACCGCGTCGCGGCCGACGTGCCGTCCGACGTAGCCGATGATCGAGTTCCACTCGTCCTTCGGCAGGTCGAAGACGACGGACGGCGAGAGCGTCGAGATGATCTGCTCGAGGTCGCCGCGGCCGATCGCGTCGAACCACGCCTCGAGGACCGCGCGGGTGCGCCCGGTGTCCGTGTGTGTTGCCATGCCTCATGCCTCCTGATGGGTGAGGTGCGCCTCGGTGTGCCGGCGGGTCACACGAGCCGCTGCGATACCGGCGCCAGCCGGAAGGTGCGGTGGAAGAAGGCGTCCGCCGACGGCTGGTCCTGCGCGAAGTTGGTGGCCTCCACGACCCGGTCGTTCTCGATCCGCCAGAGAAGGACCCAGGTCATGTCGATGTCGCCGCCGTCGCCGGTCTCGCTCCAGCCTCGGTGCACGTCGACCACGTAGTTCTCGTCGGCGCCGAAGTAGAGCCGGTCGGCCTTGAACTTGGCCTGGCCGAGCCGGTCGAAGAAGGCGATGACCTCGTCCACGCCCTCGTGCGTGCCGGACAGCGGGTGCCGCCCGGGGATGTGCCAGCGCACGTCGGGGGAGAGGATCTCGTTGCGCATGGTCTCCAGGTCGTAGGCGGCGTAGGCCTGGAAGAACCGGTCGACCAGGGCCATGTTCCGCTCGGCGGCCCCGGCCGCCCGGTCCGCCGCTCCCTGGGTGCTGATGTCGTTGGTCATGGTGTGCTCTTCTCGCTTTCCTTGAGAGGTGTGGTGGTGGGAAGGGGGGACGGCCCGTCGGACGACAGGGCGGCCCTGACACGCAGGGCCAGCGGCTCCGTGCAGCGCGCCGCGAGCGGTCCGAGGACCACGAGCAGCAGCACGTACGCGGTGGCCAGCGGGCCCAGCGAGGGTTCGATGCCGGCGGCGACGGCGAGGCCGGCGATGACGATGGAGAACTCGCCGCGGGCGACCAGCGCGCCGCCCGCCCGCCACCGGGCGCGTTCGCCGAGCCCGGCGCGCCCGGCCGCCCAGTGGCCGGTGGCGATCTTGGTGGCGACGGTGACCGCGGCCAGCACGAGCGCGGGCCCCAGCACCGGGGGGATGGTGGCGGGGTCGGTGCTCAGCCCGAAGAAGACGAAGAACACCGCGGCGAACAGGTCCCGCAGCGGCATCAGCAGATGGTGGGTGTGCTCGGCGACCTCCCCGGACAGCGCGATGCCGACCAGGAACGCCCCCACCGCCGCCGACACCTGGAGCCGCTGCGCCACGCCCGCGACCAGCAGCGTCAGGCCGAGCACGACCAGCAGCAGCTTCTCGGGGTCCTCGCTGGAGATGAACCGGGAGATCACCCTGCCGTAGCGGACCGCGGCCAGCAGCACCGTGCCGACCGCGGCGAGCGCGACGGCGAGGGTGAGTCCGCCCGCCGCCCAGCCGGCACCGGCCAGCAGCTGTCTCTTATACACA
>KL568547.1:48085-50071 GCA_000715605.1 Streptomyces speibonae | reverse complement strand
CCGGCCAGCAGGGCGGTGAGGATCGGCAGGTACACCGCCATCGCCAGGTCCTCCAGCACCAGCACGCTGAGGATCACCGGGGTCTCCCGGTTGCCCACCCGGCCGAGGTCCCCGAGCACCTTGGCGATCACCCCGGACGACGACACCCAGGTGACTCCGGCGAGCACCACCGCCGCCACCGGACCCCAGCCGAGCAGCAGGGCCGCCGCCGCGCCCGGCAGGGCGTTCAGCAGGAAGTCGACGACCCCGGCCGGGGCGTGCACCCGCAGATGCCCGACCAGATCGCCCGCGGAGTACTCGAGCCCCAGCAGGAGCAGCAGCAGCACGACGCCGATCTCCGCGCCGACCTCGATGAACTCCTCGCTGCCGCCCAGCGGCACCAGCCCGCCGTGCCCGAACGCCAGCCCGGCGAGCAGATACAGCGGGACGGGCGACACCCTCATGCGTACGGCGAACCGGCCCAGCAGGCCGAGCGCCAGCACGACGGCGCCGAACTCCATCAGAAACACGGCCGAGTGCACGGCATCACGTCCGCTCGAGGATCTCGTGCGCGCCGTCGACGCCCTCCCGGGTGCCGATCACGATGACCGTGTCGCCGCCGCGCAGCCGGAACTCCGGCCCCGGGGAGGGGATGGCGTGCGCCCGGCGCATCACGGCGACGATCGACGCCCCGGTGCGGGTGCGCATCTGCGTCTCGCCCAGGGTGCGCCCGTTCCAGCGCGAGGTGCCGGTGATCGTGACGCGTTCCGCGAGCAGCCCGAAGTCGCTGGTGTGCAGCAGGTTCGGGCTGTTGTGGTGGGGGAGCAGGGCGTCGGTGAGGCTCAGCGCCTCGGCCCCGGTCAGTTGCAGCGCCAGGCCGCAGGAGTCGGGGTCGTCGTCGTGGTGGACGTTGAGGGTGCGGGTGCCGTCGCGGTGGGCGATCACGGACAGGGTGTCCTGCTTGCGGGTGGTGAGCTCGTACTGCACCCCGATCCCCGGCAGCGGGGTGGTCCTCAGACGCGGTGCGGGCACGGTCGTCTCCTTCGGGTCGCTCGGCGGTTCGTCGCTCGCGGGTTCACGCGGGCCGCAGCCACACCGCCCCCAGCGGCGGCAGGGTGATCCCGGCGCTCGCCGGGAAGCCGTGCAGGGGCGTGTCCGAGGCCCGTACCGGTCCCCGGTGCACCACCCCGCTGCCGCCGTAGGCCGTGTCGTCGGTGTTGAGCACCTCCGTCCAGTCACCGGCGTGCGGCAGCGCGATCCGGTGGCCGTGGCGGGGTGCGGGCTGGAAGTTGAAGACGCAGACGAGGACTTCGCCGCCGGCGCCGAAGCGGGCGAAGGAGTACACGTTGTCCTGTGCCGCGTCGGCGTCGAGCCAGCGGAACCCCTCCGGGGAGGTGTCCAGGCTCCACAGCGCCGGGTCGCCGAGACAGACCCGGTTCAGGTCGCGGACCAGGTCGCGCACCCCCGCGTGCGCGCCGTGCCGCAGCAGCGACCAGTCCGGGCTCCGGTCGTGGGACCACTCGGTGTCCTGCGCGAACTCCTGCCCCATGAAGAGAAGTTGCTTGCCGGGAAAGGCCCACATGAACGCCAGGTAGGCACGCAGGTCGGCCAGCTGACGCCAGCGGTCCCCGGGCATCTTCGTCAGCAGCGAGCCCTTGCCGTGGACCACCTCGTCGTGCGAGACCGGCAGCAGATGGTTCTCGGCGTGGGCGTACACCGAGGGGAAGGTCATGGCGTGGTGGTGGTACTGCCGGTGCACGGGGTCCTTGGCCATGTACGACAGGGAGTCGTGCATCCAGCCCATGTTCCACTTCAGGTGGAAGCCGAGCCCGCCCTCGTCGGTGCGCCGGGTCACCCCGTCCCAGGCCGTGGACTCCTCGGCGACGGTCACCGCGCCGGGGCAGCGGCGGGCCACCGTGGCGTTGACCTCCTGGAGGAACTCCACGGCCTCCAGATGCTCCCTTCCGCCGTAGGCGTTGGGCAGCCACTGGCCGTCGGGGCGCGAGT
>KL568547.1:47420-47866 GCA_000715605.1 Streptomyces speibonae | reverse complement strand
CGTGGAACTCCTCGCACCAGTACAGGGCGTTGGCGACCAGGAAATTGCGCACCTCGTTGCGGCCGTAGTCGAAGACGAGGGTGCCCCAGTCGGGGTGCTCGCCCCGGCGCGGGTCGGGGTGCTCGTACAGCGGGGTGCCGTCGAAGCGGGCCAGCGCCCAGTCGTCCCGGGGGAAGTGGGCCGGCACCCAGTCGACGATGACGCCGATGCCGGCCCGGTGCAGCGCGTCCACCAGGTGACGGAAGTCATCGGGGGAGCCCAGCCGGGAGGAGGGCGCGTAGTAGGAGGTGACCTGGTAGCCCCAGGAGCCGCCGAAGGGGTGCTCGGCGACCGGCAGGAACTCCACGTGGGTGAAGCCCAGCGCCTTGACGTACGCGGGCAGTTCCTGCGCCAGCTGCCGGTAGCCGAGCCCCGGCCGCCAGGAACCGAGGTGCAGCTCGTACACG
>KL568547.1:45155-47229 GCA_000715605.1 Streptomyces speibonae | reverse complement strand
CATCGGCTCCCGGTGCGGGGCCGCCGCGGCCCGCCGCGCCATCCAGTCCGCGTCGCCCCAGCGGTGCCGGGAGGCGTGCACCAGGGAGGCGGTGCCGGGCGCCGCCTCGGCGTGCGCGGCCAGCGGGTCGGCCTTGAGGATCCAGCGCCCGTCCGGCGTGAGGATCTCGTACTTGTAGCGGCAGCCCTCGGCGACGCCCGGCACGAACAGCTCCCACACCCCGCTCGCGCCCAGCGAGCGCATCGGGTGGGCGCGGCCGTCCCACACGTTGAAGTCGCCGGCCACCCGCACGGCGCGCGCGTTCGGCGCCCACACGGCGAACGAGGTGCCGCTCACCGGGCCCCAGCCGGCGTCGTGGGTGCGGACGCGGGCGCCGAGCACCCGCCACAGCTCCTCGTGCCGCCCCTCCCGGATCAAGTGCAGGTCCAGCTCGCCGGGGGTGGGCGGGAAGCGGTAGGGGTCGTCGTAGGTGTGGACGTGCCCGCCGTAGTCGGCGGACACCCGGTGGTCGGGCGCCTCGGGCAGCGGCAGCAGCCCGGAGAACACCCCCTCGCCCTCGTGCCGCAGTTCCAGCAGCGTCCCGCCCGACGGGTCGGTGATCCTCACGGCGCGGGCCAGCGGCCGCAGCACCCGGAACAGCACACCGCCCTCGGCCGGGTGCGGTCCGAGCAGGGCGTGCGGGTCGCTGGTCTCGCCGGTGACGAGCCGCTTGCGGGCGGTGGCGGTCAGGGCCGGTGCGTGCGGTGCGGTGGTCACGGCTGCGGGTTCCCGTCGGTGAGGATGTGGGCCACGTGCTGCTGCGGGTCCAGGCGTACGTAGTTGTCCCGGCCCCACTGCCAGGTCTCGCCGGACAGCGCGTCGCACACCGCGAAGGTGTCGGAGCGGTCCAGGCCGAGGGCGGGCAGGTCCAGGGAGACCGTCGCCTCGCGCACCCCGTGCGGATCGAGGTTGAGGACGACCAGGACCCAGTCGGTGTCGTCGCGCTTGGAGAAGCAGACGACGGCGTCGTTGTCGGTGTGGTGGAAGCGCAGGTTGCGCAGCTGGTGCAGGGCGGGGTGGGCGCGGCGCAGCGCGTTCAGGGTGCGCACCAGCGGGGCCAGGGAGTCACCGGCGGCCTCGTGCGCCTCCCAGTCCCGCGGCCGGTACCGGTACTTCTCCGAGTGCAGGTACTCCTCGCTGCCCGGCCCGGCCGGCACGTTCTCGTACAGCTCGTAGCCGGCGTACATGCCCCACGTCGGCCCGGCCATGGCGGCCAGCACGGCCCGCACCGCGAACGCCGGGCGGCCGCCGTACTGGAGGTAGGCGTGCAGTATGTCGGGGGTGTTCACGAAGAGGTTGGGGCGCAGATACGCCGCCGCCTCCTCCCCGCCGAGCCCGGCCAGCTCCGACAGATAGGACTCCACCTCCACCTTGGAGTTGCGCCAGGTGAAGTACGTGTACGACTGGTGGAAGCCGATCCGGGCCAGGGTGTGCAGCATCGCCGGGCGGGTGAACGCCTCGGCGAGGAACAGCACGTCCGGGTCGGTGGCGTGCACCGCGTCGATCAGCCGCTCCCAGAAACCGACGGGTTTGGTGTGCGGGTTGTCGACGCGGAAGATCCGCACCCCGTGGGCCATCCAGTGGCGCAGGATCCGCAGGCACTCCGCGTGCAGTCCGTCGGGGTCGGTGTCGAAGTCGACGGGGTGGATGTCCTCGTACTTCTTCGGCGGGTTCTCGGCGTGGGCGAGGGAGCCGTCCGCGCGGCGCCGGAACCACTCGGGGTGCTCGGTGAGCCACGGGTGGTCCGGGGAGCACTGCAGGGCGAAGTCCAGGGCGACCTCCAGACCCAGTTCGCCGGCCCGGCCGACGAAGTGGTCGAAGTCGTCGAGGGTGCCCAGGTCCGGGTGGATCGCGTCGTGCCCGCCGTCGGCCGAGCCGATCGCCCACGGCGAGCCGGGGTCGTAGGGTCCCGCGACGAGCGCGTTGTCGGCGCCCTTGCGGTGGGTGGTGCCGATGGGGTGCACCGGGGGCAGGTACACCACGTCGAAGCCCATGTCGGCGACGGCCTCGAGCCGCTTGGCGGCGGGGCGCAGGG
>KL568547.1:43060-44964 GCA_000715605.1 Streptomyces speibonae | reverse complement strand
GGCTCGGCCGCCGTGCCGGTGCCGGCGGCGGGCACCAAGGCGCCCTCGGAGCGCGGGAACATCTCGTACCAGGCGCCGTACAGGGCCCGCTCGCGGTCCACGCGCAGCGGGAACTCCCGCGACCGGGTGACGAGTTCGCGCAGCGGGCGGGCGTTCAGCAGGGCCGTCACCACCGGCCCGGACGCGGCGGCGAGCCGCTTCTCCGGGGACAGCCGGGTGTCGCGCAGGGTGCGCGCGGCGGTGGTCAGCGGGGCGCGTTCGCGCGCGGTGAAGGAGTCGGCGGCGCGCTCCAGCAGCAGCGCGCCCTCCTGGAGCGTCAGTTCCACGTCGATGCCGGAGGGCACCTTCACATCGGCCGCGTGCCGCCAGGTCGCGACCGGGTCGGACCAGGCCTCCACCCGGAAGGTCCAGTCGCCCTCCCGCTCGGCGCGCACCCCGGCCGCGTACCGGTCGGTGCCGGGGGCGAGCAGCCGCATCGGCGTCCACTCGCCCTCGGCGCCGTCGGGACCGGTCAGCACGACGTTGGCGCCGACCGCGTCGTGGCCCTCCCGGAACACCGTCGCCGAGACCTCGAAGAGCTCGCCCGGCACGGCACGCGCGGGCCGGCGTCCGCCGTCGACCTCGGGCCGCACGTCGACCACGGGAATGCGTCCCACGGACGGCGCGAAACGCCCGGCGGCGGGCTTCTGCTGCATCATGTGCCTCCTCGCACCCTGGTGCGGTCGTCGCTTCGCTTGCAGTGGGGGGTCAACGGCGGATCGCCGTGGTGCCGTTGCTGACGTCGGAGATGATCCGGCGGTAGCCCGCCACCAGCGGGTGGTGCGGGTAGGCGGTGCTGAACAGCCGCTCCCCGGCGAGCGAGACCATCTCCGGGGTGTACGGCAGGACGGCCGACACCTTCGTGGCGTAGGCCTCCTCCACCTCGCTGTGCAGCCGGTCGTGGACCGTGCCGCCGGGCGCCATGTTCACCGCCACGGTGAGCCGGGCGCCGCCCAGCCGGCCCGCCAGCGACACCGTCTCCCGGGCGCCGGCCAGGTCGAGCCGGTCGGCGCGGGTCACCACCACCAGGGCGTCGGAGCCGGCGATCGCCGTCACCGTCTCGTTGTTGAACCCGGCGTGGGTGTCCAGCAGGAGCACGTCCAGGGCGAGGGAGTCGATGAGCCGGTCGAAGCCCTCGCGCAGCAGTCCCACGTCGTAGCCGCGGCCCAGGATCTCGGCCGCCGCCGCGGACCTGCTGCGGGCCGGCACCAGGAAGAAGCCGTCGTGCCCGGCGTCCGTGTCCGCCGGGTACACCGCGTCCTCGATCTCGCAGCGGCCGATCAGGTAGTCGCTCAGCGAACGGCGCACCTGGGTGCCCGCCCCGCCCAGCATCACGTCCAGGGCGGGCGTGTGGATGTCGGTGTCCACCAGCGCCACCCGGTGGCCGGAGGCCGCCAGCAGCAGCCCGAGGTTGGCGGCCGTGCTCGACTTGCCGGTGCCTCCCCGATAGGAGTGCACGGTGATGATCTGCGACATGGTCTCCACCCGGTTGCCGAAGGTCGAAGATCCGCCGGTGCGGCGGCTGGTCAGGCGGTACGTGCTCCGGGCGGGTTCCAGTGGACGGCCATCATGGTGATGTCGTCGGACTGCTCGGCCCGTCCCACGAACGCGCTGAGCGCGCCGTCCATGTGGTCGAGGAGCTCCTCGCCCCGTACCGCGGCCTCGCTCAGCTGCCGGACCATCTCCTCCTCGCCGAAGAACTCGCCGCCGGGCGCGCGGGCCTCGGTGACCCCGTCGGTGTAGATGAAGAGCGTGTCGCCGGGGTCGATCCGGGCGTAGCCGAGGGCGAAGTCGACGTCCGGGATCACCCCCACGGCGGGCCCGGTGGGCGCCAGCAGCACCGGCTCCGCGCCGCCGGCACCGAG
>KL568547.1:41752-42829 GCA_000715605.1 Streptomyces speibonae | reverse complement strand
CCTCGCGCCATCAGAGATGTGTATAAGAGACAGGTCCAGGACGGCGAAGAACATGGTGGCGAAGTAGCCCTGTCTGATGTGGTTGCGGGTCAGGTAGTTGTTGGTGCCCGCCACGGCGTTCAGCAGCGGCGTCGCGCCCACCACGGGGATGGCGCGGCTGTGCTCCGCCCAGCCGGCCTCCTCGCCCATCAGCTCGGCGGCGATCAGGCTCTGCAGCCCGCTCTGCTCCGCGGTGTGCCGCAGCAGCGAGCGGATCAGCGCCATGAACAGCGCGGCCCCCACGCCCTTGTCGCAGACGTCCGCCACCACCAGCGCGAGCCGGCGCCGGTTGACGATCTCGAACACGTCGTAGAAGTCACCGGCGACGGTCCGCGCGGGCCGGAACCGCACATGGATCTCCCAGTCCTTCGGGCTGGGCAGCGCGTCGGGCAGGAAGCCGAGCTGGATCTCCCGGCCGATCTCCAGTTCCCGCTCGTAGCTGAGCAGTTCGGCGTGGGCCGCGACGTCCTCCATCGTCCGGCTGAACTCGGCCCGCTCGTGGCAGTCCCGCAGCCGCGCCCGCACCAGGTCCGGGTGGAACGGCGGGGCGAGGTAGTCGGCGCCCGCGAGCACGTGCTGGTCGAGCAGGTGCAGGTCGTGCTCCGCGAACGCCACCACCGAGGGCTGCTGTCCCTCGTCGTCGAGCCGGCGGGCCACCGCCCGCACGGTGTGCGGGGCCAGTCCCGCGGACGCCAGCAGCACCGTCACCTCGGGCAGCCGCCCCGGCGCGGTGAGCACCTCGCCGGGGCTGCGCACCTGCACCTCGGCGCCCACGCGCTCCAGGGCGCCGCGCAGCTGTGCGGGCACCCGGTGATGCTCGTCCAGAACCAGCACCTTCGTCTGCGCCATCTCCGCCTCGTCTACTCAGTCGGCTCGTGGCCGGCGTCGGTGCCGCCCGGTGGGCGTGGCTCGGCACGGCGCAGCATCACGAGGGTGCTCACGTTGCGGCCCGCGACCAGGTCGTACGCGAAGACGTCCACCGCGGTGAACGCGAGGTAGACGCCGAGGCCGCCGATCTGCCGCTCGGCGAGCGGCTGG
>KL568547.1:35251-41551 GCA_000715605.1 Streptomyces speibonae | reverse complement strand
CGAGCGGCTGGTCCAGGGCGGGCGGTCGCATGCCCTGCCGGGGGTCGAAGGCCGGCGCGTCGTCCTGGAAGCGGACCCACACCTGGTCGGGGTCGATACCGCCGTCCACCGTGATCTCGCCGGAGGAGCCGCGGTAGCCGTGCATGACGATGTTGGTCGCCAGCTCGTCCGCGGCCAGCCGCAGCCGGTAGAGGGCGTCGTGCGGCAGCGCGGCGCGCTCCCCGAGGTCGAGGACGAACGCCGCGACCCGGTCCAGTGCGCCCAGCGCCGCCGGGACCCTGATCACGGCCGCCCCGGGGCCGGCGCCCGCGCCGAACCCGACGGGAGGCGGTGCGCCGTGTGCGACCCCGGTGGAGGCCGGGCCGTAGTCGATGGCCATGACGGTGCCGCCCCCTCACGCGTCGACGAGGTGGATGCTGTGGTCGAAGCCGGCCAGCCGTATGGTCCTGGCGACCGGTTCGGGGGCGCCGACGACGGCGATGCGCACGTCGTCGCCCATCTTCTGGCGGGCGAAGACCAGCGAACGCAGTCCGGCGCTGGACAGGTAGGACAGCTGCCTGGCGTGGATCACCAGCTCGATCGCGCCCGCGGTGGCGGCGGCGTCGATGGTCTCGTGGAAGCGGGGGGCGGTCGCGGCGTCGAGTTCGCCGGACAGGTCGATGACGGCGGTGCGTTCGTCGACCCTCAGCCTGACGTCGAAGGACATGGCGGGCTCCTTGTGTGGTCTCGTCGGGGCGGGTTCAGCGGGGGCCGGCGGAGCGCCCCACGAGGATCACCGCGGAGTGCGGGCCGAGGTGATAGCGCCCCGGGTGCTCCAGCGCCGGTTCGGCGCCGAGCGGGTGGGCGGCGGCCTGGGAGGTGTCCGCGAACAGGTGCCAGACCTCCCCGGCGGGCAGCCGGGGCAGCTCCAGGTCGTGCGCCTCCCAGTGCGCGTTGACCGCGAGGTAGACGTTCTCGTCGGGTTCGGTGCCGTCCTTGGCGTGCCGGCCGCAGCGCATCAGCGCCAGCACCCGGCAGTGGCTCGACCAGTCCGGCGCGCCGGCGCGCACCCCGTGCCAGCTGATGTCGGGCAGGCCGCTGCCCACCCGGTCCGAGCCGGTGGGGTGGCCGGCGCTGCGCAGCACCGGATGGGCGCGCCGGAAGGCGATCAACGCCCGCGTGAACTCCAGCAGTTCGGTGTTGGCCGTCGGTCCCTCGGCGAGCCCCCAGTCGAACCAGGACAGCTCGTTGTCCTGGCAGTAGGTGTTGTTGTTGCCGAGCTGGGTGCGGCCCACCTCGTCACCGGCCAGCAGCATGGGCACGCCCTGGCTGGTGAGCAGGATCAGCAGCATGTTCTTCATCTGCCGCATCCGCAGGGCGCGGACGTGGGGGTCGGCGCTGGGGCCCTCCTCGCCGCAGTTCCAGCTGTGATTGTCGTCGGCGCCGTCCGCGCCGCCCTCGCCGTTGGCCTCGTTGTGCTTGTCGTTGTACGAGACGAGGTCGTTGAGGGTGAAGCCGTCGTGCGCGGTGACGAAGTTGACCGACGCGGAGGAGGTGCGGCCCTGGTACAGGTCGGGGGAGCCGGCCATCCGGGTGGCCAGCTCGCCGACGAGACCGGCGTCGCCCTTGACGAACCGCCGCACCGCGTCCCGGAACTTGCCGTTCCATTCCGACCAGCGGCCGTAGTTGGGGAAGTGGCCCACCTGGTACAGGCCGGCCGCGTCCCAGGCCTCGGCGATCAGCTTGGTGTGCCGCAGCACCGGGTCGTGGGCGAGCTGCTCCAGCAGCGGCGGATTGGGCAGCGGGGTGCCGTCCGGCGCCCGGTCGAGGATCGCCGCGAGATCGAAGCGGAACCCGTCGACGTGGTACTCGGCGACCCAGTACCGCAGACAGGACAGCACGAAGTCCCGCACCACCGGGTGGTTGCAGTTCACCGTGTTCCCGGTGCCGCTGAAGTTGTAGTACTCCCCGCGCGGGGTGAGCATGTAGTACGTCGCGTTGTCCAGGCCGCGGAACGAGATCGTCGGCCCCTGCTCGTTGCCCTCGGCGGTGTGGTTGAACACCACGTCCAGGACGACCTCGATGCCCGCCCGGTGCAGCTCCTTCACCAGCGACTTGAACTCGTCGGCCTGCATACCGAAGCGGCCGGTGGCCGCGTACCCGGCCTTCGGCGCGAAGAAGGAGACGGTGTTGTACCCCCAGTAGTTGTACAGCCGGTCCCCGGTGCGCGGATCGGTGCGCGGGTTGTCGAGCTCGTCGAACTCGAACACCGGCAGCAGCTCGACGCAGTTCACCCCCAGCCGCCGCAGATACGGGATCTTCTCCCGCAGCCCCGCGTAGGTGCCCGGCGCCGACACCCCCGAGGAGGGGTGCCGGGTGAAGCCGCGCACATGGGTCTCGTAGATGACCAGGTCCTCGGTGGGGATGCCCGGCGGGGTGTCGTCGCCCCAGTCGAAGTCGTCGTCCGGGATCCGCGCCCGGTAGGGGTAGACGTCGTCCCAGTCGGGCTCCGCACCCCACACGTCACGGCCCGACACCAGCCGGGCGTACGGGTCGCTGAGCACCTTGGCCGCGTCGAACCGGTCGCCGGCCGCGGGGTCGAAGGGGCCCTCGGCGCGGAAGCCGTACTCCAGGTTCTCGACGTCCAGGCCGAACACCGTCATCGCGTACACGCTGCCCACCCGGAACTCGGGCGGGAACGGCAGCTCCGCGACGGGCCGTTTCGCGCCCCGCTCGAAGAGCACCAGGCTCATCGAGGTGGCCCGGTCGGAGTACACGGAGAAGGTGATCCCGCCGGGCACCGGGTGGGCGCCGTACGGGAAGGGCCGTCCCGCGCGCACCCGGTAGCCGTTGATCCGGCGCGTCGGATAGCCGTCGACGCGCTCGCGCAGGTCCTCGACGGTCATCCGCCCGCACGTTCCAGCGCGTCGTCGAGGTCGTCGGTGACCTCGAAGAAGTCCAGGAAGCCGGTCGCCGACATCACGAACCGCACCTCCTCGGACAGGCCGACCAGGGTCACCCGGGCCCGTACCTGCTGGGCCCGGCGGTGCACGATCAGCAGCGTGCGCAGACCGGCGCTGGAGATGTAGCTGACGCCGCTCAGATCGATCAGGACCCTTCCCTCCTGGCCGATGAACGGCAGCAGCTGCGCCTGGAGACCGCCGGAGGTGGTGGAGTTGACCTCCCCCTCCAGGGCGACCACACAGGCGGCGCCTTCCATACGGGACGTGAGCTTGACGGTCATCCCGTCACCTCCGGGCGGGAGTCGGGGACCAGGCGCACCTTGACCTTGACCCGGCCCGAGGTCTCGGGCAGGCGCACGGTCAGGGCCTCGGCCTGGAAGTCGGTGTGCGGCTCGCCGTCGATCTCCACGGAGTGGACGCGGACCGAGCCGGCCGGCAGCAGGTCGGGGGCGACCCGCAGCACACGGTCGGGCAGCACGGCCGGGTCGGGCTTGAACCAGAAGTCCATCGGCCGCCGGTTGACCAGCAGGTTGTTGTAGACCGCGGCGAGGTAGCACAGCTCGGCCGAGTGGTACATCGACATCGAGTGGCTGCCCTTGAGCCGCTCCACCCCCAGCAGGTACGGCAGCCCGTTGGCGAGGGTGTTGAAGTAGACGGCGCCCTCGTCGTGGTCGAGGAAGAAGGCGTTGTAGAAGGACTCCGCGTCCCGGGCCTCGGTGCGGAAGTCCTCGCGCCGGGTGAGGCCGTGCAGGATCAGATAGGCCAGGATCGCCTGCTCCTGCTGCCACCACGCCTTGCGGTCGTGCCAGGTGAAGCGGAAGACGTCCTCCCCGTCCGCCTTCAGCCGCTCGACCACGTCGTACCAGCCGCCGCGCCGGCGGTCGCTGCCCACCGCGGGCATGGTCTCGCCGATGCCGGCGGCCAGCTCCAGATAGCGCTCCTTGGGACGCAGCGAGTGCATCCGCATCAGATTCCAGGCGATCTTGAGGTTGTGGCCGACGACCGCCCGGTTCTGCTGCCAGCCGTGGGTGGTGTCGGGCGACCAGTCCTTGTGGAAGCGCTCCTGGACGAACGGGCTGTCGCCGGGGTCCGGGAAGCGTTCGGCGATGGTGTCGAAGGTGTACTCCAGCATGTCGGCGTAGGACTTCTCGCCGGTCGCCAGGTACAGGTTGATCAGATACGCCGGGGCGTGGTCGCCGACCGAGTTCCAGTTCTTGCGGGACCGGTTGGGACCCAGCGACTCGTGCTCCGGGCTGAGCAGGATCGGATCGATGTGCGAGAAGTAGCCGCCGTGCTCCGGGTCGAGGTAGAAGCGGTCGAACAGCCGGATGGTGGCGTCCGCGTCCGCCTTGATCCGCGGGTCGCCGGTGATCCGGTACGTCTGCACCGGACCGGCCAGCGCGTAGATCTGCTCGTACGCCGGCAGGGCGTCGTAGTCGTCGGAGAACTCCGAGGTGAACAGCTTGGTCTCGGTCTCCCCGTCGACCTTCAGCCCGTGGTACCAGTACACGACGTTCTCGTCGGTGTCGACGAAGCGCATGTGCTCGCGCAGGTACTCGGTGCCGCGCTCGGCGACCTCCAGGTACCCGTCCTCACCGGTGAGCAGGAACGCCGAGGCCATGCCGTACACCAGCCGGGAGATGGTGTCGGTCTCCTGCACATGGCTCGCGGTCTTGTCGCCGCTGAGCCGTATCTCGGTGCGGTAGCCGGTGAAGTCGACGGGCCCCTCGCCGAACTGGGCCCGCCGGTAGAACGCGGCGATCTCCCGGATCTGCCGGATCCACCAGCCGGTCTCCTCGAAACGGTGGTCGTCGGCGTCCCGCCCCGTGAAGATCAGCCGCTTGGCCTCGAACCGCAGGCCGTCGCCCTTGGGGTAGAAGATGCCGTACGCGAGCAGGAAGCGGCCCTCGGTCAGCAGGTCGTCGATGTGGCCCGAGGCGTCCTGGTAGGGCTCGCCCAGGTTGCGCAGCAGCTCCGCGCTCGGACCGCCGTCCAGGGACACGGTGACGGCGCCGCCGTCGGCGGTGGCGACGGTGACCTCGCGGGCGGCCGCGTCGAAGCCGGTGACCCGGCCCGCGACGGTGTCGGAGAAGGTGAAGGCGGGTGTGCCGGTGTTGCCGGTCATGTCTCACGCACCTCGCAGCACGAGCTCGTCGATGATGGTCCTGGCGAACAGATGGCAGTGGTCGCCGGTGCGCGCGGTCACCAGGTCACCGTCGACGACGACGTCCTGGTCGACGTAGGTGGCGCCCATGTTGCGCACGTCACCGATGAGGTTGTTGTGGCAGACGACCTTGCGGCCGCGGACCACGTACGGGATCGACGCGGCCAGCCACATGCCGTGGCAGATGATCCCCTTGACGATCCCGGAGCGGGCGAACGCCCGCCGCAGCAGATCGGTCGCGGGCGCCAGCCGCTCGATGTCCTCGGTGTAGCGCAGCCGGTCGGCGACCATGCCGGACGGCACGATCAGCGCGTCGTAGCCGCGCAGCCGGCGGTCGTCGAGGTCCTCCAGGTCGCCGGTGACGGTCAGCGGCGCCCGGTACTCGTGACCGGTGAAGGTGATCGCCCGGTTGCCCCACAGCCGGGTCAGGAAGTCGACCTCGGCGCCCTCCTCGGCGAACCGGCGCTGGTAGTAGGCGATCTCGGGCTCGTAGAAGTCGCTCTCGGCGAGCACCGCGATGCGGCGGCCGGTGAGCGCCCCGTCCCGGGACGGTGTTGCGGACATGGCTCAGGCCCCCTCGGTGGTGCGCAGGTCGATGAGGAACGGCTTGTCGTCGGCGAGCATCCGCTTGACCGCGTACGGCACCTGCTCCCGGTCGTCGACCCGCACCCCGTCCACGCCGAAGCCGCGCGCGATGTCCGTGAACCCCAGGTCGGGCCGGGACAGGTCGAAGGGCGACGGGTGGGGGTGCAGCGGGATGCCGCGCTCGCGCCAGTACTGCTCGATGTTCAGGTCCAGCAGCTTGTAGCTGCGGTTGTTGCAGATCACGAACTTGGCGCCGACGCCGTGCCGTACGGCCGTGTACAGCGCCTGGATCGTGTACATCGACCCGCCGTCGCCGGTGAAGCCGATCACCGTCCTGTCCGGGTGGGCCAGCTTGATGCCGATGGCGCCGGGGATGCCCACGCCGAGCGAGCCGCCGCGGGTGGAGAACCAGTGGCCGGGGAGCCGGCCGGGCAGATGGGCGTTGAGCGGCCCGGCCGCCGTCAGCGCCTCGTCGAACACCATCAGGTCCTCGGGCGCCCGGTCGGCGAGCTCCCGCAGGAACGCGGAGAGCAGGGTGCCGTCGTCGGCCGGCCGCTCCGGCTGCTCGCTGCGGCGCCGCTGGAGGTGGCGGGCGGCGCGCATCCGGTA
>KL568547.1:33970-35069 GCA_000715605.1 Streptomyces speibonae | reverse complement strand
CATCTGGTCCACGTCGCCGAGGGTGTCCTCCAGCCGCTCCGACAGCGCGGCCAGCGTGGCCTTCGGGTCGGCGACCAGACCCAGGGTGACGGGGTGGTTCTTGGCGATCTCGTAGCCGTCCAGGTCGATGTGGACGATCCGGGCGTCCTCGCGGAACGGCGAGCGCAGCTCCGGGAACACCTCGGGGAACACATAGGTGCCCACGATCAGCACCGCGTCGGCGTCCCGCACCCGCTCGGCGCTGACCTCGCCGAACATGTGGCCCAGCTGGCCGCGGTAGAGCGGGTGCCGGGCGTCCAGGTTGACCTCGGAGAAGTCCACGCCCCACACATCGGCGCCCAACTGCTCGGCCACCCGCGCCAGTTCCTGCTGGCCGCCGGAGGCCGAGACGCCGTCGCCCACCAGGACGAGCGGGTGTTCGGCGCCCGACAGCAGCCGCGCGGCCCGCTCCACGAGCGAGGGCACCGGCAGCGACTCGGTGCTCAGGAACGTGCTCGGCACCACCGGTTCGTCGGTGACCGCGTCCAGCACGTCCATCGGAAGGGCGACGAAGACGGGACCGCGCGGCGGCGTCATCGCCGTCTTCATGGCGCGGCGCAGGACCCGCAGCACCGAGTCGGGATCGGTCACCCGGGTCGCGTACTTGGTCACCGGGCGGGCCATGGCGACCAGGTCGGCCGCCATCTGCGCGTCCATCGC
The DNA here is from genome assembly GCA_000715605.1 of Streptomyces speibonae. Taxonomy (GTDB): domain Bacteria; phylum Actinomycetota; class Actinomycetes; order Streptomycetales; family Streptomycetaceae; genus Streptomyces; species Streptomyces speibonae. The sequence continues at coordinate 34,370 of KL568547.1, read as the reverse complement.
CTCGTACTTCACGCCCGCCTCACCGGCGACGACGACCAGCGGTGAGTGGCCGCGCTTCGCCTGGTAGAGCATGCCGATCGCGTTGCCCAGGCCGACGCCGCTGTGCAGCTGGAGCAGGGCTGGGCGGCCGGTGGCGCGGGCGTAGCCGTCCGCGATGCCGGCGGCGACCGTCTCCTGCAGCGTCAGGACGTACTGGAGTTCGTCGTAGTTCTCCAACGCGTCCAGAAATCCCTGCTCGACCGTTCCCGGATTTCCGAACATGTAAGGAATTCCATCGGCGATGAACTGCTCGATGATCGCCGCATTGCCCTGCCTGGCCATGTCTTCCTTCTCTCGCTGAGACACCGGTGACCGCGCCCGGCCGTTACCAGCCGTAGCGGCGGAGACCGTCCTCGAGAAC
>KL568547.1:31824-33787 GCA_000715605.1 Streptomyces speibonae | reverse complement strand
CCAGCCGTAGCGGCGGAGACCGTCCTCGAGAACCTCGACCATCTTTTCGCCGGTCGGATAGGAATCCGGAGTGGAACGGCCCGTGATGAACGGGTAGTCCACGATCACCGAGGTCTCCTTGCCGAAATTGCCGTGATAGCGGCCGTCGGGGCCTGTGGCGTCGCGCAGGATGTACTCCAGCGGGTACGGCGGCGGGCCGATCACGAAGTCGGTGCCCAGGAATCCGGTGCCGTCCTTGTAGTCGTACTCCTTGCAGTGCCCGGTGACGTGCTTGCCCCACAGGATCGACGTGCGGTCCTCCCAGTCCCGGGCGAACGCGAGCGGGGCGACGCCGTAGCACTCGGCCCCGATCGGCTTCCCGGCGCGCAGGAAGGCCAGGATCAGCTCGTGCACCCGCTCGTTGTTGGCGAGGTCCACGATCGGGCCCGAACCGCCCACGATCAGCAGGGCGTCGTACTCCTCCAGCTCCTCCGCCACCGTGTCGACCGCGCGGTGGTACGCCTCGAGCTTGCGCAGGTAGTCCTCGTCGGCGGTGTACGGGCGCTCCGGCAGCCAGCCCGAGAGGTCGATCGGGTCGTCCAGCCGGCTGGAGTCGTCGAGCTCCCGGGTGATCCGGGCGACCTCCTGGGAGGTGACCGAGCGGCCCAGCGGCGGGTCGACGTACTCGGGGTCCATCGACGGCGGCAGCGCGTGCGCGCGCTTGCCGGTCGGGGTGGCGAACACGACCTCGTAGCCGCGCTGGTCGAAGTGGTGCAGCGGCCCGACGAGCTCCTCGCCCCAGTAGCCGTGCTCCGACAGAATCACGAGGATCTTCCGGGCGTTCCTTCTGGCCACGCCAGCTCCTTCGGTAATCGGTACGGGGTCGGTGGCCGGGCGCGGCCGTGGACGGAGCCGGCGCCGCAGCCACCCGGACAGGGGGATCAGCGGGCCTCGGGGCCGATGATCCAGTTCTCCTTCGCGGCGACGGAGAACACGTACTTCGGGTCCGCGATCTCGTCCCGGGCCGCCTTCACCCGCTCGGTGAAGTACGGGGAGCGCAGCGCCTCCTGGAGCGCGTCGACGTCGTCGAACCAGAGCTGCTCGACGGAGTCGAACGCGGCCTCGCCGAAGACGTAGGCGCCGTCGCGGGTGTGCGCGTGCAGATACCGGCGCAGACCGGGGGTGCCGCTCACCTCGGCGGCGTAGCCGTCCAGGCTGCGCTTGCGGTAGTCCTCCAGGCCCAGCCCGGGGCGGCGCTTCATCAGCACGGTGAGCTTCACCCAGTCCCGGTCGCGGGACGGGGGCGGGCCGGGCACGATCTCGTGCGCCGTGGCGTCCACCACGACGGTCAGCCAGAACGCGGCCCAGTTGGGCTCGTCGGGCCGGGCGCCGTTCAGGAACTCGTCGCTCTGCAGCGAGGCAAGCTGCTCCTCGTCGTTGGCCAGCCAGATCTCGGCGATGCCCTGGTGCGGGAGCGCCGGTGAGCCGAGATTCCCCTCGACGTCGACGACGGTGTCGACCATGTACTTCCGGATCTGCGGAATCTTCGCCGCGTACCGGACGGCGTGCACATTCACCCAGTAGTCCTGGAATTCCTGTGCGGTCATACCCGGCTTGGGCGCCGCCAGAATGAACTGGTGGATCATCGAATTGTCTCCTGTTCCACGCCGGTAGGACTGGGAAAATCGTGTCAATGGGGCGCCGCGCGGGGCAAAGAAGTCCCGGCGACTTCCTGACCTGTCGTCCGTGTTCATGCCGCGCTCGGCCGTTCATGGACGAGGCGGCGTATCGCGGCCAGCGGTATGGACAGCCAGTCGGGGCGGTTGCGGGCCTCGTACACGGCCTCGTAGACCGCCTTGTCCGCCTCGAAGGCGCGCAGCAGCACCGGGCTGTGCCGGGGGTCCGCGCCGCCCGCCTCCGCGTAACCCGCGCTGAACGCACGGCGGTTGTGCACGGCCCAGGCGGCGGCGCGGCGGGCGGACCG
>KL568547.1:31377-31602 GCA_000715605.1 Streptomyces speibonae | reverse complement strand
ACCGTGCCGGGTGGTGGGCCGGCCGCGCGCCGCGAAGAGCGCGTGGTGGGCCGCGTAGTCGAAGGAGCGCAACATGGCCGCCACGTCCCGGGCCGCCGGGTGCGGCCGTCTGCGTTCGTGCAGCGGGTGGCCCGGCTCACCCTCGAAGTCGATGAGCACCCAGCCGTGCGGCGCCCGCAGCACCTGACCCAGGTGCAGATCGCCGTGCACCCGCTGCACCGGCAG
>KL568547.1:30235-31139 GCA_000715605.1 Streptomyces speibonae | reverse complement strand
CCGGTGGCCCCGGTCCACCAGGTCCGGCAGATCCTGGTGCAGCGTCCGCAACTGGCGCGCGAACGGCAGCAGTTCGGGCACCTCCTCCAGGGCCTGCTCCAGCCGCCCGGTCAGCTCGGCGGCCAGCGCGCGGGCCTCGCCGGCGTCCAGCTCCCGGCTGCCCAGCTGCCGGGCCAGCGCCGTGTGCACCCGGGCCGTGGCCCGGCCCAGCGCGCGGGACTCCTCGGCGAAGCCGCCGAGCGGGGCGACGGAGGCGCAGTCACCGGTGACGCACTCGGCGGCCTGGGCGGTGGCCAGGGACCAGCCGTCGCCCCGGGACGGCACGAACTCCTGGAGCAGGGCGAGGGTGGTGCGCCCGGCCGGGAACGCGTCGGAGGTCTGCATCCAGGCCAGCGGCCGGGCGCTCGGCACGTCACCGGCCCGCTGCAGGGCGGTGAGCAGCTCCAGCTCCGGGTGCGGGCCGGGGACGAGCCGGCGCAGCACCTTGAGCATCAGCCGGTCGCCGAACGCCACGGAGGTGTTGGACTGCTCGGCGGTGAGCACCCGGGCCGGCAGTTCCAGCGGGAGCGCGGCGCCGGGCAGCCGGTGGCACTCCACCTGTCCGTCGGCGTCCTCGGCGGCCAGGTGCGCCAGCAGCCGGGACATCAGCCACGGGTCGGCCGTCGCCTCGTACAGCAGCAGCCGCCTCCCGTCGGGGCCGGCCGTCCGGCCGATGGCGGCGTCCTCGTACGGCGCCCCCGCGGCCTCACCGGCGACCCCGACGAGGAGCTGGTACCACTCCTCGTGTCCGGGCTGCCCGGCCCGCACCACCAGCTGCACCAGGGCCGGATCGCCCGGGTGCAGCAGGTCGGCGAGGACCGGCTCGACCCGCGGCGGCCGCTGCCCCTTGCCGGCGAACCAGCGT
>KL568547.1:27880-30058 GCA_000715605.1 Streptomyces speibonae | reverse complement strand
GCGTCGCGCGGTCAGCCACTCGGGCAGCAGCCGCCGCAGCGGGCCGAGGAGCGCGGTCGTGTCGAGGGGGTGCGCGGGGGCGCTCATGCGGCCGGCACCGCCTTCAGCCGGCGCTCCCGGACGGCCGCGCGGGCCTCGGCGGCCTGGGCGGAGCGGGTCAGCGCGTGCGCCGCGTGGGCGACCGTCACCATGGTCATGTGGTGGTGCCAGCCCCGGAACGAGCGTCCCTCGAAGTCCCGGGCGCCCAGCGCGTCGGTGACCTCCTCCTGGTCGCGCGCCACCCGCCGGGTGAGCATCGCGGTGCGGTACACCGTCCCGAGCTGGGCCCCGGAGAGGTTGGACAGCCAGTACTCGCCGGGGACCCGCCGGCCGCGGTCGGTCCACGCGCCGAGCAGCATGAGCTCCCTCCGGTCGGCGCGGGACGGCGGCCCCGCGCGCCGGTGCAGCCGTACCCGGGTGGCACCCACGGAGGTGGCCCGCACGGTGTCCGTCGTGTGGTCGTACCACTCCACGGGCAGGCAGGCGCGGCCGAGCGCGGCCGTCAGCCCGGACGCCGGTCCCACCTGCTCACCGCCGGACGGCGTACGCGGCGGCGCCGCCGGCGCGAACCGGGTCGCGGGGTCGATGCGCAGGACGAACGGCACACGGAGGTCGGTGAGTTCGGCGCTGACGGCATAGGCGTCGCCGTCCCGCACGTCCATCACCACGGGCCGCTCGGGCAGGCCCCACACCGACGCCATCCGCGTGACGGCGCCGACGGCGCACCGCTCGGGCGGGCAGGAGGCCACGTGCCCCGGGATCGAGGCGCGCTCGCGCCGCTCGTCGTCCGTCCAGCACTCGGGCAGCGCCAGCCGCCAGTCCACCGGGCAGCTGCCCTGGTCGGACGCCAGCCATACGCCCATGGCCTGCTGGCAGTTGACGACCCGGCCGAGGTGCGGCACCCACTGGCGCTCCACGCCCACGGAGTGCGTGCCCACCTTGGTGATGACCAGGGGGTGCACCACCCAGGCACGCGGGGCGATCCGCCGGGTCGTCAGCCGGGCCATCGCCCTGCGCACCGGGCCGTTGCGCCAGGTGGACTTGGTGATGAACTGGTAGAGGCTCTGCTCGACACTGTTCCCGGCCCCGTCCGCCAGGGCGCGCATCGTCTTCTTCCCCGCGACCGTGAGCAGACCCCGTACATAGAGTTCTCCCCGGCGCCGCTGGTCGCTGCGCGGAATGGATTCGAGCGCACCGAGGAGAACCTCGGAGAGGATTCCCTCGGGAATGTCATCGGGCAGGGAATGCCGATGCTCCTCGGACATGGTGGGACCTCTCTTCGAAGTCGACGTCTTTCTCGTCGGCCCGCTCGCGCGGCGCGTGCAGGCACTTTCCGTCGCCGGCGCTTTCCGGTTCACGGGTGTGTTTCGCTGAGGGAGCTTTCCGCGACGGTCCTTCCACCCCGACCGCTGCACTCCGCGAACCCAATCCGCCGTGGTTCTTTCCGCCGTGGCACTTTCCGTTGGGGTCACTTTCCGCCCCGGGGGCTTCCGTCCGGGGGCTTCCGCCCGGGATTTCCGCCCCCCGGGGGCTTCCGTCCCGGCGTTCCGCTCGGGAGGTCCGCCCGGCTTCCGCCTGAGGGCTTCCGCCCGGAGTTTCCGTTCGGGAGCTTCCGCCCCGGGGTCTGCGCCCCGGGGCTTCCGCCTGGGGACTTCTGTCCCGGGGCTTCCGCCTGGGGCCTCTGCCACGCGGGCTTCCGTCCCGGGGTTTCCACCTGAGGGCTTCCTCCTGGGAGATCTGGTCCCGGTTTTCCGCCCCGGGGGTTTCCGTTCCGGGCTTCCGTCCTGGGGGTTTCCGCCTGGGGTTTCTGCCACGCGGGCTTCCGTTCCGGGCTTCCGCCTGGAGGTTTCTGCCACGCGGGCTTTCGTCCCGGGCTTTCGTCCCGGGCTTCCGTCCTGGAGGTTTCCGCCCCCGGGTTTCCGCCCCGGGGGCTTCCGTTTGGGGTTTCTGCCACGCGGGCTTCCGTTCCGGGCTTCCGCCTGGAGGCTTCTGCCACGCGGGCTTCCGTCCCGGGGGCTCCGTCGGGGGAGCCCCCCGGTGACTTCCGCCCAGAGCGCTTCCGTGGGGTGTGTGCTGGGGCGTTCTTCCGCCGGAGGCCAAGGGCCGCCGGACGCCCGCCGGCTCGGGGGATGTGCCGGC
>KL568547.1:17118-27636 GCA_000715605.1 Streptomyces speibonae | reverse complement strand
TGTGCCGGCGGGCGCCGCCGACCGGGGCGCGGTGGTGCGCCGGCCCCGCGTCGGTCCCCACAGGGGGTCCCCGGTGGTGGCTCAGGCGTGGCCCGACCAGGCGAGGATCCGGTCCGGTGTCAGCCGTCGGAACAGCGGTGCCCAGTCGGCCGGGGCCTCGCCCGGCTCGTTGTAGATCTCGAACGTCCGGCCCGCCGCCTCGGGCCTGCCGATCGCCTGCACACACGCCTCCGCGACCGCCGAACGGGAGACCCAGCCGTCCCCCCGGTCGTCCTGCTCGAACCGGACCCGGGCGCCGGCGAACGCGTCGTCGGTCAGCCAGCTGGGCCGGATCACCGTGTACGGCAGACCTGAGGCCCGTACGGCGTCCTCGCCGCGCAGCCGCCAGTCCAGCAGCCGCCCGTAGGCGTTCATCGGGTGCTCGCGGCGGGTCACGAAGATCTGGCTGATCAGCACCAGATGCGGGCGCTCGCCGTGCTCGGTGGCGGCGGAGAGCACATTGCGCACCCCGTCGTACATGGTGGCCTCGGGGCTGTCCGGGCCGGAGTTGGCGGTTCCGGGCTCGACGGCGAACACGACCGCCGAGCATTCCCGCAGCGCGGGCACCAGTGTGTCCGCGTAGCGCACGTCCGCGTGGTGGAGTTCCACGCCGAGCGGCAGCCGGCCGTGCTGCGGATGCCGGCTCACCACCCGTACGCGGTCTCCCCGATCGGTGAGCCGACGGGTGACGAGCGTGCCCAGCCGGCCTGCTCCGCCCACGACGGCGACGGTGTTGTGCATGGGGCCCTCCCTGGTCAGCCTGGGCCGGGGCGAGACGGACTCACACCCAGCGCAGGACGTCCTCGGCGCTCCTCAGTTCGGTCCGCGCGGGCACCCCCGCCAGGGCCGGTACGCGCAGCCGGGGGTAGACCGTCACCCCGCACAGCCGTGAACCCGGCCAGAGCACGGCGCCGTCGCCGACGGCCGTGTGGCGCTCCAGCCGGACCGGCCGGACGCGTTCGGAACGGACCTCGGCCATCGGGCCGATGTAGCTGTCGGCGATGTCGGCGTACTCCCCGACCACCGCGTACTCGCCCACGGCGGAGCGGACCAGGGTGCTGCCCTCGCGGACCTCGGCGCCGTCGCCGACGTCCGCGCTCTCCAGGCGCACCCCCGGTCCTATCTCCACGTCCCGGCCGATCCGGACGCCCGCCCCGATCACCACCGAGCCCTCGTCGATCTTCTGGGCCAGGGTGGTGCCGGTGACGTCGTCCTTGGTCTGCAGGCTGGACTCGTGGATCCAGCGCCGCCGGCCGGTCTCGTCGGGACGGTCCATCAGACGGTTCATCTGCTCGTACGCGCCGTCGAGCACGAGCCGCACGGTCTCCAGGTAGTCGGGCACGTTGCCCAGGTCGCCGAGGCGGCCGATGGTGTGGGTGGCCACCGGATGACCGCGGCGCACCAGCCAGGGCAGCAGATCGCCGCCCCAGTCCAGCCGTTGGTGCGACTGCCGGAACAGTTCCGGCTCGCGGGCGAGCAGCCGCAGCCGGCCGCAGTCCACCAGGTACATCCCGGCGTTGGTGGGCAGCGCGGCGCCCGGTTCCGTGAGCGTGCGCGGGAAGAGCTCGCCCAGCTCCGCCAGCCCCGGTTTCTCGACGAAGCCCTGGACCAGGCCCCGTTCGTCGGTGCGCATCACCCCGTACTTGCGGGCGATCTCGGCCGGGGTGCGGGCCACCGCGGCCACCGTGACCAGCGCGTCCCGGGCGTCGTGGGCGGCGTGCAGGGCGTTCAGCGAGAAGTCGAAGAGCGAGTCGACCGGCAGGACGAGCGCCCGTCCCTGCAGGTCCCACTGTTCGAGGTTGTGCAGGGTGGCGCCGGCGGATCCGACGTTGTAGCGGTCGAACCGCGAGCGCGAGTACGTGATCCGCACGCCGTGGCGTTCCCCGTGGCCGAGCAGCAGCTTGATCTGGTTGCGGTTCTCCAGGCCGTGCGTCACCACGTAGAAGCGGCGGAGCCCCTGCTCCCGGCAGGATTCGAGGACCCACTCGATGAGGCGTCTGCCGACGAACGGGATGAGCGCCTTGCTCCGGATGTAGTCCGTGGACTCCAGGGTGATCGGTTTGGCCCGTTCACCGCGTCCGCCGGCGAGAATGATGCCGACGGTCTCTGCCTTCGTGCTCATCACGCGCCCCCGTGTGTTGAGTGAACCGCTCTGCTGCCCTGACGGTGTCGGCCTCCTCAGGGACGAGTTACGGCCATTCGTCGTCCGGCGGGCCGTCCACCGAGGCGGACTGCGCGGCTCCGGCACCGGCGGCGTGGACGGGTGCGGCGGGCGCGCTGTGCGTCCCGGATATCTGCACCGCGATTCCCGTCACCAGGGTCGCCGCGATAATTCCTGCGAATTCCTTCACGGCAGGCTTCGCTAATTTCATGGTTTCCCTCCCGTTGGCGAAAAGCTGTCGCGCTTTCGTTGGTGAAACTATGCCGCAGGAATCAGCCCCTCCCGACGTTTGGGTAGCATCGCGATCACGCAGTGCAGAAACCAGAAGGGGGGGTGTATGTGTAGAAATCCGGACATACGGCCGCAACCCAACGTCGTGTCGCTGTGCGAGGACGGCCTCCGGCGCTACCGGGAGGCCCTCACTCAGGGCGCGATCGGGGGTGACATCCCGGACTGTCTGGTCGAATTGGGGCTGTTACGTCCGTCGGCCGACGACCCGACGCTGCTGAGTGCCGTGCCGCCCGACATCGCCGGCAACGAGCTGCGGCGGCCCATGGAGCGCGCCGTGCTGGTGCAGCAGCACACCATCGCCGCCATCAAGGAGGTCCTCGCCGCCGCCGAGGACGTCTACCGCGAGGAGCACCGCGTCTCGGGCACGGCCGTACGGCTGCTGCGCGGCGCCGAGGTCATCCGGGCCGCCCTCCAGCAGGCCCGCGACGACTGCCGGGACGAACTGGTCACGGCCAAGCCGGGCGGCGCCCGCCCCTCGGACAGCCTCGCCCGCGCCCTCTCCAACGACCTGGAACTGCTGGGCCGGGGGGTGCGGCAGCGCACCCTCTACCAGCACACCGTGCGCACGCACGGACCGACGCTCGCCTACATCGAGAAGGTCACCGTGGGCGGGGCGCAGATCCGCACGCTCAACGAGGTCTTCGACCGGCTGATCATCTACGACCGCCGCATCGCCTTCATCCCGGACCCGCTGCTCGACCTGGACACCACCGCGCTGGCGATCGAGCACCCCGCGATCGTCGCCTACCTGGCCACCGTCTTCGACCACGCCTGGCAGCGCGCCGAGCCGGTCAACATCTCCCAGGACCTGAGCCGGCCGCCGCTGATGACCGACGAGACGCGCAGAGCCGTGCTCCGGCTGATGGTGGAGGGCCACACCGACGCGGCGATCTCCAAGCGCCTGGGCATCAGCACGCGCACGGTCTCCACGCACATCAGAAAGGCGGCCGAGTCCCTCAACAGCCGCAGCCGGGCCCAACTGGCCTACCTACTGGCCAAGTCCTCCCTGATAGAAGACGCACACCCCTAGCGGACCCGCGGGCAGTCGTGCCTCCCCCGGAGCATCGACGGCCCGGGAGGTAAGCCCAGGGGCGGTGCGGGAGGCCCCCCGGGCACGGGGAAGCCGCCGGGCTGCGCCGCACTCCCCGCCCGGCTCCCGTCCCGTACGCGGGCGCCCCCGGTCCCACCCGCCGTGACCTCCCGCCCCGGCAGCAGCCGGGCCAGCGCCTCCGCCACCCCCTCCGCCCCGCACCCCCGCGCCCCCGTGACCACGAACCGCCGGTACCGCCGCCCCAACTCCTCTGCGGCCAGCCGCAGATGCTCGTCGTCCAGATACACCAGCCGCGCATGCGCGTGCCACGGCGCCGCCTCCCACACCGCCCGCGCCGTCCCCGCCCCGTCCTCCCCCACGGACACCAGACACACCACGTCCTCGCCCGCGCCGGACGCCTCCCAGCCGACGACCGGCACCGGGGCCCCGGGCACGACGTCGCCCCGCGGCCGGCACTCCCGCAGCAGGGAGCCGACCCGGATGTGGAAGGGCCGGTCCGCGACGGCGGCCTCCCGCACCACCGCCCGTGTCTCCACGTCGCCGCACGGCACCGCCAGCGTCACGTCCGCCAGCCGCCGCAGCACCGGATACTCCTCGAGGAAGCCGGCGAAGGGGGACACCACGGTGGCGCCCGCCTCCAGATAGCGGGTGAGCAGGCCGAGGCCGCTGCCCGCCGTGCCGAGCCCGTCGTGCCCGGGACCGGTGCAGACGAACGGCCGGAACCCGGCGGTGACCAGCCCCGAGACCACCTCCACCATGGCGGAGGAGGCCCGCGGCAGCGCGAAGAAGCGGTCCGGGTGCGCCAGTTCGAAAGGGTGGTTCGTCCCGGCCGGGGCCGCCGCGAGGCACACCACGCGGCCGTCGTGCGCGGCGAGGGCGGTGAGCTCCTCGCGGCAGGCGTCGTACCCGGAGAGTGTCATCGCCCCCTCCTCAGCGGATCTCCAGCAGCAGGTGCTCGACGAGGTCGTCCCCGTACTCGCCCTCCAGCACGGTCGTCGAGCGCACCGTGCGCAGTGCGCGCCCGCACTCCCCGGCGATCCGGTGCAGCGCGTCCAGGTCGCCCCGGCTGCTGAAGTGCAGCAGGGCGGTCCCGCCCGGGGTCAGGTGCTCCGGGGCCTGGCACAGATACCGCCGGTGCGCGCGGTACCCGGGGTCGACATAGGCGTACTCGTGCAGCGAGCGGTAGAGGTAGTCCCCGGGCGCCCGCACGTAGTTGCTGCTCCAGAAGACCGTGTCGAACCGCTCGTCGACCAGCGCCGAGAACAGATCGCTGTGCACGGCGCGCACCCGCGCCCCGTGCCGGTCGGCGTTGATCGTGGTGTTCTCCACCGCGCGCGGGTTGATGTCCGCGGCGACCACGGGGGAGTGGCCCGCCAGCGCCGCGAGCACCGCCACCACCCCGCTCCCGCAGCCGATCTCCAGCAGCGAGCCGGTGCGCGGCGCCTCCTCGTCCCCGGCCAGGCCGAGGAAGCGCATCGCCGCCTCCGTCGACGGCGAGTAGACGGGCGCGAACACCTCGTCCAGCAGCGCCCACTCGCGGCCCGCGAGGGTGAACTCCTTCGGCCGGTCGCTGCGGTGCAGCGAGCGCCTGCTGCGCTCCAGCGAGCGCTCGAAACTGCGCAGCGGCTCCGGCCCCCCGGCCGCCGGCACCTCCCGCTCCAGGATCCGTGACACTTCACTGTGGTCGTTCGACACGTCGGTTCCCCCTCGGATGACCTGCCCGGTGCGGCGGCCTTCGGAAGCGGCCGCCGCGCCACGATGCTGTCGGGGTGGGGGCCGGATACGTAAGGTGTTCGGGCAACCACCTTGCGCTCCGGCATGGTGTCTGGACCACATCGGCCCGTTGACCTGCTACGACCATGCGGCGGAGCAGGTCGGAAGACCCTGTTCCGGCCATTGTTGACGCTGGCGGAGTGGGCGATCTAGGTTCACCAGGGCCCGCTTGTAGACACTCGCGTCTTCTCCCGGGCGCGCTTGGGGGTGAGAGAGGGTGGCGGACGCGGACCATCTGGTCGCCGACGGGTTGCTCAGGCTGCTGGAGTTACTGGCCCTGGAGGCACCGCCGGCGAGATTCGACGGACTCTCCGAGCGGGCGCGCGTCGCCGGGGCGTCCACCGAGGCGGTGGCCGTGCTCGACCGCGCCACCGGGCTCGCGCTGGACATCCACGGCCTGTTCGCGCGCCGCCAGCAGCGCGAGGCGGCCCTGTCGGCGCTCGTGGACACCGCCCGCGAACTCACGCTGCCCTACGACGTGGACGCCCTGCTCCGGGTCATCGCCCGGCGCGCCCGGCTCCTGCTGGGCTTCGACATGGCGTGGGTCAGCCTCACCGACCGGGCCGACGGCCGGTCCTACGTGGTCACCGCCGACGGGAACGCCAGCGCCATCACCGTCGGCTTCGCGGTGCCGTCGATCGGCGGGGTGGGCAACGCGGCCGCGCTGCGCTCCGCGCCGTTCTGGACCCCCGACTACCTCGGCGACGAACGCTTCGAACACGAGCCGACCATCGACGACGTGGTGCGCGAGGAGGGCCTGCACGCCCTCATGGCGGTGCCGCTGAAGGAGGGCCACTCCGCCTTCGGCGCGCTGTACGTCGCCGACCGGGGGGTGCGCCACTTCACCCCGGACGAGATCACCCTGATGTCGTCGCTGGGCGACCTGGCCGCCCTGGCCATCAAGAAGGCCCGGCTGCTGACCCAGGCCCACGACGAGATCAGCGAGCTGGAGCGGGAGTCCTCCCGGGCCCTGGGCTCCTCCTCCGCGGCCCGGCGGCTGAACCGGGTCCACTCCCGGCTCATCGACATGGTGCTGCACGGCTGCGAACTGGAGGAACTCGTCGCCCACGCCGCCGCCGAACTGGCCGCCCCGCTCATGGTGCGCGACGCCGTCGGCTCCACGCTCACGGTGACGGAAGGTTTCCCCGAGGTCGACGAGTCGGAGCTGTTCCAGCGCACCCTGGACGCGCACGCCGAGCGCGTCCCGATCCGCTCACCCTCCGGCCTGTGGCTGTGCCCGGCGACGGCCGGCAAGGAGATCCTGGGCACCCTCGTCCTCGCGCCCGGCTCCACGCCCGCGCCCGACCGGGTACGGCTGCTGGAGGCGGTCGCCCAGTCCACGGCCGTACTGCTGCGCATGCAGGCCTCCGCGGCGGCCGCCGAGGGCGCCGGACGCGACGAGCTGCTGCGCGAGCTGCTCGGCGACTCCCCGCGCGCCCCCGAACAACTCGCCCTGCGCGCCCGCCGGCTGGGCGTCGCCCTCGACGAGCCGCACGTCGTCCTCGTGGCCCGGCCCGAAGGCGGCGCCGAGGGCAGGGCCATGGCCTGGGCCTCCTCCTACGTGCACCGCCACGCCGGTCTGAAGACCACCGAGGAGGGCTGTCTCGTCCTGGTGCTGCCCGGCACCGACCCCTCCGCCGCCGCGCGGCAGGCCTCCCACACCCTGCAGGCGGTCGTCGGACACCCGGTGACCGTCGGCTCCGCGGGCCCGGTCGCCCACCCGGGCGCCATCCACCGCACCTACGCCGAGGCCCGGCGCTGCCTGCACGCCCTGACCGCGCTCGGCGCCACGGGCGGCGCCGCCTCCCTGCGCGAACTGGGCTTTCTCGGACTGCTGCTCGCGGACACCCCCGACACCGCCGCGTTCATCGCCAACACCATCGGCCCGGTCCTCGAGTACGACGAACGGCAGGCCACCGAACTGACCCGCACCCTGGAGGAGTACTTCACCTCCGGCGGGTCCCCGAGCCGCGCCGCGGAGAGCCTGCACGTCCATCCGAACACCGTCTCGCGCCGCCTGGAGCGGATCACCGAACTGCTCGGCCCCAGCTGGCAGGAGCCCCTCCAGGCCGTCGAGGTCCAGCTGGCCCTGCGCCTGCGCCGCACCCGCCACACCGTACGGAACCACACCGGACCGCCCGTCCTGCCGCACGACGACGACCGGCCCTGAAGCCGGACCTCCCGACCCGTGCCGGGCCAAGGTGATGTGTGCCACACACTCACCCCTGCTGACCGCGCTCCCCGGCGCCGACATCGTCGAGGCCGGCGACCACGGCATGCGCCGCACGACCTGGCAGAACCTTGGATCTCGTCGACCACTGGCGCCGCTGTCCCGCCGACCCGGAGGCGTATCCGCGGCACGTGCTGGAATGACGCCCGCGCGAATCCGTTTCCCGGTTTTGCGTTATCCGGACCGCGGCTGCGGCTCTCCTGTGATGAAAGGGCCGGGACAGCAGGGTCCAGGACCGAGAAGGAGCGTGACGAGCGTGGCAGCGAGCAGCGGACCCGGCAGGGAGACGGTCGAGGCGGCACAGCGTGGCGACACGCACGCCCAGGACGAACTCGTCGCCGCCTACCTTCCGTTGGTCTACAACATCGTGGGCCGGGCCCTGAACGGGCACCCCGACGTCGACGACGTGGTGCAGGAGACCATGCTCCGCGCCCTCGCCGCGCTCGGCTCCCTCGAGGACCCCGACGGCTTCCGCTCCTGGCTGGTCGCCATCGCCATGAACCAGCTCCGCCGCCACTGGCGCGATCACCGTACGGCCCCCGCGAGCGCGGCCCTGCACGACGCGTACGACGTCGCCGACCCGGGCGCGGACTTCGTCGACCTGACGATCGTGCGGCTCGGCCTCGAGGGCCAGCGGCGCGAGGCCGCGGAGGCCACCCGCTGGCTGGACCCCGACGACCAGGTGCTGCTGTCCCTGTGGTGGCTGGAGGCGGCCGGTGAGCTGACGCGGGCGGAGGTCGCCGCCGCGCTGGAGCTGTCGCCGCAGCACACGGCGGTGCGCGTGCAGCGGATGAAGGCGCAGCTGGAGACGGCCCGGCTGGTGGTACGGGCCCTGGCCGCCCGGCCGCGCTGCGTCCTCCTGGACGACGTGGTCGCCTCCTGGGACACCGTCCCCTCGGCCCTGTGGCGCAAGCGCATCGCCCGTCACGCCCGGGACTGCACGGTCTGCTCGGGCTTCGAGTCGGGCCTGGTCCCGGCGGAGGGCCTGCTGGTCGGCCTGGGCCTGGTCCCCGTCGGCGCGAGCCTTCTCGCGGCCTCCGCCCTCCTCACCGCCTTCGGCACGGGGACGGCGGACGTGGCACCGGTCGCCGGGCCGGGGGAGGCGCCGGCGGGCGGGGCGTGGGGCGAGCCCGGGGCGTGGACGGACCCGGGCGGCGCGGGACATGGCGTCGGCTCCGGCGACGGCCCGTGGGCCGGGCACGGCGGTGGGCCGGCTCCGTACGGGGATGTGTGGCCGGCACAGGGCGATGTGGTGGCCGGCCCCGATGAGGGGTGGGCGGGGCACAGCGGCGGTGCGCAGGTGGGGCCCGGCGGTGTGGCGGGACACCATGGCGTGGCGGACGGTAGCGGCGTGCCGCACGGGCCGGGCGGTGACGGCCCGGCCGGCCCCGGCGGCGGCCCGGGTGACCGGGACTCGGCGTACGGGGACGACGCCGTGCCGGAGTCCGCGTACGCCCGGACCGCGGAATCCGCCGCCGGTGACGAAGCGGGCCCGGTGGTGGGCCACCGTACGGAGCTCCGGGCGCGGAGCCGGGAGCGCAGGCGGCGCGGCCGGACCGTCGCGGCAGTCGCGGCGGCGCTGCTGGTCACCGGCGGCACGATAGCCGGGATAGCCATCCTGACCCCCGACGGCGAACGGGACCGTCCCCAGGCGGCGTCCGAGCGCGGCGCGCGCTCCCTGGAGCCCGGCGCCACGACGTCCGAACCGTCCGCCGCGGCGTCCTCCGCGTCCCCTTCCTCGTCCTCCTCCCCCTCGTCCCCCTCGTCCCCCTCGTCCTCATCGTCGCCCAGCGCGTCCCGCAAGCCGAAGGCCTCCAACACCCCCACCGCGCAGAAGTCCGAGTCCAAGTCCGCACCCACCCGTACGTCCGCGCCCGCGAAGCCGCCGGCCCAGTCGACGCCGGACAAGCCGGCCGCGCCCCCGGCCGGGGGCCCCGCCGCGCAGGTCCTGAGCCTCACCAACACGGAGCGGGCCAAGGCGGGCTGCGATCCCGTCGAGGCCGACGACCGGCTGGCCAGGGCCGCCCAGCTGCACAGCGAGGACATGTCCGCCAACAACTACTTCTCGCACACCGGCCAGAACGGCAGCAGCTTCGTGGACCGCGCCAAGGCGCAGGGCCACCCGAGCCCCGGCGCCGAGAACATAGCCCAGGGCCAGAGCTCGGCCGAGAGCGTCATGGACGCCTGGATGAACTCCCCGGGCCACCGCGCCAACATCCTCAATTGCTCGCTCAAGTCCCTCGGCGTCGGCGTCACGACCGACGACTGGACCTGGACCCAGGTGTTCGGCTACTGACCGGAGGCTTCCCAGACGAAGCCGTCGGGGTCGGTGAAGGAGCCGAGCGGGCTGTGGACGACGATCCGGTGCGATCCGGTGCCGTCGGCGGGGACACCCGCCACCTTCGCGAGGGCACGGCGCTTGTACAGCGACAGCTTGACCGTGTCCGGGCCGGTGGCGAACTCGACGTACTTGCCGCCGAAGCTCTTGCCCACGGTGAGGCCCCGCTCGACGTAGAACCGCTTGCCGGCCTTGACGTCCTCGACGCCCAGCAGCAGGACGATCTCGTCGATGTCCCGGGTGACCGGGCCGGTGTCCTTCTTCGACGAGGTGGCGAGCTGCCAGATGGTGCCGTCGGGTGCCCGGACCACGCCGCCGTAGCCCCACAGCGACTTCTCGGCCGGCTTCAGGGAGGTGGCGCCGGCGTCGAGGGCGGCGCGGTGGAGCGCGTCGACGTCGCCCGGCTGGGCGACCACCAGCGAGAGGGTGAAACCGCGGAAGCCGCTCGTGGGCTCCTCCGAGCCGCGCACCCGGATCCGCGACCCCGACGGGTCCAGTCCGAAGGCGTCGGCGTAGAAGCGTGCGGCGGCCTCGGGGTCGGCCACCTCCAGGGTCACGGAGTCGATGGAGTTCATGCCTCCGACGGTAGGGGCGGCCCGGTCGGGTCCGCTTCTCGGAAACTGACCGGTTCCGCC
>KL568547.1:12764-16903 GCA_000715605.1 Streptomyces speibonae | reverse complement strand
CTGCCGGTGAGTTCTCCGCTGAGCGTCCGGTGGATCCGGGCGCTGTGTTCGTTCAGCCCGGTGATCTCGACCGTCTTGCCGTGCTGGGCGTACTTGGTCTCGATGGCGTCCAGCGCGGCCACCGACGAGGCGTCCCAGATGTGCGCGGCCGACAGGTCGATGACGACCCGGTCGGGGTCGGTGCCGTACCCGAACCGGCCCACCAGGTCGTTGGACGAGGCGAAGAACAGCTCGCCCGTGACCCGGTAGACGACGGTGCCGCCCTCGGGGTCGGTGACGGCGGTGACCTCGGCCAGACGGGCGACACGGCGGGCGAAGACGACCATCGCGGTGACCGAGCCGACGACGACGCCGATCGCCAGGTTGTGGGTGGCGACCACACAGACGACCGTGACCACCATGACGGTGATCTCCCCGGCCGGCATCCGCCGGAGCGTCTTCGGGGCGACGGAGTGCCAGTCGAACGTGGCGAACGACACCATGATCATAACGGCGACCAGAGCCGCCATCGGGATGTCGGAGACGACCGGCCCGAAGACGATGCACAGCACCATCAGGAACGCGCCCGCCAGGAAGGTCGACAGCCGGGTGCGGGCACCGGACACCCGCACGTTGATCATTGTCTGGCCGATCATCGCGCAGCCGCCCATGCCGCCGAAGAAGCCGGTGACGATGTTGGCGACCCCCTGGCCGAGCGACTCACGGGTCTTGGAGGAGCGCGTGTCGGTGATGTCGTCGACCAGCTTGGCCGTCATCAGCGATTCCATCAGCCCGACCAGGGCCATGGCGAGCGCGTACGGCGCGACGGTGGTGAGCGTGTCGAGGGTGAACGGCACGTCCGGCAGCCCCGGCACCGGCAGCGAGGACGGCAGGTCGCCCTTGTCGCCCACGGTCGGCACGGCGATGCCCGCACCGACGGTGACGACGGTGAGGATCACGATGGACACCAGCGGCGCCGGGACGACGGTGGTGACCTTCGGGAAGAGGACCATCAGCGCCAGCCCGGCGGCCAGCAGCGGATAGACCGCCCAGGGCACGTCCGTCAGCTCCGGCACCTGGGCCATGAAGATGAGGATGGCCAGGGAGTTCACGAAGCCGACCATCACGCTGCGCGGCACGAACCGCATCAGCTTGGCCACGCCGAGCGCGCCGAGGACGATCTGGAAGACACCGGCGAGGATCACGGCGGCGACCAGGTACCCGAAGCCGTGCTCACGGTTGAGCGGGGCGATGACCAGGGCGACGGCACCGGTGGCCGCGGAGATCATGGCGGACCGGCCGCCGACGACCGCGATGGTCACCGCCATGGTGAACGAGGCGAACAGACCGACCGCCGGGTCGACCCCGGCGATGACCGAGAACGAGATCGCCTCGGGGATCAGCGCCAGCGCGACCACGAGGCCGCCGAGCACCTCGGTGCGCAGCACCTTCGGATCGGAGAGCCAGGACGGGCGCCGGGAGCCGCGCGGCCGGGCGGCGGGGGACGGTGCGGAGGAGGTGGACAAGACGCGGGGAACCTGTCGTGCTCGGGCACACCCGCTGGGGCGCGGGCGCGCGAAAGGGCGTGGAAAGGACGTCAGTGAGGGGCGGGGAGGCAACGCCGGGGGCCGGCGGGGGCGGCCGCCTCGCGGCGAAGGGTCACGGCGGGCAGGCAGCGGCGCCGGGCCTCACAGGCATGCGCACACTCTCTCCCGCGGACAACGCTTCATCGCCGGGGGCTCCGTCGGCCCCGACACGGCGGACCCGCCAACTCTACCCGTGCGGTGGGTGGGGATGACGTCCCTCCTGTGGCGGAGGGGGTCCGGATGCGAGGATGGGACGCCATGACCGCAGGGTGGGGTTCCCGCACGGTACGGGCCGCGGTGTTCGCGGCCGTCTGTGTGCTGCTCGCCGCACTGGGCCACGTCATGATGTCCGGCAGTGACGTCCCCCTGTGGACGCTGGGCGCGGGAACCGTCGCGACGGGTGCCGTCGGCTGGTTCCTGGCGGGCCGGGAGCGCGGGCTCCTGGTGGTCGTGGCCGTGGCGGTCGCCGCCCAGACGGCACTGCACACGGTGTTCTCCCTCACCCAGCCGGCCACCGGAGCCGACGCCTCCATGCACCACATGGGCATGTCCCACATGCCCATGACGCACATGCCCCTGACCCACACACCCGTGACGCACGCGGACATGTCCCACATGCCCGTGACGCACACGGCCACGGCGCACATGCCCCTGCCCCACATGTCCGGGGATTACATGGACGTCGGCGCCATGGGCCCTTTCCTGACCGGCGGCGACTCGTCGTCCGGCATGCTCGCCGCCCACCTGCTCGCCGCTCTCCTCACCGGACTGTGGCTGGCCCACGGGGAGAAGGCCGCCTTCCGCATCCTGCGGTCCGTGGCCGCACGGCTCGCGGCGCCCCTGCGGCTGCTGCTCGCCCTCCCCGTCGTTCCCGACCGCCGCCGGGTCCGTCCCGGCCGCCCCCGCTCGGACCGCGCTCCGGGCCTCCTCCTTCTCGTCCACGCGATCACGTCCCGTGGTCCGCCCGTGGGGACCGCTGTCCTCTGACGACAGCCGATCCTCTCGGGGCCGCTCCCGCGCGCCCCGAGCCCCGGCCGTACGCACGCACCGCCGCCGTGGCGCTCGCCACGCGCGCCGCGCCCGCGTGCGCGGGGCCGCCCCCACTTCACCGGACCGCCCGCGGCCACCCGTGCCCCGGTCCGGATCACGGATTCCGAGAAGGACACCAGGTGATCACATACGACCTGCCCGGCTCGCCCGGCGAGTCCCGGCGCGAGGCGTCGGACGACGACCCGATCACCGCGTGGGCGCTGGCCGCCCGCGGCGGTGACGCGCACGCCGGCGAGCAATTCGTCCGCGCCCTGGACCGCGACGTACGGCGCTACGTCAGCCACTTGTGCGGCGACCCCCAGGCCGTCGACGACCTCGCCCAGGACACGTTCCTGCGCGCGCTCACCGGTCTGCACCGGTTCGAGGGCCGTTCCTCGGCCCGCATCTGGCTGCTGTCCATCGCGCGCCGCGCCGTCGTCGACAGCGATCGGTACAACGCCGCCCGGCCCCGGCCGGCCGAGGTGCCGGACTGGCAGGCCGCCGTGGAGCGGGCCCAGCCGCGCGGCCTGCCCGGCTTCGACGACGGCGTCGCCCTGCTGGACCTGCTGGCCACGCTGCCGGACGAGCGGCGCGAGGCGTTCGTCCTCACCCAGCTGCTCGGCCTGCCCTACGCGGAGGCGGCCGCGCTCAGCCACTGCCCGGTCGGCACGGTCCGCTCCCGCGTGGCCCGCGCCCGGGCGTCCCTGATACGGCTGCTGGACGAGGCGGCCGGCGCGGGGAGCCGTCCGGTGCCGTAGCGGAACGGGTCAGTGGTAGGCGTGGACCACGGCATGGCCCTTGCCGCGGCCGATCATCCACTTGTTGACCGGTGTGGTGATCACGAACGCCACGGCGAAGCCGCCGAGCAGCGCGAACCAGAAGAGTGCGTCGGACAGCTGCGCCTCCATCGCTCCCGGGGTCAGCGCGATGATCACGTTGTCGACCAGTTCCATCACCGCGATGGAGACGGTGTCGGCGGCGAGCGCGACCTTGACCGCGGCCTTCAGGGACACCCCGGCGCGCACCACGGCGAACAGGGTGAAGGAGTACCCGAAGACGAAGGCCAGGGCGATGGCGAGCACCATCGTCGGTACGTTGCCCCACAACAGCGACGTGCCGATGACCATGCCGAGGATCTCGCCGAGAGCACACCCGGTGAGGCAGTGCAGCGTCGCCTTCACCGCCATCGCCCAGGTGGCGCCGTGCGCGTGCCCGCCGTGCGCGTGCCCGCCGTGCGCGTGCCCGCCGTGCGCGTGCCCGCTGTCGGAGTGCTGCGTGCCGTGGTCCATGCCCCTCATCCCCGATCCACGTGCGGTACGGACCGCGTGTACCGCGCGGGCCGTGCGGGCCGTGCGGTCCCGCACGGCCCGCAGTCGGGAACGATATACCCCCTAGGGGTATTCCATCTACTCTCCCATGATCCTGCGGACCGTGTCCGCGGTGCGGTCCATGAGGGCGGCCACCGGTCCGAGGGCCACGTTCTTCGCCCCGGACTCGACACCGGGGTGCGGCCGGGTCGGTGCCATGGCCTCGGCGGCCTTGATC
>KL568547.1:10548-12545 GCA_000715605.1 Streptomyces speibonae | reverse complement strand
ACACCGGGGTGCGGCCGGGTCGGTGCCATGGCCTCGGCGGCCTTGATCGCCTTCGCCATCGTGGCCAGCCCGGCGACGTCGGTGCTGCGGCGGATGTGGATGAACTCGTAGCGTTCCTCCGCCCGCGCGTGCTCCTGGACCTCCTTGCGCAGCTTCATCAGCTTCGGCATGAACCGGGGGTCGTCGGTGTCCATCTCGTCGAGCGCCGCCAGTGTCTCCTTGGCCGCCTTCTCCTCGGCGAGCCGGTCCTTCACCACCTGCTCGCCCCCGGGGAAACCCTTCCGGGCGAAGGGATGGACGACCTCTTCCTCGGCGGTCTCGTGGACGGCCAGCAGACGCACCAGACGGCGGAAGGCGTCCCGGCGCTCCTCGCCCTCGGCGGCCTCGACCTCGTCGAAGAGATTGCGGATGTCGCCGTGCTGGCGCATCAGCAGCGCGACGACGTCGTCGTCCACGGCGTGGTCGTCGCCGGCCTGCGGGGTCCTCAGTTCGGACATGCGGGAGCTCCCCTCACTTCTCGCGCAGCGCGGGGTCGGGGTGCTCGCCCTCGGACTGGACGCGGTACTCGCGGCCGAACATGTCGTCGTGCTCGGCCATCACCCGGTCGCTCGGCGGTGCCTCGCCGCCGTGGATCTGCTCCTGCATCGTCTCGAACCGCTCGTGCGCCTCGCGGACGTAGCCGGCCCCGAGCGTGGTCAGGTCCATCTGCGTGTCGAGCAGTTCGCGCAGGTAGCCCTTGTTCGGCTCGAAGGTGAGCACGTTGGGCAGCTCGGGTGCGAGCACCGACGCCGGGTCGCGGCCGTCGTGGCGGCGCATGAGGTCACAGGCCTCGTGCAGGTGCTCCAGCTCCATGTTCAGATGCAGCTCCCAGATCGCCTTGACCTTGGGGTCGCTCTCCTGCTCCATGAAGGAGTAGTAGAGGTAGCACTCGTTGTACTCGTGGTTGACCAGCTGCTCCCACCACGTCTCACCCGGGTCGACCAGCGACTCGTAGTGGGTGACGTGCTCCTCCTCGATCAGCCCGATCTCCTGGTAGAGCTGACGGGCGATCGGCTCCATGTAGGTGGGGCCGGTGTTCATGTAGAAGTTCATGGTCTGCTGCTCCGCCGACATGATCGTCAGCGCGTGCAGCTTGGACAGCGGGTCCGTCCGGTCCTTGGCGTAGGGGTCACGGACGTTGTCGACCGGGTTGCGGTGGTGGTACCGCGTGGGGCGGCCCGGCATGACCTCGGTCAGGTTGTCGACGATCGACTCCGCCTTGCGGTGCTCGATCATCTCGTACAGGTTGGCGTACCGGTACAGATGGTCGAAGTCCTCCAGCACGCCGAACTCGTACGCCTGCTTCAGATACGGGTCCGGCTCCATCCGGGCCACCCATGCCGTCAGGTCCACCGCGACCTGCTCGTAGGCGATCGTCGTCTCCAGCACCGATGACACACCGGGGAGCAGCCAGTTCACGGCCTTCTGCTGCTGTGCCTCGATGTAGCGCACCCGCGCGAGCTGCCGTTTGACCTCCGGGTCCGCGGTGTGGCGGGCGAGCTGGTGACTGAACAGGATCGCCTCCACCTCGATCCCGTTCATCGTGATGATCCGGCACCGGGTGTACGGGTCGCAGCGGTCCGGGTCGATCGGGTCCACGTTCAGCTCCCGCCAGCTGCGCAGCTGGCGGTCGAGCGGGATGCCCCGCTGCTCCAGCGGATTGAACGCCATGGGCGTGCCTCCTGGGGACGAGGGGTGCGCGCGTCGCTGAGGTACCCCCGGTTCAGGCGACGAGCTCGGACGCGACCCTCAGTCTGTTCACGCCCGCTCCTCACCGGCCACCGCTCGCACCCCCGAACGGAACGGTTCCCTCCACCGGGTCAGCGGAACGTGCGACCGCCGCGCCCAGCGGCGAACCTGTCCCCGCGGCCCCGTCAGCCACGCATGTCGAGCAGCGCGGCCATGGCCGCCACCACCGACGGAGCGACCCGGTAGTAGACCCAGGTGCCGCGCCGCTC
>KL568547.1:9677-10349 GCA_000715605.1 Streptomyces speibonae | reverse complement strand
AGCAGGCCGGCCTCGCGCAGCTTCTTCAGATGGTGGGAGACGGTCGGCTGTGAGACGCCGACATCCGCGATGTCGCACACGCACGCCTCCCCGCCCGGGTGCGAGGCGATCCTGGAGAACAGCCGCAGGCGCACCGGGTCCGACAACGCCTTGAACATGGCGGCCATCTTCTCCGCGTCCGCCGGGGACAGCTCTCCGGCGGTGATCGGCGGGCAGCACGGCACGACGTCACCGTCCTGCTGGAGGACGGAGAGTTCGACGACCTCTGATTTCGACATGTGTCTATGTTGACGCCCGTCGATACGAGTGGCAAGCTCCGAAGTGAGCGATATCGATGAACGTCGAATCAGCGTGGAATCAGGAAGGTGCTCGCGGCCACAGCCCGACGCACCACCACTTCCACCTCCACCCACCCACGCTGCCCCTCCGGCCCCCAAGGAGACCGAGCGCCATGAGCACCCAGCAGCTCCCCGTCGCCGTCATCGGAGCCGGCCCCGTCGGGCTCGCGGCGGCCGCCCACCTCGTCCAGCGCGGCATCGAGCCCCTCGTCCTGGAAGCGGGCGGCCGTGCCGGTGCGGCCGTGCGGGAGTGGGGCCACGTACGCCAGTTCTCCACCTGGGCCGAGGTCGTCGACCCGGCCGCCGAGAAGCTCCTCGCCCCCACGGGCTGGAC
>KL568547.1:4683-9498 GCA_000715605.1 Streptomyces speibonae | reverse complement strand
GCCGTTCGTGGTGCACGTCGAGTACGCCGACGGCCGCGAGGACCGCGTCCTCGCCCGCGCGGTGATCGACGCCTCCGGTACCTGGCCGACGGCCGGCCCGGCCGGCGGCAGCGGCCTGCCCGCCCTCGGCGAGAAGGCCGCGGCCGACCGGATCGCCTACCGCGTACCGGATCTGCGGGACCCGGCCGTGCGTGCCCGGTACGCGGGCCGGCGCACGGCCGTCATCGGCTCGGGCGCCTCCGCCTTCACCGCGCTCGTCCACCTCGCCGAGCTGGCCGAGTCCGGGGACGGCGCGGGCACGCACGCGGTGTGGATCCTGCGGCGCGGCATCTCCGGCTCCACCTTCGGCGGCGGCACCGCCGACCAGCTGCCCGCCCGCGGCGCCCTCGGCCTCGCGGCGAAGGCCGCCGTGGACGAGGGGCACGCCGAAGCGGTCACCGGCTTCCGCACCGAGGCGTTCGAACGCGCCACCGACGGCCGCCTCGTCCTGGTGGCCGGGGACGGCCGCCGCCTCGACCCGGTGGACGAGGTGATCGTGCTGACCGGCCTCCGCCCCGACCTGTCCTTCCTGGACGAGCTGCGCCTGCGCCTCGACGAGCGCCTCCAGGCCCCGGTGCGGCTCGCCCCGCTGATCGACCCCAACCAGCACTCCTGCGGCACCGTCCCCCCGCACGGTCACCGCGAGCTGTCCCACCCCGAACGGGGCCTCTACCTGGTCGGCATGAAGTCCTACGGCCGCGCCCCCACATTCCTCGCCATGACCGGCTACGAGCAGGTCCGCTCCGTGGCCGCCGCCCTCGCCGGCGACCTCGCCGCCGCCGACCACGTGGAACTCACCCTCCCGGAGACCGGAGTCTGCGGCGGCACGGGCCTGTCCGTCACCCCCGTCGGCGGGCAGACCGACGCCGGCGGATGCTGCGGCTGACCACCGGCACAACGCGGCCCACCCGGGCGCCGAGGGCCCGCTCGCACGGGTCGCACAGCCGGAGGCGATCGCGCCGGCGTACCTCTCGGCTACCGCGGAGGTTTACCCGAAGCCCAACCCGGGGTTGACGCCGGGATGGTTCGCGCACGCCAGACTCTCCGCGAGACCGACGCCACGTGGCGGCGACATGCAAGGGGGAGTCAGTGAAGCGACGCGTACTCGGGCTGCTGGGCGCGGCCTTCAGTATGGTGTTGATCACCACCACGCCGGCCTCGGCACACAGCACCAACGACTGGGTGAAGACCACCCAGGGCGCGCCCGCGGGATGGGCACACCGGACCGCGAAGAGCTATGTCGGTGGTGTGGAGCAGGAGACGGACATCTACTGGCAGGCCAACGGTGAGGTCTGGGTCCACAGCAAGGTGTGGGACAGGAAGACCGACGGCCACTGCGCGGCTGTCCAGATCCGTTACGAGATCTCCGAGAGTCCCGGCCACTGGGCAGGCCACTGGCACTACCGGCCCGTCGGCGGCGCCCTCGACTGCTCCTACCTCGAATCGCTCCCCCAGCACAGCGCGAACTGGATGGCGCGATACCCCACCCGCAAGGTCGCGGCACGGGCCTGTCACGCCAACTCCAGGGGCCAGATCGTCGAGTGTGAAGGAACGTGGCACTGAACCCGCGGGAGGCCGCCGGCGCCACGTGTGCGCCACTCACCTGCTGGGCTCCCAAGGGACGCCGGATTCTGGGGGATTCATGAGTTCACGCTTCAAGCGCATCAAGCTCGCCGCATCCGCGGTCGGACTGCTGACCGCCGCCACCCTGGCGCTGAGCACCACGCCCGCCTCCGCGTCCGGGACCTACAGCGGCCTCGACTACATCTACGGAGCCGGCACCTACACCGACGACTGGGGTGACGAAGGCGTCACGGACACCACCCACAACACCAGTTCCAACGCGACCTGCATGTGGCAGCAGATCCTGTGGGCGGACGGCTACCTCACGTCCACCGCAGAGATCGACGGCATCTTCGGAAGCAGGACCGCGACCGCGACCGCGAACTGGCAACGCCACTTCATGGGGGCCGCGTCCGCCGACGGAAGCGCCGGCAAGAACACCTGGGGCAATGCCGACAACCGGCTCTCCTACATGTCGGGCAGCGAAGCTTCCGGCCAGTTCCTGGTGGTGGCGTACAACGGCAGGTACCGCTCCTTCACCCTGGCGCGCGACGAAGACGGGAAATATCGCTTCGGGGACGGGACCGGCGACTGGTGGTTCGCCGGCTACAACTACCGGACCTGCGATTTCTGACGTCGGGCACTCTCCGGCGCGATGTGGACCCGCTCTTGGGAAGGTCATGCGAGAGTGGGCCCATGACGGCACCGGAGGCCACGGTCGTGGCGGTCGACGAGGTCGAGGGGCTCGCCGTGGAGGGGTTGCGGTGGCTGACCTCGACGGCGCGGGAAACCGCCGACGGAGGTCTCGCCTGGACGAGCGGGCCCTCGGACGACGAACTCGACCCGATGCTCTACAGCGGTACGGCCGGGAACGTCCCCGTGCTCCTGGAGGCGTGGCGGCACTTCGGTGACGACTCCTACGCCGATGCCGCCCTGCGCGCGGCCCGCGGCCTCGCGGACTTCGTCGACGGCACCGACGACGACTCCCTCTACTTCGGGCGCACCGGAATGGCGCTCGTCCTGCGGGCCGTTCACGAGGAACTCGGCGACAAGGCCGCCGGCGCCGCCGCGGACCGCGCGCTGGGACTCGTGCGCTCACGGTTCGACGGAACCCGCTGGGGCGAGTTGTTCGAGCTGATGGGGGGCAACGCGGGGATCGGCCTCGGGGCACTGCTGGCCGGCGACGCCGAACTGGCCGTCCTCGCCGTGGAGCCGTATCTGCGGGCGGCGGAGCAGACCCCGACGGGCGTCCAGTGGGCCTTCCGCACGGGCATCGAATCCCGTCTGCACCACATCTCGCACGGCACGCTCGGCATCGTCCTGGCGCTTGCCCGGATCGGCCGGGCCACCGGCCGCGCGGACCTTCTCGAGCTGGCGCTGGCCGGTGCCGCGGACGTCGTGGCGCGGGACGAGGCGGGGCCGGAGGGCTTCCTGGTGCTGCATTCCACCCCGCAGTACCGCCCCGATGTGATCGAGCCCGTCAGCTACGGCTGGTGCCACGGCCCGGCGGGCGACGCCCAGGTCTTCCGGCTGCTGCGGGACGTCACGGCCGACGGCGCCTGGTCCGCCCTCGCCGACCGCTGCTGGCACACGGTCACCCACTCCGGCCTGCCCCGGCGGCTGCGCCCCGGCTTCTGGGACAACAACGGCCGCTGCTGCGGCACCGCGGGCGTCCTCGCCCTGGCCTGCGACCGGATCGCCGAACAGCGGGACGCGTACGACTTCGCCCAGGTCCTCGTCGCGGACCTGGCCGCCCGCGCGATCCGGGACACCGACGGCGCCCGCTGGTCCAACGTCGAGCACCGGGCCACCCCGAGCGGCCTCGAACCGCGCACCGGCTGGGCGATGGGCAACGCGGGCATCGTCCGTGAACTTTTGCGCTTCGTACGGCTGAACCGCGCGGGCGATCCCCGGTACGCGTTCGCCTGGCCGGACCAGCCCTCGGTGCCCACTCGAGCCACCACCTTGTCGCGCGGGACGCCGTGCACGTGAGCGCGGGAGCCGCGAGGACCCGCCCGGTCCCCGGTCACTTCTCGGCGGGCGGCTTCTGCGGTGGGCCGGAGGCCAGGACTCTGGTGACGTAGTCCGCCAACTGGGCCCGCATCGTTTCGCGCGGGACGCGCTCTTCTCCGGCCAGGTGCTCGACGAGGTCGGCTCGCGTGGCGGCGAGCAGGGCATGGGCGGTGAAGTCGCTGTCGTCCAGGCCCGGGATCTGCTCCAGCACGGCGCGGAGCAGGCTGTGCCACCGCTCGTAGTGCTCCGCCCGGTACGGGCTGCCGCTCCCGCCCTCCTCCAGGGCCAGCGCGAGTCGCCGGTGGTCGAGTTTGAAGCACAGGGCGGCGTCGAGCAGCGCGGGTACGCGCACGTGCGGTGGGGTCGCGGGGCCCAGGGGCGGTGGGCCGGTCTCGACGGCCCGCCTGATCGGTTCGAGCCGTGCCTCGTACAGCGCGCGGAGCAGGCCGGCGCGATCGCCGAAGGCACGGAAGAGCGTGCCCTTGCCGACGCCGGCCGCGGCCGCGACGTCGGCCATGGTGACGTCCTCGGGACTCTCACGGCGGGTGAAGAGGGCGTCGGCGGCCGCGAGCACGGCCTCCCGGTTGCGGATGGCGTCCTTGCGGGACGACTGGCGTTCGGGCACGCCGCTCCCTCCTTTGCAAAACGGACCCGTGGTCCGTATCGTCGAAGCGGACCCAAGGTCCGGATTCTGTGACTGGAGGATACCCATGCCCGCACCCGCCTCCCCGGCGGACCTGTACCGCCACAGCCTGCGACTGCTGCTCGACAAGGACATTCCCGCATGGGTCGCCCTGTGGGCCGAGGACGGTCTCATGGAGTTCCCCTTCGCCCCCGACGGCTGGCCCCGGCGGCTGGAGGGCAAGGAGGCCGTCGCCGCCTACATGCGCCACTACCCCGACCACATCGACCTGCACGACTTCCCCGACCTGCGGATCCACGAGACCACCGACCCGGAGACCATCGTGGTCGAGATGCGCGGCGTCGGCCGCCTGGTGCGCAGCGGCGCTCCCTTCGACATGACCTACATCGCCGTCGTGACCGTTCGGGACGGGCGCCTCATCTCCTACCGCGACTACTGGAACCCCCTCGCCGTCCAGGAGTCCGCCGCCGACTTCACCGGGAGCAGCCGATGACCGGCGCCGGCACCACTCTGGTCATCGGCGCCACCGGCACCACCGGCACTGTCTCTTATACACA
>KL568547.1:1533-4522 GCA_000715605.1 Streptomyces speibonae | reverse complement strand
GCACAGCTGACGGCCGCGGGCCACCGCGTCAGAGCCGCCGGCCGCCGGGCCACCCCGGTCGCCGGCGCCGAGCCGGTCCCCTTCGACTGGTACGACTCCGCCACCCACGCGGCCGCCCTCGACGGCGTCGACCGCGTCTACCTCGTACCGCCCGTGGGTGACTCCGACCCCGCCGCGGTCATGCTTCCGTTCCTGCGCCGGGCCCGCACCGCCGGCGTGCACCGCGCGGTGCTGCTGAGTTCCTCGGCCATCCCTGAGGGCGGCCCGGCGGTGGGGACGGTGCACCAGGCCCTGCCCGGTCTCTTCGAACAGTGGGCGGTCCTGCGGCCCTCATGGTTCATGCAGAACTTCACCGGCACGCACATGCACGCCCGCAGCATCCGTGACGAGGGCGTCATCCGGACCGCCGCCGGAAGCGGCCGGGTCGGCTTCGTCGACGCCGAGGACATCGCGGCCGCGGCCGTCCGCGCGCTGACCGACGAGCAGGCCCCCAACACCGACCTCGTCCTCACCGGACCCGAGGCACTCGGCTACGACGACATCGCCTCGATCGTCACCGAGGTCACGGGCCGGGCCGTGGTCCACCGCCGTCTGTCCTACGAGGAGATGCGCGATCGCCTGACCGCCCAGCTGCCGGTGGAGTTCGCCGCGATGCTGGCGGGCCTGGACCGTGCCATCGCCGAAGGGGCGGAGGACCGCGTCACCGACACCGTCCAGCACCTCACCGGCCGGCCCGCGCGCACCTTCCGGGCCCTCCTCGAGAGGGAGACGCGATGCGCCGGCTGATGTCCGGGGGCTAGACACCGTCCTTGTGGCCGTTCTCCGTGAGGATCCGCTTCATGCTCTGGTGGGCGGGGGCGGCTTTCTCGTTGCCGGAGTCGTGGAACTGGCGGAGGTAGCGGTACAGGACGCTCACGCACTTGTCGCGGCCGTCGTACTCCGCGTTGTCGACGAGTCGGCAGTCGGGGGAGATCTCTCTCGTCCGCCCGTTCGACTCGGTGTACAAGGGGTGCCAGATCATCTCCACGTCCGGGTTCAGCCGCTGGACCAGGTGGAGCTCCGGGACCTCCAGGCGGATGAGGATGCTGTCCGGTTCGTAGGCCCGCACGAAGATGTGGACGGGACCGGTGGCGAGGTTCACGAAGGCCTTGGACAGGACGTTCCACATCGGCCCGGTCAGCTTCCAGTCCGCGTGCACTTTCAGGACGTCGAGCACCCTGCCGATCCGGGTCGCCGCCAGCGGTGTGTGGCCCCGTGACCGCGCGTACTCGCTGACACCGTCGCCGCCCGCCCACAGGGCCATGGTGGGCGTCTCGAGCTCCATATGCTTGGTCATCAGCTTGACGAACTCGTGGTACCACGTGTTCGTCGCGCGGATCTCACGCTGTTTCTGACGGTCGCTCGTTTGCGCCGCGGCCTCGGCGTTCAGCGCGGGCTGGGAGTCGACCCCGCCGAGCAGGAGCTGCCAGGCGGCGTCGGCCTCGTCCTGGGGGATGCCCGCGGCCTGCGTCAGTTTCTGGTACGTCTCCCACTCGGGGTGCTTTGTGGGCCGCGTGGCGTAGTGCTCCTCCAGGGGGTCCTTCTGATCCTCCTGGTCCTTCTGGTCCTTCTGGTCCTTCTTGCGCTGCACCCAGCGGGTCGCCGCCGCGTTCCCCGCGCGCTGCTGGAGCGCGGCCATACCGGTGAGGGGCATCGCCTTGGGTCCGGCGGCGGTCTGCGGTGTCGTCATGGCCTTGGTGGGCCTGTGTAAGTCGTGCACGTTCGGGTCATCCTTCCGATAGCTGTCACCGAGCCGGGGCAGGCCGGCAGCCGACGGCTCAACTCCCTTTATATGTAGGGCTGTTGAGGATGACGGGGGATCGGCCCCGCAGGTTTCCCGCAGCGGCCCGCGACCGGCTCGGGGGCGGCGTGCGGTTGCGGCTGCCGAGGGCAGGAAGGGCCAGGGGCCGTGCGGCTGCCGGATTGTGTCGTTGTCGGCGTGGACACGCCTCCGGGACAGTGAGGGCCCGTCACGAGCCGAGCCGTGAAGGGCGACGGACGGGGGGCGCCGGATGAGGCATGTGCCGTTCTTCCGGTGGGTCGTGTCCGCCGGACTGGTACTGATCACTTGCTCGATCGCCGTCCTCCTCGCGGCCCCGGACCAGCCCGAACTGGAGCAGGTCGAGCTGACCGTCCTGGGCGAGCGGCCCGACGGGACGTGCACCGTCGCGTGGACCGATCCGTACGGGTCCGGCAGGCGCGAGGCGCCGTACCTCTGCGACCCGGAGCGGAGCGAGACCCTCAAGTCGCCGTACTACCGGCCCGGCACCTCCATCGGCTGGGAGGCGGGCCGGGTGGTCGCCGAGGGCGTGCACAAGGGCGAGCTGTACTCGCCGGAGCGGGACCGGCGCAGGGACCGGTGGTTGGAGGTGTCCGGTGCGCTGGTGGGGTCCGGAATGCTCCTGACCACCGTCGGTGTCCTCGGCGGGAACATCCGCTCCCTGTCCCGGCTGACCGGCGTCCGCCCGGGCGTCGTCCGCCGCGCCGAGCGGCTGCGCGGGCTCGCCGCCGGGGTCGCCGAGGACCATGCGCGGGCCGTGCGGGCGGTCCGGGACGCCTGGGCGCCGCTGTACGAGGAAGCCGTGCGCGAGCGCCTGGAACGGATCCCGGTCGCGAGGCTGCGGTGGACCGGCCTGGTGCTCCTGCCGGTGAAGGACCTGGAACGCCACGGCCTGCGCAGCGTCCAGGACGTGCTCGACGCCGGACCGCACGGTGTGGCGGAGGCGTCCGGCGCGGGACGGCGCACGGCCGAGAAGCTGTGGACCGCCGCCCGGCGCAAGGCCGACGACGTGCGCGACAACACGGTGGTACGGCTGGAGGCGGCCCCGCCCGGTTCGCGCACCGCGGCGCTGCTCACCGCGCTGTGGGTGCTGGTCGAGGCCGGCCCGGCCGCGCGCCGCACGGCCGAGGAGGGCGGACGGCTGGCCGCCCGGCTGGAGCGGCACCTGGC
>KL568547.1:642-1328 GCA_000715605.1 Streptomyces speibonae | reverse complement strand
GGCCGCCCGGCTGGAGCGGCACCTGGCCGGGGCCGCGCCCGCCGCCGGGTGGCGGCGGGCCCTGGAGGCGGACCGTGAGCAGCGTCAGGGCGTACGGGCCGCCGTGGCCGAGCTGCGCGCCCTGCTGCTCCAGGCGGACCGGGACGGCGTGGCCGGACGTTTCCGGCAGGTGTCGGTCGATCTGCTCCGGGGGACGGACGGCGACCCGGCGGGGCTGGCCGCATGGGTCGACTTCGAGTACCGGCCCGCGCGGTACTACGCGCTGCTCCAGGACATCGTGGGTGCCGCCCCGCCCCGGCGCGCCCTCAGCGCAGGCGGGACGACGACAGGATCGACAGCAGGTGGGCCGGGACCATCACCCAGGTGATGACGGCGAGCGCGCCCAGGGCCCAGCGGGTCGGGTCGAGGCTGTCGGTCAGCGCGTCGGCGACGGCCGCGACGAGGAGGACGAGGGACGCCTCGATGCCGTTGGTCACGCGGTGGATCCTGAAGGCGGCGGCGACGCGGCGGACCGTGGCGACACCCTGGGAGCGGGGGCGGGCCGACTCGTCGTCGGCGACGGTCAGACCACGGCGGGCGCGGGCGACGTCCACCAGGTCGGTGGAGGCCTTGAGCAGGACCACACCGAGGGCGGTGGCGACGCCGACCGACAGCCAGCCGCCGGCGCCCGACTCGGCGGCGCGGGA
>KL568547.1:0-375 GCA_000715605.1 Streptomyces speibonae | reverse complement strand
GAGCCGGTCGACGTAGATGCCGGCCGCGCTGTTCTGGCCCTTCCACCGGGCGACCTCGCCGTCCACGCAGTCGAAGAGCAGGAACAGCTGCATGAGGACGACCGCGAGGACGGCGCCGGTCAGGCCCGGGATCATCAGCGCGGCGCCCGAGGCCACCCCGCACACCACCATGGTCCAGGTGAGCTGGTCGGGGGTGACCGGGGTGCGCACCAGATGGCGGGTGGTGCGCAGGGAGATCCTGCGCATGTAGAGCCGGCCGGCCCAGTGCTCGCCGTTGCGGCTCGCCATCTTGGCCTGCGGCTGGCAGACCTCCCGCAGCTCCTCCAGAACCGGAGTCTCAATGACGAAGTCAAGCCGCTTGCGTGACCGGCGGGG
>KL568546.1:93325-94470 GCA_000715605.1 Streptomyces speibonae | reverse complement strand
GGCCGGAAGCCGGAGGCCGGAAGCCGGAGGCCGGGGCAAGGATCGGGGGACGGGGTCGGGAGCGCCGGGAGTTGGAGCGGGGGCCGAGGGCCGAGAGGCGGGGAGCCGGAGGCAAAGGCCAGGGGGCTGAGGGGCTCGAGGGCCGGGCCAGGGACGCCGGGTGTGGCCGCATCCGGCGGGAAAGGCCGCGTCGAGCAGGGCTCCGCCGCGGCCTCGCCCCCGCACCCCCGGGCACTCGGCCCGCGTTCGGCAACCCCGCCCTGCGCCCCACCTCCGGGGCGCCTCGACCGGCGCCCTCCAGGGCCGAACACCCTCGCCCCGGACAAGCGTGCGGCACTCGCACTGGTGTCGGACGAGGGCGGTCGCGTCGAGGTGCGGGCACCCGGCGCGGGGGAAGGGAGGATGCGAGGGGGTGCGCGCGGCGCCCCGGGGCGCGGGGCCTGGGCCGAAGTGGAGCGCGACGCCCGCCGCCGGGGCGCCGGGCGTCGGGGTGAAACCGCCTTACTCGGCGCAGCCCTTTTCGCCGGTGGCGGACAGGGTGACGCAGGCCGTGGCTTCCGCCGGGTCGTCGATCGGCACCATCATCGTGTACGTGACCGTGTCGCCGGCCGCGGCGATGGTGTCGCTCTCCTTCGCCGTGCCCGCGGTGATCTCGACCGTGTCGCCCTGTGCGGCCTGGGTGATACGCCCCCACGCCGCGCGGCACGTCTCGCTGTAGCGGACCTCCACCGTGGTGGTGCCGACGACCCCGGTCTGCGCCGTGGTGACCAGGTCACCGCTGCACCCCATGACCTCCGCGTCCTTGCCCGCGCAGCTCGCGCCGCTGCACTCCACGCCCGGGGGCAGGTTCGCGTCGGTGGTCACGCTGGGCGACGGGGACGTCCGCGCCTCGTCCTTCGCCTTGTCGCCCTCGGTCCCGACGACGTAGAACGCGGCGGCGACCACGACCAGCGCCCCCAGCGCACCGGCGATGAGGGTCGACGTCCGCTTCTTGCCGGCGCCCCCCGGGCCACCCGCGCGCCCGCGGCCGGACCCGCCCCCCTGGCCCGGCTGCGACGGCCCGGCGGGCCCGGGGACGCCCCAGGAGTCGCCGGACGGGCCGCCCCGCCCGCCCTCGACGGCGTCACGCCTGTCTCTTATACACA
>KL568546.1:92209-93150 GCA_000715605.1 Streptomyces speibonae | reverse complement strand
CACGCTGGGCGCGACACCGGCCGGTCCCGCGACACCCGGACGGACCGCCGCCCCGCCCTTGCGGGGTCTGTCGCCCGACGACGGCCCGGACAGCTCGCTCAGCGCGGCGCGCGCCTGCGAGATCCGGATCGCCTCCATCGTCATGTCGTGCCGCATCTCCGAGCGGCTCCAGGCGCGTTCGGCGAGCTCCCACATGGTGCTGAGGTGCGTCGGGTTGGTCCCGGTGACCTCGGCCAGGGCCACGATCGCCCCCTTGGGCGCGAGCAGCCGCCCGTTCAGATAACGCTCCCAGGACGTCTTGCTGTAGCCCGTGCGGTCGGCGACCGACGCGACACTCAGACCGCTGCGGTCCACGACCCGCCTGAGCTGGCTCGTGAACTCCCTGATCTGCGGATCGAGATCATCCGGCAAGGCCTTCCAACGAGGCATTGCTTCCCCCCTCTTCCCCCCGGTTCGTGCTGGTGGTTCTTCCCTCGCGCATGGTGCCCCTGCCGAGTTCTCCGTCCGGCTACCCACTAGGGATGCCGCCGGGCTGGGTCTCAGTTCCCGGGGTGGGGGCGCACGGGAGCGTCAGGGCCGCAAGCGTGCCATGCCGCACGCCTGCTCGCTCGCGCAACAGTGTCCCATCGGTCGCCCCCTCGACCGAACAGAACCCGGAACTGATGAGCGGGACATCCCCGGTCACCCCAATTGTTCATACTGCCCCACCATCCCCCTCCTTTGCGGCACATCCCCGAATGTGTCCGTACATGGGCACCCACCCCACCCCCGCCTGTCGCGGACCTGTCGCGAGCGCATTGCGGGCCGGTACGAGGATTCCGGGGGACGTAGCAGAACGGTCACTTGTCTGCCACAGCGTCCGGAGAGCCGTTGAACAGGCGCTTCGCCGTGCAGGAGTGTGGTGGGCGGCGGCGGCCCGTCCGCTCACGGGGGTGTGGACG
>KL568546.1:81392-92019 GCA_000715605.1 Streptomyces speibonae | reverse complement strand
GCTCACGGGGGTGTGGACGGGCCGCCGTTCACATGCGTTCAGCCGCTGATCGTGAAGTGCAGCAGATCCGCCAGGAACGGAATCCGCACCTTCGGCTCCGGCTGGACCATCAGCGCCAGCAGCGCGATCCCCAGGCCGAGCCCGCCGTACGTGACGATGTCCGTGAAGCGGGAGCGCACCGCCAGCATGCCCACGTCTCGCACCAGCCAGCGCAACAGCGCCCCGGCCACCAGGGCCACGCCCACCAGCAGCGTGCCGAGCCGGAACTGGTCCAGCGCGGTCACCAGCAGCCCCAGCCCGACCGTGAGCAGCACGGCCAGGATCGGCCACTGCCGGGCGGGCGCGGGGGCGTCG
Organism: Streptomyces speibonae; assembly: GCA_000715605.1. GTDB lineage: Bacteria > Actinomycetota > Actinomycetes > Streptomycetales > Streptomycetaceae > Streptomyces > Streptomyces speibonae. Next base: position 91,665 of record KL568546.1, on the reverse strand, counting down.
CCCGGCGCCGCCCTGCCACCGCCCTCGGGGCGCGCGGTGTCCCGGGTGAACAGCGGGAACCGGCGGGTGACACGACGCGGCCGCCCCTTCGCGTCCGGCGCGCTGACGGGATCACGGACCGTGACGTCCTCGGGCCGCTCCGGCGCCTTCGCGGCGTCGGGGACGTCCGGGGCGTCGGAGGCGTTCCGCTCAGCCGACACTGCGCTCCGCCGCCTCGACCACGTTGACCAGCAGCTGGGCCCGGGTCATGGGCCCCACACCGCCGGGGTTCGGAGCGACCCAGCCGGCCACCTCGGCCACGCCCGGGTGGACGTCGCCCACGATCTTGCCCTCGGCGCTGCGGGAGACACCGACGTCGAGGACGGCCGCGCCCGGCTTGACGTCCTCGGGGCGGACCAGGTGGGCGCTGCCGGCCGCGGCGATGATGATGTCCGCGCGGCGCAGGTGGGACGCGAGGTCCCGGGTGCCGGTGTGGCACTGGGTCACGGTGGCGTTCTCGCTGCGCCGGGTGAGCAGCAGCGGCATCGGCCGGCCGATGGTCACGCCGCGCCCGACGACCACGACCTCGGCGCCCTTGATCTCCACGCCGTGGCGGCGCAGCAGGGTGATGATGCCGTTGGGGGTGCAGGGCAGCGGCGCCGGCTCGTTGAGCACGAGACGGCCGAGGTTCATCGGGTGCAGGCCGTCGGCGTCCTTCTCCGGGTCCATCAGCTCCAGGACGCGGTTCTCGTCGATGCCCCTGGGCAGCGGCAGCTGGACGATGTAGCCGGTGCAGGCGGGGTCCTCGTTCAGCTCCCGGACGACCGCCTCGATCTCCTCCTGCGTGGCCGTTCCCGGCAGTTCGCGCTGGATGGAGGCGATACCCACCTGGGCACAGTCACGGTGCTTGCCTGCGACGTACTTCTGGCTGCCGGGGTCCTCCCCCACGAGGATCGTGCCGAGGCCGGGCGTGACGCCCTTGTCCTTCAGCGCCGCCACGCGGGCGGTCAGATCGGACTTGATCTCGGCTGCGGTGGCCTTGCCATCGAGAATCTGGGCGGTCATGGCCCCATCCTCGCGGATGACCGGGCCCGGGTTCCAATCAGCCCGCATTCCGGGCCACGGTGCCGCGCACGGCCCCGCCCCCGGCCCCTTCCGTCCGAATCCGCCCAAGATCAGTGATGTTGCACTTGCACAACACATACGGCGTACGGCTGGACAAGGAAAGGAACGGTCAAGAACGATGAGGGGCACGGTGCCGCGGGCAGAACCGGGGGGACGGACCGCACCACTGGAACTTCCTCCGCGCCGGCCCTCGCGTCGTCCCCGCACCTGGAGCGCAAACGGAGGAAGAACCGCCATGAGTTTCGGCGACCCGAACAATCCCTACGGGCAGCCGCCCCAGCAGCCCCCGGCGGGCCCCGGCTACGGCTACCCCCAGCAGCCCGGCGCCCCGCAGCAGGGCTATGGCTATCCCTCGGCACCGCCGGTGTCCCAGCCCTACGGCGGCGGTTACGCCCCCGGACCCGCCCAGATGCCCGGCATCACGCGCGCCGCGCAGATCCTGCTCGGCGTGATCGCCGTGGCGCACCTCATCATCGCGGCCGTGTACGGCGTGGCGCTGGCCGAGTGGGACGAGACGATGCTCGAGGCCGGCATCACCGGTGACGCCGAGGCCGAGCGGTACGCCGACCTGGGCAAGGGCGTCGTCGTCTTCTTCCTCGGCCTGGCCGCCGTCTTCGCGATCCTCGGCCTGGTGCTGCTGCTGCAGTACGCCAAGGGCGGCAACGGTGTCCGCATCTGCTCCATCGTCTACGCCTCGTTCGCCATCATCAGCGGCATCTTCGCGCTGCCCCTCTACCTCCTCGGCCTGCTCATCATGATCGTCGCGATCCTGGTGATCGTCTTCGCGGCGAAGCGGGACAGCGCGGAATGGTTCCGACGACCGAGGTACTGAACCCGCGGGCGGACGACCGCCGTTCACCACCGCGAGGGCCGTGTCCCACCCGTACGGGGGGACACGGCCCTCGCGCGTGGAGCCCGGGCTCCCGGACCGGCGCCGGTTCAGGCGGGTGTTCCCGCCGCGTCCTCGTTCGTCCTCCGCCGGGCCGCACGCAGCAGGGAGGCGCCCGTGGGGGTGAGGGTGTGCAGGACGGTCCGGCCGTTGCGGACCGTGGTGACGAGGCCCGCGTCACGCAGCGCGGTGGCGTGTCTGCTGGCGGCGGAGGCGGAGACCCCGGCGGCGCGGGCGATCTCCCCGGTGGTGGCGCCGCCGGACGCGGTGTGCAGGGCGACGGCGCGGGCGCGTCCGAGCAGGTTCGTCAGGGAGCGCCCGGGATCGTCGGCACTCGGCCTGCGGGCCTCCGGCTCGTGGAGCAGGGAGTACCAGAGCACGGGCGGGAGCCCGGGGTCGGCGTAGGCGACCGGCTCGCCCCAGTTGAAGTAGGAGGGGACGAGCGTGATGCCGCGGCCGTTGAGATGCAGGTCCCGGTCCTCGGCCTGCCGGGGGTAGCTGACCTCCAGGACGGGAGGGCGCCAGCGCAGCATGGGCCCGAGCCCGGCGAGCATGCCCTCCACTCCCCCGTCGAGCAGCCCGCGGCCGCGTGCCGCCCGCTCGGCCTCGATGCGCGCCTGCACGTGCTCGGCGTGCGGGACGATGACGGCCTCGTGGTACGCGCGCAGCACCCCGACGAACTGCCGGCGCATCCCGTACTCGGCCAGTCGCCCGCTCCAGGCGGGCGCCCCGACGGTCCGGTCGAGGATGCCGAGCTCCTCCCTGACCCGCTCCGCCGGAGTGGCCAGGATCGACTCGAAGCCCGCGTCCAGACCGTCCACGGCGTCGACCGGGTTGAGGAAGTCCGGGAAGTACGCGGCCCTCGGATACACGGGCAGCAGGACGCTCCGCACGACACGTTCCAGCCGCTGCTCCCGCATCCGCTCCCGTGCGGTGCGGTACCACCCGGCGTAGGCCCACCGGCCCGTGCGCGTCTGGAGCCGGTGCAGGCTCGCGGTGATCTCGAAGAGGGGGTCCGGGGCGGGGGCGATCCGGGTTCTGGCCAGATCCGCGTCGGTGAAATGGATGCGGAGCATGTCGGTCCCCCAGGTGATTCAGCTCGTGCTCTCCGGCGCACCGGTGGTCGTCCGGCGCGGGTCGGCCGGAACCGATCGTAGGAAGCCGAGATCAATGTCCGATAAACGGGGGTGCACCGGGCATGTGGCCGCGACACCGGCGGTCGCACCCCGGGCACCCTGAAATGTTGCAGGTTCCCCGGCCCGGCGAGCGCCGTCACAGTGAGTCCGCGTCATGTCCGCGTACCCGCCACCCGCCCCTGCGTCCCGGGGAACACCGTGCCGCGGACGCGGGGGAAGACCGTCCGCCGGACCGTTCCGGGCGGACGGCGCACCGGCCGCACCGACCCGGTCCCTTAGCGACGACACGTGCGGAAAACAAGGCCGTTGACTTCCAGCGCAAACGTCCAGCGCAGCGCCGGTGCACGATTCCGGCGGCCCCCCGTCGGGGCCTTCCCGGGCTCTACCATCGCGGTGGAGGGAGCAGGGGTGCGCCGCGGCCGCCGCCGCGCTCAGCGGTGCCCGCACCGCGGCCGCCGGGCGCCGGGCGCCGGGCGCCGGGGGACCCATCGCCGTACGGAAACGTCTCTCACCCTGCTTCCCGTTGGACTGGGGAAAGTTGGCCCCGAGCAATCGGGGAAGGGGGAACAACTCCATGTACAGCGTCATCGTCGTGCCGCCGTCGAGCGGTACCGGAAGCGATCAGATACGGCTCGGCGCGGGGGAACACGTCGGGTTCGGCAGAACCCCGGCGCGGAACGGGATGGTCATCGCGCACGAGGGAGTGCCACGGGTCGCCGGGGAGATCACCGCGCACCACACCTTCTGGCTGCTGAGCAACCTCAGCGAGGACCAGACCTATGTGGTGGAGAACCCGGAGGGAGCGGGCGAGCACGTCAAGATAGCGCCGGGGCGGGTGGACGCGCCCGTGCCGTTCGAGTTCTCCCGGGTGACCCTGCCCGCCGCGGGTGACCTGCTCACCTTCGACGTCTGGGCCCCCCGGCACGCGTTCCGCAGCGTGGAGCGCCACGGACTCGGGGGGTCCGCCACCGTGCCGGCGTTCTCCCTGGACCGCACCAAGCGGTATTTCGCGGTGCTGACCGCCCTGTGCGAGCGCCGGCTGCGGGGGGACACCAGCGCACCGCTGCCCACCGTCGAGGAGGTGGTGGAGCTCCTGCGTCCCGGCTGGCCCAAGGTCACCCGCTCCGCCGTCTACTGGAACATCGACTACCTGGCCGTCAAACTGCGGCTGAGACCGGGCCCGGACGCGGCCGAGCCGGGCCGTCGCGTGCACGGCAAGAAGGAGTCGCTGGTCTCCCTGGCCCTGCGGTTCGACCTCGTGCGCGAGGACGACCTCGTGGTGCTCACGCCCCTCCCGAGCGGGGCGGTACGGTGAGCCCGGCGCCGTACGCCGTCGTCGTCCCGAAGGGCTACCGGATCGGCGCGTGGGAAGTGCGCGAACCCCTCGCGTCCGGCGCGTTCGCCACGGTCTACCGGGCGGTCCGGAGCACCGCGCACGGCGGCGGGCTGCCGCGCCGGGCGGCGCTGAAGTTCCTGCCGACCGGCACCCGCACACCCCGCCAGCTGCGCCATCTGCGCGATCTGGCCGAGCGCGAGGTACGGCTGCTGCGCCGGCTGCGCTCCCCCCGGCTGATCCGGATGTACGACACCCTGACGGTCGACGACCCGGAACACCCGGAGCTGGACGGCGCCACGGTCCTGGTCCTGGAGCAGGCCGAGGAGTCCCTGGACGCCGTACTGGACCGGAGCCCCGCCCCGGAGCACGCCCCCGCGCTGCTGGCGCAGATCTGCGAGGGCCTGCACCAGTTGCGCCACGCGGGCTGGGTGCACGGGGACCTGAAGCCCGCGAACGTCCTGCTGATGGCGGACGGTTCGGTACGGCTCGCCGATTTCAACACGGCCGCCGAGCTGGAGGGCACCCACGCCTACACCACCGCGTTCGCCACTCCGGACTACACCCCGCCCGAACTGCTCTGGCCGGAGACCGACGAGCGCGGGACACGGACCCGGCCGTCGGCCGACGTGTGGGCCTTCGGCGTCCTGGCCCACGTCGCGCTCACGGGAGCGCTCCCACTGCCCGGGGGCTCCCCGCAGGCTCGCGCCGACGCGGTGATGCGTTACGCGCGCGGCCACGAGGAGCTGCGGTTGTCCCCCGCGCTCCCCGACGGCTGGCGGGAGATCGTCCGCGACTGCCTGGCACCCGCGGGCGCGGACCGCCCCACCACGGAGGTCCTGCTGCGCCGCGTGGAAGCGGCGGCCGGCGTCCCCGGTCCGCCCCGCCTGTCCCGGCTCCGCCCGCGCGGTCCGCGGCACCGCCGTCCGGTGCTCCGCGCCGTTCTGTCGGCCGCCGTGCTCGGGACGACCGTGCTGGCGGCGAAGGTCCACGCCCATGTCACCGCGGAGGACGGGACGCCGGTGTACGCGGCGCTGCCGAAGGCACAGGCGTTCCCCACCGGCCCGAACGGCAAGGTGCTCTACGGCTATCACCACTGCCCACGGGACAGCGTCTGCTTCTTCAGCGAGCACAACGGCAACGGGAACATGTGCGTCTGGCGGGGCGACGACTCCGACTGGCAGTCGGGCAGGGCGACCTGCGACTGGACCGCCGACGCCCCCGTGCGCTCCGTCTTCAACAACCTCGACGACGACCGGCCCGACCGTGCCGTGGCCTACTTCCGGGGCACCGGGTTCCGCCCCGCCGACGCCGACCGGCGCCGCACGGCCCAGCGCACCGGCTGCACCCCGGTCAACAGCATGGGCAACCTGGCGGGCACGTACGCCCCGCGCTCGCACAAACTCATCGACAGCTGCTCGTCGTTCACGGCGGTGGTGGACTACCTGACCCCCTGGTGACCGCCCACCACACTGTCCTCGTGCAACGCAACCCCGAACTCTCCAGGTTCCGCCGTCGGCATCCCTGCGTGAGGGTGCTGGCACGGGGTGCCCCCGCATCCCTTCTCCGCCACCGCTCAGACCTGACGGGACACCACCATGAGCGATCCCCATGTGCTCGCCGCCCAGCAATGGGTGAACGCGACCTACCGCGGTGTCGCGGGATACGTGCCGTGCGCGACGGACGGGAGGACGGGGTGGGCGACGGTGCTCAGTCTCACCCAGGGACTCCAGCACGAGCTCGGCATCTCCCCCACCGTGCAGAACTTCGGGCCCGGCACGTTCGCCGCGGTCGTGGACCGCGGCGGCATCCGCCCCTCCGAACGCAACGCCAACCTGGTCCGCATCATCAACTACGGGCTGTGGTGCAAGGGGTACTACGGCGCCTCGTCGGCGGACCAGTGGACCTCGGTGACCACCGACTCCATGAACGACCTGATCCGCGACGCGGGACTGGGGTCGGCCGCCGATGTCTCGAACATCCCCACCCGGCTCCTCGCGCTGATCATCAAGGCGCTGATGCGCATGGACCAGTTCCGGCTGGTGCCCGGCGGTTCGTCGGAGATCCAGCAGTTCCAGCGGCATCTGAACCTCACCTACGTCCACGGCGAAGAGATCACCACCATGGATCTCAGCCCGTGCGACGGCGTCTACTCCCGTGACGTCCAGCAGGCGGTGATGAAGGCCCTGCAATTCGAGATCGGGATCCCGCGCTCCGAGATCGGCGGCTACTTCGGCAGCAACACCAAGTCGGCGCTCAAGGACCAGCCCACGCTCGGGGAGGGCAGCGAGGGCGACCTGGTGCACCTCTTCACGGCCCTGTGCACGTTCAACTCGCCGGTGATCCTCGACAACAAACCGGTGAGCACCGCGATCCGGCGCGAGTACACGGACAAGACCGCGGAATTCATCAGGGTGTTCCAAAGATTCAGCCAGCTGTCCGTGACCGGGCGGTCGGACTACGACACCTGGGCCCAGCTGCTGGTCTCCACCGGGAATGAGTATCGGGAGACCACCGCCTGCGACGAGGCCGAACCCCTCACCTTCGTCCGCGCCAAGGCCCTGCGGGACGCAGGATTCCAAGTGGTCGGCCGCTACCTCGACGAACACCTGTCGTCGGACGACCCCTACTACCTCGGCAAGGCGCTCACCCACACCGAGCTGAGCGACATCATCCGGGGCGGCCTGCGCGTCTACCCGATCTTCCAGTGGAACGGCACGGAGAGCTGGAACTTCACCTACGACAAGGGATTCGAGCAGGGTGAGGTGGCCGAGGAACGGGCCAGGGAGTTCGGTTTCAACCGCGGCACCTGCATCTACTTCGCCGTGGACTTCGACGCGACCCAGGCCGACATCGACGACCACGTGATTCCGTACTTCCGCGGTGTACGCGCCGCGCTGGGACGCACCAACCGCTACACCTACGGGGTGTACGGCTCACGCAACGTGTGCAGCAACGTGTCGAACCGCGTGGGTGCGACCTGGTCGTTCGTGTCGGGCCTGTCCTGGGGATTCTCCGGCAACCTCGGATTCCCCCTGCCGGCCAACTGGTCGTTCAACCAGATCCGGCAGGGCACCTTCAGCTACGGCAGCGGCAGTTACGGCGAGGCCTGGGACCTCGACCGGAACGTCTGGCGGCGCAATTCCGACCCGGGCACCGCGCGGCTCAACGTCACCGAGTCACCGGCCCAGGATTTCATCGACTACGTCGAGCGCCTCCGCGACGCGGCGGTGGAGTTCGACGACGGCCGAGGTTACGACGTCGACGAGCTGGTCTGCCACTTCTACCGCCAGGAGATCTACAACGACCTGCAGTTCAAGCTGGCACTGGGCGCGGTGGACCAGGACTGGATCGACGCGGCCAAGGCCAAGGGACTGACGCTCGACGGGCGCAGGTTCATGACCGATCCGGTGACGGGGACGTCCATCACCACGGAGCATCTGATGGCTGTGGTCGAGGCGTGCATCAAGCACCCGACCCGCACGGACAGGGTGACGCTGGGGGACGGCGGCGGCTGGGGCGGCGACGTACTGACCTTCTACAAGGACTGGCGGACGAACAAGTCCGAATATCCCAACCCGCTGATCTTCGCCCAGAAGTACCTGGGGAGGCGGGACACCGCCTCGTCGTTCGACCACCAGGACTGGACGTGCGACGTCGACGGTTTCAACATCATGCGCCGCATGCGGGAGGAGTCACTCAACGTGGCCGAGGCGATACGGGCGTACTACGGCAGTGATGTCGACAGAACCACCGAGCGCGTGTGCCAGCGCCGGAACACGCTGTTCTTCAACGATCGCTTCGGCGGCAGCGGCTCCCGGGCACAGACGATCCTGAGAAACATGATCATGAACGAGAACTCCGACCTCATGATGAAGTTCGGCGTCTGGTACCGCGTCGGCCCGCTGCAGCTGTCCCGGGAGGATTTCCCGGAGAACATCGAGCCGGCGCAGCTGAGCAACTTCATGCTCTCCTACGTCTGGGAGCTGCAGGAGCGCGTCGACGCCGAGGGCGGTGAGTGACATGACGCTCACCCGCCGAACCCTGTTGGTGTCCGCCGGTGTCATCGGCGCCGGCGCCGCGCTGGGCGGTGTCACCGCCCCGTCCGTCGCCGCGGCGACGGACACCTGGGACGCCCCGGGCAGTGACAACGGCTGGACGATCGATCCGGACGTCATCGAACGGTTCCGCATCGAGGGCTCCCCCGCCACCGTGCGCCTGCACCCGGACGCGGCCGCGATCCTCCTGCACGTCGCGAGACGCTGGCACTACGAGGTCGGTCCGCTGACCGCCTCCCGGGACGTCGTGGGACACCGCGCCGACCGCACGGTGCGCGCCGCGTTCGAGTCGAACCACCTGTCCGGTACGGCCATCGCGCTGCACCCGCTCCAGTACCCGCTGGGGGCGGGCGACGGCATGTGGCCGCACCACAGGACGATCGTGCGCGACATCCTCGCCGACTGCGAGGGCCTGGTGCGGTGGGGCGGGGATCTCTCCCCCGTCGCCGAGGGCCACTTCCAGATCGACGCGAAGCCCGGTGCGAAGGACCTGACGCGTCTGGCGAAGACCCTGGACGTCCGCGCGCCGCGGCACGACGGGCCGCGCCCCGGCGCGGTGGAGGACCCCATGGACCGGGCGCGGCGCGCCAAGGCACGCCGGCTGGCACGCACCCAGCGCGGGACGTGACCTCCGCCGCCCGCTGTTCCGCGCGGTCGCCCGCCTGACCGGCGACCGCGCGGAACGGATCCGTCAGTGGAAGAAGTGCCGCGTGCCCGTGAAGTACATGGTCACGCCGGCCTTCTTCGCGGCCTCGACGACCAGTTCGTCGCGGACCGAGCCGCCGGGCTGGACCACGGCCTTCACCCCGGCTCCGGTGAGGATCTCCAGGCCGTCCGGGAACGGGAAGAAGGCGTCCGAGGCGGCGAACGAACCGGCCGCGCGCTCGGCGCCCGCCCGCTCCACCGCCAGCTTGGCGGAGTCGACGCGGTTGACCTGGCCCATGCCGACGCCGACGGAGGCGCCGTCCTTGGCGAGCAGGATCGCGTTGGACTTCACCGCGCGGCACGCCTTCCAGGCGAAGGCCAGGTCGGCCAGTTCGGCCTCGGACAGGGCCTCGCCGGTGGCCAGCGTCCAGGTGGCCGGGTCGTCGCCCTCGGCCTGGAGCCGGTCGGTGACCTGGAGCAGCGCTCCGCCGTCGATCGGCTTGACCTCGACCGGGGCGGCCGGCGCCTGCGGGGCGCGCAGCACGCGGATGTTCTTCTTCTTGGCGAGCGCCTCCAGCGCGCCCTCCTCGTAGTCCGGCGCGACGATGACCTCGGTGAAGATCTCCGCGACCTGCTCGGCCATCTCCCTGGAGACCGGGCGGTTGACCGCGATCACCCCGCCGAACGCCGACAGCGGGTCGCAGGCGTGGGCCTTGCGGTGCGCCTCGGCGACGTCCGCGCCGACGGCGATGCCGCACGGGTTGGCGTGCTTGATGATCGCGACGGCCGGGGCCTCGTGGTCGTACGCGGCACGCAGCGCGGCGTCGGTGTCCGTGTAGTTGTTGTAGGACATCTCCTTGCCGTGCAGCTGCTCGGCCTCGGCCAGGCCGCCCGTCCCCGACACGTAGAGCGCGGCGGGCTGGTGCGGGTTCTCGCCGTAGCGGAGGGTGTTCTTGCGCTCCCAGGTGGCGCCGAGGAAGTCGGGGAACCGCGAGTCGTCCACCGGGGCGTACTCGGAGGCGAACCAGCTCGCGACGGCGACGTCGTAGGCGGCCGTGTGCTGGAAGGCCTCGGCGGCGAGGCGCTTGCGGGTGGTGAGGTCGAAGCC
>KL568546.1:79463-81152 GCA_000715605.1 Streptomyces speibonae | reverse complement strand
GGGGCCGCGATGTCGATCTGCTCCACGCACTCGTCGGGCGTGGCACCGGAGGCGACGGTCTCACGGAAGGGGTAGAGGTTGACGACCACGAGGTCGAACGGCTCCACGCCCAGCTCGGTGAGCTGCCGCCGGTGGTCGTCCAGGCGCAGGTCGGCGAGGATGCCGGCGTGGACCTTCGGATGCAGGGTCTTGACGCGGCCGTCCAGGCACTCGGGGAAGCCGGTGAGCTCCTCGACCTTGGTGACGGGGACGCCCGCGGCGGCGATCTTCGCGGCGGTGGACCCGGTGGAGACGAGCTCCACGCCAGCCTCGTGCAGGCCGCGCGCGAGGTCCTCGAGGCCGGTCTTGTCGTAGACGCTGACGAGCGCCCGTCGGATGGCCCGCTTGTTGCTCTCGGCGGTCACTGGATAACTACCTTTCGTCCCTCAATGCGATAGCCGTTGCGGGCGAGCCGCCCCACGACCTCGACGAGCAGCCTTCGCTCGACTTCCTTGATGCGCTCGTGCAGAGCGCTCTCGTCGTCCTCGTCCCGGATCTCCACCACGCCCTGCGCGATGATCGGCCCGGTGTCGACGCCGTCGTCGACGAAGTGGACGGTGCAGCCGGTGACCTTGGCGCCGTACGCCAGCGCGTCCCGTACGCCGTGGGCCCCGGGGAAACTGGGCAGCAGGGCGGGGTGGGTGTTGACGAACCGCCCGCCGAAGCGCGCGAGGAACTCCTTGCCCACGATCTTCATGAACCCGGCGGACACCACGAGGTCGGGCTCGTACGCGGCGACGGCCTCGGCGAGCGCCGCGTCCCACTCCTCGCGGGTCGGGTAGTCCTTGACCTTGCGGACGAAGGTCGGCAGTCCGGCGCGCTCGGCGCGGGCCAGGCCCTCGATGCCCTCGCGGTCGGCGCCGACGGCCACGACCCCGGCCCCGTACGCCTCGGCGCCGGTGGCGGCGATCTCGTCGAGCAGCGCCTGAAGATTGGTACCGGATCCGGAAACCAGCACGACGAGACGCCTGGCGCGCTGGCCGGCGGGCTTGGCGGCCACGGTGGGGCCCTTTCTCGGGGAGCGGCTGCACGGTCGGCGGCACAGCGCTTTGTACATTCACACGAATGCTTCGGGGACCCGGATACGGGGAAGCCTACGAAGCGGCCGACCGTCAGCAACGATACCGGCACACCGGGCGGCCCCCGCGGGACGGGGGCGTGGCCGGAAGGTAGCGTCTGGGAGGAGCCGGTCCGGGAACAACCGGACCGGGACGCCTCGGACGCGGGGGAACGCGAACCGCGCGCCGAGCGTTCACCGGTTGACGGACCCGGGCCGCGGAGAGCCGAAGGGAACGCACCGGCTCACAGCTCAGTCGTAGTCGATACGTCGTGCGAGGCGGCTGCCGCCGGACCACGCCGTGCTTCATTAAGGGGAAGACGCTCACTTGACGCCGTACCGCAGCCTGCGACTCCTCACGTTCCCCCAGCAGCCGGCCCAGGGAGGGGAGCGTGGCGCCGTGCTGCTGCGGGAGCGCCCCTCGTCCCCGCCCGACTCCTCCCAGGGCGGGGACAGCGGCGACGACCGGCGCCGTGACTCCCAGGACTCCGGGGGTACGCAGGGCACCCAGGACGACAACCCGTTCGCGCCGCCGCCGGAGGGGACTCCCGACCGGCCCTGGCAGCCGAGGCACCCCTCGGGAGGGGAGGACG
>KL568546.1:78681-79240 GCA_000715605.1 Streptomyces speibonae | reverse complement strand
CCCTGGGGCCGCGGCTGGAGCGACCGCCAGCCCGGCCGGTCCTCCGGCGGCTTCGGTGAACGCCCGCGCCCCGAGGGACAGGGCGGTCCGCAGAGCCCGGGGCCCCGCTGGGACCCCTCGGACCCGGCCCAGCGCAGGGCGCGGTACGCGCTGCTGTCGGGCATGTGGGCCTTCTTCTTCGCCCTCTTCAGCTGGCCGTACGTCGCGCTGCTGCTGGGCGCCCTGGCCATGTACTGGGCCATCAGCGCCCTGCGCGCCAAGCCCCGCGCCCAGGACCCGGACGCGCCGGCGCCCGAGCAGAAGGGCCGCCCGCAGACCACGGCCGCGGTGAGCGGGCTGGTCACGGCGTCCCTCGCGCTCGCGCTGGTCGCCGCGTCCTTCGCCGCCCAGCTGGTGTACAGCGACTACTACACCTGCACCAGCGACGCCCTCACCCAGGAGGCGCGCCAGGGCTGCGAGGACCTCCTCCCGGAGCAACTCCGCGGCCTCCTCGGCGAGGAGTGACCCGCACGCCGCCCGGCCGGCCCCGGCGGGCCGGGCGCCGGCCACGCGCACGGCC
>KL568546.1:78168-78477 GCA_000715605.1 Streptomyces speibonae | reverse complement strand
AGAGATGTGTATAAGAGACAGACCCGCGGGGGCGGGCCGGCAGGCGCGCGTGGTGGCCCACTGGCGTCTGCGGGACGGCGCCCGGGTGTCGGCCGTGGCGAGGCTCGGCGCCTCGCGCGCCCCGTGCCGGCCGCCCCGATCCGAGGGCGGGCAGGGTTCGGGCGTCTGCGGGACGGCACCGCGCGGCCAGGCGCCTTCATGTTTTCCCGTCCCGGCCGTCGCGTTCCGGGAACGGGGACGGACCGTCGACCCCGGGTGAACCGGGCGGCACCGGCGGGACGACACCACGGGGCCACGGCTGCGCCCCGG
>KL568546.1:77786-77897 GCA_000715605.1 Streptomyces speibonae | reverse complement strand
GCACCCGAATCCCAGCCCCCACGCGGCGGCGCATCCTCGTCGAGGCCGTCACGGTCCCCAAACCCATGCGGGCCACCAGGCCGCACAGGCGCGCCGGCGGACCAACCCCAC
>KL568546.1:75964-77484 GCA_000715605.1 Streptomyces speibonae | reverse complement strand
GCCGCACAGGCGCGCCGGCGGACCAACCCCACAGCTCCGGCCCAGCGCCCGGATCCCAGCGCCTATGAGGCGGAGCGTCCTCCTTGAGGGCGTCGTCCTGCGTAGGCCCCTGCGGGTTGCCGGGCCGCACAGGCACGGCACCGGACTGTTCCCACGGCTCCGGCGCGGCGCCCGGGTTCCGGCGCCCGCGCGGCGGAGCGTCCTCGCGAGGGCTGAGAGCGCCGTGGTCCGCAGGCTCCTGCGGGTTGCCGGGACGCGCAGGCGCGGCCGGCCCGTCCCGCGGGTCCGGGGCGGTGGCCGGGATCCAGCGGCCGCCCCGGGAAGCGTCGTGGTCCGCTGATTCGTGCGGGGCGCCGGGCCGCGTAGGGGTGGGCCGGTCCCGCGGGTCCGGGGCGGTGCCCGGGTTCCGGCGGCCGTGCGGCGAGGGGGCCTCGTCGGTGCCGTACAGCGAGGTGTCGTGAAGGAGGAGGTAGGGCTCGTTCGGGTCGGCGGGCGCCGGGGTTCTCGGGCCGAAGCCGAAGAAGCGCAGGATGTCGAAGCGTCGGCCGGTGTCGGGGCCGGGCGGGTGCGGGGGCAGGCGGCCGGGGACGGCGGGCCCCGGGACGCGGCCCGCCGGGGCGCCGGGAAGGGGGCGCGAGCGCCAGGCCCGTACCGCCAGCGACGTCGCGACCGCCGCCGGGGCGAGCCACAGCAGTGCCGCGGCGCCCACCTGCCACCACACCGGGCCGAACCGGGAGAGCGCCGCCACCCCCAGCGGGCCGCCCGCGAGGGAGGCGAGCAGCGACAGCAGGGCCGCGCACAGCGCCGCCGCCAGCACCGCCGCGCCCGCGGTCCGGCCGGCGCTCCAGACGGGGGCCGGCGCCCGGCCGCTGATCGTGGCGCCCCGGCCCACCAGCCGACCGGCCACCACCCCGGCCGCCATCGGCACCATCCCGGCCGCCCAGTTCAGCGGCGTACCCGCGCCGGCGTCCGGCACCGCCGCGAGCAGCGGGAACGGCGGCAGCAGCGGGGCCGCGGCGGAGGCGAGCGGGGTCACCTGGGCGCCGTTGCCGAGGAGGAAGCCGGGACCGAGGGCGTAGGCGGCCGCCCACACCGCTGCGTTCGGCGCCAGGGTGACGCAGAGCAGCAGCACGGCCAGCCATCCCGGCCAGCCCTCGGTCAGCCGCAGGAAGGCCCGCCGGGTCTCCCCCGCATGCCACCCCAGTGACACCGTGAGCAGCAGCGCCCCGCCGCCGGCCAGGACCGTCGTCGCGGCCACCGCGGCGCGCGCGGCGACACCGGGGCGGCCGTCCGGGCCGAGGACCAGATGGCGTACACGCCGGGGCAGCACCCGCCCGAGCATCCGCTCCAGGGGGCCGCTGGGACGGCCGTACGCGGACCACACCCCGCTCCCGGCGGCCAGCACGGCGACCAGGGGCACGCCGGCCGCCGTCCCCGCCCACGCGGGCCGCAGCCCGCCGCCCGCGGCGTAGAGCGCGGCGGGCGCGGCGACGGCGAGGTAGCCGACGACGACGCCCGCC
>KL568546.1:74761-75809 GCA_000715605.1 Streptomyces speibonae | reverse complement strand
GAGCAGCAGCAGCGGGACCAGGCCCATGGGGGCGGGGACACCCGAGAGGGTGTCGGTGCGCACCAGTTCGGCGCCGTGCGCCAGCAGCCACAGGGCCGCCGCGATGTGCAGCGCGCCGCCGGGGCCGCTGTCGGGGTAGGGCGAGCTGATCCACAGCAGCATCACGAGCACGGTGAACGCCGCGAGCCCGAGCCCCGCCGCGAGGGCGCCGCCGAGGAGGCCGGAGGCCAGCCCGGGCCGGCGGTCACGCATCCGGGTGAGCAGGGCGGCGGCCGGCGCGGGCCGGCGGGGAGTCAGGTGGGTCACGCCCGCCATGCTCCCAACGACACGCTCTTTCCCGATGTAACGGGCGAAGCCCGGCTGTGTCGCTCAATATACGTTTATGTACTTTTCCGTACGGAGGGGCGTCCAGTGACACGGAGCCCCGCCACCCCGCTCCCCCCGCCCAAGGAACGCCGACGTCTGCGCGAGGCCCACGCGCTGACGCGTGCTCAGCTCGCCGAGCGGGTCGGCGTACGGCCCGACACGGTGCGTTCGTGGGAGTCCGGCCGCAGCACACCGCGCGGCCGGAACCGGGAGACGTACGCGCGACTGCTGGCCGACCTGGCCGGGCGGGCGGGCGGCCCCGGCGACACCGCGGCCGGAGCCGGGGCCGGGGCCGGGGCCGGGAAGTCCGTACCGAGTCGTCAGCAGGAGGAGGTCCCGGCGGTGGTGACGGTGTGTCTGGACGAACGGGGCGGCCGCACCGCGGTCGCCCCGGAGCCCGCCGGGTTCGCGCCGGCGCCTCCGCGGGCGACCGCACGGGAGGACGCGGGCGCCGGGCTGACACCCGCTCAGGCCTTCGACGCGCTGTACTCCTTCTGCGCTCCCGCGCTCGTCCGGCAGACGTACCTGCTCAGCGGCCGCCGCGACCTGGCCTGCGAGTCCGTGGAGCGCGCCTTCCAGCTGGCCTGGGACCGCTGGCCCGAGGTGGCCCGCGACCCGGACCCGGCGGGCTGGGTGCGCGCGGCGGCGTACGAGTGGGCGCTGTCCCCGTGGCACCGGTTCC
>KL568546.1:74350-74562 GCA_000715605.1 Streptomyces speibonae | reverse complement strand
GTCCCCGTGGCACCGGTTCCGCCGCCGCTGCCGGCAGCCCGAACCGCCGCCCCCCGCCGAGGACGACCGCGCGCTCCTCGACGCCCTGCTGCGCCTGCCGCCGCCGTACCGCCGCACGCTCCTGCTGTACGACGGGGTCGGCCTCGATCTGCCGGAGACGGCGGCGGAGACGGAGGCCACCACGCGGGCGGCGGCCGGCCGGCTGATGTACG
>KL568546.1:73784-74052 GCA_000715605.1 Streptomyces speibonae | reverse complement strand
GCGGGCGGCCGAGCCACCCGCGGTACGGGTCGGCAGCGAGCGCCGCGCGCGCTTCTGGACCCGGGCGGCCATCGCCTTCACCGTCACCCTGATCGGCACCACGGCGCTCACCCTGCACACCGCCCCCACCCGGTACGAGCCACCGGTGCCGCCGGGCGAGACGGTCCGGGGCGTGCCGCCGCGTGTGGCACCAGGACCGCTGTCGGAGGAGGAGCGGGAGCTGCGCGACAAGCTGCGCAAGCAACTGCCGGGCGGACCGGAACGGCTG
>KL568546.1:70989-73546 GCA_000715605.1 Streptomyces speibonae | reverse complement strand
CGCCACGACGACGGCGGGCCCGTCCCCCTGTGGGGAACGGGCCCGGCCGAGCCGTGCGTGTGTGCCGCGATGCCGCGGCCTCGCGCGTGTGTGACCTCGCTCAGCCGGCGAGGATCGCGCGCGCCAGCTTCGCGGTCTCGGTCGGCGTCTTGCCGACCTTGACGCCGGCGGCCTCGAGGGCCTCCTTCTTCGCGGCGGCCGTGCCGGAGGAACCGGAGACGATGGCACCGGCGTGGCCCATGGTCTTGCCCTCGGGCGCGGTGAAGCCCGCGACGTAGCCGACGACTGGCTTCTTCACGTTCTCCTTGATGAAGGCCGCGGCCCGCTCCTCGGCGTCGCCGCCAATCTCACCGATCATCACGATCAGGTCGGTGTCGGGGTCGGCCTCGAACGCGGCGAGCGCGTCGATGTGCGTGGTGCCGATGACCGGGTCGCCACCGATGCCGACGGCGGAGGAGAAGCCGATGTCCCGCAGCTCGTACATCATCTGGTACGTCAGCGTGCCGGACTTCGACACCAGGCCGATACGGCCGGGCTTGGTGATGTCGCCCGGGATGATGCCGGCGTTCGACTGACCGGGGCTGATCAGACCCGGGCAGTTCGGGCCGATGATCCGGGTCTTGTTGCCCTTCTGCACGGCGTACGCGTAGAACGCGGCGGAGTCGTGCACCGCGATGCCCTCGGTGATGACGACCGCGAGCGGGATCTCGGCGTCGATGGCCTCGACGACGGCGGACTTGGCGAAGGCCGGCGGCACGAAGAGCACGGACACGTTGGCGCCCGTCTTCTCCATCGCCTCGGCGACGGTGCCGAAGACCGGGATCTCGTTGCCGTCGATGTCGACGGACGTGCCCGCCTTGCGCGGGTTCACGCCACCGACGATGTTCGTGCCGTCGGCCAGCATGAGCTTGGTGTGCTTCATGCCCGTGGCACCGGTCATGCCCTGGACGATGACCTTGCTGTCCTTGTTGAGGAAGATAGCCATGGCTGTGGTGTCCCTGGTCCCTTACTTCGCGGCCGCGAGCTCGGCGGCCTTGTCGGCCGCGCCGTCCATGGTGTCCACGCGCTGCACGAGCGGGTGGTTGGCGTCGGAGAGGATCTTGCGACCCAGCTCGGCGTTGTTGCCGTCGAGGCGGACGACGAGGGGCTTGGTGACGTCCTCGCCCTTGTCCTTGAGCAGCTGCAGCGCCTGCACGATGCCGTTGGCGACCTCGTCGCAGGCGGTGATGCCGCCGAAGACGTTGACGAAGACGGACTTGACGTCCGGGTCGCCGAGGATGATCTCCAGGCCGTTGGCCATGACGGCGGCGGAGGCGCCACCGCCGATGTCGAGGAAGTTGGCGGGCTTGACGCCGCCGTGCGCCTCACCGGCGTAGGCGACGACGTCCAGGGTGCTCATGACGAGACCCGCGCCGTTGCCGATGATGCCGACCTCGCCGTCGAGCTTGACGTAGTTGAGGTTCTTCTCCTTGGCGGCGGCCTCGAGGGGGTTGGCCGCGGCCTTGTCCTGGAGGGCCTCGTGCTCCGGCTGGCGGAACTCGGCGTTGTCGTCCAGGGAGACCTTGCCGTCGAGGGCGATGACGTCACCGGAGGCGACCTTGGCCAGCGGGTTGACCTCGACGAGGAGCGCGTCCTCGGCGACGAACGTCTTCCACAGGGTGACCAGGACGTCGACGACCTTGTCCGCGACGGCGGCCGGGAACTTCGCGGCCTCGACGATCTCGCGGGCCTTGGCCGGGGTCACACCCTCGTTGGCGTCGATCGGCGTCTTGGCGACGGCCTCCGGACGGCTGGCCGCGACCTCCTCGATCTCCATGCCGCCCTCGACGGAGGCGATGGAGAGGAAGGTGCGGTTGGCACGGTCGAGGAGGAAGGAGACGTAGTACTCCTCCAGGATCTCGGGGGCCGTCTCGGCGATCATCACCTTGTGGACCGTGTGGCCCTTGATGTCCATGCCGAGGATGTTGGTCGCGTGCTCGACCGCCTCGTCGGGGGTGGCGGCGAGCTTGACACCGCCGGCCTTGCCGCGGCCACCGACCTTCACCTGGGCCTTGACGACGGACTTGCCACCGAGACGCTCAGTGGCTGCGCGGGCCGCCTCAGGCGTGTCGATGACTTCACCGGCCAGCACCGGTACATCGTGCTTGGCGAAGAGGTCCCTCGCCTGGTACTCGAACAGGTCCACGCGCTTCCGTCCCTATCAGTGATCTCGCGGTTCGTTGGATGCGTGGGCGTGCCGCGAAGGGCAACGTGACGTCCGCTCTGTCACAAGGGAGGCGCACACGGTGTCCGAGCGCGCGGCATGTCCGTCTCGCAGGTTATCCCCGCTGGGGTGACCTCTCTAAATCGCGGGTCACACGTGAGCGGTGATACCTGTCACATGATGCCGCCCTCCCTGGCACGGCGTGCCTCGGGTGAGGGGCCTCACCGGGCTGGGGTTGACCCGGTGAGGCCCTTTCGAACAACCCGGGAGGGCGGGGATGCCCTGGTCCCGGGGTTGCGGGGTGGACCGGCCCCCACCCCAATGGGGGCCGGCCGCCCCTCCGCGGAGTTGCGG
>KL568546.1:68982-70741 GCA_000715605.1 Streptomyces speibonae | reverse complement strand
CTTTCGGCTGTCCGGGGTCCTGATGCCCCGCGGAGTCCTTTGTTACCCGCGAGTCAGAAGCGGGTGGGGAGCGGGGTGCGCGGCGCGGTGCGAGGGCGGGGCGGTCCGGGACGGTTTCGGCGCGTTTCTGCCGACGGCTCGCGCCGTGCGTGCGGCGCGGGCAGGCCGTCCCCCCGGGAAGGCGGACCCTGCCGACCTCCTCGCGCTCACGTGTCGCCGCGCGGGGGTGCCGTCCTAGGCGGGTGAGACCGGTACGTCCCGGCAGCGGTCCTGTGTTCCGGTCGCCTCGGTGCGCAGGGCGGGGCCGGGTACGAGATGGGGCACGGGCCGGTGGAACGCGGGGACGGCGCTCGCGTCACCATGACGCTGCGTGCCGGCGTCCGCGGCCGAGCCACTGCCCATGGCGCCGTCCGCCGGGTTGTCGGCGGGGGCGTGCGGGGCGAGGGACCACCCGGCGGTCACGCCGCCCGGGGCGGGGGTGCCGTGCCCGTGGCCGCCCTGGTATTTCCCGGCACCGGACGGCACGCCGCCGATACCGGTGAGGGCCGGACCGTGGGGGGTGGCAGGGGCCGGCCCGTCCGAGGGGGTGGCGGCATTGCCAGCGGGTCCGTCGGGCGCGTCGGCCGTCGGGGCGGACGGCTGATCCGTGCCGGGGACGATGAGCTCGGGAAGGATGTGCACCGGGGCGCCGCCGGGCCATCCCGGGAGCTCCGAGTCGGGCAGCAGCGGCAGATCGGGAAGCACTCCCGGTACGTCACCCGGCATCCCGGACGCCCCTACGATCCCGGCGACCGTCTCCGCCAACACCCGAACCAGGCCGGCCCCCTCACCGACACGCAAACGGATCGTGTCCCCGCCCCCCGCGTCGCCAACCCCCGGACCCAAACGCACCGAACCGACGGCCCCGTAACACGAACGGCCCGCCTCACCGGCCCCCGGACGCGAACCGATCGCCTCACCGGCGTCCGAGCGCGAGCGAATCGCGTCACCCGTCTCCGCACGCCGACCGCTCGACTCGACGGCCGCCGAACGCCGACCGCTCGCGTCGGCACCCCCCGGACGCAAACGCGCCGAGCCAACGGTCCCGGGACGCGAACGGCCCGCCTCACCGGCCTCCGGACGCGGGCGGATCGGCTCGGCCGCCTTCGGGCGCTGATCACCCGGGCGGATCGAGTCGCCGGTCTCCGAAGGCCGGCCGGACGCGTCGGCAACCTCCAGGCGCAGGCGGATCGGGCCGGTGGTCTCCGGACGCGGGCGGACAGCGTCACCGGCGTCCGGGCGCGAGCGGGTCGCGGCATCGGTCTCCGGACGCTGGCGGATCGATTCGGCGACGTCCGGAGCCGGTGCCGTGAGGGTGTCGACGAGCCGCCCGGCGGTGTTCGCGTCGGCCGCGACCGGGGCCGCCGCGGAAGGGTGCTCACGGGCCGGCGTGCCGTCCGCCGCCTGTGCCCGCTCCCCGCACAGCACGCCGAGCACGAACACCATGCCCACCAGCAGCGCCAGTTGGACCGCACGCCGTCCGGCCGCCACGCGCATCGCGCGCAGAGCGGCACCGGGCACGGCGGGGGACCAGGTCAAGGCGGGATTCCTCCCGGACGGCGAGGACACGCGTGGGAACGCGGCAACGGCCCAAATTCGAACGGCGCCGATCCTCGCACGCCCCTCCCGAGGTCGCGCAAGCCCTCCGTAACCGATGGGTTGTCATGTCCGTTTTTACCGGCCCGAGTCCGTCGCCTTCACCCCTGTCTCTTATACACAT
>KL568546.1:66545-68750 GCA_000715605.1 Streptomyces speibonae | reverse complement strand
CCGCCGCCATCACCTCCGGGAACAGATCGGGCGTGCAGGCGAACGCCGGTGCGCCCAGCGCCGCGAGCGCCGCCGCATGGTCCCCGTCGTAGGCGGGCGCCCCCTCGTCGGACAGCGCGAGCAGCGTCACGAACCGGACCCCCGACGCCTGCATCGCCGCCACCCGCTTGAGCATCTCATCGCGTATCCCCCCTTCGTAGAGGTCGCTGACCAGCACCACGACCGTCTCCGCCGGGCGGGTGATCTGCGACTGGCAGTACGCGAGCGCCCGGTTGATGTCCGTGCCGCCGCCGAGCCGGGTACCGAAGAGCACGTCGACCGGGTCGGCGAGCCGGTCGGTGAGGTCGACGACCGTCGTGTCGAACACGACCAGCCGCGTGTCGAGCGACCGCATCGACGCGAGCACCGCCGCGAACACCGACGCGTACACCACGGACGACGCCATCGACCCGGACTGGTCGACGCAGAGGACGACGTCCTTCTTCACCGACCGCGAGGCGTGCCCGTAGCCGATGAGCCGCTCGGGCACGACCGTCCGGTGCTCGGGAAGGTAGTGCTTGAGGTTGGCCGCGATCGTGCGGTTCCAGTCGATGTCGTGGTGGCGCGGCCGGCTGACCCGGGCGCTGCGGTCGAGGGCGCCGGTGAGGGCGGCCCTGGTACGGGTGGCGAGCCGCTTCTCCAGGTCCTCGACGACCTTGCGCACCACGGCCCGCGCCGTCTCCTTCGTGGTGTCCGGCATGGCCTTGTGGAGCGATAGCAGCGTGCCGACGAGGTGGACGTCGGCCTCGACCGCCTCCAGCATCTCCGGTTCGAGCAGCAGCGTGGCGAGGCCGAGCCGGTCGATGGCGTCGCGCTGCATGACCCGGACGACGGAGGAGGGGAAGTAGCTCCGGACGTCCCCGAGCCAGCGGGCCACCGAGGGCGCCGACGCGCCGAGCCCCGCCGAGCGGTCCCGCCCCGTCCGCGGCCCGTCCTCCTTTCCGTACAGGGCGGTGAGCGCCCCGTCCATCGCGGCGTCCCGCCCGGACAGGGCGTGGCCGGTCCCGTCGGCCGTGTCCCCGCCGAGCACGAGCCGCCATCGGCGCAGCCGCTCGTCCGCCGGGTCCGGCGCCGCCGTGGCCGCGTCCTCCGGTGGTCGTGTGTCCGTCATCGCGTCACCCCCGCCGGTGTGGCGTCCGTCGTCTCCCCGTTGCCGTGCGGGCCCAGCAGCAGGTGGACGACCGGCAGCACGGCGTCCGCGCGCGCGGTGTCGAGACCGGGCCCGAAGCCGGGCGGGCCGGTGAGCGCGACCGCGCCGCCCCGGGCCACAGGCCCGCGCCGGACCAGTTCGCCGAGGGTGCGGCGCACACCCGTCCCGTAGGCCGAGAACGTCCGCCGCAGCAGCGGCAGCACATCGGTGAACGTCTCCGCCGGTACGCCCGTCAGCCACGCGTCGACCAGCCCGAGCAGCCGCTCGTCGTGGACCAGCAGCAGTCCGCCGCCGGCGCCGCCGACGAACCCCTCGATCCACGCGGCCGCGTCCGCCGGCGGTGTGCCCGGCGACAGCACGAGCCCCATGCGCCGTGCCACCTCGTCCCGCGCCAGTCCCCCGTCGTCCAGCAGCAGCCGTACGGCGCGGCCCCGCACGACCCCGGCCACGGTGTCCCGGGCGGACAGGGTGCGCAGCACCGACTGCCAGCGCGCGCGCAGTCCCGCGTGGCCCGGTGCGGGGGCGTCGCCGAGGAGACCCACCGCGCCGTGCACGGCGTCGACATGGCCGCGCATCTCCTCGGCGGCGTCGGCGTCCAGTGCAGCGCAGGCCGGGGGCAGTCCGACGAAGACCCGCTCGGCCGTACCGGCGGCGACCCCGGCCAGCGCCGCGGTGTCCGTGCCCCGGACGTCGCCGTAGCGCAGGGCGCGGACCAGGGCGGGCAGTGCCTGGGCGAGGCGGCCGACGTCGGTGTCCAGGGCCGCGCGGTCGGTCAGCATCCGCAACACCGTGGGCAGTGCCTCGGACAGCCCGGCCCGCAGGCAGCGCTCGGCGAGCCCGGTGACCTCGGCGAGGCTCCGCGCGGCGACGGCGTCCGCCCCGGCCTTGGCGGTCGCTGCGGCGAGGACGGTCGTTCCCCACACCCCGGCCTCGGCGACCCGCACGGACAGCTCCGGCTCCCAGCGCAGCCGCCACGTCTCACGGAACGTCCCCGTGCCGGCGCGGGAGTCGGCGGG
>KL568546.1:64378-66336 GCA_000715605.1 Streptomyces speibonae | reverse complement strand
GCCGAGCAGCCGCAGCCGGTGCAGCAGCCGGCTGCGCTCCGCGTCCGTCTCCTTGCGCAGGTCGAGCTCCAGCTCCCGCCCGGCCGCCTCCGGTCGCAGCCGCAGCCGGCGCTGGATCCGCGTGAGGTCCCGCTGCAGCGGGACGGCGGGCGCGGCGGCCGGTACCTCCCCGAGGACGTCGCCGACGACCAGCCGGTCGTGCACCAGTGCCAGCGGCACGTCCGAGCCCTCGCACAGCACCGCCCGCGCCGCGTCGGTCGTCTCGCCCAGCCCGGGCAGCGGCCGTCCGCGCAGCGCCGCGAGGGTCTCCGCCAGCCGCACGGCCTCGATGACGTGCGCCGACGACACGCTCATGTCCTCGGCCCGCAGCAGCCGCGCCACCTTGGTCAGCCACCGTTCCACCGGCCGGTCCGGGGCGTCGAACAGGTGCTCGTACCAGCCGGGGGATTCGATGCCCGCGCCGTAGCCGCTCGCCCGGGAGAGCCTGCGGTGGGTCCAGGGCACCCAGGTCATGTCCGTCCTCACCTTGGGCAGCCCCTTCAGCAGGGCCCGGTCGGCGGCGACGGTGGTCCGCCGCCGGAGCGCGGGCACGTGCCAGGCCCCGCACACCACGGCCACGCCGTCCCCGCACTCCCGCCGTGCCGCGCGGATCCGCAGCCGCATGTGGGCCTCGCGCACCAGGTCCCGCTCGTGCCCCCCGCCGCCGTACTCCTCCCGGAGCGCGGTCATGGCCTCCTCGAGCGCGGTGAAGGGCGCGACCGGGTCCCCCTTACCGACGCCCCGGTGCTCGACGACGTCCTCCCACCACCGCTCGGCGTCGTCGTACCCGGCGGTCCGGGCCAGCACCCCCAGCGGATCGACCCGCACGTCGGTGCCCGCCGGGTCGCTCCCACCGGCCGCGGGAGCGGTGCCGCCGTCCTCGCCGTCGCCCTCCTCGTCCCGCTGCCGGGCCAGGGTGTGGGCGGCGGGCAGGTCGATGAAGCGGGCCGGGACGTCGTGCTCCAGCGCCCAGCGGATCGCGGTCCACTCCGGGGAGAACCCGGCCAGCGGCCAGAAGGCCGAACGGCCGGGCTCGTCCACCGCGTGGGCGAGCAGCGCGACCGGCGGCCGCATGTCCTCCTCGGCGGCGAGCGGGATCAGCGCGTCCGCCTCGGGCGGGCCCTCGATCAGCACCACGTCCGGACGGGCCTCGTCGAGGGCGGCGCGCACCGCCCGCGCCGACCCGGGGCCGTGGTGCCGCACCCCGAGCAGCAGCGGTGCGGCGGCGTCCCCGCTGCCGTGGCTCATGCGCCGGCCTCCCGGCAGGCCCGGTAGAAGTCCTGCCAGCCGTCGCGCTCGCGGACGACGGTCTCCAGGTACTCCTGCCAGACGACGCGGTCAGCCGCCGGGTCGCGGACGACCGCGCCGAGGACGCCCGCGGCGACGTCCCCGGCCCGCAGCACGCCGTCGCCGAAGTGGGCGGCAAGGGCCAGCCCGCCCGTGACGACGGAGATCGCCTCGGCGGTCGAGAGCGTGCCGCTGGGCGACTTGAGCTTCGTCCGCCCGTCGGCCGTGACCCCGTCGCGCAGTTCGCGGAAGACGGTGACGACCCGGCGGATCTCGTCGATGCCGTCGGGCACGGCCGGCAGGTCGAGGGAACGGCCGATCTGGCCGACCCGGCGCGTGACGATGCCGACCTCCGCCTCGGCGGTCTCCGGGAGCGGCAGCACCACGGTGTTGAACCTGCGGCGCAGGGCGCTGGACAGCTCGTTGACCCCGCGGTCGCGGTCGTTGGCCGTGGCGATCAGGTTGAATCCGCGGACCGCCTGCACCTCCTCGCCCAGTTCCGGTATCGGCAGCGTCTTCTCCGACAGGATCGTGATCAGCGAGTCCTGGACGTCGGCCGGGATGCGGGTCAGCTCCTCGACGCGGACCGTCGTGCCGTCCGCCATCGCCCGCATCACCGGGCTGGGCACGAT
>KL568546.1:61975-64106 GCA_000715605.1 Streptomyces speibonae | reverse complement strand
GCGTCGAGTCGCCGCTGACCGCGGCGGCCAGGTGCTCGGAGACCCAGGTCTTCGCCGTGCCGGGCACGCCGAGCAGCAGCAGGGCGCGGTCGGTGGCGAGGGTGGTCACCGCGACCTCGACGATCCGGCGCGGGCCCACGTACTTGGGCGTGATCACCGTGCCGTCCGGCAGCGTGCCGCCGAGCAGGTACGTCGCGACGGCCCACGGCGACAGCCGCCAGCGGGCGGGACGCGGCCGGTCGTCCCGCGCCGCCAGCGCGGCGAGTTCGGCCGCGAAGGCGTCCTCGGCGTGCGGCCGCAGCGTCTCCGGACGCGCCGGTGCGGTGCCGGAGGTGTGCGCGGGCACGGAGTCGTACCGGCCCGGTTCGACGGGCGTCGGTCCCACAGACACAGTCATGGCTGAGTCCCCCTCCAGCTCGGCCGGTTCGGATCTGTCACCCACCGTGCACCACGCCACTGACAATCGCCCCGACCTGCGCACATGGGCTCCGCGGGCCGATTGTCAGTGCCGGGATCTACTTTCGGTGGCATGACTGTGCAGGGGGTTGGCCGGAGTGCGGAGCCGGTGCCGGCACCGGCGCCTGACGCCGCGTCACGCCGGGCGGGCGGCGAACCCGGCGTGGCCGGGCGGTGGTCGGGGACCGGCCGGTCCGGGGAGGGGACGGTGTGGGGACTGTGCGAGGACGGCGCGGGCGCGCCGTACCGGACGGTCGTCGACGTGACGGACCCGTCCGCGCCCGTGTACGCGTGCAGTTGCCCGGGCCGTACGTCCCCGTGCGCGCACGCGCTCGGTCTGCTGAGGCTCCGGGCGGGCGGTGAGCAGGCGCTGCCGCGGGCGCGGGTGCCGGAGTGGGCCGGGCGGTGGCTCGCGGACGGGCGGGCACACGGCGGACCGGCCGGGGACGGCGCGGGCGCGCCGCCCGGGCCGGCGGATCCGGAGGCGGCGCGGCGCAGGGCGGAGCGCCGGGCCGAGCGGATCACCGCGGGTGCGTCGGAGCTGGAGCGGCGCCTGACCGATCTGCTCCGCGGCGGTCTGGCATCGGCCGAGCAGTCCGGGCCCGGCCTGTGGGAGGAGACCGCGGCCCGCATGGTGGACGCCCAGGCGCCGGGGCTGGCCGCCCGGGCGCGGGAGCTGGCGGCGCTCCCGGACACCGGGCCGGGCCGGCCGGTGCGGCTGCTGGAGGAGTGCGCGCTGCTGCATCTCCTGGCCCGGGGCTGGCTGCGCCGGGAGGAGCTGCCGGAAGGGCTCGCCGCGACGGTCCGCTCCCGTATCGGCCTGACCGCTGCGGCGGACGGCCCGCCGGTGCGGGACGACTGGCTGGTCCTCGCCCGGTACGACACGGCGGACAGCCGGCTGACCACCCGCCGGACCTGGCTGTACGGCACCGGCTCGGGGCGCACGGCGCTGCTCCTGACCTACGGGGCGGCCGGCCGCCCCCCGGAGCCGGCGCTGCCGGTCGGGCTGGCCCTGGACGCGGAGGTGTCCGCCTATCCGGGCCCGGGCCAGGTACGGGTGGCCCTGGGGGAACGGTTCGCGCCGCCCGCGCCGACACCGGTCCGGCCGCCGGGCACGACGCCGGGCCGGGCGGTCGCCCGTTACGGCGAGGCGCTGCGCGACGACCCGTGGCTGGAGTCGGTGCCGGTGACGCTGGAGCGGGTGATACCGGTCCCGGACGGTGACGGCTGGCAGCTGGCCGCCGCCGACGGGGACGCGGGCCTGCCGCTCGCCCCGGCCGCGCGGTCGCGTCCCGGTCTGTGGCGCCTGGTGGCCCTGTCGGGCGGCGCCCCGGTCAGGGTCTTCGGCGAGTGCGGCCACCGGGGATTCACTCCGTTGGCGGCATGGCCCGAGGGACCCGGGGAGGCGGTGGAGCTGTACTGAGCCCCGCGCCCGATCCCGTACCACCCGCCCCTGGAATCTTTCGGGCACCACTGGACACTCGGTGCACCTGAGTCGTCGCCGAACCGGGACACCCGTCGGAAGGAAGCTCATGAGCAGGACGACCGCCGCCGTGGAGGCGCCCCTCCCGGACGACTGGGAGGAGCTGGTCACCGCGGCCCTGCTGGGCACGGACCGGCGCACCCCGGCGGGTGTCGCGCCGGGTCCGCAGGCGCCGTCCGCGCTGCTGGACGC
>KL568546.1:56799-61797 GCA_000715605.1 Streptomyces speibonae | reverse complement strand
CGGCGGGCGGGGCTGCTGCCCGCGCGGGCCGCCGAGCGTCCGCGGCCCGCCCCGGCGGACCCGCGCCCCGCGCTGCCGCCCGCCGCGGCGCGCAGGCTCGCGATGCTGCTCGCCGACCGCCCGGCCTCCTCCGGCGGCGGCCGCCGGGGCGCCGCCCCGGATCTCATGGAGCTGCTCCCGCAGTGGCTGGCCGCGGCGAACGACCGCGGTTTCGCGCCGCCGCCCGCGCTGCTGCCCGCCCTCCTCGACGCCGCCCGGGGACGCACGGACCTGCGTCCGGCGGCGCTGCGGTTCGCCGGTCCGCGCGCCCTGTGGCTGGCCCGGCTCAACCCGGACTGGCGGTTCGCCCTGCGCTCCGCGCCGGGCGGCGCGTCCGGGGCCGGCCCGCTCGACCCCGACGGCGTACGGCGCCTGTGGCAGGAGGGCCTCTTCGCCGAGCGGGTCGCCCTCCTCGGCGCCCTGCGCTCCCGCGAGCCCGGCGCCGCCCGTGACCTCCTCGAGTCGACCTGGGCCACGGAGCGGGCCGAGGACCGGCTGATGTTCCTGGACTCGCTGCGCACCGGTCTGGCCCCGGACGACGAACCCTTCCTGGAGCAGGCGCTGGGCGACCGCAGCCGCACGGTGCGAGCGACGGCCGCGGAGCTGCTCTCGGCGCTGCCCGGCTCGGCCCTGGCGCGGCGTATGGCGGTCAGAGCCGCCGCGTGTGTGGCCGTGGACCACACACGGGACGTACCGACGATCGCCGTCGAGGCGCCGCACGAGTGCGACGCGGACATGGAGCGCGACGGCGTGGCGGCCAAGGCCCCGGCGGGCCGGGGCGAACGGTCCTGGTGGCTCGGTCAGTTGGTGGAGGCGGCCCCGCTGGACACCTGGCCGCGGCGGCTCGGCGGGCGCACCCCCCGGGAGATCGTGGCCCTGCCCGTCGCGGACGGCTGGCGGGACGAACTGCACGGCGCCTGGTGCCGGGCGGCGGTGCGGCAGCGGGACGCGGCGTGGGCCCGGGCGCTGCTCGGGAACCCCTCGGCGCCGGAGGCGGGCGGCCCCGGGGCGGTGTCCCTGGCCGAGCGGGCCGGGCTGCTCGGCACGCTGGACGCCGCCGACCGGGCCGAGTGGGTGGCCGGGTTCATCGGGACGCACGGCCTGTCCGAGGCGTTCCAGCTGCTCGGCGTGTGTGCCGTGCCCTGGGCGGCGCCGGTCGGACGGGCGGTGGTCGACGCGCTCGACATCGCGCGGGACGCAGGGAGTTATCCATGGAGTTTCAGCGGAGTCATGGGCCTGGCCGAACGCTGCCTGGACCCGTCCGAGGCCGGCCGCCTCGACGCGCTCCTGGCGGCGCCGGACGAGCCGGAGAACGCGTCACCGGGCGCCGGGGGCTACTGGTCGGAGGCCTTCCAGCGCCTGGTCACCACCCTGCGTCTGCGCGCGGCCATGCTGGCGGAACTGACCCCGCCCGCCCCTTGACCGCCCCCGGCCGGGGGCGGTCAAGGGGCGGCGGCAGGGCCCTACGCCTCCGCGTGCCGGCGGGTGTTGGCGCGGACCCAGTCGACGATCGACGCCGTGGTCGCGCCCGGCGTGAAGATCTCCGCGACGCCCTTCTCCTTCAGCGGCGCGATGTCCGCCTCGGGGATGATGCCGCCGCCGAAGACCAGGATGTCCGCCGCGTCCCGCTGCTCGAGCAGCTCGATGACCGCCGCGAAGAGCGTGTTGTGCGCCCCGGAGAGGATGGACAGGCCGATCGCGTCGGCGTCCTCCTGGATCGCGGTGTCGACGATCTGCTCGGGGGTCTGGTGGAGCCCGGTGTAGATCACCTCCATACCGGCGTCGCGCAGCGCCCGCGCGATCACCTTGGCCCCGCGATCGTGGCCGTCGAGCCCCGGCTTGGCCACCACCACGCGGATCGGTCCGGCTGCCACACCCATCACTGCCTCCATGAAGCGACTACATCCATCCGTACCGACAAGTACCGCACACATCACACGGACGCCCCGGCCCGAACCGGTCCGAGAAGTGAACGAACGTTATCTCCAGCATCCCGCAACCGGCAGTTTCGCGGGGTGGAGGGAGGGGGAAATCACACGGTGGGACACGTTCATCGCGCAGCGTTCCCGGGCCCCGGAGCCCGCACACCGTGTGCTCGTGCGACACATGGGCATCGGTGGGAACATGCGCATAAGGGATCCGCACCGAGGTCGGCGTTCCACCGCGCTCCCTCCTCACACCGCACCCGCGCACCGTCGACCGCTCTCGAAGCGACATCCCATGAGGGCACACGGGGGACGAGGCTGTCCTTCCGCGTGCCGACAGGAGGTCGGCCATGAAGGTCACCGAGGCAGCACTCCCCTTCCTGCCGCTCTGCCGGCGCCTTCTGCCGGCCCGGCTGACGGATCTCTCCCTGGCCCTGCTGAAGGCGACCGCCCTGGAGCTGGCGATCCTGGCGGGCCACCTCCTGCTCTATCCCGCCGGCATCGTCCAGGAGCGACGCGACTCCTCCCGCCCCGCGCTGCCGGCACCGGACGGCGCGGCACAGCTGCCGACGGAGACCAAACCCCCGGTCGTGCTGCTGCACGGCTTCATCGACAACCGCTCGGTCTTCGTCCTGCTGCGGCGCAGCCTGTCCCAGCACGGCAGGCAGCAGGTGGAGTCGCTCAACTACTCCCCGCTGACCTGCGACATCCGGATCGCCGCCGAACTGCTCGGACGGCACATCGAGCAGGTGTGCGAGCGTACGGGCAGCCGTCAGGTGGATGTGGTCGGACACAGCCTCGGCGGGCTGATCGCCCGGTACTACGTGCAGCGCCTGGGCGGTGACAGCCGGGTGCGCACGCTCGTCACGCTCGGCACGCCGCACTCCGGAACGCGGGTCGCCCGGCTGGCCAACGCGCACCCCATCGTGCGCCAGATGCGCCCCGGCTCACCGGTGCTCGAGGAGCTCGCGCAGCCCTCACCCGGCTGCCGCACCCACTTCGTCGCCTTCTGGAGCGACCTCGACCACATCATGGATCCGCTGGACGCGGCGTGCATCGAGCACCCGGACCTCACCGCGGTGAACGTGCGGGTGAGCGGCGTCGGCCACCTCGCCCTGCCCGTGCACCCGGCCGTGGCGAGCGGCATACGGCAGGCACTGGACACGGCGCACCCCGGGGAGCCGTCCACCGGCCGCTCGAACGGCCTGACGGTGGCGTGAGGACGGCTCGGGCGCGACACGCCCGGCACCCGTCCGCGCCGACCCGTGCATCACGAGCGTCCACATCCGAACAACAACGGTCCGACACGGGCGACTTACGGCCCCGCCACCATCACAACCTCGAACAGGTTTCGAACAAAGAGCCAAGACCGCGCCCGTCGTCCCCCAAAACACGGCCGAATGCCCGTTTCCTGCGCGCGTGAAACCTGGGGAAGATTGTCGTGCCCGCATACCGCCGGGTACAGTCGCCGCACTGCTCTGGCAGCCCCTGTTGTCGAGGCGAAAGAGAAGTTGGTGAACGACCGTCACCCGTCGGGGACCATGGCCCCGGCTCCGGCTTCCGATGCCTCCTCGGCGCCCTACGCGTCGTACGGCGCCCAGGAAGCCCCGTACGGCGGCTTCGCCAGCTACGGCGGCTACGACGCCACCGGTTTCGGCGCCACGCACTTCGGCACCGGCCACACCACCGGCAGCTTCGCCGCCGACCCCCTCTTCGGGGATCTCCCGGGCAGCGGCCCCGACACGGGCGCCTACGACTCCGGACCGTGGTCCACGGCCGGCCAGGACACCGGGCACCACGACGCGTACGGGGTCCAGAGCCCCGTCGGCTACGACACCGGCGGCTTCGACACCGGCGGCTACGACGCGACCGCCTGGACCACCGGCCACCAGATGCCGGTGATCCCCGCGCAGGGCGCCTCGCCCGAGACGAGCGGCCAGTGGGACGCCGGCACCTGGCTCCAGCCGGACGGGTCCGGGAACGCCGGGGACGGCACCCAGCAGTGGGGCTGGGGCACCCAGATCTTCGACAGCGGCGTCCACGACGCCACGCAGTGGAACTCCGGCGGCGACACCACGGCCGCGACGTCCGGCCCGGACGGCCATGAGCAGATGTCGCAGATGCCGGAGTCCTTCGGGCAGGACGCGTACGGCGGCCCCGACGCCCACGCCGGCCAGGACGGCTACGAGCAGGACGGCTACGACCAGGGCGGGTACGACCAGGACGCCCCCGAGTCCTCCGCCGCCGACGGGCCCGCCCCGGGCGAGCCGGGGGACACCGGTGAACTGCCCGCGGTCTCCCTGCTCGACGACCAGGAGGAGATCCTCCCCGTCCCGCAGCCGCGCCCCGGTTCACGCGCCGCGTCCCGCTCCCGCCGCCGTACGCCCCCCAAGCGCTCCGCGCTGCTGACGGTGGCCGTGCCCTCCGCGTGCGTGATGGGCGTCGCCGGCATCGCCGCCGCCTCGGTGGGCGATCTGGCCGAGGACGGCGGCCAGGAGAAGACCACCGCGGCCGACGCCCAACCGGTCGCGCCGTCCGCCGCCAACGTCAAGCTGGACACCCAGCTGGAGAGCCTCGCCGCCGGCGCCGACGACTTCGCCGACCGGGCCAGCCGCACCCAGGAGCGCATCGACCTCAAGGCGCAGCAGGAGACCGAGCGCAGGCGGGCGGCGGAGGAGGCGGCCCGCAAGGAGCGGCT
Source organism: Streptomyces speibonae (assembly GCA_000715605.1). Lineage (GTDB taxonomy): Bacteria > Actinomycetota > Actinomycetes > Streptomycetales > Streptomycetaceae > Streptomyces > Streptomyces speibonae. The sequence goes on along the minus strand of KL568546.1, from coordinate 57,135 downwards.
GCGTCCGAAGTTCGCGCTCCCGGTCGCGCGGCACGGCCTCAGCGCCTACTACGGCCAGTCCGGCATCAACTGGATGTCCGTCCACACCGGCATCGACTTCCCCGTCTCCTACGGCACCCCGGTGCTGGCCGCGACCGACGGCACGGTCCGCACGCAGTACAACTCCGCCTACGGCAACATGATGATCGTCACGGCGAAGGACGGCACGGAGACGTGGTACTGCCACCTCTCCAGCTACCAGATCCCCTCCGGTTCGACCGTGAAGGCCGGCGACCACATCGCGTTCTCCGGGAACTCGGGCAACTCGACCGGCCCGCACCTGCACTTCGAGGTGCG
>KL568546.1:51693-56603 GCA_000715605.1 Streptomyces speibonae | reverse complement strand
CGGCCTCGACCCGTCGTAGGAACGCCCCCCGACGGGCCGCCGCCCGCGGCCGCTACAGCTTCTCCACCGGCGCGTACCGCAGCAGCAGCCGCTTGGGCTTGGTGTCGCCGAAGTCGATCGTCGCCTCCGCGTTGGCCCCCGAACCCTTCACCGCGACCACGGTGCCGAGACCGAACTGGTCGTGTGTCACCCGGTCCCCGACCGCCAGCGACACCACCGGCTTGTCCGTCGTCCGGCGGGTGGCGAAGCCGGAGGCGCCCGAGGCCGACGAGCGGGAGCGGGACGACGACAGCGAGGCCGCGACCCCCGAGGCCGGACCGGAGGACACGGGCGCGCTCGGCCCCGTCCGCTTCCACTCGACGTGGGCGGCCGGGATCTCCTCCAGGAACCGGGAGGGCGGGTTGTACGACGGCTGGCCCCACGCGCTGCGCAGGGTCGACCGGGTGAGGTACAGCCGCTCCCGCGCGCGCGTGATGCCGACGTACGCCAGGCGCCGCTCCTCCTCCAGCTCCTTGGTCTGGCCGAGGGCGCGCATGTGCGGGAAGACGCCGTCCTCCATGCCGGTCAGGAAGACGACCGGGAACTCCAGGCCCTTGGCGGTGTGCAGGGTCATCAGCGTGATGACTCCGGAGCCGTCCTCGTCCTCGTCGGGGATCTGGTCGGAGTCGGCGACCAGGGCGACCTGCTCCAGGAAGTCGGACAGGGCGACCTGCTCGCCCTCGCCGCGCTCCTGCTCGAACTCCAGGGCGACCGCCGCGAGTTCCTGGAGGTTCTCGATGCGGGTCTCGTCCTGCGGGTCGGTGGACGCCTGCAACTCGGCGAGGTAGCCGGTGCGTTCCAGGATCGCCTCCAGGACCGTCGCCGGTCCCGCGCCGGACTCCACGACCGTACGGAGGTCCTCCATCAGCGTGTTGAACCGCTTCACGGCGTTCGCCGACCGGGCGGCCATCCCGTACGCCTCGTCGACGCGCTTCAGGGCCTGCGGGAAGCTGATCCGCTCGCGCTGGGCGAGAGCGTCGATCATGGCCTCCGCGCGCTCGCCGATGCCCCGCTTGGGCACGTTGAGGATGCGGCGCAGCGGCACCGAGTCCTCCGGGTTGGCGAGCACCCGCAGATAGGCCAGGACGTCCCGGACCTCCTTGCGCTCGTAGAAGCGGACCCCGCCGACCACCTTGTAGGGCAGGCCGACGCGGATGAAGATCTCCTCGAAGACACGGGACTGGGCGTTGGTGCGGTAGAAGACGGCGACATCGCCCGCCTTGGCCTCGCCCGCGTCCGTGAGGCGGTCTATCTCGTCGGCGACGAACTGCGCCTCGTCGTGCTCGGTGTCGGCGACGTAGCCGGTGATCCGCGCGCCGGAGCCGGCGTTGGTCCACAGGTTCTTCGGGCGGCGCGACTCGTTGCGCTCGATGACCGCGTTGGCCGCGCTGAGGATGGTCTGGGTGGAGCGGTAGTTCTGCTCCAGCAGGATCGTCGTCGCGTCCGGGTAGTCCTCCTCGAACTGGAGGATGTTGCGGATCGTCGCCCCGCGGAAGGCGTAGATCGACTGGTCGGCGTCGCCCACCACGCACAGCTCGGCGGGCGGCACCTCGGCCTCCGGCGGCACGTCGACGGGGTGCTCGGAGGCGCTCCCGACGAGCTCGCGGACCAGGGCGTACTGGGCGTGGTTGGTGTCCTGGTACTCGTCGACCAGGACGTGCCGGAAGCGGCGGCGGTAGTGCTCGGCCACATCCGGGAAGGCGCGCAGCAGATTGACCGTCGTCATGATCAGGTCGTCGAAGTCGAGGGCGTTGGCCTCGCGCAGCCGCGACTGGTACAGCGCGTAGGCCTGGGCGAGCGTCTTCTCGAAACCGTCGCTCGCCTGGGCGGCGAAGTCCTCCTCGTCGATCAGCTCGTTCTTCAGGTTGCTGATCTTGGCGCTGAACGACTTCGGCGGGAAGCGCTTGGGGTCGAGGTCCAGGTCGCGGCAGACCAGGGCCATCAGCCGCTTGGAGTCGGCCGCGTCGTAGATCGAGAACGACGACGTGAAGCCGAGCTTCTTGCTCTCGCGGCGCAGGATGCGCACGCACGCGCTGTGGAACGTCATGACCCACATGGCGCCCGCGCGCGGGCCGACGAGCTGCTCGACGCGCTCCTTCATCTCCCCCGCGGCCTTGTTGGTGAAGGTGATCGCGAGGATCTGGCCCGGGTGGACGCCGCGCTCGGCCAGCAGGTGGGCGATGCGGTGGGTGAGCACGCGGGTCTTGCCGGAACCGGCGCCGGCCACGATGAGCAGGGGGCTGCCGGAGTGCACGACGGCGGCACGCTGGTTGTCGTTGAGCCCCTCCAGCAGCGCGGCGGTGTCGATCACCGGGCGCGGGGCGCCGTCGCGGTAGTGGGTGTCCCGGTCCGGCGGCACGTCGAACTTCCCGCCGAACAGATCGTCCGGAACGGTCTCCGGCACATGATCGTCCTCGGGCGGCGGCGGGGTTTCGTCCGCGGGGCCCCGCTGGGCCTGGAGGTCCGCCAGGAAGCTGTCGTCAAAGAGGCTGCTCATCGCTCTCCGAGTCTAGGGCGCCGCACCGACAACCCGGGGCCGCACCGGGAACATCCCCGGTTTCCGCCCGCACACACCGCCGGAGTCCGCCCGCCGCCCGGCCGCGTACCCGCCGGTACCGGGACCTCACCCTGAGTGACCCGCCGCACAAGGTCACAAAAATGTATCGGGCATATCACCCATCAACCTTCACAGGCGCCACACCAGTTGGCTACGGTGCGGGCGGGCCGTACGACCCCCACCGGCGAACCTCGCCGGGCCGCGCGGCCCCCGCCGAGTCCGTCCCTGTCCCTCGTGGCAGCCGGAGCCGGGGACCCACCGAGACACATGGGGTGAATCGGCCCACTCCTTCGCGGAGCGGCCGTAGGGCAACCCTTCCAAGCACCACCGCCCGAACCCGACAGCTAACCCGGTAGGCGGAACACTGGAAGGAGTCGCCTCCCTTGGCGTCGCACCGCAAGTCGCGCACCCCCGGCACCCGCGTGGCAGGCATACGGACCCCGGCCCTCGCCACGGCCGCCCTGACCTCCGTGGCCCTGCTCTCCCAGACGGCCAACGCCGCCCCCACGGACGACGACAAGCCGAGTCTGGAGGAGGTCGAGAAGAAGGTCGGCGACCTCTACCGCCAGGCGGAGTCGGCGACCGAGAAGTACAACGCGGCCAAGGAGAAGACGGCCAAGCAGCGCAAGCGGGTCGACACCCTGCTCGACGACGTCGCCAAGCGCACCGACAAGCTCAACGACGCGCGGGAGGAACTCGGTTCCTTCGCCGCCGCCCAGTACCGCACCGGTGCGAACGTCCCGGACACCGCGACCTTCCTGCTCGCGGACACGCCGCAGGACATCTTCGACCAGCGCCAGGTGATGGACCGGATGACCGGCCGCCAGAAGCAGGCGGTCGACGACTACGTCACCCAGCAGTCCGAGACGATGAAGAAGCGCCAGGAGGCCACCGAGAGCCTCGAGACGCTCACGGAGTCGCAGGACGATCTGAAGAAGGCCAAGGCCAAGGTCCAGAAGAAGCTCACCGACGCGCGCGAGCTGCTGTCGGAGCTGACCGCCGAGGAGAAGGCGCGGCTCGCGGCGATCGAGAAGAAGAAGCAGGAGGAGGCCGCCCGCAAGGCCGCCGAGCTGGCCCGGAAGCAGGCCGCCGAGCAGCAGGCCCAGGAGGAGGCCGCCCGGCAGGAGAGCGGCTCGGGCACCTCGGAGTCCTCCGGCTCGGCCACCCCGCCGTCATCGGCCTCGACGGACTCCTCGTACGCCACCAAGGCCGAGAAGGCGCTCGCCTTCGCCCGCGCGCAGATCGGCAAGCCGTACGTCTGGGGCGCCACCGGCCCCGGCTCCTACGACTGCTCCGGCCTCACCCAGGCCGCCTGGAAGGCCGCCGGCGTCACCCTCCCGCGCACCACCTACGACCAGGTCAACGCGGGAACGACGGTCCCCGTCTCCGAGGCTCAGCCGGGTGACCTGGTCTTCTTCTACGCGGACGTCACCCACGTGGGGATCTACATCGGCAAAGGCATGATGATCCACGCCCCGAAGCCGGGCACCTACGTCCGCGAGGAGTCGATCTTCTACGACGGCGAGTCCTCGATCCACAGCGTGGTGCGCCCCGCCTGACCGGAGCGTCAGGTCCACAGCACGGCGATGAAGACGTTCGTCACGGTCAGCAGGCCGACCAGGCCGAACAGGCCCTTGTCCACCTTCTCGTCGTCCCGCTTCACATAGACCAGGCCGAGGATCACGATCAGCAGGGCCAGCTTCACGCCGATCTTGATGTTGTCGACGGAGTGGTCCTGCGCCTGGTTGAGGCCGACCAGGGCGACGCCGGTGACCAGCATCGTCAGCGCACCGTGCAGCATGGCCGGGCTGAAGCGGGCGGTGCCCTCGCCCATCGCCTTCATCTGGGTGAGGAAACCACCGAGCAGCGACGCGATGCCGATGATGTGCAGACCGACGAAGAGGTGGATGAGTGTGTCCATGGGGCCGGAGCCTAGCCACCCCCGCCCCATAGCACTCCGGCGCCCTCGCCTCCCCCTCCTCCACCACATCGGTCATCACGCAGAGTGAAGACGGCGCGGCCGAGGCGGGATACCGGTCACTTACGGTCACCCGTTGGTCCGCTCACGCCACTTCCGCACAACCCGTTACCCGGGCCGCGCGGCGGGGCCTAGCGTCCTCCCCCAGGTGACCGGCGCTCCATCGCCGCCCGGACCAGGGGCGGCAGCCGGGCACCACCGCCGAAGAGGTCCGGCGGCGGACGGCTCCCCTGTGCACCCCGCCGCCGGACCGCCCGGGGCGGTCATGGACGAGGAGGGCAGTCGAGGTGGCAGCGCACCGCAGGTCCCGACAGCGCTCGGCGGGCGGCCACACCG
>KL568546.1:48234-51496 GCA_000715605.1 Streptomyces speibonae | reverse complement strand
CGGCCACACCGCCCGCATGGCCGCCACCATCGCCCTCGCCGGCGCGGCCACCGCGACGGGCCTGGACGGGACGGCCCAGGCCGCGCCCCGGCCGTCGCCGGAGCAGATCAGGTCCGATGTCGACCGGCTCCACCGCGAGGCGGAGGCCGCCACCGAGAAGTACAACGGCGCGAAGGAGAAGGCGGAGTCCGCGCAGCGGCGGCTGCGCGAGCTGCAGGACGAGTCGGCCCGCAGGAAGGACCGGCTCAACGACGCGCGCGCCGCCCTCGGTTCGGTCGCGGCGGCGCAGTACCGCGGCGGGGGCCTCGACCCCGCCCTGCAGCTCATCCTGTCCGAGGACCCGGACGGCTATCTGGACGGCACCGCCCTCGCCGAGCGCGCGGGCACCCGCCACCGGGCGGAGGTGGGGCGCGTGCGCACACAGCTCCGGGAGATCGAGCAACTGCGCGGCGCGGCCCGCGTCGAGGCGAAGTCGCTGACGGCCCGCCGCGCCGAGATGAAGCGGCACAGGGACACGATCACCGGCAAGCTGACCGCCGCCCGCCGGCTGCTGGACCGGCTGCCACCCGAACACCGCCCGGGCCCCACCGGCGCCGCACGCCCCACCACGGCACCCGGCTCCGTCACCGCACAGGCCCCGGGCCGGCGTGCCGCGCAGGCCGTCGCCTACGCCTACCGCAAGCTCGGCAGCCCCTATGTCTGGGGCGCCACCGGCCCGGACGCCTTCGACTGCTCGGGCCTCGTCCAGGCCGCCTACCGCTCCGCGGGAGTCTCCCTGCCGCGCACCACCTACGCCCAGATCGACGCGGGCCGCCGCGTCGCCCGCTCCGAACTGCTCCCCGGCGACCTGGTCTTCTTCTACTCCGGCATCAGTCACGTCGGCATCTACGTCGGCGACGGCCGGATGATCCACGCCCCGAACCCCTCGGCCCCCGTCCGGGTCGCCCCGATCGACGAGATGCCGTTCGCGGGCGCGACGCGGGTGAGCTGAGCGGCCCGCGCGCGGCAGCTCACACCAGTCGCCGCGCCGTCGCCCAGCGGGTCAGTTCGTGCCGGTTGGACAGCTGGAGCTTGCGCAGCACCGCGGAGACATGGGACTCGACCGTCTTCACCGAGATGAACAGCTGTTTGGCGATCTCCTTGTACGCGTACCCGCGGGCGATCAGCCGCAGCACCTCCCGCTCGCGCTGGGTGAGGCGGTCGAGGTCCTCGTCGACCGGCGGGGCGTCGGTGGAGGCGAACGCGTCCAGCACGAAGCCGGCCAGCCGCGGCGAGAACACCGCGTCCCCCTCCTGGACCCGGAAGATCGAGTCGACCAGGTCGGTCCCGGTGATCGTCTTGGTGACGTATCCGCGGGCACCGCCCCGGATCACCCCGATCACGTCCTCCGCCGCGTCCGACACGGACAGGGCGAGGAACCGCACCGGCTGCTCCGTGTCCCCCATCAACGGGGCGCAGCGGCGCAGCACCTCGACACCGCCACCGCCGGGCAGGTGCACGTCGAGCAGGACCACCTCGGGCCGGGTCGCGGTGATGACGGTGACCGCCTGGTCGACGTCGGCGGCCTCGCCGACCACCTCGACGCCCGTCTGCTCGGTCTGTCCGATCTCGGCCTGGACCCCCGTGCGGAACATGCGGTGGTCGTCGACGAGGACGACCCGCACCCGACGCCCGGCGGACTCGGCCCCCTGCGCTGTGTTCGCCTCGGTCGGCTCGCTCATGACGTCTTCTCCGCCCTCTCCATCTCCAGTTCGACCTCCGTGCCGCCGTCGGGCACCGCGCGCAGCCGCGCCGTGCCGCCGTTGCGCTCCATGCGGCCGATGATCGATTCTCTGACGCCCATGCGGTCGGCGGGTATCGAGTCCAGGTCGAAGCCCGGGCCCCGGTCCCGGACCGACACGAAGACCGTCTTCCCCTCGACTTCGGCGTAGACCTGAACCGCGCCTCCCTCGCCACCGTACTTGGCCGCGTTGACCATTGCTTCCCGCGCGGCCTGCATCTGTGCGCCGATTCTCTCGTCGAGCGGGCAGTCGCCGACCACCACGACCTCCAGCGGGACGCCGTGCTTGTCCTCGACCTCGGCGGCATTGCGCTTCACGGCCTCGGCGAGGGTGGTGGGCTCGTCGTCCTCGTCCTTGCCGTTGCCCTCCGGTTTGTAGAGCCAGTTGCGCAGGTCGCGCTCCTGGGCGCGGGCGAGGCGGCGCACCTCGCCCGGGTGGTCCGCGTTGCGCTGGATCAGGGTCAGGGTGTGCAGCACCGAGTCGTGGACATGGGCCGCGACCTCCGCGCGCTCCTGCGCGCGGATGCGCATCAGGCGCTCCTCGGAGAGGTCCTGCGTCATGCGGACGAGATACGGGCCCGCGAGCAGGGTTATGCCCACCAGCACCGCGAGGGCGGCCTGGAGCACCGAGCCGAGGTGGGTTCCGGAGCCCCGCAGCACGAAGATGCCCGAGGCGCCCGCCGTCACCAGCAGCACCCCGGCCACGGCGCGCAGCAGGGTCACCGTACGGCGGCGCCGGCCGACCTCCATCCAGCGGGCCCGGCGCGCGTTGTCCGCCTGCCGCCACACCAGGGCGACGCCCGCGCCGACCAGGACGGTCGGCCAGAGATAGGCCCTCGTGCCGTTGCTCAGGTCGACGCTGCCCACGAAGACCATGGCCACGACGACCATGAGGAGCAGGGCGACGATCTGCCCCTTGTCGGGCCTGCGGGTGACGAGTCTGCGCCGGCCGTCGGGCGCGGTCTCGGTCGTCACCGGCGAGGCCGGCCTCTGCGCGTCCACTCCGCCCACGCCGAGCGGCACGAAGAACCAGAAGGCGGCGTACAGCAGCGCGCCGAGGCCGTCGGCCGTGAACAGCCCGATGAAGACCAGGCGTACCCAGATCACGGGCAGCCCGAGATGTCCGGCGAGCCCCCGCGCCACGCCCCCGAGCCAGCGTCCGTCACTGCTGCGGTAGAGCTTGCGCGGCGGCCGCGGCTCGGCGAGTGGCGCTGCGGCGGCTTCCGACATGCCATCGATGGTCACACGCCCGCGGTGCCGGAGCATCAGGGTCGTCCCCGGAGACTCCCCTGATCTCCCGCCAGTCCCCCTCGAACACTCCCCTGTCCGCCCTCAGGGACCGAATATCAGGGTCCGTCCAGGGTCATGCCGACTGCCGCCGCGGCGACTCGCCCGTCACCATGGACCCATGACCGATCACCAGCACGCCGCGGGCCCGCCCCGCACGCAGGCGGGCGCGCCCGGACAGGAGGAGGCGGCCGC
>KL568546.1:47560-47999 GCA_000715605.1 Streptomyces speibonae | reverse complement strand
GACACCGACGAGCGGTTCCGGCGCGACCGTCGGCACCAGATGCTCGGCGGGGTGTGCGCGGGCCTGGGCCGGCACTGCGACATGGACCCGGTGATCTTCCGGATCACGCTCGCGGTCCTGTCCGCCACCGGCGGCATCGGCCTGATCTTCTACGGCTTCACCTGGCTCTTCGTCCCCTACGACGACGACGAGGAGAACGAGGTCCGCCGGCTGCTGACCGGCCGGGTCGACGGCCACACCCTGACGGCCGTGCTGTTCGCGCTGGTCGGCTGCGGCGTCTTCCTCACCATGCTGAGCAACGACGGCGTGCTGAGCTTCGCGACCATACTGGCCCTGCTGCTGGCCGGCGCGGGGTACTGGTCGCGGCGGCGCGGCGCCCCGAGCCCCGACCACCTCGCCGCCCAGGCCGTCGCCGACGCCCCGCCGGAGCCGCAGGCGC
>KL568546.1:47145-47327 GCA_000715605.1 Streptomyces speibonae | reverse complement strand
CCGGCCGCCGGCGCGTACCCCTCCTGGTGGCGCGACCCCATCGTGAAGGACGGCACCCACGTCGGCGGGACGGGCTATCTGTGGGGCCCCCGGGACTCCCGCGACCTGGACATCGCCGCAGCCGTCAGCATCGGCCTCGACTCCCGCGCCCGGGACAAGGTCCACGCACCGCGGCCGCCGAA
>KL568546.1:43872-46895 GCA_000715605.1 Streptomyces speibonae | reverse complement strand
AAGCCGCGCGGCCCCCGCGGCATCGGCGGCTGGGTCTTCCTGCTGGCCCTGCTCGCCGCGGGCCTCGGCACCGGCCTGACCTGGGAGTCGCAGCCCCTCGGCGTCACCTTGCAGACCGGCCTCGCCTGCGCGCTCGCCGTCTTCGGCATCGGCGTGGCGGTGAGCGCGTTCCTGGGCCGCACGGGAGCGGGATCGATCGTCCTGGCGGTCATCACGGCGGGCCTGCTCGCCGGCTCGGCCGCGATCCCCGAGGACATCGGCACCGACTGGACACGCACCACGTGGGAGCCTGCCTCGGTCACGCAGATACGCCCGCTCTACGACCTGGGGGCGGGCCAGGGGGAACTGGACCTGTCCGCGATCCGCGTCCCCGAGAACGACACGGTGGAGACACAGGCCGATGTCGGTCTGGGCCGGCTCCACGTGATCGTGCCGAGGGATGTGACCGTGAAGCTGAGCATCGACGTGGGCCTGGGTGACATCCGGCTCCCGGGCGACGGGCAGGAGGACGTGGACGTGGCCCCCGGTCAGCACAAGAGGGTCACCCTGGAGCCGCCGCCCGGCGCCGGGAAGGCGGGCACGCTCGACCTGGATCTCCGGGTCGGCGCGGGACAGGCGGAGGTGAGCCGTGCTACGTCATGAGTTCCAGCCCGGCCGGCTGATCGCCGGTGCGTTCCTCACCCTCGCGGGGGTGACCTACGCCGGGGACGCGGGCGGCGCCTGGGAGACCCCGTGGTTCGTGGTGATCCCGCTCGTCATGGGCGGGCTCTGCCTGGCCGGCGCGGTGGGCTTCCTGACCGGCCTCGCCCGTCGCCGCCGCGGCAGGGCGCCCACCGGCTGACGCGGCGCCGCGGAGCTACCGGTAGTCCCCCGTCCGCCGCCGGCGCCGCTCCCGGAGCGCGGCGTCCACGGACAGTAGCGGGGCGCCCGCCAGCACCAGCGGGGTCCAGGCCATGAGGTACGGGAGGTCGTTGCCGTAGTAGTACGGATCGGCGGCCCAGCTCACGGTCAGCCACAGGCTGAGGGAGATCAGCGCACCGCCGACGGCGGCCAGGCGGGTGAGCAGTCCGAGCAGCGCGCCGATCCCGACGGCCAGTTCACCGAAGGCGATGGCGTAACCGAAGGCGACGGGGCTCTCCAGCGCCATGTCGATCATCGCGGGGATGGCGGAGGAGTCACGGACGCCGCGCATCATGTCGCCGATGGAACCGGCGCCGGAGTCCTTCATGAACGCGCTGTCGGTGAGTTTGTCCAGGCCGGCGTAGATGAAGGTGACGCCGAGGAAGAGGCGCAGGGGTAGCAGGGCGTAGCGGGAGGCGAGGTCCCGCCAGTCTCTGTCGCCGTCGAGATGCGGGGGGTTGGTGTGCGCGCGCATGCCGTGGGTCATCGCTGAGTGCCGCCCTTCACTGCGGTCCCGGGGCCTCCTCCACGAACCATACGTACGACAAACCGGAGCGCCTCAACCCTGTTGCGCGGGGTTTTTCTGTGGGGGGCGTGTCCGGACGGGGCCGTCGGCCTGTGGCAGCGACCGCCCGCGGACCACGCGCCCTCGTCATTCCGTCACGTCGATCGTGTAGCGGTTCGTCTCCACTCCCGCCGCCGTCACGACCTGGACGTCCACGCGCCCCGGTTCCACGTCGGCCGGTACCGGTACCGTCAGCAACGCGTCCGTCGGGTTGTCGAAGCCGCCCGTGACCGGCACCAGCGGGACGTGCACGTTCACCGCCCCCACGCGCACCACCATCCGCGACAGCCGGTCGGCCCCCTGCGCCCCCACCGGCACGAACCCGGCCCCCCGGATCTCGATGTCGTCCCCGGTGCGGATCGGCGCGTCCAGATCGCCCGCCTCCCGTGCCCGCACCACCGACAGAATGACCGGACGCCCGCCCTCGGCGTACTTCCCCGCGAGATACGTCCCCGCCGACACCAGCACCACCACCGCGAGCCCCCACGGCAGGTCCGGCAACTGGTCCGGCCGCCGCGCCAGCCGCACCGCCGCGAACGCCAGGGCGACCCCGCCGATCACGACGTACTGGATGTCGGCGAAGCTGCCCCGGCCCGCGTCGTCGGTCAGCAGATCCGCCGCCCTGGGCCGGTACGCCCGCACCTTCTGCAGCCGCTGGCCCTGCACCCGCAGTCCGACGACCCGCCGCACCAGCACGGCGATCCCGCAGACCACGGCCAGCACCGTCACCACGCCCGCGCCCCGGGCCAGTTCGAGCCTGTCGATCAGCGCGTCCCGCTCCCGCTCACCGGACGCGGCCGCCAGCTGCCCCACCAGGACGAGCACCGCGAACGCCACGAACAGCACCCAGGACGCGGCCACCGCGCGGGACGTGGAGAGCCGGTTGTCCTCACCGATCACCGGCGCCAGCGCACCGCCACGGGCCCGGTGGAACCACGAAGCGGCGGTGAGCGCGCCGGCCACCGCCATCGCGGCCAGCAGACCGGCGCTGCGCGCCGCGGTCCACCCCGCGCCGATCGCCGTGAGCGCCTGCCCGAGGAGCAGCAGCACCACGGCCGCCCACACCACGACGGCGGTGCGCCGCCACAGCCGTTCCAGCCACGCCGCGCCCTCGGCCCGCCCCCGCTCGGCGACGGCCTCCGCGGCCTGGGTCAGCTCCTCCGACACCCACTGCCGGGAGGCCGACGCGGAGTGGGCCACGGCGGCCGGCACCCCCTGCCCGGCCGCGTACTCGTCCCGCTTCAGCAGAAACGCCGCGACGGCCCGCCGATGTCCCTCACGCGCCCCGTGCGGACAGTCGCCGCAGGTGCAGCCGCCCTCGTGCGGGCCCGTGTCCACGCCGCCCTGCCTCGCTTCCTGCACCGCCACGCCCGAAGCCCGCCCTTTCCCGCCATCCATCGAAACCACGACACAAGTCCCCGCTGACGCAAGCGAATTGTGCCCTACCGCACACCCTTCACGACCGGCGGCCCCGGTCAGTGCGAGTGAATTCCCGAACGCCGGGTTGACCCCGGCCGCTCAGTCGAGCAGATCCGGCTCGCTCCGGCTGATCTCCTGC
>KL568546.1:38548-43636 GCA_000715605.1 Streptomyces speibonae | reverse complement strand
TGCCACGAGGTCCCCGCCGAGCTGCTCACGGGTGGCGACCGCCTGCCGGTGGTCGATGAGGACGGGCCGGCCCGCGGCCCGCGCCATGAGCTGCACCTGGCAGGACCGCTCCATCGTCATGAACCACCAGGCCGCCGCGTCCACCGAGTCCCCCACGGTGAGCAGCCCGTGGTTGCGCAGCACCAGCGCCTTGTGGGAGCCGAGCGTACCGGCGATCCGCCGCCCCTCCTCGGCGTCGACGGTGACGCCGCTGTAGGCGTCGTAGAGGGCGTGGTCCTCGTAGAACGCGCAGCTCTCCTGGGTGAGGGGGTCCAGCAGGTCGCCGAGTGCGGCGAGGGACCGCCCGTGCACGGAGTGGCAGTGGGCGACGGCGACGACGTCGGGCCGTGCGGCATGCACCTGGGCGTGCACGGTGAACGCGGCCTGGTTGACGTGGTGGCCGCCCTCGACGACCTGCCCGTCCTGGTTGGCGAGCACCAGGTCGCTCACGGTGACGTGCCGGAAGGGCATCCCGAACGGGTTGACCCAGAAGCAGTCGCTGTACTCCGGGTCGCGTGCCGTGATGTGCCCCGACACGCCGTCCTCGTAGCCGAGCCGCCCGAAGAGCCGCAGCGCGCCCGCGAGCCGTTCCTTGCGGTGCCGGCGCTCGTCCTCCACCGACTCGTGCATGGGCGGCATGGCGAAACGCAGCTTGTCGGTGGGCAGCGGCATGGGCGGCGTGGGCCTCCCGTGCATAAGTCCTCCCGCGGGGGGTTTGCGTATGAGGCGGAAGTTACCGGCGGGGCGCCCCGGAGCGACAGCTCTGTTCCGTAACACCGGCACCCGCGACACCGGGCGCCCGCCACGCGCTGCGTCGCACCCCGAACCGAACACCCCGACACGAACGGGGATACCCGACACAGGATGTCCGCTTTCCGCGCCACACTCCCCCCATGAGCACAGACACGGGCACGAACTGGGCGGCCTTCACCGCGGCCGAACCGGAGCTGGCGAAGACCGTCGAGCAGCGCTTCACCGCGTACACCCATCACGTTCTCGCGACCCTGCGCAAGGACGGCTCACCGCGCACCACGGGCCTGGAGGTCCGCTTCCTCGACGGTGAGCTCTGGTTCGGCATGATGCCGGACTCGTTCAAGGCGCTCGACCTGCGCCGCGACCCGCGCTTCGCGCTCCAGGCGAACCCGGGCGAGGGGACGGGCATGGGCGGCGGCGACGTCCGGATCGGCGGCCGGGCGGTCGAGATCGCCGCGGACGACACCGCGACCCGGGCCCGGTACGCCGAAGAGGTGGAACCGCCGGAGCCGTTCCACCTCTTCCGCACCGAGCTGACGGAGGTCGTACGGACCTATGTGGAGGACGAGAAGTACCTCGTCGTCCAGGTCTGGAAGCCCGGAGAGCCGGTGCGCACCCTCAAACGGACCTGAGCCCCGCGACGGCGGGGACTACTCCCACTCGATGGTCCCCGGCGGCTTGGAGGTGACGTCGAGGACGACCCGGTTGACGTCCCGCACCTCGTTGGTGATGCGGGTCGAGATCTTCGCGAGGACGTCGTACGGCAGCCGCGACCAGTCGGCGGTCATGGCGTCCTCGCTGGAGACCGGGCGCAGCACGATCGGGTGCCCGTAGGTGCGGCCGTCGCCCTGCACGCCCACCGACCGCACGTCCGCCAGCAGCACGACCGGGCACTGCCAGATGTCCCGGTCGAGGCCGGCCGCCGTCAGCTCCTCACGGGCGATGGCGTCGGCCTCGCGGAGCAGGTCGAGCCGCTCCTTGGTGACCTCGCCGACGATGCGGATGCCGAGGCCGGGCCCGGGGAACGGCTGGCGCTGGACGATCTCGTCCGGCAGGCCGAGCTCCTGGCCGACCATCCGGACCTCGTCCTTGAACAGCTGACGCAGCGGCTCGATCAGCTGGAACTCGAGGTCCTCGGGAAGGCCGCCCACGTTGTGGTGGGACTTGATGTTGGCGGTGCCGGTGCCGCCGCCGGACTCGACGACGTCGGGGTAGAGCGTGCCCTGGACGAGGAACTCCACGGCCGGGCCCTCGTCCGCGATGATCTCGGCCTGGGCCTGCTCGAAGACCCGGATGAACTCGCGGCCGATGATCTTCCGCTTCTCCTCCGGGTCGGAGACGCCCTTCAGGGCGGTGAGGAACCGCTCCTCGGCGTCGACGACCTTCAGCTGCACGCCGGTCGCGGCGACGAAGTCCTTCTCGACCTGCTCGGTCTCGCCCTTGCGCATCAGGCCGTGGTCGACGTAGACGCAGGTCAGCTGGGATCCGATGGCCTTCTGCACGAGGGCGGCGGCGACCGCGGAGTCCACCCCGCCGGACAGACCGCAGATGGCGCGCCGGTCGCCGACCTGCTCGCGGATGGCGGCGACCTGCTCCTCGATCACGTTGCCCGTGGTCCAGTCGGGGGTCAGGCCCGCGCCCCGGTACAGGAAGTGCTCCAGCACCTGCTGTCCGTGCGTGGAGTGCATCACCTCGGGGTGGTACTGGACGCCGTAGAGCTTCTTCTCGTCGTTCTCGAACGCGGCGACCGGCACGACGTCGGTGGAGGCCGTGACCGTGAAGCCTTCGGGGGCCGCGGAGCAGGCGTCGCCGTGGGACATCCACACGGCCTGCTCGTCCGGGGTGCCCTCGAAGAGGGTGGAGGAGCTCTTGGAGACGTGCAGACCGGTACGGCCGTACTCGCGGGCGCCGGTGTTGTCCACCTGGCCGCCCAGGCTCTGCGCCATGAGCTGGAAGCCGTAGCACATGCCGAAGACGGGCACGCCGGCCTCGAAGAGCGCGCGGTCGAGGCGGGGGGCGCCCTCCTCGTACACGGACGAGGGGCCGCCGGACAGGATGATCGCCGCCGGGTTCTTCGCGAGCATCTCCGTGACCGGCATGGTGCTCGGCACGATCTCGCTGTAGACCCGCGCCTCGCGGACGCGACGGGCGATGAGCTGGGCGTACTGCGCGCCGAAGTCGACGACCAGAACGGTGTCGGGCGCGTTGGCAGCGGGAGACGCTGAGGACACGAGGTGCCTTCCGGCGGTGGGGCGGGGGTCTTGTGCCTCCCGATTCTACCGAGGTGGCGGAGGACCCCGGCCCGCGCCGGGGGACGCGGACCGACGCGATCCGTCTCACCATGCGGCGCACTGTGGACAGCCGCCGCGGAGCGGGCATACTGGCCCCATGCTCACGCACCAGACCTTCCTCTTTACCTATGGCGACCGGCCCGTCGGCTGCCATGGTCGTGCTGCTTGAGCAACTGACAAGCGACTTCCCAGGCGCCCCGGGCCGACAAGGTCCGGGGCGCCTCGCGTTCGGCTCCGGACCCCGTCGCCCCGGGGCACCTCACCCGACGACTCACCGAGGAGCCCCCGGACATGACCGCCACCCCGACCACCGCCACCACCCCCGGACAGGCCGGCCCGCAGCCCGGCGAGCGGACCGGTGCCCGTACCACCGAGGCGGCCGAGCTGATCACCGGTGCCCGCCAGCGGATCGACGCGCTCGACGCCCGGATCATCGGCCTCGTACAGGAACGGATGGCCGTGTCGGCCGTCATCCAGAAGGAACGGATCGCCTCCGGCGGCCGACGCGTGAACCTCTCCCGCGAGATGGAGATCCTCGCCACCTACCGGGACGCCCTGGGCAAGCCCGGCACCGCGCTCGCGATGACGCTGCTGGAGCTGTGCCGGGGCAGGATCTGAATCCGCGTTCCCGGTACGGACGTACGCACCGCCTCTCACCCGTCCGGCGCGTGACCGGTGCCCGGGCCGCTTCGTTGGTCCCGGTGTCCGCACCGGCCAGGGGCGGACTCGAGAGAACCACGCGTGGCTCGCCGGAGCGTCGAGGCGTACGGATGGTGTCGTACGCCGTGGGACGTCGCTCCGGACGAGTGACCGGGCGGCAGGGGACAGCCGGCCCGGTCACCCGGGAGAAGGCCGGCTCCGGGGACGCCCGGAGCCGGCCGACGGATGACTTGCGTCGTTCCCGGATCGGACCGGCCGCGGCCGCCGCACCTCAGACGCGCGACACCACGCCGCAGTCCTCCTCGCCCGCGCCCTGCTCCGGCCGGTCGAGGCCCTTGCTGCGGTCGTACGGATCGCGTGCCTCGCCGGTCGGCTCCGGGCCCTCCTCCCGGTCGGTGAGGAACTGGGGACGGATGACGCCGTCGCCCTCCCGGCAGTCGTCGTTGGCTATCTCGCTGTTGTAGTCGGATATCCAGAGGCGTCCCTCGGTGAACCGGAACCGCGCGGGATCCATGGCCGCCACCTCGATCGTCCGCCGCACGATGGTCCTGGTCACCTCGTCACCGCCGCCGGCGCGCGCCACCGGGTACACGAACGTGTAGTCCGCCTTGATCAGCGCCTTCCCCACGGTGCCGGGCTCGGGTTCGACGGTCATCCGGCCGCGGACCCGCGCCTGCCCCACGAGTTCGACCTCGTCGGGATCGAAACGGGTGAAGGCCCAGGTCGGGTCGTTCTCGGCCGTGGGCCTGCGCAGCGCCGCGCGCAGTTCCGCGAAGAGGTCCTTCTCCCCGGGGTCCACCAGGTCCAGCGCCTTCGCCGGCCGGCCGCCCTCGAGCACCGCGGGGTCGAGGTTGGCGGCGACCAGGAACTGCTTCGTCTTCTTGAGCGCGGCCTCGACCCGGGCGGCGGACACACCGCCCACGGCCTTCGCCTCCGGGAGCCGGATGGCGTCCGCGCCCGCCTCCCAGCGCGCGGCCGGGGACCCGGCGAACGGCTTCTCCCGGGTGGGCACGTCGGGCGGGGCGTCGGACGGCGCGGTGCTCGGCCGGGCCGTCTCGGGGGCCAGCGGCGGGGCGGTGGACGTCCCCGCCTCGTCCTGTGTGTCCCACCCGTCACCGAGTCCGCCGGGCAGCCAGGACAGCGCGGCGGAGGGGTTGACGGCGACCACGGCGAGCGCGGCGGCCACCACCACGCCCACCGCGCTCCACACCCGGCGGCGGCGCGAGGCGCGCCCGTTCATCTCCTGCCAGGCCGGACCCGTACGCCAGCCCTCGGGCTGGGCGGGCTGCGGAGGCGTCCGCTTCCTGCCCCAGCGGCTCCTGCGGCCGCCCGCGCCCGCCCCGGC
>KL568546.1:35764-38346 GCA_000715605.1 Streptomyces speibonae | reverse complement strand
CCTGCGGCCGCCCGCGCCCGCCCCGGCCCCCTGCGCCTCGTCCATGGCCCGCAGCCGCTCCGTCACCATGCGCGCCCGCGCGGACGGCTCCTTGGGAGCGGACGCCCGGATGTCGCGCTCGCTGTCCTGGACGAATTTCTCCCAGACGTCGTCCGGCAGGGACGAGGACTCCGGCAGGTCCTCCGGTCCCCTCTCCGGTCCGTTCTCGGGTCTCTTCTCTTCGGACGGCTGCTCGGCCACGGGATAGCGGGCTTTCTCTCAGGGACGGCTGTCGGCGGCTGAGCGTACGTCAGAGATCACCCGCTTTCGTAAGTGATCCACGTCACATAAAAATTCTGTGAGATCGGGGACAACCATTCGCCGGGCCCGTTGATCGAACCACTGGAACCAACAGCCACCCGCGCCCCGGCGCGGAGGCCTTTCCCTCACTCGTTCGTGCCGCGGCCACGCGGCACACCGGACTTCCCGAGGTCTTCATGAAGCTTCGCCGTGCCATGGCCGCGGCGGTCGCGACGGCGGCCATCGCCCCGGCCGCGCTGCTCGCCGCCCCGGCCGCGTACGCGACCGACTCCACGCCGACCGCGACCGCGAGCGATTCCGCGGCCGGGTCCGGCACCGACGGCGAGACCGGCACGTCCCCTTCCCCGTCCACGACCGAGTCGGGCCCGGACGACGCGACGGACTCGCAGGACGAGACCGAGCCGGGCGGCGAGAACGGTTCGGGGGACGAGAACGGCTCGGGTGACGGGACCGGTTCCGAGGACGGGAAGGACGAGACCGAGCCGGGCGACGAGTCCTCCGCCTCGCCGTCCACGTCCACCTCGCCCTCCGCGACCACGTCGCCTTCGCCGAGCACCTCCGCGCCCGAGGAGACTCCGGACCCGGAGCCGACCGCGTGCGAGGACACCAAGGTCGACGTCGGCATCACCGGCCTGCCCGGCAAGATCGCCGCGGGCAGCGGCTGGCACACGTTCTCGCTGAACGTGCTGAACGACTCCGGCTCCACGCTCCAGAACCTGGACTACTTCGCCGGGGCCTCCGCAGACGCGGACGGCATGGACCTGTTCACGAGCAAGCAGGTCCGGCTCCAGGCCTGGGACCCCGACGCCAAGGTCTGGTTCGACCTCAGCGAAGAGGGCTACGCGGTGGGCTACATCGGCTACTCGAACGAGCTGAAGCCCGGCTACCGGGTCGAGATCCCGATGCGCCTCAACGTCTCGGCCTCCGCCCCGGCCGGTGCGGCCTTCTCGCTCGGCGCGACGATCTACGGCGACGGCGACGACGAGTGCCTCGGCTTCGGCGACGTGTCGTACCGGTTCCGGATCGTGGCCCCCGGCACGGACACCGACGGCACCAAGCCGCAGCTCGGCGGCAAGGCGCCGGTCACGGACGCGAAGCCCGACAAGGACACGCCGAAGGTCACCGGCAGCCTCGCGCAGACCGGTTCGAACTCCGCCCTGCCGATGATCGGGCTGGTCGGCGGCGCCGCCGTCGTGGCCGGTGCCGGTGCGGTGTTCGTGGTGCGCCGGCGCAAGGCCGGTACGGAGGCGTAACACGCCGGACCGCGCGCCCGCGCGGCACCACCCAGGACAAGGGAAAAGGACCTGAGCTCGGAGGGGGGCACAGGTCCTTTTTCCTCTTCTTCCTTCTTCTTCCCTCTTCTTCCTTCTGCCGTCTACTTCTTCGGGGGCACCTCCGGCATCCCCAGGAACGGCAGCTTCAGCGCACCGAACGCGTCCGCCGGGACCGCCGGGGACTTCGGCTCGACCGGCTGGAGGCGCCGGTACGGCTCGCCCTGCCGCGGACGCGGGTCGGCGTCCCCCTTGTTGGGCCAGTACGACATCGCCCGCTCGGCCTGGGCCGTGATGGTCAGTGAGGGGTTCACGCCCAGGTTCGCCGAGACCGCCGCCCCGTCCACGACCGAGATTCCGGGATGGCCGTACAGCCGGTGATACGGGTCGATCACCCCGGTTTCCCGGGAGGCGCCGATCGGACAGCCGCCCAGGAAGTGGGCGGTCAGCGGCATGCCCGTCAGTTCGCCGACGTTGGAGCCGGGGAAGCCGTTGATCTCCGCCGCCAGCGCCGAGGCGCCCTCGGTGGCCGCCTTGATCTGCTTGGGATTGGGGGCGCCGTGCCCCTGCCGGGCGGTGAGCAGCCCGCGGCCGACCCCGGACGGCTTGAGGTACGTCGTCAGGGAGTTGTCCAGCGACTGCATCACCAGCCCGATGATGGTCCGCTCCGACCAGCGCCGGTTGGACAGCGAGCGCACCGTCATCACGGGGTGCCGCGCCGCGTTGCCCAGCCAGCCCAGGACCCGCGCCACGCCCGAGCCGCCGCCCGCGTACGGCACCTGGAGGATGGAGAGCCCGCCCATCGAGTTGGAGCCCTTGCCGTAGCGGACCGGCTCGATGTGGGTGTTCTCGTCGGGGTGGATCGAGGACGTGATGGCGACACCGCGGGTGAAGTCGGCCTTCGGCGCCCCGGTGGCCTTGCGGTAGCGGCGGTTGTCGGTCTGCGCGCCCACGAGGGCCTCGGAGTTGGTGCGGGTCAGCTCGCCCAGCCGGTCCGAGAGGTGCGGCAGG
>KL568546.1:30841-35596 GCA_000715605.1 Streptomyces speibonae | reverse complement strand
GTCCGAGAGGTGCGGCAGCTGTCCGCCGGCCCGCATCCGGTGCAGCAGCGTCTGGGTGCCGTAGGTGCCGGCCGCCAGGACCACCCGGCGGGCCCGGAAGGTGCGGCCCTCGCCCTTGCGGCGGTCGTCGGTCGGCAGCGTGGCGACCGCGTAGCCGCCGCGCGAGTCCTCCGTCACCGACACCGCCGTCGTCATGGGGTGCACCACCGCGCCCGCCTTCTCGGCGAGGTGGAGGTAGTTCTCGTTGAGGGTGTTCTTCGCGCCGTGCCGGCAGCCCGTCATGCACTCGCCGCACTCGGCACAGGCCCGGCGCGCGGGGCCTGCCCCCCCGAAGTAGGGGTCGGGCACCTCCTGCCCCGGCTTCGCCTTCACCGTGCCGTCGGCGTCCTCGCCGTCGCCGAAGAACACACCGACGGGCGCCATGTGGAAGGTGTCGCCCACGCCCATCCGCTCGGCCGCCCCCTTCAGATGCACGTCCGACGGGGTCATCGTGGGGTTGAGCCGTACGCCGAGCATGCGCCGCGCCTGGTCGTAGTACGGCTTCAGCTCGTCCTGCCAGTCGGTGATGTGCCCCCACTGCGGGTCGTCGAAGAACGGCTTGGGCGGTACGTAGAGGGTGTTGGCGTAGTTGAGGGAGCCGCCGCCGACGCCCGCGCCGGCCAGGACCATGACGTTGCCCAGCAGGTGGATGCGCTGGATGCCGTACATGCCGAGTGCGGGCGCCCACAGGTAGTTCTTCAGGTCCCAGGAGTTCTTCGGCAGGGTCTCGCGGGTGAAGCGGCGGCCGGCCTCGAGGACGCCGACGCGGTAGCCCTTCTCCGTGAGCCTGAGCGCCGACACGGAGCCGCCGAAACCGGATCCCACGACGAGGACGTCGTAGTCGTACTCCTCCTCGGGCACGGGTGTCTCCTCTGTGCGTGTCGCGTGCGGGTGGTGCGGGTGCTCCGCGGTGTCTCGCGCGGCTGCGCGCGCCCCGGCGTCGGTCACCGGAACCGGAACGCCTTCATCAGACGCAGGCTGCGGCTCATGAAGGCCGCGTACGCCGCGTCGTCCATGCCCAGTGAGGGGGCCATCGGCAGTACGCGCTGGTGGGCGACGGTCTGGGCCTCGGTGTACTTGAGGATGCCCTCGGAGCCGTGCCGGCGCCCGAGGCCGGAGTCCTTCATGCCGCCCATCGGCGACTGGACGCTGCCGTACGCGGGCGCGTACCCCTCGTTGATGTTCACGGTGCCGGTGCGCAGCCGGGCGGCGATCTCGCGGCCGCGCCGGGCGTTGCCCGTCCACACGGAGGAGTTGAGCCCGTAGGACGTGGAGTTGGCGCGTTCGACCGCCTCGTCGTCGGAGGAGAAGCGGTAGACGGAGACGACCGGGCCGAAGGTCTCCTCGGTGCAGACGCTCATGGGGGCCTCGACCCCGTCGAGGATGGTCGGCTCGTAGAAGTAGGGGCCTATGTCGGGACGGGCCGTGCCGCCCGCGAGGACCGTGGCGCCCTTGGCGACGGCGTCCTCGACGTGCCGGGTGACGGCGTCGAGCTGGCGCTGTCCGACCAGGGAGCCCATGTCGGCGCCGTAGGCGAGGGAGGTGCCGAGGCGGAGCGCCTTGGTGCGGGCGGCGAAGCGCTCCAGGAAGGCGTCGGCGACCGACTCGTGGACGTACAGCCGCTCGATGGAGATGCACAGCTGGCCCGCGCTGGAGAAGCAGGCGCGGACGGCGCCGGCGGCGGCCTTGTCCAGGTCGGCGTCGTCCAGGACCAGCATGGCGTTCTTGCCGCCGAGTTCGAGGGAGACACCGACCAGCCGGGCGGCGGCGCCCTGGGCGACCTCGCGGCCGGTGCGGGTGGAACCGGTGAAGGAGACGTAGTCGGCGTGCTTGACGACCTCGGGGCCGACGACCGGGCCCTCGCCGAGGACGACCTGGAAGACGTCGGCGGGCAGTCCGGCCTCGATCAGCAGGTCGCGGGCCCACAGTGCGGTGAGGCAGGTCTCCGTGTCGGGCTTCATCACGACCGCGTTGCCCGCGGCGAACGCCGGGAGGGCGTCGCCGACGGAGAGTTCGAGGGGGTAGTTCCAGGGGGCGATCTGGCCCACGACACCGCGCGGGTGGCGCAGTTCGGTGACCTTGGTGAGGGTCGGCATGGCGCCGGCGTGCCGCTTGGGGCGCAGATAGGCGGCGGCCCGGCGGCCGTAGTGGCGGGCCGCGACCGCGACGGCCTGTACTTCCTCGTGGGCGTGCAGCCGGGCCTTGCCGGTCTCCAGCTGGATCAGGTCGAGCACCTCGGCCTGGCGCTCCAGCGCCAGGTCGTGGAAGCGGAGCAGGACGGCGGCGCGCCGGCGCACCGGGGTCCCGGCCCAGACGGCCTGGGCGGTGCGGGCCGTCTCGAAGGCCCGGGCCACGTCCTCGGGGGTCGACTCGGGCAGGTCGGCCAGCTTCTCGCCGGTGAACGGCGTGTGGTTGGCAGTCCGGCCGGAGCCGGCCACGCCCTTGGTGAGCTGGGCGACCAGCTCCGGCGTGACCACGTCGGCGGCGGTGCGGGCCCCCTCCGGAGAGGGGGCGAGGGGGTTGGTGCCGGTGGTTTCCCGGGTCTGCGCGTCCGTCATGAGGCGCAGGGTATGCCCGGCCGAACACTTTGTGTACCCGTCGGTAACAGATTCACGCAGGGCTCACACAACGCCAGTGAACGCTGGCAACGAAGCCCCTGATCAGGGCGTTGACGATCGGCCGAGCCCCCGGCAGCGGTTCAGAGCGTGTGGACGTCCCAGCTGTCGAAGACCGTGCGGGCGATCCTCCGGCCCTCCTCGGCGAAGTAGCCCTTGCCCGGGTAGACGATCCAGAGCCGGTACATGTCGCCGTCCTTGTTCCGGTAGTACATGAGCTGTGCCTCGCGCACCAGGGCCGGTGTGCCGGTCGTCGTGTAGACGATGGTGTTGGTGGCGGCGTCGTGCTCCTTGTACGTGGTCTCGCGCGGCTGGCCCTCCGGCGCCGGGGTGGCGGCGATGCCCCATCCGTACTCGCCGTCCTTGAGTTCGTCCCAGTGCGCGAAGGCCTCCTCCGCCGCCGACGCCTCGAGGTCGCCGTCCTCGTCCTCCGACTTGAGGTCGCGGTTGGTCTCGATGCGCACCATGCCGCTCGGGTCGGTGAAGGAGACGACAGTGCCGTCCCAGTCGTCGGCGGGCTTGTCCTTCACGAAGGTCTCCGGCACGGCGAGCGCCACGCCCGCCCGGTTCCCGAGGTCGTGCTTCTTCCAGCCGTCGGGCAGCGGGCCCGCGAACGGGTTCGCGACCGTGAGGTACACCGCCACCGCTCCCGCGACCACCGCCGCGCCCAGACCGATCAGCGTCCTGCGGCCGATCCGGATGCCCTTGCCGCCCTGGCCGGGCACCACCACCGGGGCCACCTGCGTGGGCTGTGCAGGCGGCGGGTTCGCGGCCGCCTCCAGCACGGCGCGGACCTGTGCCGCGTTCGGCCGGCGCGCCGGGTCCTTCTGCAGCAGCGCGGTGATGATCTCGGCGAGCGGGCCCTGGGCGGAGGCGGGCGGTGCCGGAGTGGCGTTGAGGACGGACTGGAGGGTGGCGGGGGTGTTGCTGCGGCGGAACGGCGAGACGCCCTCCGTCGCCGCGTACAGCACCACACCGAGCGACCACAGGTCGGAGGCGGGGCCGGGGCGCTGACCCAGCACCCGCTCCGGCGCGATGTACTCGGGCGAACCGACGAAGCCGCCGGTGTCGGTGAGGTTGGTCTCGCCCTCGATCTGGGCGATGCCGAAGTCGGTCAGGACGACCCGGTCGTGCCGGCCGAGCAGCACGTTGTCCGGCTTGACGTCCCGGTGCAGGATGCCCGCGGCGTGGGCGGCCTCCAGCGCGCCGAGCACCTCCAGGCCGACCCGGGCGGCCTCGCGCGCGGAGAGGGTGCCCTCCTCCTGGAGCACGGCGCCCAGGGAGCGGCCCTGGACCAGTTCCATCACGATCCACGGCCGGCCGTCCACGACCGCGACGTCGTGGACGTTGACCACCGCGGGGTGGTCGAGCCGGGCGGCGGCGCGGGCCTCGCGGCGCATCCGCTCGAAGGCGTTGGCACGTTCACGCTCGGGAAGATGGTCCGGGACGCGTGGCTCCTTGACGGCGACCTCGCGGTCCACCGTCTCGTCCTTGGCCCGCCACACCGTGCCCATGCCGCCGTGGCCGAGCTTGGCGAGCAGCCGGTAGCGTCCGGCGATCAGCCGGCCCGCCCCGGGATCGGCCGCCGAGGGCTGGTCCGGGACGACCTGGGTCGGCGCCGCGTAGGGGTTGCCGGGGTGCGGCACCCCCGTGGAGGGATGCGGGTTCGGCGGTTGCAGACCAAAACTGGTTGGCTCGTCGGCCCCGTTGCGGGCTCCCCCGTTGCTGCTCATGGGTCCATCCATATCGCGCGAGACCGCCGCGTATCCACCGCGGACGCCCACCGGTCACAGAGCCGTGACCCGCGCCGGAACTTATCTACCTTTTATGTCCCTTTGGTGCCGGTCGCGGGTGAGGAACGCGACACCGAGGGACCGGCCGTCGTCGGCGTCGCCGACGTCGGCGCGGAGCCGGACTCCGACGGCAGGGTCCGTTGCGGGGCGGTGGTCGTGGCGGCGGGGGTCGAGGGCGGCCGGGGCCCGGGGGCGGGCGACTGGCCGGCGGGCGTCTCCGGCGCCGTGCTCGTCGGCGTACCGCCGCCGTCGCCGCCGCGGTCCTGCAGGAGCAGCGCCGCCGCCGACACGCCCGCGCCGGCCATCGC
>KL568546.1:26393-30636 GCA_000715605.1 Streptomyces speibonae | reverse complement strand
GGCCACCAGCACACCCTTCGTGGGCTGGCGCCGCACGGGACGCTCCCCGGGGACAGCCGGCGCCGCGGTGTCCGTCCGCCGGGCCGGGAAGCGCCGGCGGGGCAGGTCGCGGTCCGGGGGCAGCGGCTCCAGGGGCGCCGTGCGGGGTGTGCGGCCGGTCGCGAGGAACGCGCGCAGCATCCTTTCGGCCCGGTCCGCGTCCAGCCGGCGGTCCGGGTCGCGTTCCAGCAGGCCGAGGACGACGGGCAGGATCGGCGCGGCCTCGGCGGGCGGCCGGATCTCGTCGACCACGACCGCGGCAGCACCCCGCTCAGTGAGTCGCGCCGGAACGGCGACTCGCCGCTGAGCGCCGCGCAGAGCAGTGCGCCCAGCGACCACAGGTCGGACTCCGGACCCGTCCGCGCGCCGGACATCCGCTCGGGCGCGGTGTACTCGGGGGAGCCCACGAAGGAGCCGGTCTCGGTGAGCGTGGTGGAGCCGGACACCTGGGCGATGCCGAAGTCGGTGAGCAGCACCCGGTCGGTGCCGTCCTCGAGCAGCACGTTGGCGGGCTTGAGGTCGCGGTGCAGCACACCCGAGGTGTGGGCGGCGCGCAGCGCGCCGAGCAGGTCCACGCCGATCCGCGCGGCCTCCGCCGCGTCGACCGGGCCCTGTTCGGCGATGCGGTCGGCCAGGGAGGGCCCTTCGATCAACTCCAGGACGATGTACGGGCGTTCGTCGTCCTCGACGACGTCGTGGACGACGATGATGTTCGGGTGGCTCAGCTGGGCGAGGGCGCGCGCCTCGCGCAGGGTGCGGTCACGCCGGCGCCGGGCCTCGGCCGCGGACAGCGTCTCGTCGAAGGGGAGTTCCTTCACGGCGACGCCGCGTCCGAGCAGTTGGTCGGTGGCCCGCCAGACCACGCCCATGCCGCCGCGCCCGATCCGCGCGTCCAGCCGGTACCGGCCCGCGATGACTCGGGCACCGTGCCGTTCGGTCCCGTTCTCCGGCTCCCCCTCGGTCACCATGGGCCCATCATGCCCCACCGGATGCGTCCGCTCCGGTACGGCGATTCGGCCAAGCGGCGCGCGTTCGCCCCTGCCGCGGCGTCAGGACTCGCGCCACCCCTGGAGGATGGTGTGGAACTGTTCGCGGGCGGTGTCCCAGTCGGCGGCCGGTGCGGACATGTAGATCGCGTACTCGACGCCGTCGCGCGAGAGGTACATCTGGTCGACGGCCCGGCGCGGACCGGGGAAGCGCGTGTCCTTGGCCAACGCGGTCCAGGTGTATTCGAGGCGTCCGGCGTCGCGGTCGCGGTAGGTGAGGCGTTGCAGGCCCAACCGCTGGTAGTCGACCAGGCGGGAGCCGGTCTGCTGGTCCAGATCGCGCAGGTGCTCGTAGGGGTCGTCGAAGTCCGGGGTCTCGTCGACGGCGATGCGCAGGAAGTGCTCGCCGCCGTCGGGCGTGTAGTCGACCTGGCCGGTCGCCTCGTCGAAGACCGTGCGCTCCCAGTCCGCGCCGGGCAGGACGACACTGAAGCCGAAGGGGTCCTCGCGGCGCACCCAGCCCTCGGGCAGAGCGCCCGCGGAGTCGGTCTCGCCCGTCTTCGTGGGCGTCGGGGCGGCCTCGGACGGGCTCTCGGACGGGCCGGCCGCGGTGCCGCCGCTCCGGTCGCGGTCCTCCTGCTGCTGGAGGACCACCGCCGTGGCGCCGCCGACGACGGCGGCCAGGGCGACGGCGAGGACGAAGCCGCGCAGGCGCATCTTCCGGCGCGGCGCGGCAGCGGGTGCCCCGTGGGGCTGCCGGGCGGCCGAGGCCGAGGCACCGTCGGCCTGCGGGTACGGCGTGCGCGCGGCCGTGACCGGCGTCTGCGACCCGGTTCCGTACTGCTGCGGGGAGGCGTCGACGGCCTGGGTGGGCACGTACTCCTGGGCCGTGCGGGGTCTGCGTCCCTCGGCGGCCTCGGCGAGCATCTGCTCGGCCTCGGCGGCGTCGGGCCGGGTGGCCGGATCCTTGCGCAGAAGTGCGCTGATGACCGGGGCGAGCGGCCCGGCGTGCAGCAGTTCCTCGGCCTCCTCCTCGACGACCGCCTGCATGGTCGTCAGCGGCGAGGTGCGGCGGAACGGCGACCGGCCCTCCACCGCGGTGTAGAGCGTCGCGCCGAGCGCCCACAGGTCGGAGGACGGGCCGGGGACGTGGCCGCTGACCCGCTCGGGCGCCAAGTAGTCGACCGAGCCGACGACTTCGCCGGTGCGGGTGATGGCCGTGTCGCCGTCGATCTGCGCTATGCCGAAGTCGGTGAGCAGCACCCGCCCGTCGCGGGCGAGGAGCACGTTGCCGGGTTTGACGTCGCGGTGCAGTACGCCGGCGGCGTGGGCGGCGCGCAGCGCGCGCAGCACCCACAGGCCGATGCGGGCGGCCTCTCGGGGCTCGACGCGGTGCCGCTCCTTCACCGCGTCGGCGAGGGAGTGCCCCTCGACCAGCTCCATCACGATCCACGGACGGCCGTCGTGCTCCAGTACGTCGTGCACCGTGACGACGGCGGAGTGGTTGATCCGCGCGGCCGCCCGTGCCTCCGCGCGGGTACGTGCCAGCAGCCTGGCCTGTTCGCCGTCGGAGACGTAGAGTGCCGCCGTCAGTTCCTTGATGGCGACCGTACGATGCAGCACCTCGTCGTGTGCGCGCCACACCCGGCCCATGCCACCGCTCCCGATGGTGTCGCCGAGCCGGTACCGGCCCGCGACGAGGGAGCCCTGCATCTGATTCACGTTGCCCCGCAATGGTCTTGACAGGGTCAGAGTAAGTATCCGCCGCCCTTCCTGGGAACCGACGGCGTGCCATGGAGACCGCACTGTGACGCATGTCGCTGTTCACGCCCTGGAGGCAACCCCGCCACCCGTGTTCGCGTCCCCATCTCCCCCAGGCGGGCGCGGAGACACGCGTACCCGCCGGTAGGTTCAGCCGGTGTAACGGTAGGTCGCCGCCGCCTGCTCGTACAGTCGTGTCACCTCGTCCCGTTGGGCTTCCGGTCCGCGTACCTGGACCACGTGGTAGCGCCCGTCGATCAGCGCCGCGAGATTGCGCACGTACAGGTCGCCGGAGTCGCCGGTCCAGGTGAACTGGCCCTCGGCCATGGTGCGTCCGCCCACCTCGATGGTCTTCAGGCCGGTGGAGGTGGCCCAGCTGGAGTCGCGGTAGGGCTGGAGTTCGCGCTCGTCGTCGCGCTGGTAGGCCATGGGGTCGCTGCCGTAGCGGTCGGCGCTGTCCCGCCCGGGCACGACGATCAGCTCGAAGTCGCCGCGGGAGTAGACGACTTGTCCGCTTCCGTTCTTCGCGGCGCGCTGCCAGTCCTCGGCGACGGCGACGCTGAAGCCCTCCGGGTCCTTGCGCAGGGTGAAGCCGTCGGCGGCCTCGGGGCCGGTGGTCTGGGTCTCGTCGGCGGCCGCGGACTCCTCGGGGCTCTTGCCGGGGCCGTCCGCCGGTTTCGAGGCCTCCCCGTCCGGGCCCGGTTCGCTCGGTGCGGTGCTCACCTCGCCGGCGGCGCCGGTGCGGTCGGGGGTCCCCGCCCCCGTGTTCTCCTCACCGGCCTTCGGCATGAACAGCATCGCGTAGGCGATGGCCGCCGCCATGGCGAGGAGCACCAGCAGGAGCAGGGTGCGGCCGAGCCGGCGCGGGGACGTGCCCTGCTTGGCCCGCTTGTGACGGCCGTGGTGTGCGGGCAGCCCGGCCCGCCGTCTGCGCACCAGTTCGCCCCGACGCCGTATGACCGGCAGCCTGCTGGTCTCGGCGGCGGGGGGTGCCGCTATCACGTGCACGCCGGCCTCGGGCTCGGGCGCCGAGCGCACCAGGGAGCGCAGCCAGCCGCGCAGTTCCTCGAACTCGGGGCGTTCGGTGGGGTCCTGACGCAGCAGCGACTCCACGACCGGGCGGAGCGGACCGCACTCCTCGGCGAACGCGGGCGGCTCGGCGCACACCATCTGCACCAGCTCGGCCGTCGACTCCTCCGGGTAGGGCGCGTGTCCCTGGACGGCCCGGAACAGCATGGAGCCCAGCGCCCACAGGTCGGTGGCGGGTCCGATCGGCGCGGCCAGCTGCCAGTTGTCGTGCACGGGGCCGGCCTGCTCCGGCGCCCATCGCTCGGTCACCGGTCCGACGACGGCCATCCGTGCCTGCCGGGCCCGCTCGGCTGCCAGCGCGGTGGTGGGGCCGCGGCGCGCGGGGGCCTGCGCCACGAGGTCGTCCCAGCGCGCCGGCGGGGCAGGGG
>KL568546.1:26022-26169 GCA_000715605.1 Streptomyces speibonae | reverse complement strand
TTGCCAGCCCGCTCAGAGATGTGTATAAGAGACAGGCTTCGAGGGCGCCGGGTCCGGTGGGGTCCGCGGTTTCCCCGGGGGCCGTACGTCCGCTCCCCTCGGCGATGGCCGGTGGGCCGCCGGTGCCGGGCGCCGCGCCGTTCCAGC
>KL568546.1:23208-25767 GCA_000715605.1 Streptomyces speibonae | reverse complement strand
GGCGGGGACGCGGCGGGCGCCGGTCCGTCGTCCTCGGGGGCGGGGCGGGCTCCGGGCAGGGCGGCGCGGTTGCTCTGCTGGGCCTCCTGCACGCGGGCGGCGGCCCGGGCACCGGCCCGGTAGGCGGCGATCGCGCCCGCCCGGGCGGCGCGCACGTCCCCCGCGCTGTCGAGGGCCCTGGGGGCGGCGGCGGGCGTGAGACCGCCCGGGGTGTCCGCGCCGCCGTCGGGCAGCCGGCCGGCCCGTGCCTCGATGGCGGCCCGGCGCGCGGCGTCGGGATCGGCGCCGGGGCCGGTGGCGGCGGTGAGGCCGGGCGGCCAGGAGGGGCCTTGCCCGGCACCGGGCGTCCCGGGCGGCGCCTGGTGCGGCGGTCCCGGCGCCCCGGGCGCTTCCCCGGGCCGCTCCGGGCCGGAGCCGTCGTCCCGCTCCGGCACCGGGTCGTAACCGCACAGGGCCTCCTCGGCGGCCCCGACGGCGAGACCGGTCAGCATGACCCGCCCGTCGTCGCAGACCAGGATGGTGCGCGCGGTGATGTTGCGGTGCACCCAGCCGTGGGAGTGCAGCACCCGCAGGGCCGTCAGGACGTCGGAGGCGACCTCCGCCGCCCGGTAGGGGGACAGCGGCTGCTCGGCGAGCAGCGCGGCCAGCGGACGCGCGGCGACGAGCTCACTGACGATCCACAGCGAACCGCCCTCGGCGAAGACGTCGAAGACCTGGTCCAGGCGCGGGTGGTCGGGAAGCGCGGCGGCCGCCTGCGCGGCCTCGACGGCGCGCCGCACCACCGGGTCGGCGGGCCGTCGGGTGGTCCGGGCCGCGCCCGGTCCCGTTCCGCCGCGCCGTGCGGTGCCGTCACGGGCGGTGAATCCGTCGGGCAGCCCCTCGGCGTCGAGCACTTCGGCCTCGACGACCTCCGGCAGCGGAACCTGCCTGACCAGGACCTCCTGCCCGCTGTAGGTGTCGAAGGCGCGGGTCTCGGTCAGTTCGTACTCGTCGGAGGGCGGCAGCGGCAGGCGGTAGCGGTCGGCGAGAACCCGTCCCGCGTAGTCGTCCACAATGCCTCCCCCGGCACTACGGTCGGTCAGTTCCGTTCGCCCTGCGGGCCGTTGCGGCTTCGTACGGTCCGCAAGCATTCACGATACGTGCCGGAGGCAACCCGCAGAGAGGGCTTGTCACATCTGACTCCCCATTCCGGGATCCGCCCAAGCTCAGGACTTCGGACGGAATGTCCCGGTCAGGGTTCGCCAGGTGTCCTTGCGCTGCTCGCTGCCCCACTCGGCCGCCTTGGCCGTGTACATCAGCCCGTACCCGAGATGGTCGCCGACGACGGTTCCCCGGTCGACGGAGCGGTACTTGGTGCCGCCCTCCACGTAGGTGAACTCCCAGTCCGCCGTGTTCCAGCCCCGGTACTCCACCGCCTCGATGCGGATCCGCCGGTACTGGGAGCGCACCATGCTGCGCTCCTGGTTCTTCCAGTCCGCCACCGGGTCGTCCTTCGGCGTGGTCGTCCAGCCGATCAGCAGCTTCTGCCCGTCGGGCCCGGTGAACCGGTCACCGGCCGGCCCCGACGACCGGTACTTCCATCCCTTGGGCAGCCCGATCGAGTACCCCTGGCTCCCCCGGTACGTCTGCTCGGCCGACGTACCGCCGCCGTTGCCGGACGACTTCCCCTTCCCCGGTCCGCCGCCCGCGCCCGCGGTGTTCTCTCTGGCGCCCGGGGCCGTGTCCTTGTCCGCCGGTCCGGTCGCCTCGCCGTCGGTGCGGGTGCCGTCGTTCTCGTCGGACTTGGTGTCGGCGCTGGGGGCCTCACCGGCGGCGGTGCGGTCGCCGCCGGCCTTGGCGCCCGTACCGCCCTCGTCGTCTCCGCCGCTGAGCGCGACGGCCAGGACGATGCCGAGCAGGGCGAGGGCCACGACCACCGCGATGAGGACCAGCGTCCGCCGCGGCACCACATCGGTGAGCGACGCCCGCGGCACGGGCCTGGGCGGCAGGTCCGGCGGGGTCATCACGGGCCATCCGGAACTGCGTCCGCCGGACGGCGGCTGCTGCCGCGCGGTCCCCGGCGCGGCGGCGCCGGGCGCCGCGGCCGGGTTCGTGACCGGTGCGGAGGCCGGTGGGGAGGCGGGTGCGGGGGGCGCGGTGGCCGGCGTGCCGGCGGGGGCCCCGGGGGTCCGCGCCGCCGTGCCCCGGGTCCGCGTGGCCGCGTGGGACGCCGAAGGGGCGTTGCCCGCGGCGGACTTGGCGCGTGCCGCCGCCGCTGCGCCGGCGGATCCCGCCGCCACCGCGGCCTTGCGCACGGAACGCAGCGCGCCCCGCAGCTTCTCCCCCGCCTCCTCGCCCCGCTTGCCGCGGGTGCCCTGCTCGCCGGGCTGCTCCGGCAGGGGCACGACCTTGGTCGCGTCCGCCGGCTCCGGCTCCTCCGCCCGGCGCTCGGGCGCGTGGATGACTGCGTTCAGCATGGCCCGGGCGCCGCTGTCGTCGAGCCGCTGGGCGGGGTCCTTGGTGAGCAGACCCTGGATGACGTCCGTGAGTGGTCCGGCTGTCTCTTATACCCATCTCTGA
>KL568546.1:21512-23008 GCA_000715605.1 Streptomyces speibonae | reverse complement strand
GCCATCAGAGATGTGTATAAGAGACAGGTCCCGGCTTGTGCCCGCGCGCCCGCTCCGGGGAGATGTAGGAGGGGGCGCCGACCAGCATGCCGGTCGACGTGATGGACGGGTCGCCCTCGACCTGGGCGATGCCGAAGTCGGTGAGCACGACCCGGCCGTCGTCGGCGATCAGCACGTTCGACGGCTTCACGTCGCGGTGCAGAATGCCCTCCCGGTGCGCGGACCGCAGCACGTCGAGCACCGCGAGTCCGACCTCGGCGGCACGCCGCGGCTCCAGCAGGCCGTCCTCCCGGATGACCTCGGCGAGGGACTTGCCCTCGACGAGCTCCATCACGATCCAGGGCCGGTCGTCCTCCTGCACCACGTCGAAGACGGTGACGGCGCTGGTGTTGCGGATCCGCGCGATGGCCTTGGCCTCACGCAGCGTCCGTGTGATGAGCCGTCGTTTCTCCTCCTCGTCGATGCTGGAGGGGAAACGGAGTTCCTTGACGGCGACGGTTCTGCCCAGGGTTTCGTCCTGGGCACGCCAGACCGTCCCCATGCCGCCGCGGCCGAGCACATCTCCCAGCCGGTACCGCCCGGCGAGGAGACGTGCGCTCTTGTCCTGACGGGATGTCCCCGCCCGCTCCGCCTCCGACATGCGTCCCCTCATGCAACCCGCCCTGACAGAGCCTTCATTGTCCCTCACGCGACAAGTGCTCGACGCCCAGGGTGCCTCTCGCCGCGCCTCGGGGCCGGCGCCCGCGGCACCCGGTCGAAGGACGCGTTCCGCCGCCCTGCATGATGGGCCCCGACAAGGAAGGATCCGGATGCCGCCGCTACGGACACTACTCGCCGTTCCTGTGTCCGTGGCCCTGCTCGCCCTGGCCCCGGCCGCATCCTCGGCCCTTGCCGTCCCGTCGGCGGACGCGCTCCTTCCGCTGCTGGTCACGCGGGGCGGCGCCCCGGCCGCGGCGCTGCTGGCGCTGGACGGCACCGGTTCGCGCTACGCCGAGGCCGGACCGGGCATCGGGCGTGCCGACCACTTCCGCGCCGGCAGCATCACCAAGACGTTCATCGCCACGGTCGTGCTGCAACTGGCCGACGAGGAACGCCTGTCGCTGTCCGACACCGTCGAGGAGCATCTGCCCGGTCTGGTGCGGGGAGCGGGCCACGACGGCCGCGCGCTGACCCTGCGGTCCCTGCTCACCCACACCAGCGGACTCGCCGACTTCACCGCGGACACCGGAGGCGTCGTTCCGGTGACGCCTCGTCAAGCCGTGCGCATCGCACTCACCCACCCTCCGGCCGAACGCGGCCGCTTCTCCTACTCGAACACCAACTACGTCCTGCTCGGCCTGGTCGTCGAACAGGTCACCGGCCGCTCCTACGCCGACGAGACCGAGCGCCGCATCCTCACCCCGCTGGGCCTGACCGGCACCTCCTTCCCCGGCTCCCGCACCACCCTGCCGCTGCCGCACGGCCGCTCCTACACCTGTCTCTTATACACATCTCTG
>KL568546.1:18792-21341 GCA_000715605.1 Streptomyces speibonae | reverse complement strand
GACAGAGGTCACCCGGCTCGACCCGCGGGTGGCCGGGGCCGCGGGCGAACTGGTGACCACCCTCGCCGATCTGGACCGCTTCTACTCGGCCCTCCTCGCCGGCGAACTGCTGCCGCCGCGACGGCTGGGCGAGATGCTCGACACCCGCACCGCACACGGCTCGTACGGCATGGGCCTGTTTCCTGTGACGCTTCCGTGCGGCACCACGGTGTGGGGGCACGGCGGGCGCATCTCCGGCAGCTACGTGCGCACCGCAGCCACGGTCGACGGCCGGCGTGTCCTCACTTTCCGCGTGAACACGGACGCGGTGACAGAACCCGGTCTCGAGTCCGCGGTGCTCGCGGCCGAGTTCTGTCCTGGCACCACGTAGAACGAGCGGGTCCCGAACGAAGATCCCACCTCCGGTCACCCGTTCGAGTGATTCGGGGCGGCCGGGCCGGCTCCGCGCTCCCACCGCGGGCGCCCGGCCTCGCCGGCTACAGCGGCACGATGTCCGGTGCCCCCAGCCGCGCCGCGTCCGCCGTCAGGTCGTCGGGCTGCCGCTGGGACTCCCGCTCGGCCTCCACCCGCTTCTCGTAGTGCCGCACCTCGCGTTCGATCTGGCTCTTGTCCCAGCCCAGCACCGGCGCCATCAGCTCGGCGGCCTCCCGGGCGCTGCGCGTGCCCCGGTCGAACGTCTCTATCGCGATGCGGGTGCGCCGGGTCATCACGTCGTCGAGATGCCGCGCCCCCTCGTGCGAGGCGGCGTAGGTGATCTCGGCGCGCAGATAGTCGTCGGCGGCGCGCAGCGGCTCGCCCAGCGAGGGATCCGAGGCGATGAGGTCCAGGACCTCCTCCGCCAGCGAGCCGTAGCGCTGCAGCAGGTGTTCGACCCGCACCGGGTGCAGTCCGGTACGCGCGGCCGTCCGGGCCCGCCCGTTCCACAGCGCGTGATAGCCCTCGGCGCCCACCAGCGGGGTGTCCTCGGTGACGCAGTCGGCGACGCGCATGTCGAGTCCGTGCACCGCCGCGTCCACCGCGTCCTTGGCCATCACCCGGTAGGTGGTGTATTTGCCGCCCGCCACCACGACCAGTCCCGGCACGGGGTGGGCCACGGTGTGCTCGCGGGACAGCTTGCTCGTGGCGTCCGACTCGCCGGCGAGCAGCGGCCGCAGGCCGGCGTACACGCCTTCGACGTCGTCCCTCGTCAGGGGCACAGCGAGGACCGAGTTCACATGCTCGAGCAGATAGTCGATGTCGGCGCTGGAGGCGGCGGGGTGGGCCTTGTCGAGGTCCCAGTCGGTGTCCGTGGTGCCGACGATCCAGTGCCGGCCCCAGGGTATGACGAACAGGACCGACTTCTCGGTGCGCAGGATGAGCCCGGTCGTGGAGTGGATGCGGTCCTTGGGGACGACCAGGTGGATCCCCTTGGAGGCCCGGACGTGGAACTGGCCCCGCTCGCCGACCATCGCCTGGGTGTCGTCGGTCCACACACCCGTGGCGTTGACCACCTGTTTGGCGCGGACCTCGTACTCGCCGCCGCCCTCGACGTCCTGCACCCGGGCGCCCACGACGCGCTCGCCCTCGCGCAGGAACCCGGTCACCCGGGCGCGGTTGGCGGTCCTCGCGCCGTACGCCGCGGCCGTGCGCACGAGGGTCGCCACGTAGCGGGCGTCGTCCATCTGGGCGTCGTAGTACTGGAGGGCCCCGGTCAGGGCGTCCTTCTTCAAGCAGGGCGCCACTCGCAGGGCGTGACGGCGGCTCAGGTGCCGGTGCATGGGCAGGCCCCGGCCGTGCCCGTGGGTCATGGCCATGGCATCATAGAGCGCGACGCCCGCCCCGGCGTACAGCCGCTCCCAGCCCTTGTGCTGCAACGGGTACAGGAAGGGCACGGGCCGCACGAGGTGCGGGGCGAGCTTCTCCAGCAGCAGGCCGCGCTCCTTCAATGCCTCCCGCACGAGGGCGAAGTCGAGCATCTCCAGATAGCGCAGGCCGCCGTGGATCAGTTTGCTGGACCTGCTGGAGGTGCCGGACGCCCAGTCACGGGCCTCGACCAGGCCCGTGGACAGGCCGCGCGTCACGGCGTCGAGCGCTGTGCCCGCGCCCACCACGCCGCCGCCGACGACCAGCACGTCCAGTTCGTGCTCGGCCATGGATGCGAGGGATTCGGCGCGCTGCGCCGGCCCCAGTGTCGCTGTCCTCACCGCTGCCTCCCGCTCATCGGTCGCGTCGGCCGCACCCGTCCGGCGAAGCCCGGTCTCCCACCCTCATGCCCAAATTCTGACCGGCTTGCCCGACTTCAGCCACCACGCACCCCCAGCCTGTGGACAACGCCTGCGGAACGACTCACCGAAAACCAGCCGACCAATCCCGCAAATCGGTCATATTTACTCCTAGTCTGACATTGCGCTCGCCTGTCCAGTCCACAGCGCTTGCGCACCAGTCGCACTCCGGTTATTGGGAAGGACGGCTCACGCCATGCCCGCAGATCTCGCCGTCATCGGACTCGGCCCGTACGGACTGCCGCTGGCCCAGGCCGCCGTCGCCGCCGGCATCCCCACCATCGGCTA
>KL568546.1:16512-18593 GCA_000715605.1 Streptomyces speibonae | reverse complement strand
CAGAGATGTGTATAAGAGACAGGCCCCGAGGCGGGCTCCCTCAGCGCCGCCGAACAGCGCCGCATGCTGGCGCAGGGCTTCCGGGTCACGGCCAACCCCACCGAGCTGGGCCGGGTGCGCACCGCGGTCATCTGCGCCCCGACGCCGCGCGGGGCGGACGGCGGACCGGACCTCGGCCAGGTCGAGACGGCCGCCCGCACGCTCGCCGCGCGGCTGCGCCCGCACACCACGGTAATCCTCGAGTCCCCCGTGCCGCCCGGGACGACGGAAGGGCCGCTGCTGCGCCTCCTCGAGTCGGGCTCGGGCCTCCGCGCGGGGCGCGATTTCCACCTCGCCCACTCCCCCAGCCGCGTCGACCCCGGCAACCGCGACTTCACCCCCGCCAACACCCCGAAGGTCATCGGGGGCCTCACGCCTGCCTGCACGGAGTCGGCCGCGGCCTTCTACGGGCGCATCACCGACAAGGTGGTGCGCGCGCGGGGCACCCGCGAGGCGGAGACCGTCCAGTTGCTGGAAACCAACTTCCGGCACGTCAACATCGCCCTGGTCAACGAGATGGCCGCCCTCTGCCACGACCTGGGCATCGACCTGTGGGACGTGCTGCGCTGCGCGGAGACCAAGCCGTTCGGCTTCCAGGCCTTCCGCCCCGGTCCCGGTGTCGGCGGCCACGCCGTCCCCCAGGACCTGACCGCCCACGCGGGGCGCACCCTGCGGATGGCGGAACTCGCGCAGGACGTCAACGGCCGGATGCCCCGCTACGTGGTGCAGCGCGCCGCCGCCCTCCTCAACGAGCACGGCAAGTCCGCGCGCGGCGCGCGCGTGCTGCTCCTCGGGATCACCTACAAGGCCGACCTCGCCGACCAGCAGGGCAGCCCTGCCCGGGAGATCGCGGTCCGGCTGATGGAGCTGGGCGCCTCGGTCAGCTACCACGACCCCCACGTGCCGTCCTGGAACGTCCTCGACCGCCCCGTCCCCCGCGCGGACTCCCTCTACGAGGCCGCCGCGGAGGCCGACCTGACGATCCTGCTCCAGCAGCACCGCACGTACGACCTCCAGGGACTGTCGGTGAAGGCCCAGCTGCTGCTGGACACGCGGGGGGCGACGCCCACGGGTGCGGCGCACCGGTTGTGAGGGGGCGCGCGGACGAATCGCGCGCTTCGGAGACCGGTGGTGGACGGGACCCCACGCGAGTACGCTGCGACGAGGTGGAGCCCGCCGCAGGGGGCACTGCGACAGGCTCCGGGATGGTTCACGGGGTGTCCGCCCCTAGTCCTTGTGGGGGCGGCCGCTCACCATCCGAAAATCCGCAAGATCCACCTCCTCCGGCACTTCACCGTCCACAGACGGATCCGGTCCCAGCGAGTGGGCTTGCGGTGGCGTCCCATGGGCGCCCCCTTCCACGACACCGCCCAGTAGCCCGGTGGACGGTCCGTCGGAATCGGGCCGGGCCCCGAGGGCGGGGTCCGGACCAGGTCCTTGGAAGGGGGCTCCCACAAGAACTGGGGCGCCGTCGAGGACGGTAGCGGCCTCACACGGGTAAACCCGTACGGATCGGTCCCGAAAGCAACCGCGCGCCCCTCGACTGCCACGGGCGCCCCCGCTCCCCGGACATGCGAGAAGGGCCGGTCACCGCCAGGTGGCCGGCCCTTCGGAGCCGTATGAAGCCCGTGCCCGCTCTACCGCCGGTGCTGTGAGTCCGCCACCGTCACCTCGACGCGCTGGAACTCCTTCAGCTCGCTGTAGCCGGTCGTGGCCATCGCGCGGCGCAGGGAGCCGAAGAGGTTCATCGAGCCGTCGGGGGTGTGGGACGGGCCGGTGAGGATCTCCTCCAGCGTGCCCACCGTGCCGAGGTCGACCTTCTGGCCGCGCGGCAGCTCCTCGTTGACGGCCTCCATGCCCCAGTGGTTGCCCCGGCCCGGACCGTCCGTCGCGCGGGCGAGCGGGGAGCCCATCATCACGGAGTCCGCGCCGCAGGCGATCGCCTTGGGCAGGTCGCCGGACCAGCCGACCCCGCCGTCCGCGATGACGTGCACGTACCGGCCGCCGGACTCGTCCATCTGTCTCTTATACACATCTCTGAT
>KL568546.1:15524-16315 GCA_000715605.1 Streptomyces speibonae | reverse complement strand
GCCATGGGCACCTGGATGCCCAGCACGTTGCGCGTGGTGTGCGCGGCGCCGCCGCCGAAGCCGACCAGGACGCCCGCCGCACCGGTGCGCATCAGGTGCAGGGCGGCCGTGTAGGTGGCGCAGCCGCCGACGATCACCGGGACGTCGAGCTCGTAGATGAACTGCTTCAGGTTGAGCGGCTCGTGCGAACCGGAGACGTGCTCGGCGGAGACCGTGGTGCCGCGGATGACGAAGATGTCCACGCCGGCGTCGACGACGGCCTTGGAGAACTGGGCGGTGCGCTGCGGGGAGAGCGCGGCGGCGGTGACCACGCCCGAGTCGCGCACCTCCTTGATGCGCTGCCCGATCAGCTCCTCCCTGATGGGCGCCGCGTAGATCTCCTGGAGGCGGCGGGTGGCGCTCTCGGCGGGCAGGCCGACGATCTCGTCCAGCAGCGGCTGCGGGTCCTCGTAGCGCGTCCACAGGCCCTCGAGGTTCAGCACGCCGAGGCCGCCGAGCTCGCCGATGCGGATCGCCGTGGCCGGCGAGACGACCGAGTCCATGGGAGCGGCCAGGAACGGCAGCTCGAAGCGGTAGGCGTCGATCTGCCAGGCGATCGAGACCTCCTTCGGGTCCCGCGTACGGCGGCTGGGGACGACGGCGATGTCGTCGAAGGCGTACGCCCGGCGGCCGCGCTTGCCGCGCCCGATCTCGATCTCAGTCACGTCTGTGGCCTTTCCCTGATGCGTTGCAGCGCCTTCCAGTATCCCGTACGGCCGTGGCGCCCACCGCCCCGGACGTACGGCGAGGGG
>KL568546.1:9309-15308 GCA_000715605.1 Streptomyces speibonae | reverse complement strand
CCTCGCGCCATCAGAGATGTGTATAAGAGACAGGTGCCTCGACCGTCATCTGGATGTCGTGCGGGTGGCTCTCCTTGAGGCCCGCGGAGGTGATCCGGACGAAGCGGCCGTTGGTCTGGAGCTCGGGGACGGTCTTGCCGCCGACGTAGAACATCGACTGGCGCAGGCCGCCGACGAGCTGGTGGACGACGGACGACAGCGGGCCGCGGTAGGGCACCTGGCCCTCGATGCCCTCGGGCACCAGCTGCTCGTCGGAGGCGACGCCCTCCTGGAAGTAGCGGTCCTTCGAGAACGACTTGCGGTCGCCGCGGGTCTGCATGGCGCCGAGCGAGCCCATGCCGCGGTACGACTTGAACTGCTTGCCGTTGATGAACAGCAGCTCGCCGGGGGACTCCTCGCAGCCGGCGAGCAGCGAGCCCAGCATCACCGTGTCGGCGCCGGCGACCAGGGCCTTGGCGATGTCACCGGAATACTGCAGACCGCCGTCGCCGATGACCGGGACGCCCGCCTCCTTGGCGGCCAGCGCCGCCTCGTAGATCGCCGTCACCTGCGGGACGCCGACGCCAGCGACCACGCGGGTGGTGCAGATGGAGCCGGGTCCGACACCGACCTTGATGCCGTCGCAGCCCGCGTCGACGAGGGCCTTGGCGCCGTCGCGCGTGGCGATGTTGCCGCCGATGACGTCGACGCCGGACGAGTTCGACTTGATCTTGGCGACCATGTCGCCGACGAGACGGGAGTGGCCGTGCGCGGTGTCGACGACGATGAAGTCGACGCCCGACTCGATGAGCGCCTGGGCGCGCTCGAACGCGTCACCGGCGACCCCGACCGCGGCACCGACCAGCAGGCGCCCCTCTGCGTCCTTGGCGGCGTGCGGGTACTTCTCGGCCTTCACGAAGTCCTTGACCGTGATCAGGCCCTTGAGGACACCGTGGTCGTCGACGAGCGGAAGCTTCTCGATCTTGTGGCGGCGCAGCAGCTCCATGGCGTCCGGGCCGGAGATGCCGACCTTGCCGGTGACCAGCGGCATCGGCGTCATGATCTCGCGCACCTGGCGGGAGCGGTCGGTCTCGAAGGCCATGTCCCGGTTGGTCACGATGCCGAGCAGCTTCTTGTTGCCGTCGGTGACCGGGACGCCGCTGATGCGGAACTTGGCGCACAGGGCGTCGGCCTCGGCCAGCGTGGCGTCCGGGTGGATGGTGATGGGGTCGGTGACCATGCCGGACTCGGACCGCTTCACCAGGTCGACCTGGTTGGCCTGGTCCTCGATGGACAGGTTGCGGTGCAGGACGCCGACGCCGCCCTGGCGGGCCATCGCGATCGCCATGCGGGACTCGGTCACCTTGTCCATGGCGGCGGACAGCAACGGGATGTTGACCCGCACGTTCCGGGACACGTACGAGGCGGTGTCGATCTCCTCGGGCGCCATGTCCGACGCGCCCGGCAGCAGCAACACGTCGTCGTAGGTCAGCCCGAGTGTCGCGAATTTACCGGGCACTCCGTCGACGTTGGCAGTCATGACACCTTCCCCAAATGGCCTTGATCGGTGCGGATGTCCATGCTAACGGGAAGCGGAGGTGTCTCATTCCACGGTTTCGCACGGCTCCCGGCCTCGTATGTTCGTACGGGGACGGCTGATCTTCCGTTCATATTCCGTTCGTACGCCGAAGGGGCCGCGCCGCGGCGGGGGGTTACTGCTCCGCCAGGGCGCGCAGCCGGCTCAGCGCGCGGTGCTGGGCCACGCGGACGGCACCGGGTGACATTCCCAACATCTGTCCGGTCTCCTCCGCGGTCAGTCCCACAGCGATGCGCAGCAGGATCAGCTCGCGCTGGTTCTCGGGCAGGCTGGCCAGCAGTTTCTTGGCCCATTCGGCGTCGCTGCTGAGCAGGGCGCGCTCCTCCGGTCCGAGGGAGTCATCGGGCCGCTCGGGCATCTCGTCGGAGGGCACCGCGGTGGAGCCGGGGTGCCGCATCGCCGCGCGCTGGAGGTCGGCGACCTTGTGGGAGGCGATGGCGAAGATGAACGCCTCGAAGGGCCGGCCGGTGTCCTTGTAGCGGGGCAGCGCGAGCAGCACCGCGACGCAGACCTCCTGTGCGAGGTCCTCCACGAAGTGCCGGGCGTCGCCGGGCAGCCGGGACAACCGCGTGCGGCAGTAGCGCAGCGCGAGGGGGTGGACGTGCGCGAGCAGATCGTGCGTGGCCTGCTCGTCTCCGTCGACGGCACGATGGACGAGCGCACCGAACGCCCCTTGGGCAGTGCCCGCCTCGTCGTCGCGCATCGGTCC
The DNA here is from genome assembly GCA_000715605.1 of Streptomyces speibonae. Taxonomy (GTDB): domain Bacteria; phylum Actinomycetota; class Actinomycetes; order Streptomycetales; family Streptomycetaceae; genus Streptomyces; species Streptomyces speibonae. Next base: position 13,023 of record KL568546.1, on the reverse strand, counting down.
ATGGTGCCTTGCGGACGTCTGGTCCGTGGCACCGTGTCCCTGGTTGTGCACCGAAGCGTTATGAGCAGGTGCGCCGGAACTCATACCCTGCGCCCTCCCCTCCCGCTCGACCGACTCGTCCCCGAGGAACTCCACACCTCAAGGATGCGGCATCCGCGGCGAAACGAGCAGCGGGCGTCTTCCGGCCACCGAGGATGCCCTGGTGGGCCGGGTTTTCGGCGTGGTTCTCATGGAGTACGCGCCCGCCCGGCCGACGGGGCGCACGCCCCGTCCGTCCGGCCGCCGGCCGCACACGGCAGGACGGCCCACGCGTCCGTACGCCCGTCCGCCGCACCCGGCGCGCGGCGCCCGTACACCTCGCCGTACGCCAGGGGCGACAGCACAGTCCCCGCGCCGTCCGACGGACGGGACCGCACACCCGCGCGGCCACCGGACCGTTACGGCATCCCGTGCCGAAGCGACCCCGGCATGGCACCAGCGCCGACGCGCACCGCGTGGCGGGCAACCGTACGGGGGCGCACCACGCGGCGGACACCCGCACCGAAGCACACCGTGCGCACCCCACCCGCGGCAGCGCGCGCCCCTTGCCCGCGCGCCTCCCCGGTGCCACCCGTGCACCCGCCGGGGGCGTCCGTGTGCCCCCGTGCGCCGGGCAGTCCTCGGTGTCGCGCACGGCATCCGGCCCGGCCCGAGGCGCGGGCCCTAGCGCACGAGGCCCCACCGGAACCCGAGCGCCACCGCGTGGGCCCGGTCCGAGGCACCGAGCTTCTTGAAGAGCCGGCGCGCGTGCGTCTTGACGGTGTCCTCGGAGAGGAACAGCTCGCGGCCGATCTCGGCGTTGGAGCGGCCGTGGCTCATGCCTTCGAGCACCTGGATCTCACGCGCGGTGAGCGTCGGCGCCGCGCCCATCTCGGCCGAGCGCAGCCGGCGCGGGGCGAGCCGCCAGGTCGGGTCGGCGAGCGCCTGCGTGACCGTGGCGCGCAGCTCCGCGCGGGAGGCGTCCTTGTGCAGATAGCCCCGCGCGCCCGCGGCCACCGCGAGCGCCACACCGTCGAGGTCCTCGGCGACAGTGAGCATGATGATGCGCGCTCCCGGGTCGGCGGACAGCAGACGCCGGACCGTCTCGACGCCGCCCAGACCGGGCATGCGTACGTCCATCAGAATCAGATCCGAGCGGTCGGCACCCCAGCGGCGGAGGACTTCCTCGCCGTTGGCCGCCGTCGTCACGCGCTCGACGCCGGGCACGGTCGCGACCGCGCGGCGGAGCGCCTCTCGGGCAAGCGGGGAGTCGTCGCAGACGAGGACGGAAGTCATGGCCGCCCTCCGCAGCTGATGCGCGTCACCTTGAGCCTCCAGGCTGGTACGAAATCGTCACCTGTGCGGTCGACCGTCTCGGACGCCCCGCCCGAGCGCTTGTTCCTTCAACCGCCTCGCACTCTCAACGACGGTCACTCGAAAGAGTTACGGGGCCGTCTGCCATCTTCGGCACTCTACGTGAGGAGGCGTTCACGGTGCAGACATGCGCGACGGACCCCCGGACTTTCACCACAACTCATGCCCCATTCAGCCCCATTTCTTCCCCTTTGATGGTGTCCGGGGCTAGATTCGCAATGAGTCATATTTTCATCTCCTTGGATCGTAGTTGTACGGTCGTGGACACCGGATCCGCCCAGAACGGCTACAAGGGGTCACGCAATGGCAGATTTCTCCCGCCTTCCCGGACCGAACGCGGACCTGTGGGACTGGCAGCTCCTGGCTGCCTGCCGCGGGGTGGACAGCTCGCTCTTCTTCCACCCCGAGGGCGAGCGTGGTGCGGCCCGAAGCGCTCGCGAGAACTCGGCCAAAGAGGTCTGCATGAGGTGCCCGGTACGCGCCGAGTGCGCCGCGCACGCGCTGGCGGTACGTGAGCCGTACGGCGTGTGGGGCGGCCTGACCGAGGACGAGCGCGAAGAGCTGATGGGACGGGCGCGCAACCGGCTGGTGTCGGCATCGGCCGCCGGCAGCGGACACGCCACCGCCCCGCACAACTGAAGGAACGTTTCTTCACGAAACGAACGAGCACACACAAGAGGGCACGCACGATCGGGAACGCGCGCGTGCCCTTGTCTTGTCGCGTGACCTTGCTCTGTCCCGGCGCCTCACCGCGCCGCGGCGGCCGCCAGCTTCTCCAGCGTCGCGGCGACCGCGGGCACCTGTGCGAGGTCCGGCAGGGTGAGCGCGACGATCTGCCTCCGCACGACCGGCTCCAGCGCCACGGTGCGCACGCCCCGGGGCCGCACGGACTCGATGGCCAGCTGGGGCAGGACCGCGACCCCCAGTCCCGCTCCCACCAGGCCGGCGACCGCCGGGTAGTCGTCGGTCGCGAAGTCGATGCGCGGGGTGAAGCCGGCCGCCTCGCACACCTCGACCAGCTGCCCCCGGCAGCGCGGGCAGCCGGCGATCCAGGGCTCGTCGGCGAGTTCGCCGATGGCGACGGACTCCGCGCGGGCCAGCGGATGCGACTGCGGCACGAGACCCACCAGCCGGTCCGACAGCAACGGCCGTACGACGAGGTCGTCCCACTCCTCGGCGCCCGCCGCCCCCTCGTACCGGAAGGCGAGGGCCACGTCGCAGTCGCCCTCGCGGAGCATCTCCACGGAGCGCGGCGGCTCGGCCTCCTCCAGGGAGACGCGCGTGCCCGGGTGGGCGTCGCGCAGGGCGGCCAGGGCCGTCGGGACGAGCGTGGAGCTGCCGCTGGGGAACGACACGAGCCGCACCCGGCCCGCGCGCAGCCCGGCGATCGCGGCGACCTCCTCCTCGGCGGCGGTGAGCCCGGCGATGATCCCGGCGGCGTGCCGCACCAGCGCCTCACCGGCCTGGGTCAGGCGCATCTCCCGGCCGCTCCGGATGAGCAGGGGCGTGCCGACGGAGGACTCCAGGGCCTTCATCTGCTGGCTGACGGCGGGCTGGGTGCAGCCCAGCTCGCGGGCCGCCGCGGAGAAGGAACCGGTGGTGGCCACGGCGCGCAGTACGCGGAGGTGGCGGGCTTCGATCACCCCTCAAGGATAAGCGGCCCTTTGGTGCGGCGCCGAATATTGCGTCGACGCTTTGACCCTCATCGCTTACCGTTGCGCCGCATGAAGCTTCTGTCTGTGAACCTGGGCCGGCCCAAAACCGTTCCGTACACGGATCATCGCGACGGCGTGACCGGTATCGACAAGCGGCCCGTCGACGGGCCGGTGCGGGTGGCCGCGCCCGGCCCCAAGGGCTTCGGCGCGAGCGGCCTGGACGGCGACGCCGTGTGCGAGACGCGGCACCACGGCGGGGACGACCAGGCGGTGTACGCCGTGGCCCGTGAGGATCTCGACGAGTGGGAGCGCACGCTGGGGCGCGCGCTGGCCAACGGCGCGTTCGGCGAGAACCTCACCACGGAGGGCATCGACGTCTCCGGCGCCCTGATCGGTGAGCGCTGGGCCGTCGGGCCCGAGGTGGTCCTGGAGGTCACCTCCGGACGCATTCCCTGCCGCACCTTCCAGGGCCACATGGGTGAGAAGGGCTGGGTGAAGCGGTTCACGGAGCGGGGTGCGCCGGGGGCGTATCTGCGGGTGATCGAGCCCGGCGAGATCCGCGCGGGGGACGCCGTACGGATCGTTCACCGGCCGGATCACGAGGTGACGGTGGCGCTGCAGTTCCGCGCGGTGACCACCGACCGGACGCTGCTGCCGCGGCTGCCGG
>KL568546.1:6220-9098 GCA_000715605.1 Streptomyces speibonae | reverse complement strand
CCGACCGGACGCTGCTGCCGCGGCTGCCGGAGGCCGGTCCGGCCCTGCACCCGGAGGCGGCGGCCGTGGCGCAGCGGTACCTGGAGAAGTACGGGGCGCGGCAGCCGACCTGACCGCCCGCCACGGTCCGGGGGCGCGGTTCCGGGGGCTCGGGCGCAGAGCGGACTGCTCCGCTCCGGGTAACTAGTCTTGGGCCATGACAACGGCTCTGATTACGGGATCGACGGCTGGGATCGGTGCCGCGTTCGCGCGGCGGCTGGCGGCCGACGGACACGACCTGGTGCTGGTGGCCCGCGACACCGGCCGGCTGCGCGAGCAGGCCACCGAGCTGCACGACCGCCACGGTATCGAGGCGGAGGTGCTGACCGCCGATCTGGCTCAGGACCGGGGCATCGAGGCGGTGGCCGAGCGTCTCGGCGACCGGAGGAACCCCGTCGACCTGCTGATCAACAACGCCGGGTTCGGTCACAAGGGCCGCTACCTCGAGGTGCCGATGTCCGATGAGCTGATGATGCTCAAGGTGCACTGCGAGGCGGTGCTCCGGCTGACGTCGGCGGCGGTGGAGGCGATGCGGGAGCGCGGGCGCGGAGGTGTCGTGAACGTCGCCTCGACCGCCGCGTTCGTGCCGCGCGGTACGTACGGGGCGTCCAAGGCGTGGGTCGTGCAGTTCACCCAGGGCGCGGCGCAGGACCTCGCCGGCCACGGCATCCGGCTGATGGCGCTGTGCCCCGGCTTCGTGCGCACCGAGTTCCACGAGCGGGCGGGGATGGGCACGGACAACATCCCGAAGTGGATGTGGCTCGACGCGGACAAGGTCGTCGCGGCGGCAGTGGCGGACCTGGCCCGGGGCAAGACGCTGTCGATCCCCGACCCCCGGTACAAGGCGCTGCTGGGAGCGGCGAAGCTGGTCCCGCGCGGGCTGCTGGGCGGGATCTCGTCGCGGACGGGACGGAAGTACGGGCCGCGGTAGCCCCGCGCGGGTGCACCGGCACAGTGGGACGCGGCCCGCTCCCCGGAGGAGAATGGGTGCTGACAGGACCGACCCGGACCCAGGGGGGACCGGAGGCGAGTGTCATGACCTTCGTACAGCTCATCGACTGCCGGACCGACCGGTTCGAGGAGATGGACCGGCTCATGGACCAGTGGGTCGAGCAGACCAGGGGCAAGAGGACGGCGACCCACGCGGTGGTCGGCAAGGACCGCTCGGACACGTCGCACGTCGTCGAGATCGTGGAGTTCCCGTCGTACGAGGAGGCGATGCGGAACTCGCAGCTCCCGGAGACCGACCGGATCTTCCGGGAGATGGTGGCGCTCTGTGAGGAGATGCCGACGTTCACGGACCTGGACGTGGTGCGCGACGCGCAGCTGAACACGGACTCCGCGCGGCGCTTCTTCGAGGTGGTGAGCACGGCGGAGGACCTGTCCCCGATGACGGGCCTGGTCGAGGAGCACTACCACGACCACGACCCGGCCAACGAACAGGACATCGTCGGCCTCGATCACTTCCGGCGCGAGATGGACGTGTGGCGCGGCGGCTTCGACTTCTCCTTCACCCTCGAGGACCAGCTCGCCGAGGGGGACCGGGTGTGCACCCGCTGGAGCTGGAAGGGCACCCACAAGGGCGACTTCCTCGGCATCCCGGCGACGGGCAAGGACGTCTCCATGACGGGCACGACCATCTTCCGCTTCGGCGACAACGGCAAGATCGTCGAAGGCTGGTGGCAGTACGACCGGCTGGGGCTGATGGCGCAGCTGGGTGCGCTGGAGCCGACGGAACTCTGACCCGGCGCACGACCGGGACGCGCAGGACGTTGCCACGCGTGAGTCAGGGGCGGCGGGAAGCGCAACAGGCTTCCCACCGCCCCTCGTTCGGCTCAGGCGCCTGCGGCCATCCGCACAAACGCCGTCCACTGGGCGGACGGCACGTTGAGGATCGCCACGTCCGGGCACTTGGAGTCACGGATCAGCACGGCCGTCCGCATCGAGGTGAGCGACGCGCGGGGCGAGCGGCTGCCCGAGGGACGGGATACCGGAAGCGTGGAGGACGGCGGGCGGGGGCTTCTCCTCGTCGACGCCCTGGCCACGGAGTGGGGAACGGCTCCGCGTCCCGGCGCACCCGGCAAGACGGTGTGGGCCGTGGTACCCGCCGCGCCGGTCCGGGGATGAGCGGGCGGCTACTCTCCGCCCCCTCCGCCGTCGCCTCCCCCGTCGCCGTCGCCTCCGCCGCTGTCGCCGCCGTCGCCGCCGTCCCTGCCCCAGCCGTCGGAGCAGCCCGGTTCGTTGTCGTCGCGGTCGGTGCCGATGTTGCCGTACCAGGCGCGGGCCCAGATCACGTCGTCCGTCTCGTGGTGGGAACGGGCGGGACGGAACCTGGCCGTTCCCGTGGTGTCGCCGAGGCCGAAGGAGACCGCGACGGCGTGGGCCATCACGGCGTCCAGGGGGTCGGGGGTCTCGTGACGCACGTCGGCCAACGGCAGCAGCACGGTGCCGGGGGCGGGGGTCACCCCCCGCGGGGGCCGGGTCAGGAGCGCGATCCGGGTGCCGTCGCGCAGGAGCGCGGAGGTGGTCGCGTTCTCGCGGCGCAGGGTCCAGCTCCGGTCGGCCATGCGGATCTCGACCTTGCTCTTGGACTTGCGGAACTTCGACTTCAGCTCCACCCGCGCGGGAAAGTCACCGACGGTCAGGCTGAGACCCCGGGCCGGGTCGTCGGAGTCGGGGAGGTAGCCCTCGGGTGCCCGCAGCCGTACGGCCGCGGCGTTCGGGCCCCAGACGTCCACCCGGACCGAGCGCCGGTCCACGGCGACGGTGACGGTGCCGGCGGGGCCCGATGCGTGCCGGCGCGCGATCCACAGCGGTACGCCCTCCTCCCGCGCCCGCG
>KL568546.1:4703-5991 GCA_000715605.1 Streptomyces speibonae | reverse complement strand
CATCAGAGATGTGTATAAGAGACAGAGTTCACCCAGCGCGTGCGCGAAGGCGGCGGCCTGACGTGTCTTCATGGGCGTGGTGGTGCCGGTGACGCGGGTGACCGGGACGGGGCCGCGGTCCTGCGGCAGGACGGCCAGGGGACGTTCCCTGCCACCGCCGCCGAGCCAGTTCCCGCGCAGGAACGCGTCGGCCATGGCGGCGAGGTTCAGCTCCTCCAGTGGCGTCGTCCTGCCGCCTCTGCGCAGTCCGCCCTCGGTCAGCTCCACGGTCCGCGCCAACGGGTTCCGCGACCGTTCTCCGTAGAGCACCTGGGTCATCGCCTTCCCCTCCCCTGCGACTGCTCCGCCGGCTGTGTGCAGAGATGGTCCCCGAAGCCCTTCGGTTCCGTGACCGGGCGGGCGTGGGCAGGGCAAGGGCCCGGCACCCCCGTGTCCGGGGGGCCGGGCCCTCACTCGCGCTCCGGCGACCTTGCGTCGTCAGTGGGCGTGGCCGTGACCGCCGGCGGCAGCGGCCGGCTCCTCCTCTTCCTTCTTCTCGACGACCAGGGTCTCGGTCGTGAGCAGCAGGGAGGCGATGGAGGCGGCGTTCTCCAGGGCGGAACGGGTCACCTTGACCGGGTCGATGACGCCGGCCTTGATCAGGTCGCCGTACTCGCCGGTGGCGGCGTTGTAGCCGCTGCCCTTCTCCAGCTCGGCGACCTTGGAGACGATGACGTAGCCCTCGAGGCCGGCGTTCTCGGCGATCCAGCGCAGCGGCTCGACGGCTGCCTTGCGGACCACGGAGACACCGGTGGCCTCGTCACCGCTCTTGTCGAGGTTGCCCTCGAGCACCTTGACGGCGTGGACCAGCGCGGAGCCGCCACCGGAGACGATGCCCTCCTCGACCGCGGCGCGGGTCGCGGAGATGGCGTCCTCCAGGCGGTGCTTGCGCTCCTTCAGCTCGACCTCGGTGGCGGCACCCACGCGGATGACGCACACGCCGCCGGCCAGCTTCGCGAGGCGCTCCTGGAGCTTCTCGCGGTCCCAGTCCGAGTCGGTGGTCTCGATCTCGGCCTTGATCTGGGCGACCCGGCCCTGGACGTCCTCCTTCTTGCCACCGCCGTCGACGACCGTGGTGTCGTCCTTGGTGACGGTCACGCGGCGGGCGGTGCCCAGCACGTCCAGGCCGACCTGGTCGAGCTTGAGGCCGACCTCCTCGGAGACGACCGTGGCGCCGGTGAGAACGGCCATGTCCTGCAACATCGCCTTGCGGCGGTCACCGAAGCCCGGCGCCTTGACGGCGACCGCG
>KL568546.1:0-4440 GCA_000715605.1 Streptomyces speibonae | reverse complement strand
CTTGGAGGCGTTGGCCTGGATGACCTTCTCCAGCAGCGGCAGCAGCTCCGCGATGGAGGAGATCTTGCCCTGGGTGATGAGGATGTAGGGGTCGTCGAGGACGGCCTCCATGCGCTCCTGGTCCGTCACGAAGTACGGCGACAGGTAGCCCTTGTCGAAGGCCATGCCCTCGGTGAAGTCCAGCTCCAGACCGAAGGTGTTGGACTCCTCGACGGTGATGACGCCGTCCTTGCCGACCTTGTCCATCGCCTCGGCGATGAGCTCGCCGACCTGCTGGTCCTGGGCGGACAGCGCGGCGACGGCGGCGATGTCGGACTTCTCGTCGATCGGGCGGGCCGAGGCGAGCAGGTCCTCGGAGACCGCGGCGACGGCGGCGTCGATGCCCTTCTTCAGCAGCGCCGGGGAGGCACCGGCGGCGACGTTCTTCAGGCCCTCGCGGACCAGCGCCTGGGCCAGCACGGTGGCGGTGGTGGTGCCGTCACCTGCGATGTCGTTGGTCTTGGTCGCCACCTCCTTCACCAGCTGCGCGCCGAGGTTCTCGTACGGGTCCTCGATCTCCACCTCGCGGGCGATCGTGACACCGTCGTTGGTGATGGTGGGAGCGCCGAACTTCTTGTCGATGACGACGTTGCGGCCCTTGGGACCGATCGTCACCTTCACCGTGTCGGCAAGCTGGTTGACGCCGCGCTCGAGGGCGCGACGGGCGTCCTCGTCGAACTTCAGGATCTTCGCCATGGCAGCGGGAGCCCTCTCGGAAATCTGGGTGAAATCACTGCGCCCCTGCGCCCGGCTCCTTGTCGGAGTGCTGGGGCCAGGGGCGCGGTGTCGAGCAAAAAATGCCTGCTACGAGGCCGGGTGGCCGGGGCGTCGCCCCGGGGTCCCCTTACTTCTCGACGATCGCGAGGACGTCGCGGGCCGAGAGGACGAGGTACTCCTCGCCGTTGTACTTGACCTCGGTGCCGCCGTACTTGCTGTACAGAACGACGTCGCCGACCTTCACGTCGAGCTCGACGCGCTTGCCGTCCTCGATGCGGCCCGGACCGATGGCCAGGACGACGCCCTCCTGGGGCTTCTCCTTGGCGGTGTCCGGAATGACCAGGCCCGAAGCCGTGGTCTGCTCGGCGTCGAGCGGCTGGACCACGATGCGGTCCTCGAGCGGCTTGATGGCAACCTTGGAGCTGGCGGTCGTCACGATCCGACCTCCCCCTTCGGAGATCTCACGGGGTTAACTGTCTGAGGTGGCGACCAGGTGGATCCGTCGTCGCGGGTGCCGGACCTGCCCGTCGCGTGTGTTGGCACTCTCCAGGGGGGAGTGCCAGACCTGAGACTATGACTGCGGTTAGCACTCGGTCAAGCGGAGTGCCAATTGCCGTGCGGCGCGTCGGGGGCGGGGCGTGTTCCGGCACGGGGTCGCGCGGCCGGCGGCCTCGGCGCGGCGGCCCCGGTGCGGCGGAGGCTCATCCCACGTGGTCCTCCAGCCTGCCCACCCTCAGCCCCCGCTCCTCCAGCTCATCCAGCAGCCCCTCGGTCCGTTCCGCCAGGGACAGACGCGGCGCCTCGCCCGACGGTACGGAGACGATGTCGCCGGGGTTCAGGTGGTGGGGGCCATGGGTGTAGGTGAGGTGGCCGTCGGGTTCCAGGACCGCCCGCCACAGCACCACCGCGGCGATACCGCAGTCGGCGGCGGCGCGCAGGGTGGTGGCGTCGTACGTGCCGTAGGGCGGGCGGAAGAGGCGCGGGCGGACGCCGAAGCGGGACTTGAGCTTGCGCTGCTGGCCGCAGATCTCGGCGCGCTGTCCGGCGTAGGGCAGACCGCGCAGGGCGGCGTGGTCGAGGGTGTGGTTCTGCAGGCTCGCGCCGACCGCGCGCAGCCGGGCGAAGTGGGCGTAGCCGGGGCCCACCACGCTGTCCGTGAGGAACATGCTGACGGGGAGCCGGCGCTCGCGCACCAGGTCGATGAAGCGGGGGTCGCGTTCGGCGCCGTCGTCGTAGGTGAGGAAGACGACCCGGTCGTCGGTCGGGACGTGGCCGACCACGGGCGGGAGGTCCGCACGCGCGCCGCCCGTCGCGCCGGCCGGCGCGGAGACCGGGGCGGCCCCGCCGTCCGGTGCGGGCGCCCGGTCCGCCGCGTCCGGCGAGGCGCATCCGGCGGTCAGGGCCAGCAGGAGGGCCGCCGCCCGGGCCCTCCGCGGGTTCACAGGTAGTCCTCCAGCCGCGCCACCGCGTACCCCTCGGCCGTGATCTTGTTCAGGAAGCGGCGGACCATGTCCGGCATCGTCCCGTCCCAGTCCTCGCGGCCGCGGAAGTGGGTCAGGACGATGTCGCCGGGGTGCAGCGAGCGGTCCCACTCGCGGTACTCCCAGTGGTCGACGAAGACCTCCTCGTTCCACAGGGGGACGTGGGTGATCCCGCAGGACTTCGCGACGCGCAGGGTGTCCTTGTTGTAGTTGCCGTACGGCGGCCGGAAGAGGGCGGGGCGCTTGCCGTAGCGCTTCTCGATGATCTTCTGCATGCCGCAGATCTCGCGCTTCTGGCGGGCGCGGGACAGGGCGGGGAGGTAGGGGTGGTGCAGGGTGTGGTTGTGCAGGCCGACGCCCGTGTCCCGCATCTTCCTGAAGTAGCCGTAGTCCTCCTTGACCAGGTAGTCGCTGAGGAAGGCCGTGTAGGGGATCTTCAGCTCGCTCATCATCCGCAGGAACGCCGGGTCCTTCTCCTCGCCGTCGTCGATGGTGAGGAAGAGGATCTTCTCCTTCGTGGGGACGGTGGTGAAGACCGGCGGAAGTCCCAGCCGGCGGTGGCCGTCGACCTCGAAGCCGTCCCGGGTGGTGATCTCCGGCTTCTTCTTCGGCGGCGGCGGGGCGGTCAGGGGCACGCGCTTGAGGCCCCAGCGCTTCGCGGCGGCGGCCCGGGCGGCGTGCGCGGCGCGCAGTTTGGTGGCGTAGGAGTCGAGTGCGCGGGCCGGCGGCGCCTGGAGGGGCTGCTGGCCGCTCGCCGGCTCGGCGTCGGTGCCGCCCTGTCCGCAGCCCGAGGCGATGGTGGCGAGAGCAAGGACGGCCAGACCGATCCGAGCACCACGCGACGGAAGCTTTTTATCGTTTTGTCCTACTGCTCGCATGGGGCCGGATCCTCGCAGCCCCGAGAGCCGGACCCGGCCCGACACCGCGGCCGGAGGCGCACGGTCCACCGAGTGGCCCACAATGACCCGGTGAACGACCTCGCTCCCCTCCTCACCCCCGAAGGCCGCGCCCTCCTCGACGAGGTGCGCGACACCGACCCGGCGCACGAACTCGCCGTCGCGACCCGGCTGCGCCGTGAGCACCCCGCCGCACTGGTCTCGGCGGCGCTCGGCCAGGCGCGGCTGCGGCAGCGGGCGGTGGCGAAGTTCGGGGAGCGGGACGCGGCCCGGATGTTCTTCACGCCGAACGGGGTCGAGCAGTCGACCCGGGCGAGTGTGGCGGCGTACCGCGCGGAGCGGTTCAGGGAGCTCGGGGTGACCTCCGTGGCCGACCTGTGCTGCGGGATCGGCGGGGACGCGATCGCGCTGGCCCGGGCCGGGATCCGGGTCCTGGCGGTGGACCGGGACCCGCTCACCGCGGCGGCGGCGCGGGCGAACGCCGACGCGCTCGGACTCGCCGGCCTGATCGAGGTGCGCGAGGCGGACGTGACGGAGGTGGACACGGCCGGGTACGACGCCGTGTTCGCCGACCCGGCCCGGCGCGGGGGCCGGGGCCGGATCTTCGACCCCGAGGCGTACTCGCCGCCGCTGTCCTGGGCGGTCGGGGCCGCCCGTACGGCACCGCGCGGCGCGGCGCTGAAGGTGGCGCCGGGCATCCCGCACGAGGCCGTCCCCGGGGACGCGGAGGCCGAGTGGATCTCGGACGGCGGGGACGTGAAGGAGGCGGTGCTGTGGTTCGGCACCGGCCGGGAGGGCGGCGTCCGCGCGACCCTGCTCCCGGGCCCGCACACCCTCCTCTCGCGCGGCCTGCCCGACCCGGCCGTCCGCCCGCCCGGCCGGTACCTGTACGAGCCGGACGGTGCGGTGATCCGGTCCCATCTGGTCGCGGAGGCCGCCGCGGCACTCGACGGCGGGCTCATCGACGCGACGATCGCCTATGTCACGGCGGACGAGTACCGTCCGACGCCGTTCGCCACCGCCTACGAGATCACCGACCGGCTGTCCTTCCACGTCAAGAAGCTGAAGGCCCTGCTGCGGGAGCGGGGCGTCGGCACGCTGACCGTGAAGAAGCGCGGCTCGGCGGTCGAGCCGGAGGAACTGCGCCGCAAGGTCCTGCCCAGGCCGAACGGCTCCGCGTCCGTCACGGTCTTCCTGACCCGCGTCGCCGGCGCACCCACGATGCTCCTGGGCCACCCGGTGCGCTGACCTGGCGTGCGAGGCCACCCAACCGCACCCGGCCCCCGCCCCGCCCGTCAGGCACGCCC
>KL568545.1:16733-18323 GCA_000715605.1 Streptomyces speibonae | reverse complement strand
CCACAACCTCACCCCCACCACCGCCGACGACATCGCCACCCAACTCCTGGCCCGCACCCTCTACCCCCGCCTCCACCGCGCCCTCCTCGGCGTCGAACCACCCCTCCCCATCGAAGTCGACGAAACCACCCTCACCACCGACATCGACTTCACCCCCATCAGGAACGCCGTCGCGGAACTCCTCCCAGCGACGGCGTGAGCTCTAGGTCAAGGGCGGCGGGCGAGACGTCGTCGACGCGGGAGGCGTGGCTCATGTGACCGCCGGGGGCGACGGCGGCTGGGGCGCGAGGCTCGATCCGGCGGCGAAGCCGCCGTCGACGGCCAGGACGTGGCCCGTGATGAAGGCCGCGCCCTGCGAAGCGAGGAAGGTGACGGCGGCGGCGACCTCCTCGGGTTTCGCGTATCGCTTGATGGCCATCAGGTCGAGCCAGGACCGGCGGACCTCGGCCGGGTGCCGGGCCACGAGCGGGGTTTCCACGGGGCCGGGCGACACCGCGTTCACCGTGATGCCGCGTGAGCCCACCTCCACGGCGAGTGCCCTGGTCAGGCTGACCACTCCGCCCTTCATGGCACCGTAGGCTCCGCGGTCGGTCAGTCCGCGGACACCGGCGGCCGAGGCCATGTTGACGATGCGGCCGTCGCGGCCGTCGCGCATGACGGCCAGTGCCGCCCGGCACATGTAGAAGGTGCCGGACAGGACCGTTGCGAGCAGTGCGTCCCACTCCGGGTCGGTGGTGTCGGCGACGGGCTTGAGCACCGTGAAGCCGGCGTTGTTCACCAGGATGTCCAGGCCGCCCAGCCGGTCGACGGTCTCCCGCACGCCGGCCTCGCACGCGGCCGGGTCGGACACGTCGAACGTGACCGGGACCGCGGTGCCCCCGGCCTCGGTGACCGCGTCCGCGACACCGCGGGCGGCGGCAGCGTCGCGGTCCGCGACGGCCACGGCGATGCCCTGCCGGGCCAGGTCCAGGCTGATGGCCCGGCCGATCCCGCCGCCGCCCCCGGTGACCAGAGCCGTTCGCGCCATCAGCGCTCCACCTCGACGTCCAGACGCGGCTTGCGGGAGCGGAACAGCCACCGGCCATCGTGGCGGACGATCTGGTCGTGGTAGATGTAATGCGCGGTCAGCTGCGGCGCCGCACCGCTGACATCGACCGTCATGCCGTAGCACGTGCCCTCGACGTGACCCTCGCGCGGGGTCAGCACATGGTTTCCCGTCCAGATGCGCGCCCGGGGATACTTGTCCGGCCGCGAGTCGGCGAACTCACGCAGGGCGTCGTGCCCCCGGTAGAGGGTTCCGGCGGTGGGGCCGACCGACGGGCTGAACTCGCCGTCCGGTGTCCAGCACGCCGCCCAGGCCTCGCCGTCCATGGCGTCGACCGCATGCGAGTAACGGGCGTACAGCTCGAGGACTTCCAGACGGTCCTCGTGAGTGAATTCGATCATTGGTCTTCCTCTCGCGTGGAATGGGACAGTGCGTCGAGGTGCAGGGCGAGCGCGCCGCGGGTGAGGAGCGGCGGCGTCCGCGGGGTTTCAGTGGAGCCGGCGGCCGGTGTCGTGGTCAGGCGGTGTACGGCGGTGACGAGCCGC
>KL568545.1:5865-16525 GCA_000715605.1 Streptomyces speibonae | reverse complement strand
CCGCAGGCCCTGCTCGCCCGGGACGAGGTCGTCCGGGTGGTGCGGCAGCCGCGGGTTCCCACGGCGCGGGTTCAGCAGGTCGGGCACGGCTCGTTCGCGGTGCAGGTCGGCGAGGCCGAACAGGTCCTCACCGGCACGGGTTCCCAGGTCGTACAGGCTCTCGAAGGCCACGAAGGACGGATGTGTCGTCGGGATTTCCGCGAAGTGGACACCGGTCACCGACCGTGGCACCGGCAGGATCCCGGTGAGTACCCCGGCCAGTTCCGCCCAGGTCACCGGCCGGTCCGGCTCGAACCGCCACCTGGTGTCCCTGGGCACCCAGCCCCGCAGGGCGAGGTGCTGGACGGCGGTGAACAGCGGGTCGTCGTCCGCGGTCAGGTCGGAGAAGAAGGTCACGGGAGTGCCGCCGGCGAGCAGTCGTTCCTGGACGACGGAGACCTCCACGTCGGCTGCCGGCACCCGGCGGCGCAGCGCTTCGCCGGCGGCGATGCCCGCGGCCATGCCGAGGTTGATCCGGGTGGACTCGACACGGACGGCGCCGAACGCGATGTGGGTCGCGCTGACCGCCCCGCACACCAGCAGGTTGTCGACCCCCGGCGGCACCATGCAGGTGTACGGCAGCTGGTGGGGAGCCCGTATGGCACTGCCGAAGTACCAGCCTTCGGGCATCGGGTAGTCGTGTTCGAGCCGGTCCGCGCAGGCCCGTGACTCCACCGGCCAGTTGCCGATCGCGACGGAGTCACGGCGCAGCGGGGGCCGGGTGCCGTCGCCGGTGAGGAACGGGGAGATGTCGGACTCGGTCAGGGTGACCTCGGCTCGCAGCCGGCGCCCCTCCCTGACGTAGAGGCGGTAGGGCAGGTGGTCGTTGTCGGTGAACTCGTCGTCGGCCAGACCGAGTCCGGGACAGCCGCCGGCGGTCTGGATGTAGTGGAGGAAGTCCAGTGCGTGGGTGATGAACTTCTCCCGGTGCACGCGCCGGTCCCGGGGGTGGGCGAGGATGTAGTCGCGGGTGGGCCCGGCCAGTTCGTTTCCGGCGACAGTCCGGTTGACCAGGACTTTTCCGCCGGCCACCAGGTAGATTCCACCGAACCAGCGCGGGTTTCCGTCGGCGTCAACACTGTGCGGGTTCCAGCGGAACCGCGACGGGTCGTAGTGCGGGGACGGCTTGCGGATCCGGTGCGGTGCGTCGGGGGCGGTGTCCTCGTACCACCGGCAGTGCAGGCGGCAGGCGAACGCCATGACCGCGTCGTCGCCCTCTCCGGTGCTGTGCGGCAGCACCGAGTGGGGCAGCTCGCCGCGCGGTCCGGTGGCGGTGTCGGTGGTGTAGAGGCGGCCGGCGTGCGGCTCGGCCGGGCTGCGGGGTTCCCGCCCGATCCGGTACGGGATGTCCAGCCATTCCAGCAGGTCGCCCTCGTAGCCGGCGTCGATGACGAACCGGGGGTGGAGCGTGTGGGTCTCCGCGACCGTGCCGGCGGCGGGCGGGTCGCCGGCCGGGTTCACCGCCCGCTGCCAGGACACGCTGTGCACGCGCCCGTCGGCGGCGGTGGCGGCCACGGGTACCGCCCCGGTGAACACCTGGAGCCCGTCCGTGGCGTCGGTGAGCGCACGCCACGCGGCGGCGTTGACGTGGCTCTCCCACACCGGGTCCTCTCGGGCGCTGCGCACGGGGTCCGGCTCCGGCCGGTCGGCGTAGTGGGCGTCGATCAGTTCGCACACCTCGAGGGCGATGCCCGAGAGACCGGCGGGGTCGGCGGTGTCGAAGGCGAAGACGCCGTTGGCGTTGTGGCCCCCGAGGGTCGCGGTCGGTTCCAGAAGGACGACCGACGCGCCCGCGCGGGCCGCGGTGACGGCGGCGGCGCATCCGCCGGGATTGCCGCCGAGTACCAGGACGTCGCAGTCGTAAGTCACCACTCAGCTCTCCGGTGGGAGGTCGAGACGGGCGGCCCGGCCGGCCAGCCCCGGTGCGGGGGCGGGGAAACGTTCGATCACGGACGCGTCGTGCCCGGGGATCACATGGTCCGCGCTCTCGGTGAGCGCGGTGACCGTGTCGTAGTCGCGGAAGGTCTCCTCCAGGCTGGTGTACAGCGGGTAGGGCCGCCGCTCACGGAGGTTGGCGTGCACGTGGACCGCGTCGCCGGTGAGCAGGACCCAGCCGCGTCCGGTGCGGACTCGCACGGCCATGTGCCCGGGGGTGTGCCCGGGGAGGTGGACGAGTTCGATGCCGTCCCGCAGCCGGGTGTTGTCCCGCACCGGCTGGAGTCGTCCCTCCTCGCGGGCCCGGACGACCGCTGCGATGTGGTCGGCTTCGTAGGCGAAGGACACGGAGGGTTCCCTGGCGTGCCATCCGGTGGCGGGGCCGAACTCCAGCTCGTTCAGGTGCACCCGGGCTGCCGGGAACTGGTCGAGGTTGCCGGCGTGGTCGTAGTGCAGGTGCGTGAGGACCACGTCCGTCACGGCCGCGGGGTCAACGCCGACGCGCCGCAGCAGGTCCATCGGGTCGTCGAGGAAGGTACGGCCCCGGCGGGCCGCCAGCTCGGGTGAGTAGCCCGTGTCGACCACGACCGTCTCGTCGCCTCTGCGGACCAGCCACAGGGAGTAGTCCATGTCCAGGGGGCGCCCGGCGAGCGGTTCGGGGCACAGCAGCAGTGCGTCGCGGTGGTGGCGGGTCAGCCGTGCGAAACGCAACGCGGTGATCTCCCACAGAGCCTCGCCGGCGTTGTTCACGGCGCCCATCAGACGCGGATCACGAACGGGTTCAGCGGCTCGGTGCCCAGTTCGCACCAGACGCTCTTGGTCTGGAGGAAGTGGTTCATGGCCTCCACGCCGTTGTTGCGGCCGGTGCCGGAGTCCTTGAATCCGCCGAAGGGCGAGTTATAGGCCAGCGAGCGGTAGGTGTTGATCCATACCGTGCCCGCGTCCAGCCGGCGTGCCATCAGGTGTGCTCGCCGCACGTCGCGGGTCCACACCCCGGCGGCCAGCCCGTACGGGGTGGCGTTCGCGTTCTCGGCGACCTCGTCGACGTCGTCGAACGGGCTGATGGTGAGGACCGGGCCGAACACCTCCTCGCGCATCACCACGTTGTCGGCTGTGGCGTTGTGCAGGATGGTCGGCGCGAAGAAGAACCCGCCGGCCAGCCCGGCGATGTCGACGCGGTGGCCGCCGGTGAGCAGCTCGGCGCCGCCGTCCAGGGCGGCTGCGACCATCTGCTCGTTCTTCGCCAGCTGGTCGGCCGTGGCGGCGGGGCCCATCTGCGTGCCGGCTGCCAGCGGGTCACCGACGACGATGTCGTTCGCCCGCTTGACCAGGCGGTTGACCATCGTGTCGTAGAGCGACCGGTGGACGTAGGCCCGGGATCCCGCGATGCAGGTCTGGCCCGCGGCGGCGAAGATGCCGGCGACGATGCCCTGTTCGGCCAGGTCGACGTCGGCGTCGTCGAAGACGATGTTGGCGCTCTTGCCGCCCAGTTCGAGGGTCGAGGTCACCAGGCGGCGGCCGGCGGCGGCACCGACCGCCCGTCCCGCCGGCACACTGCCGATGAACGAGATCTTGGCGATGCCCGGGTGGTCCACCAGCGCCTGTCCGCACTCGCGCAGTCCGGTGACGACGTTGACGACACCGGGGGGAATGCCTGCTTCGAGAGCGAGTTCGGCCAGCCGCACGGCGGAGGCCGAGGTCACTTCGGACGGCTTGATCACGACCGTGTTGCCGGCGGCGAGGGCGGGGCTGATCGCCATCACCGTGTGGAAGGTTGGCGAGTTCCACGGAAGGATCACGGCGATGACCCCGAGCGGCTCGCGAAGCGTGTAGTTGAGCACGCTCTGCTGCGGTACGGGGATCACCGAGCCCTCGACCTTGTCGGCCAGGCCGCCGTAGTAGCGCAGATACCCTTCGGAGGCGGTGACCTGTGCGACGAGTTCGGCGACCACCTTGCCGTTCTGCACCGACTCGGTCTCGCCGATCGTCTCAGCCTCCTGGGCGATCAGTGCGCCCCAGGCCGTGAGCAGCCGGCCGCGTTCGGACGGCACCATGTCGCGCCACGCCGTCCGCCAGGCGCGGAGTCCGGAGTCGACCGCGGCGTCGACGTCGGGTGAGGTGGACAGCGCGAACCGGGCCCACTCCTGCCCCGTCGTCGGGTTCACCGATGTGAAGGTGGCGTCGTCGATGGCGGGCACGGACCGCCCGTCCACGAAATTGCCGAAGGCCACGGTGCGTGGCTGGTGCGGGTTCGTCATCGGAGTTCTCCGGGTGAGGTCGTTGGGGAGCGAGGCAAGCGGAGGTCAGACAAGACGTCTCACCCCGGCGGTGACGGGCGTACCGGCCTCTGCGAGGGCGGGATCGTGTCCGGGGACGATGAGGTCGTCGGCGTCGGCGAGCTGTTCGCACAGCTCGTAGCCGGCGAACATCTCGGCGGCGTCGACGACCAGCGGGAAGGGGGAGCGGGTGGTGCGGTTCTCGGTGTAGTGGAGGGCGTCGGAGGCGAGGACGAGCCAGCCGCGGGCGGTGTGCACGCGCACCACCTGTGTGCCGCCCGTGTGCCCGCCGACACGGTGCAGTTCGACGCCGTCGCGCAGGGTGTGCTTGCCGTCCACCAGGTGCACCCGGCCCTGCTCGCCGGCCTCCCGCAGCCGGTCCAGGTCGGCCGCTTCGAAGGGGGCGCCGAAGAACGCGTACCGCATGAGCGGGCCGGTGGCGAACGCCAGCTCGCTCGCCTGGACGTGAAAGGTGGCGTTCGGGAAGAGGCCGAGGTTGCCGGCGTGGTCGTAGTGCAGATGGGTGAGGACCACGTCCGTCAGGGCCATGGGGTCGACATCGACGCGCCGCAGCAGATCGGGCAGGTCGGCGAGCATGGTACGGCCGCGCCGCTCGCCGACCTCACGGCTGAATCCGGTGTCCACGAGCAGCGGGCCCGCCGGGCCGTCGACGAGCCAGACGAAGTAGTCCATGGGCATCGGCGTGGCCGGCTCCGCGGTCTGGACGAAGTTCTCACCGCGTGTGCGACCGGGGAGGGTCGCATAGCGCAGCGAGTGGACGCGGTGTTCGGGGAGCATCACAGACATCCGTAGAGGGCGTCGAGGATGCGGCGCGATCGGGGGCCGTTGTCCCGGCTGGGGTGCATGAGGTTCATGCCGTAGGCGAAGCCGATGCGCGCGTCGGGGTCGCACAGTCCGGTGGCTCCGCCGGCGCCGACGTGCCCGAAGCTGCGCGGGTTCGGACCCATGTAGGCGTCCGGGCTGTTCAGGGTGAAGCCGAGCCCCATCCGGTAGTGATGGGACAGCACCGGCTCGGTCTCGAACCACTGCATCTCGGTGGCCCGGTTCAGTGCGGCGTCGCCGAGCAGCCGGCCCTGTGCCAGCGCACCGTAGACGCGGGCCACGGCACGGGCGTTTCCGTGGCCGTTCACGCCGGGGATCTCCGCCGTGCGGAACCGGCGGCTGTTGTAGTCGTCGTCGGTGGCGGGGTCGAACTGCGCCCAGGCCTTCACCAGGAGCTCACTGGGCTCGTCGTCGCCCTGGCCGCGGCTGTTGTACCCGGCCCACTTGAGGAACCGTGCGCAGCGGTCGAGGTCGCCCTCGGTCAGGCCCACGTGGTAGTCGGCGTCGCAGGGCCCGGTCACCAGTTCGCGCAGGACCTGCCCGTAGGTCTTTCCGGTGACCCGGCGGACCAGTTCTCCGACGAGGAACGACATGGTGACGGTGTGGTACGCCGCGTGGGTGCCCGCGGGGTGCAGCGGTGCCTGCCGCTCCAGCGCCCCGATCATCGCCTTCCAGTCGTACACGGCGCCCGGCCACAGCGGTTCGGTCAGGACTTCGAGGCCGGCCCGGTGGTCGAGCAGATGCCGTACGAGGATGCCGTCCTTGCCGGCCCGGCCGAACTCGGGCCAGTACTTCGTCACCGGGGCGTCGAGATCGACGTCACCGCGTTCGCCGAGCATGTGCACGGTCAGTGCGACGAATCCCTTGGCCACCGACATGAGGTTCACGATGGTGTCGGCCTCCCAGGGCGCACTGTCCTCGGGCAGATCGGTCCTGCCGCCCCACACGTCCACCACACAGCGGCCGTCGACGACCACGCTGCAACTGGCGCCCACCTCCAGACCGGCCTCGAAGTTGGCCTCAAAAGCGTCGGCGACGTCCTTGAAGGCGGAATCCCAGGTTCCGGAGACCATAGTTCATCCTATCTCGGGCAGCTAGCTGATGTAACTTGTCGGACAGCTGACAGGATGCTAACGTCAGGACCTGCCGGGGTCAACTACCGCCAAGGGGATTCATGTCCGACACATCTGAAGAAATCAGCGAACTTTTCCGTCGTGGACTGGAGATCCGCCGCGACGTACTCGGCAAGGAGTACGTCAATGCCTCGCTGGAAGCCGCGGACGACTTCATGCAGGCCTTCCAGGAGGTGACCACCGCCTGGTGCTGGGGCTACGCGTGGTCACGCGACGGTGTCGACCGGCGGACGCGCTCACTGATCAACCTCGCCATGCTCACGGCCCTGAACCGCAGCGCCGAGATCAAGCTGCACGTCCGCGGAGCGCTCAACAACGGCGTCACCGTGGACGAGATCCGCGAGACCCTGCTCCACGCCACCATCTACTGCGGTATCCCCGCGGGCCTGGACGCCTTCAAGGCCGCCCATGAGGTACTGGTCGGCGAGGGGGCCCTGAGCGCCGAGCCACTGGAGGAATCGGAAACGTGAACACCCCTGCCGTGATCGGTTTCATCGGCGTGGGCGCCATGGGGGCGCCCATGGCCGCCCGGCTGGTCGACGCGGGGCACCAAGTCGTGCTCCACGACGCCGACGCCGGGCGCACTCAGCGGGTGGCACAGGACATCAAAGCCGCTGCCGCCGCCGGCCTGGCGGACCTCGCCGCACAGGCCGATGCCGTGATCACAATGCTGCCGAACAGCGACATCGTCGAGGACGTACTGGTGGGCGAGGGACAGGTGCTCGCCCACCTCTCCGCGGGAAGCCTCGTTCTCGACATGAGTTCGAGCGACCCGGTGCGCACCCGGGCGCTCGCCGAGCGGGTGCGCGAGGCGGGCTGCCGGTTCGTCGACGCCCCCGTGTCCGGCGGAATCGCGCGTGCCCAGAGGGGCGACCTCGCCATCATGGTGAGCGGGGAGGACGCCGACGTCGAGGAGGCGACGGCGATTCTGAGCGCGATGGGCTCACGAGTGACCCCGGTCGGCGCCACGGGCAACGCGCACGCGATGAAGGCGTTGAACAACCTGTGCTCGGCGGGCGGCATGCTCATCGGCCTGGAGGTCCTGATGATCGGCAAACGCTTCGGACTGGACCCCGCGTTGATGGTGGATGTGCTCAACGCGTCCACGGGCATGAACAATTCGACGAAGCTGAAGTTCAAGCAGTTCGTGCTCTCCGGTGCCTACAACTCCAACTTCCGTCTGGATCTGATGGTCAAGGACCTCCGGACCGCGCAGAACGTCGCCGCCGCGGAAGGTGCGGTAGTACCGTTCACGGAAGCCTGCGTCAGCCAGTGGGAGCAGGCGCTGGACCGCCTCGGGGGCGGAAGTGATCTCGACCATACCGAGATCGCCAAGTACGTCGAAATGCTCAACGGCACCCTCTACGGCTGAACCGTTTGTCAGTCAGCCGCTGTATGCTAGATGACAAATCATTCCAGGCATTTCGAGGTGGCAGCACCATGGACAACATGCGGGTCAAGCGAGTGGAGCCGATCCGTCACCAGGTCGCTCGGGTCATTCGTGCTGCCATCGCCGACCTCCGGTTCAAGCCGGGCTCCCTGCTGATCGAGAGGGAACTGTGCGAACTGACCGGGGCAAGCCGCCCGTCCGTCCGTGAGGCGCTGCGCCAGCTGGAATCGGAAGGCCTCGTCATCTCGGTCACCGGCAAGGGCACGGTCGTCGCGTCGGTGACGGAGGACGAGGCCAGGCAGCTGTACCAGGTACGGGCCTCCCTCGAGGGTCTGGCCGGTCGCCTGTTCGCCGAACAGGCGACCCCGGAGCAGCGCCGGGAGCTGGCCGCCGTCGTCGACCGGTTCGAGGCGGAGATCGAGGACCAGGGCAATCTGATCCCGATCAAGGACGAGTTCTACCGGGTGCTGTTCGAAGGAGCCGGCAACGAGGTCGCGTACCAGATGCTGGCGTCGCTCCAGCGGCGCACCAGCCTGCTCCGGTCGAAGTCGCTGTCGGCTCCGGGCCGCCCTCAGGAGACCCTGAGGGAACTGCGTGCCATCGTGGAAAAGGCGGAACTCGGCGAGGCCGACGCGGTGGAACAGCTGTGCCGGGACCATGTGGCCAAGGCCGAGAAGGCAGCCCTGGCGCGGCTGGCCGAACTGGAGAAGCAGTTCGGCCTCGCCCAGCGGACCGGCTGATCCGCACGGCCCGCACGAAACCGGACGGCATCCGGGAGAGCCCTCAGGACTGGGCCGGCATCAACACCGGCACACGGGTGACGCCCCTCCCGGACGCATGACGCATGACGCGTGGACGCACCGTGCCGACACTGCCGCAGCGAAGCCGGTGACCAGAGCGCCGGGGCCGGCGCCGGCGGGTCGGGACCGTCGAGCGGACGGAGAAGGAGCCCTCGCGCCACGGGACATCCGCAGTTCCTTGACGGACCTCGCTGCCTCGCCACCGACGGGACCGTCGTCGGGGAAGCCGGTCCTGAGCACCGCGCCTTCTGCTCCGGACATGACGAGACACCGCAGCTCGGATGACACCGCATCAGTGGCCCCGAAGTACACCTCGGCCTTCCGGCCGGTACGCACGGGACGCGGTCCGCAGCCCCGGGCACACGCCCGTTCGCCCGCCCCCACCGTACGACCCCTTACCTGGTCCGGTGACCTTTGGGGCCAGAGGCGCCATGGGACAGGGGACGCAGGACGGCCGTCGTTACGGCCGGCGGCACCGGTACGCCGCCCAGGTGCCCCTGTCCGGCATCCGTCCGCCCTCGCCGGTCCATGCGCGTCCACGCGATGCCCCGTTCACTACCCTGCGGTAAGAAGATAGCGAGCTGCTAGGTCATTGTCAGACAGGTATATATCTGCCAGAGTGGAACTCGCCCGACGTCAGCGAGGAGTCTGCTCCCGCAATGGGCACTCGGTCATGTATCGATGATCTTGGAGTCGCTATGACAGCGAATGCCCGCACCCTTCAAGTCGACAGGCAAGCCATGGAGAAACACCGGCTTCCGCGCAGGAAACTGTTCGCCGCGAGTGTCGGCAACGCTCTCGAGTGGTACGACTGGACGATTTTCGGTCTGTTCAGCATCTACTTCGCGCCGCAGTTCTATCCGCCGGGCAACGACACGCTGGCCATGGTCAACACGTTCGTGGCCTATGCCCTGGCCTTCTTCTTCCGCCCGCTCGGCGGACTGTTGCTGGGGCGCCTGGCCGACGTCAAGGGACGACGCCTGGCGCTGCTGTACACCATCGTTCTGATGGCGGGCGGCTCGCTGGTGATCGGTCTGCTGCCGAGCTTCGCTCAGATCGGCTGGTTCGCACCGCTCCTGCTGATCGTGGCCCGGATCGCCCAGGGCATCGCGGTCGGCGGCGAGGCGGCCAACTCCAATGTCTACCTGGCAGAACTCGCTCCCCCCAGTCACCGTGGCCGGTACAGCTCCTTCTTCCAGATCTCCACCGCCGGCGCGGTGCTGCTGGCCTCGCTGACGGCGTTCTTCCTCTCACGGTCGCTCAGCACGGACGCCATGGAGTCCTACGGATGGCGCATCCCCTTCATCGTCGGCGGTCTGCTCGGCGTGCTCGGCATCTGGCTCCGCCGCACCCTGTCCGAGACGGAGCTGTTCGAGAAGCGCAAGGAAGTCGCGCAGCGCGTGCGCCGTCCGCTGGTGACCACGCTCAAGAGGCACCCGATGAGCGTGCTGCGGGTCGTCGGGATCTCGGCACTGTCCACCCTGTGCTTCTACAGCTTCTTCGCGGCCATGACGCCGTTCGCCGTGCAGGGCCGTGGTGCCGATCCGACCGATGTGTTCATGGTGCTGTCCGTGTCGACGGCCGTGTTCGTCGCGCTTCAGTATCCGGCGGCGTACCTGTCGGACCGCATCGGACGCAAGCCGGTGCTGCTCTTCGCGGCCGGGGCCATCGCCATCACGATCGTGCCGCTGTCCTACCTGATCGGGCCCAATGTGGCCGGCCTCTTCATCTGCTTCCTGGTCGGTCTGGGCTTCTACAGCATGGTCACCTCCATTCTGCCGGCGATCATGAGTGAGCTCTTTCCGACGGAGCTCCGCGCCCTCGGCATCGGCGCCTGGTACAACGTGACCGTCGCCGCCTTCGGCGGTACGGCGCCGCTGATCCTCACCGCGCTGAACGCGGCCGGCCAGTCCACGCTCTTCTTCTGGTACGTGGCGGCCAGCGGTGTGGCCATGTTCCTCATCATGCTGCGGCTGCCGGAGACCCGCGGAACCGAGCTCACCTGACCGCCTCGGGCAAGAAGGAAACACAAAAGGGACCGGTGCCGTGGCCGACCCGCAGGAGCTGCGTGCTTCTGGGGCCGGCCACGGCACCGGTCTTTCCGGACGGCCGAGGGACCGGCCGGTTCATGTGGGATCCGGCCGTCCGTCCCTCCTCATTCCGCGGTGCTAGGCGGCCTCAGGCCCGTCCTCGGCGAGGATGCGGCCCCGGACGGCGGCGAGGGCGCCCGCCATCGCGCCCGGC
>KL568545.1:4317-5612 GCA_000715605.1 Streptomyces speibonae | reverse complement strand
GGTGAAGGCGTGCGGGTAGGTGAACTCCAGCAGTCCCTCGTCGCCGTGCTTGCGCCCGTACCCGCTGTCGGCCCGGCCCCCGAAGGGCAGCGCGGGGTTCATCGAGAACTTCAGGGCGTCATTGACACTGGTCATTCCGACGCGGAGACGACGGGCGATCTCCTGACCTCTGTCGCGGCTGAAGACCGCGCTGCCCAGTCCGTACCGGCCGGCGTTGACGCGCGCGACGGCTTCGTCCGTGTCGGCGACCTTGACCACGGCGAGCGTCGGGCCGAAGGTCTCCTCCGTCGCCGCGAGGGCGTCCGGAGTCACACCGACGAGGATGGTGGGCCCGACGTAGCGGTTTCCGTCCTCCACGGCCCCGGGACCACCGACGGGAGCCGTCGCGCCCTTGGCGATGGCGTCCTCGATGTGGTGCCGGACAACCGGGATCTGGCTGGTCAGCGGTATGGGGCCGATCTGCGCACCCTCGTCGCTGCCCGCCCGGACCTGTCGGGCCAGAGCAGTGACCCGGTCGACGAAGGCGTCGTGGACGGACTCCACGACATAGGCCACTTCCAGGCTGATGCAGCCGCACCCGGTGTTCTGGAGGGCTCCCCAGACGATGTGGGCGGCGGCCTCGTCGAGATCGGCGTCCTCGGCCACGATCGCACCGTCCTTGCCCCCGAGCTCCAGCAGCGTCGGGGTCAGGGTCTGGGCGCACTGTGCGGCCACCGCCTGTCCCGAGCGGACACTGCCGGTGAACGCGACCTTGTCCACCCCCGCCCCGATGAGCGCCTGCCCGGTGGCCGCGAAACCGACGAGGTTCTGCAAGACGTCCGGCAGGTCGGGAACGGCCCGCTGCCAGGCCTGTGCCAGCCACTCCCCCACTCCGGGCGTGAGCTGGCTGGGCTTGAGCACGACCGCGTTGCCGGCCGCGATGGCGTGCACCACGATGGCGCCCGGGGTCGCCAGCGGGAAGTTCCAGGGACCGATGACGGCGACGACGCCGTACGGCTGGTACTCCACCCACGCGTCCTCGCCTGCCGCGGAGGGAACGTCCCGACGCCCGAGAACGCGCTCCGCGTTGCCGATGACGAATTGCAGGTGCGCGAGGACGGCGAGGACCTCCGAGCGGGCGTCGTCCAGGGGCTTGCCGTTCTCGGCGTGGATGAGGGCGGCCACTTCCTCGCCGCCCACGGCGATCTCCCGCCGCCAGGCCCGAAGGCGCCGCGCCCGGCCCTCGAAGCCCAGATCCCACCAGGTCTCGAAGGTCGAGCGGGCGGCGGCGACGGCGGCAGCCGCCTCTTTGCTCC
>KL568545.1:0-4097 GCA_000715605.1 Streptomyces speibonae | reverse complement strand
CCCCGCCTCTTTGCTCCCGGCCACGGGATAGCGGGCGAGTTCCGCACCTGTGGCCTGGTCGATGGTGATCACCTCTGCCGCGTCGGCGCCGAGGACGCCATCCCGCGTGACAAGGGTGCTGTCGGACATGCTTCCAGCCTTTCGCAGGCTCACTGAATGAGCGATTCGGGTGTGATGGGCAGTTCGTGCACCCGCCGCCCCGTGGCGTTGAAGACCGCGTTGGCGATCGCGGGCGCCACACCGACGATGACGATCTCGCCGAGCCCCTTGACCCCGAGCGGGCCCACCCGGGTGTCGACACTGTCGACATAGATGCCGCGGATGTCCGGGACATCGGCGTTGACGGGGATGAGGTAGTCGGCGAAGTTGGCGTTGACGAGCCGGCCGTCGCGGGGGTCGGTGACGGTGTGCTCCATCAGTGCCTGGCCGAGACCGCCGATCATGCCGCCGATGGCCTGACTGTCCGCCAGCCGCGGATTGACGATCTTGCCGGCGTCGAACACCCCGACCATCCGGCGGAGCCGTATGCGGTTCAGCTGCGCGTCGACGCCGACCTCGGCGAAGATCGCAGCGTGGTTGTACATGGAGTACTCGGGCTCGTCCGGCGGCGAGAAGGTGCCGACGTGCTCCAGGTGCGACCGGTTGTTGCGCCGCAGAAGCTGCTCGTACGTCTCGCTGCGGCCGGGGTTGTCGCGCACCTGGAGCCGGCCGCGCCGGACGACGACGTCCGCGGCGGGGACTCCGTGCAGGGGGGAGCGTTCGTCGCCGACCGCCATGGCCACGGCCTGGTCGCGGATGTGGTCGCACGCCGCCTTCACGGCGGCGCCGACGCTGGTCATGGTCCAGGCCACGGCCTGCACGGGAGCGGGCGGCATGTTGGTGTCGCCGAGGCGGAAGTCCACAGCGCGGATGTCCAGGCCGAGGGTGTCCGCGCCGACCTGCGACATGGACGTGTACGTACCGGGTCCGATGTCGCTGGTCGCGGACTGGATCACGGCGGAGCCGTCGGCGTTGAGCCGGGCGTGGGCCTGGGCGAACATCCGCTCGGTCGCGTAGATGCCCGTGGCCATGCCCATGCCCACCAGCCAGTCACCGTCCCGCCTGGCCCGGGGGGTGGCGTTGCGCCGGTGCCAGCCGAACTCCCTGGCGCCGGTGGTGAGGCACTCCCGCAGCCGCAGGGTGGAGTACGGCAGCCCGGTCTCCGGGTCGTCCTCCGGCACATTGCGCAGGCGCAGTTCGACGGGGTCGATACGCAGCCGGTGCGCGAGCTCGTCCATCATGCACTCGATGACGCAGGTGCCGGTGCCCCAGCCGGGGCCGCGCATCCAGGTCGGGCCGCCGATGTCGAGGGGCACGAGGTGGTAGGACGAGCGGACGTTCGGCGTGTCGTAGAGCACCCGCGCCGGGGTGGCGGCGTCCTCGGTGTGGAACTCGTACCGCGCGGACTCTCCCCTGATCTCGTGGATCAGTGAGGTGACCCGCCCGCGCCGGTCGCTGCCCAGGCGTGCCTTGTACTCGTAGGCGGGACGGAACCCGGTGGTGAAGAACTGCTGCCGGCGGGTCAGCACCAGTTTCACCGGTCGGTCCAGCTCGCGCGCGGCCAGCGCCGCGATGACGGAGTGCACCCAGGTCCGCCCGCCGCTGCCGAACGCACCGCCCACGAAGGGCGAGAAGCAGCGCACCGCGTCCTTGGAGATGCCGAAGACGGCGGCGAGTTCGTTCCTGGAGTCGTTCACCCACTGGGTCTTGTCCCAGACGGTGAGGTTGCCGCCCTTCCACCGGGCGATGATGGAGTGGGTCTCCATCGGGTTGTGGTGGTTGCGCGCGAGCCGAAAGGTGGATTCCAGCTGGATGTCCGCGGACTCCAGTGCGGCGTCCGCGTCACCGCGTTCATAGGTCTCGGCCTCGCGGGTGTCGGCGGAGGAGAGGTCGAACTCGGGTTCCTGGGTGTCGTATTCGACCCTGACCAGGCGGGCGGCGTGCCGTGCCGTCTCCAGGGTGGTCGCCACCACCGCGGCCACCGGCTGGCCGAAGAACCACACCCGGTCGTCCTGGAGGGCGTGCAGCCGCTCGCCCTCCGGGTGAATGGAGTCCGGGAACGGATTCTCCCGGTAGGGCAGCCGGGGCGCGTTGGTGTGGTCGTACACGGCGAGCACGCCGGGCAGGTCCCGCGCGGCCTCGGTGTCGATGCCGGTGATCCGGCCCCGGCCGATGGAACTCTCGACGAGGACGGCGTGCACGATACCGTCGACGCCATCGTCCGAGCCGTGGTCGGCGGCGAATTTCGCCCGGCCGGTCACTTTCAGCCGTCCGTCGACACGGGACTGCGGTTTGCCGACGGCAATGTCCGGTTGCGGACTCACTCGGTGCCTCCCACGATGCGGAGCTGACGTTCGACGGTGCGTCGGAGCAGTGCCACCTTGAACTTGTTGTGCGTCAGAGGCCTCGCTCCTCGCACCGACTCCTCTGCCGCCTCGGCCCACAGCCGGGACGAGGGCCTCTGGCCGGTCAACCGGCGTTCCACGGCGGGCAGTTTCCACGGCACGGTGCCGACACCGCCCGCCGCGACCTTGGCGGTACGGATGACCCCGCCCTGGATGTGCAGTGCGACGGCCGCCGAGGTCAGGGCGAACTCGTAGCTCTGCCTGTCCCGCACCTTCAGGTAGCCGGACTTCAGAGGCCGGGGATGGGCGGGAATCTCGACCGCGGTGATCAGCTCCCCTCGGCGGAGGTCGTGCTCCCGGTCCGGCGTGTCCCCCGGCCGCAGGATGAAGTCGGCGAATGCCACTTTCCGCTCTCCCTGCGGACCCTGCAGGTGCACGTACGCGTCCAGCGCGGCGAACGCCACGCAGACGTCCGAGGGATGGGCGCACACGCACGCGTCCGAGGTGCCGTGAATGGCGTGTGAACGGTTGTACCCTTCCAGCGCGGCACATCCCGAGCCCGGGTCGCGCTTGTTGCACGCCGCGGTGACGTCCCGGAAGTACGAACACCGGGTCCGCTGCATGATGTTGCCGCCGATGGTGGCCATGTTGCGCAGCTGCGCGGACGCGCTCAGTTCCAGCGCTTCGGAGATGACGGGGAAAGCCGTCCGCACAGCACGGTGCGCGGCCGCTTCCGCCATCGTCACCAGCGCGCCGATCCGCAGTCCGCCGCCCGAGGTGGTCTTGATGTCGTTGAGGGGCAGGGCGGTGATGTCGACAAGCGTGTCGGGGCGTTCCACGGTTTCGCGCATCAGGTCGACCAGGGTGGTGCCGCCGGCGAGGTAACGGCCGCCGCGCCGGCCCGCGTCGATGGCCTCCCGGGCGCTGGAGACCTTCGTATACGAGAAGGGGAACATCAGTTGCCCTTCCTTCCTTGTGCGGCGGCCTCACCGACCGCTTTGACGATCTTGGGGTAGCAGCCGCAGCGGCACAGGTTGCCGCTCATCCACTCGCGGATCTCCTCGGGCGACCCGGTGTGACCTTCTCGGATGCAGCCGATACCGGACATGATCTGGCCCGGGGTGCAATAGCCGCACTGGAACGCATCCTGGTCGACGAACGCCTGTTGCAGCGGGTGAAGTGCGTCGTCCTCGTCGGGTGCCAGCCCTTCGACGGTGACGACCTCCGCGTCCTCCAGGCGTACCGCGAGCGTGAGACACGAGTTGACCCGACGGCCGTCCACCAGCACCGTGCAGGCTCCGCACGCCCCGGCATCACAGCCCTTCTTCGTCCCGGGCAGATTCAAGTGCTCGCGCAACAGATCCAGGAGCGATGTACGGTTGTCGACCGTGACGGAGACGGGCTCACCATTGACTTTCAGCGCGACAGCGGTCCGTGTCCGGTCTTCGGCCTCGGCGCCGATCACCGCAGTCGCCGCGTAGCCCGCGACAACACCGCCGATCGCCACGCCCGTCACCGCGGTGAACGTGCGCCGGGTCAGCATCCACGTCGGCAGCCGGTGGGAAGGGGGACGGGAGGAAGGCGCATCAACGGAGGAGGAAAAGGGGGATTCGGACTGTTCTGGAGACATACGACCTCGCTAGATTCAGCAGAAGATCTCGACTGGCACGACGGCACATGCCTAGGCGGCAACACTCGCCTGGAAGAGTAAAC
>KL568544.1:60467-63841 GCA_000715605.1 Streptomyces speibonae | reverse complement strand
CACCCCCCGCCAACGCAAGCAACACCCAAGAACACCCCACCAGCGCCGAAGCGAACCCCTCCCCGCCCGCCGCCCGCGCCCCCGCATCCTGCGGATCCGCCCCGAGCAACCCCACGAACACCGACCCCAGCACAGCCACCCCGAGAGAACTCGCCAGCTGATTCGCCGTCAGCACCATCCCCGACCCCGCCCCCGCCTCCGCCTCCGGCACCGTGGCCAGCACCACCCCGATCAGCGGCGCCGACACGATCCCCTGCCCCACCCCCGCCACCAGCAGCGCCGGCGCCATCACCAGGGCCGTGACAGGCCCGGAGGACGCCGGCCCCGGCCACAGGGTCACGACGAGCACGAGATAACCGGCCGCCATCGTCCCCGCCCCCACCACCAGCACCCGGTTGCCGTACCGCGCGAGGAGCCGGCGGCCGGCCAGCGACGCCCCGGCGAACCCGGCCCCCAAGGGCACGAACGCGACACCGGAGGCGAGCGGCGACAGCCGCAGACCGTCCTGGAACACATACGCCAGCAGCAGGAACAGCCCGTAGTTCCCGCTGTAGAAGATCAGCGCGATGGCCAGCCCGATCCGGAACCCGGGGCTGCGGAAGAGCGACGGCCGCACCAGGGGCGCACCGCCCGCCCGCTCCTCCCGGCGCTCGGCCTGCCACAGCGCGACCAGCGCCAGGGCCGACGCGGCGAACGCCGGCCACACCCACAGGGGCCAGCCGTCGGCGCCGCCCCGGATGAGAGGGACGATCAGCAGCGTCATGGCGGCCCCGCTCAGCAGCAGCCCCGGGAGGTCCAGACGCTGCCGCCCGGAGGGCCGGTGCCGCGGCAGCGTCGCGGGCACACAGGCCGCCGCCGTGAGCCCGACGGGCACGTTGACCAGGAACACCGACCGCCATCCGAGGTCCAGGACGTCCCAGTGGAGCAGGGCGCCGCCGATGATCTGCCCGAGGACCGCCCCGAGGCCCAGCGTCGCCGCGTACAGCGCGAGCGGGCGGGCCCGCTGCTTGGGCGGGAAGATCATCTGGATCAGTGCCAGCACCTGCGGCAGCATGAGCGCGGCCGCCAGCCCCTGGCCCAGCCGCAGCACGATGAGCACCCCGGCCGACGGCGCCGCCGCGCATGCCGCGGAGAAGGCGGTGAAGCCCAGAACGCCCAGGACGAAGACGCGCCGCCTGCCGTAGGTGTCCCCCAGCCGCGCCCCGGTCGTCAGCGTCACGGCGTACACCAGCACGTAGCCGCTGATCACCGCCTGGATGTCGTCGAAGCTCGCGTGCAGGTCGCGCTGGATGGACGGGGCGGCGACATTGACGATGAGCACGTCGAGGATGCCCATGAGCGCCGCCAGGAGCAGGACGGTCAGGGCACCGCGTGGCCGTCGGCCCGGGTCACCCGCGTGCGATGCGGAGCGGGACGACATGCCAGTGGGTCTCGACCGCTTCCGGATCGGCGGCGACACGGGCGCGCAGGCCCGTGGCGAACGTCTCCGCCACGACCTCCGCCCGGCCCTCCGGGCCGCCGGGGTCCAGCGCGGCGAGCAGGGAGGGCAGGAACGCCGCCTGGAAGAACGCCGTCACCTGGCCGGCGTAGTCCTGGACGTCCCCGGTCTCCCGGAACCGGTCGAGCAGGACGTCGGGGAGCACCACCAGGTCGTGCTCCTCCACCCGCAGGACCCCCGCCAGCGGTTCCGTGCGCAGCGGGGCGAGGAACTCCTCCGTGGTCCGGTTCCAGGTCGGGATCGTCATCCTGGCGTACTCGTCCGAGGTGAGCAGGCCCTGACGCACCAGGTCGGTCAGAACGGCCTCGGCGGCGTCCATCAGCCCGTCCGCCCCGGTGGTGCCGTCGTCGGCGCACGCCCCGCCCAGCACGACGAGCTGCCCGCCGGGGCGCAGCTCCCGGGCCCGGTGCGCGAGGAACGCCTCCCAGTCGGCCCGGGACCGCTCCTTCAGGGCGCGGCGTACGTCGCCGGTGGCCCGGGAGGAGAAGATGTGCCCGGGGACCGGCGCGGGCACCCGGGACAGCCAGTGCACGGCGATCGCGCTCCACGCCAGATGCAGTTCCGCCGGCGGGAAGAGGGGCTCGTAGAAGGAGCGCGCCTCGGCGTGGACGAAGACGTGCGGCAGGTGCGCGTAGGAGCCGGGCGCGTCCAGGAGCGTCGCGAACATGGTGTTGAAGTCGTTGTCGGGGATGTCGGTGTGGACCACCGTCACCGGGGTCTCCTCGCCGGTGCGCCCCCGGACACCCTCCACCACGGCCCGCATCGGCTCCAGGGAGTTGGACCCGGCGGCCACGCCGAGGTCCGCCGCCCGGAACGGCGCGCCGCCCTCCGGCAGGACGACCGCGTCCAGGGCCCGGTGCAGCAGGGGCATGCCGTAGTCACCGGCGCGGCGCTGCACCCGGGAGTGCCGTGCGTAGCCGCGGCCCATCGTTCCCTCGGCACGCGCAGGGGAGACCGATCCGCTCACAGAGACCTCGCTCACCGCCAGTCGGGTCCCCTCGGCCCACCCTAGTCACGCCCCGGCGAGCCGCCACCAGAGGAGCCCGCACGGCGGCCGGCAGGCGTACGGCAGGCGCTACGTCGTGCTCCGGGCCCGCCGCCCCAGCAGTTCCGCCAGCCCTCGCCGGGTGGCCGCCAGCACGACCCGGTCCCCCGGACGCAGCACATACGTGTCCGGCAGATCCCACACCAGCCCGCCCCCCGGTGCCTCGGCCGCCGCCCCGGCGCCCGCGCCCGTCTCCCCGCGCGCCGCCGTGTCCAGCGCCAGCACCCGCCACGCGCCCGGCCGGAACGCCTCCCCGACGGTCCGCCCCTCCAGCTGCGGATGCCCGTGCACCACCACTGCCGCGAACAGCAGCACCCGCCGCTCCACCGGGATCGCCCCGAGGATCTGGCGCCCCATCATCGCCCCGGCGAAGGCCGGTGCCGCCAGGTGGGACACGCTCCGGCTCCGGGTCAGCGCACCGGGGTGCGCCGTGCGCAGGGTGCGGTACACGGCCTTGGCGAAGTCGTCGTCGTACAGCCGCAGCACGGCCCGCAGGTCCTGCCGTACGGACCGTGCGTACAGCACCGCTTCCAGGTTCGTGGTGTCGATACTGGTCAGGGCGAGCAGCGCGTCCGCGCGATGGATCTTCGCGGACTCCAGTACGCCTTCCTGCGTCACGTCCCCGATCACCACCGGCACCCGCAGCCGCCGCGCCACGGCCACCCCGCGCGCCTCCGGGTCCGCCTCCACGCACACCACCGGGATGTGCAGCTCCCGCAGCCGGGTCAGCACCCGCGTCCCGATCTTGCCCAGCCCGAGCAGCACCACGTGCCCGCTCAGCCCGCGCGGCGGCTTGCGCAGCGCCGACGCCGTACGGAACATCCCCAGCGC
>KL568544.1:59345-60240 GCA_000715605.1 Streptomyces speibonae | reverse complement strand
CCGCCGCCAGCAGGACCGGCAGCAGCAGCAACCCGACCACCATGGACAGCAGTTGCAGCACCTGCCGCCCGGGCGACTCGTTGTGCGCGGGTTCGTTGATGGCGAAGAGGTCCAGCAGCGTCACATAGGTGGCGTGCAGCGGGTGGTCCCGGGTCACCACGGCCAGCGCGACGGCGAGCGCGAGGACCGCGGCGGCCAGCCCCGCCAGCGACCAGCGCAGCCGCCGCGAGAACAGCGAGGCGAACGGCGGCCCGCTCCGTCCCACGGGCAACGGCGGCCCGGAGTAGGAAAGCTGCTCCAGTACGACCGTTCCGCGTCCGGTCGCCGCCGCCACCGCCGCCGCGTCGGGCAGCATTTGGGGCCCTTGATCGCCGCTGTCCTCCGCGCCCTCGTCGCCCGCCGGGTCGTTGCTCGTCGCGGACAGCAGTGCCAGCGTGCACAGCCCCGGGTCGGCGACCTCTCCCGGGTCCGGCGGCCGGCGCTCCACCGCCCGCAGCAGCAGCCCCTCCGCGTCGACGACCTTGCTCGTGCCGACGAGCGCGGTGGCGACCAGCGCGGGCGCGGCGGTGTCGGCGTCGGACAGCACGGTCGTGGAGTTGTCCGCCCCCGCGCCCCCGCCCGCACGCCCGGCAGGGGCACCGCCCGCCAGCTCGGCGGCCTGGTCGAGGAGTTCCTCGATGTGCTGCCCGAGCCGCCGGTTGTAGAGGCGCAGCACGAGGCGCAGCCGGGGATTGAGCCGGCGGGCGTTCAGCGCGGCGCGGATGTTGGTCTCGTCGTCGTCGTACACCAGCGCCAGCGCGGCCGCCCGGTCCACGCCCGCCTCGGCGAGTACCTCCTCGGTGGGCTCGGCGGCCTCCATCACCCGCTCGTCGGGCACCAGCGTGTCGTCGGAGCC
>KL568544.1:57578-59088 GCA_000715605.1 Streptomyces speibonae | reverse complement strand
GGTACGACGAGGATCACCTGTTCGCGGTACACGCCCCGGAGTTCGGCGGCGAGCCGGTGTGCCAGCCCGTCGTCGCCGCACACCACCATGTGCGTGGAAGGGTCGCTGGGCAGGGCGGGGTTGGGAAGGAGGCTCACCACAGGGGAAGAGACTGCCTCATCAGGACCGCCGGTTCCAGGGCGACTTGAACACCGGTGTGCCGCGCCGCGTACCAAGGGGCAGGGGCCCCGAGCGGCCCCGCCCTTCCGCGCGCCCATCCCCGGAGGTGTACCCGGCCCGTGGCCACCACCACATCACCCCCCTCGCGCGGAACGAGCGGGTCCGGACCCGGACCCGAACCGCCCTCCTCCGGAGCCGGGAGCGACACCCCACCCGAGCCGCGTCACCACCTCAGCTCCCCCCTCCTCCTCACCCTGGTCCTGCTCACGGCCGTGATGTTCCAGGGGCCGGTCCGCGGCGCCCTGTCCGCCCCGGTGATGCAGAGCTGGATGACGGTGTTCGTGGCCGTGGTCGTCCAGGCCCTCCCCTTCCTGGTGCTCGGTGTCCTGCTGTCGGCGGCGATCGCGGTGTTCGTCCCGCCGTCCTTCTTCGCCCGTGCCCTGCCGCGGCGCCCGGCGCTGGCCGTGCCGGTCGCCGGCGCGGCGGGCGCGGTGCTCCCCGGGTGCGAGTGCGCGTCCGTGCCGGTGGCGGGCGCGCTGGTGCGCAGGGGGGTGACCCCGGCGGCGGCCCTGGCGTTCCTGCTGTCCGCGCCCGCGATCAACCCGATCGTGCTGACCGCGACGGCCGTCGCCTTCCCGGGCAACCCGGAGATGGTGGCGGCCCGTTTCGTGGCGAGCCTGGTGGTGGCGTGCGCGATGGGCTGGCTGTGGCAGCGCCTCGGCCGCACCGACTGGCTGCGCCCGCCCTCCCGTTCGGCGTACGAGGGGCAGGGCAGGGGCGCTGCGTTCTGGGGCTCGGTGCGGCACGACGTGATGCACGCGGGCGGCTTCCTGGTGGTCGGCGCGATGGCGGCGGCGACGCTGAAGGCGGTGGTCCCGGCGGAGTGGCTGCGCGCGGCGGCCGGCCACCCGGTGCTGTCGGTGCTGGTGCTGGCGGTCCTGGCCGTGCTCCTTTCGATCTGCTCGGAGGCGGACGCGTTCGTGGCGGCTTCGCTGACCCAGTTCTCGCTGACGGCGCGGCTCGCCTTCCTGGTCGTGGGCCCCATGGTCGACCTGAAGCTGTTCGCCCTCCAGGCGGGCACGTTCGGCCGCTCCTTCGCCCTGCGCTTCGCGCCCGCGACCTTCGTGCTGGCGGTGGCCGTGTCGGTGCTGACGGGGGCGGTGCTGCTGTGAGAACCCGGCTCAACGGCCAGGCCCAGGCGGCCCTGCTGTTCCTGCTCGGCGCGACCGTGCTGCACGCCGGCCTGACCGATCTGCACCTGCGGTACGTCAAGGCGGGACTGCGTCCGCTGCTGCTGCTGTCCGGCGCGGTCCTGATCGCGACCGCGGCGGCCACGGTCTGGTACGAGTGG
>KL568544.1:55622-57333 GCA_000715605.1 Streptomyces speibonae | reverse complement strand
CCCCCGCCGCACGCGGGGGAGGCGCACCGGGAACCCCGGGTCGCCTGGCTCCTCGCCGTGCCCCTCTTCGCCCTGATCCTGGTCGCCCCGCCCGCCCTCGGCTCCTACAGCGCCACCCACACCGGTACGGCGCTGCAGAAGCCCCTGGGCTTCCCCGAACTGCCCGACGAGGGCCCGCTGCGGCTGGGCGTGGGTGAGTACGCGGCCCGCGCGGTCTACGACGACGGACGTCATCTGCGCGGCCGGTCCATCCGCGTCACCGGTTTCGTGGCGATGAGCGGCTCGGGCGACCCGTACCTGGTCCGCATGGGGCTCAACTGCTGCGCCGCGGACGCCCAGCCCGTCAAGATCGCCCTGACCGGTGAACTCCCCCCGGTCCTGCGGCCGGACACCTGGCTGGAGGTCACCGGCGGCTACACCCCGCGCCGTACGAAGGACCCGGTCAACGGCCGCCCTGTCCCGTACCTCGAGGTCACCCGCGCCGAACCGGTCCCCGCCCCGAGCGACCCGTACGACGCGCCGTGGGACGGCTGAACCCGGCGGACGACCCGGCTCGCGTTGCTGTGACGGGCAGCGCTACGACTGGTAGGGCTGCTGGGGGTGCGGCCGGCCGTGCCCCTGCCCACCCGGGCCGCCGGCGGCCTGTGCCTGGAGCTGTTCGGCCTGTTCCGCGGTCACCTTGTTCTCGGTACCGCAGAACGTGCACTGCGTCGCGTACTTGGTGGAGACCGGGAAGAGCGGTACGAAGAACAGGGTGAACTTCGTGACCCGCTTCCTGAGCGTGTGCGCGGCGGGATTACCGCACTGGGCGCACACCAGCGTCAGTATCGCGAGCTGGTACAGATACCCCTTGGTACCGAAGATGATCATGACGTCGATCCTTCCCGGGCCGCGGCCCCCGGAACCACCCCACCAGACGGTGACGGCGGTCGGCAACGTGACCGGGCGCAACTCTGCCGCACCCTGCACAAGCGCACACCGGCCCGTTGTTGACACTCTTCTCGTATGACGGACACCCGGGAAGTGAGCTGCCGTCCCCGGTGGACGCGCACCCTGAGGGTTTTCGCCGGCCTCGGCTGGACCGGAGCGGCCGTGGGGGCGGCGCTGGCCGCGTACACCGGCACGGTCGCCTGGCTGGTCCCCGCCCTGCTGTGCGCGCTCGCGGGGTTCGCCGCCCTGCACCGGGTCACCGCCCGCGTCGGCGCCGACGGCCGCGGACTGCGCTCCCGCACCCTGCTGCGCCGCCGGAGCGTGCCCTGGAGCGAGGTGGCGGAACTGCGCGTCCGGGTCAGGTACGCGCATCTGGCCCGCGGTGAGGAGTACCGCCGGGTGAGTGTGCTGCTCCGGGACGGACGCCGGTGGGAACTGCCGCTGCCGCGGACCTGGACCCCGGACACCGAGGAGTTCGACGCGACGCTGGAGCGGCTGCGCGCACTGCACCGGTGTCACGGCGCCGGAAAGGCGCCGGCGGAAGCGGGCGCAGACCCAGGCGGTGCGCCTCGGACGATCCCCCGCATCGCCCGGGACGGACTCCAGCCAGGCCCTCTCACGGTCATCTCGGGCCGTACCACGGGCAGCGGGCGGCTCGGCTCCGTCGTCGCGTGCGTCCTGCTGCTGGCGGGTGCCGCCCTCGCCGTGTGGGCGGTCCCGGACGCCGGCGCCCGGGAACGGGAGTGGGAGTCGGCCGCCCCCTGCGTGTCCGGAACGCCGG
>KL568544.1:51536-55395 GCA_000715605.1 Streptomyces speibonae | reverse complement strand
TGTGTATAAGAGACAGGTCATCGACCGCACGGAACCGCGACGCCCGAAGAAGACCAGTTGGCTGTACTTCACCGACGCCCGCCCGGTGGAACGGCTGGAGGTGTCCAGGGAGGCGGCCCAGGCGTTCCGCGCGGGCGACCCGGTCACGCTGACGGTGTGGCGCGGCGTGGTCAAGGAGGTCGCGGGGAGCCGGTATGTGTGGCGCGACCACGCCCCCGGCGCCGGGGACTTCGCCGGGCTCGCGGCAGGGCTGCTCCTCGCCGCGTGCTACCCGGCCGCCCGTGTCCTGATCGCGGCACGCGGACGACACCGCCCGGACGGCGAGGTGCTGCCGTCGGCGCTCCCGTTCGGGGCGGCCCTCGTCGTCACGGCGCTGTGGCTCCTGCCCCTGTGCCACCTGCACCCCGGACAGCCGTTCGCCTCGCCCGCGACGACCGCTTGGACGGGACTGGGCACCCTGACCACGCTCACGCTGCTGGTGTGGGCCTGGCGCGCCACGCGGATCCGCCCGCCCGGGGAGACCGAGGAGCCGGGGGAGCACCCCGCCGTGCCGTCGGACCGGGACACCGAGGTCTTCCTGCCGGCCCGTTTCCTCGACGCCACCGACTACAACCCCCACCACTTCGGCACCCACGTCGTCCTGGGCGGCGACGGTCCGCCCGCCGTGACCCCGCACCCCGGCCCCGGCCGTTTCGCGGCCCGCTCCATCCCGGTCCCCCGTCTCGCCCTCACCCGGGTCCGCGCAGTCCGTGAAGGCGACCCGGGCACGATCCCGCGCACCTGGCACGTTGCCGAACTGGAGGACGCCGGCACCCCGGTGCGCCTCGCCGCCGCCCCCGCCGACCTGACCCGGATCCTGCACGAACTGCACCTGTCGCGAACCCCGGCCGTCCCCGTCCAGGAGGCGGGAACGGTGACGCCGTAGCGAGCTCGCCCCTCCAGCGCCGACCCCGCAACGAGATGAGGAACGCATGCAGATCACCGTCTCCACCCTCTCGCTCACCGTCGACGACGTGACCGCCTCACAGGACTTCTTCACCAGCCACCTCGGGTACAAGGAGATAGCCGCCGCCGACGGATTCGCCTCGCTCACCCGGGGGGACGCCGCCGTCGACCTGGTCCTGCTGGGCCGTGGCACCGACGCGCTGCCTGCCGACCGGCGCGACCGGCCCGCTGCCGGGCCCACGGCCGGGTTCGTCCTCTCCTTCACCGTCACCGGCATCGAGGGCGAGGAGCGGCGGCTGCGGGACCGGGGGGTGGACATCACCATGCCGCTGCGTCAGGAGTCCTCCGGCGAGCGGCTCTTCCAGGTCACCGACCCCAACGGGATCGTCGTCCAGTTCGTCGAATGGGCGGCCCCGACGGTCGCGCCCTGAGGGCCGCACCAGGCAGGGCCTAGCATGGCGTGCACACCGTAGGTGGACGCCGTACACCCCCGGCGGTCCGGTCGTACGAGAGGGATGGTGGAGATGACCGGGCAGGCGGCCGACGCGCCCCGGCGGTCCCGCACGCCGCTGAGCAGGCAGCGGGTCCTGTCCGCCGCCGTCGCCCTCGCCGACGGGGGCGGTGTCGACGCGCTCAGCATGCGCAGGCTCGCGCAGGAGTTCGGTGTCGTGCCGATGGCGCTGTACAAACACGTGGCCAACAAGGACGAGCTGCTCGACGGCATGATCGACGCCGTGGTCGGCGAGATCGACCCGCCGGTCGCGGACGCCGACTGGAAGACCGCCGTCCGCCTGCGGGTGCTGTCCGCCCGCCGCATGCTGCTGCGCCATCCGTGGGCGTCCGGGGTCATCGAGGCGCGGATGAAGGCACGGACCGCCCCGACGCCCGCGGTGATGGCGTACCTGGACTCGATGATCGGCCTCTTCCGCGCCGGGGGGTTCTCGCTCGACCTGGTCCACCACGCGATGCACATCATGGGCAGCCGGCTGCTGGGCTTCTCCCAGGAGCTGTTCGACGACGGCGCGGACCGCGCGCCGGACCCCGACGCGCTGCCGCCCGAGGAGATGGCCGCGCGCTATCCGCACATCACCGAACTGGCCATGGCGGTCGCCCATGACGAGGGGTCCGTCGTCGGCGGGGGCTGCGACGACCAGTTCGAGTTCGAGTTCGCGCTGGACCTGACGCTGGACGGCCTCGAGCGCCTCCACGCCGCCGCCAACTGATCCTTTCCTCCTGCCTCTTGCGGGGTGTACGGCGTACACCCATGATGTGAGGTGTACGCCGTACACCTCCGCGGTGCGTGTGCATCGGCGTGCGTCCATCGGCGAAGCGCGCGGAGTGCGCGGAGTGCGCGTAGTTCAACGGAATTCGCGGATCTCGCGGAGTGAAGGGGGAGCGGATGATGAAGGCGATCGTGCAGGACCGTTTCGGCCCGCCGGAGAGCCTGCGGCCGGCGGATCTCGACGTCCCCGAGCCGGGTCCCGGCCAGGTACGGGTGCGGGTGCGGGCCGCCTCGGTCAACCCGTACGACTGGCACATGCTGCGCGGTGACCCGTACGCGGCGCGGCTGACCCCGGGCGTGGGGCTGACGCGTCCGAAGTCCCGGGTGGCCGGGATCGACGCGGCCGGGCGGGTGGACGCGGTCGGCGCCGGGGTGCACGGGCTGCGGCCCGGCGACGAGGTCCTGGGCTTCTGCCCGGGGTCCTTCGCCGAGTACGCGCTCACCACGGAGGACCTGCTGGTGCTCAAGCCCGGGGGCCTCACCTTCGAGCAGGCGGCGGCCGTCCCCATGGGCGCGGTGACCGCCCTGCGCGGCATCCGGACCGTGGGGCGGGTCCGGGCGGGACAGCGCGTGCTGGTCAACGGCGCCGGCGGCGGCGTGGGCACGTTCGCCGTGCAGACGGCGGCGGCGCTGGACGCGGAGGTCACCGGAGTGTGCAGCGCCGGCAACGCCGGCCTGGTGCGCTCCCTGGGCGCGGCCCACGTCGTCGACTACGCCCGCGAGGACTTCACCGAGGGCCGCGGCCGCTACGACGTGATCCTCGACAACGTGGGCAACCACCCGCCCGGCCGGCTGCGCGGGGTGCTCACCCCGACGGGCACCCTGGTGGCCAACGGCGGCGGTTCGCCCGGCCATGTCCTCGGGGCGATGGGGGCCATGCTGGGGGTGATCGTCCTCAACGCCTTCGTCCGGCAGCGCCTGGGGGTGATCCTCCCGGCGGCTCCGGCCGGCCCGGTGCGCGAGGATCTGCTCGCCGTCGCCGGGCTCATCACGTCCGGAAGGCTCGCGCCGGTCGTCGACCGGACCTACGCTCTGTCCGATACGGCCGAGGCGGTACGACACGTCGAGGGGGGACACGCCCGCGGCAAGACCGTGATCACCGTGCCCTGAGCGTGCGGGGCGGGAACGGGGCATGGGTGACAACACCCACGCCTCGCGAAATCCGTACAGGTCCGACCCAGCCCCATTTGGGTGCTGTCCTGGATGGCGCGCGCTCCTCGAGCGGGGAGAAGGTGTGATCAACACACCCCCGGCTTCGCCCTGCGTCCGTCCTGCCACAGAAGTACCGCTCGTGCGGCGGACCACGCGGGCTGCCGGCTCCAGAGAGGAGCACCGCCCCCTGATGCGCCCGGCACAGCAGAGAACAGGCCACACCGGCGAAGTGACCGTCCCGGCCCCGCTCATGCTGCTGTGTCGATCCGCCGCCTGGGAACGAGAATCCCCGTCCGCCGGAAGGGTGGGATCAGCGCCGAGCGGGCCTCGATGAACGTCACGGCATGGATGGCCGTGGCGGTGTTCGCCGCCTGCTGTGTTCTGATCGCGACGGAATGGGTGCACCGGGCCGCCGCGCCCGGCGGTGGGACGCCCCGGGGGCGTGGGGCCCTCCGCCGGCCGGGCGGCGCACCGGGGGCG
>KL568544.1:50501-51351 GCA_000715605.1 Streptomyces speibonae | reverse complement strand
CCGATGACGCCGTCGCCGGTCCTGGCGACCGGCTCTCTCCCGGCGTGGCCGGACCGCGCCCCGACCGTGACCGTGCCGCCGGGTGCGCCGGTGACGCTCCCGGCCCGTCGGCGTCCTGTGGTGCCCGGGGTGCCGTGTCCGCTCGACGGGTCGATACCCCGCGACACCGGCGGAGCGCCGCGCTCCACGGCGGCCCGCCCAGCACCATGATCGTCGCCGCGGTCACCGGCATCGTCACCGTCGCGGCCGCGTATGTGTGGTTGCGCCTTTTCGTCCTGGTGTGATCGTGAGGCACGGAATGCGCAAGGAGAACAGATGGAGCACACCGGCGACCGCTACGACGGCTTCCCACCGCCTCCCGCCGCGCCCGGGCGGCCGAGGAGAGGGCGATGGACGGACCGGATGACAAACGGCTCCACGACATCGAGGCCCGACTCCACCACGAGGACCCCCGCTTCGCGCGCGCCCTCGGCCACGGCCGTCCCTGCCAACCGCGCGAGTACCGTTACAGCAGGGCCTGGCTGCTGCTCACCGTGGCGCTGGCCGCCCTGGGCGCCGGCATCGCCCTCGCGCACGGGCTGCTCATCGCCGCGGGGCTGGTCCTGGCGGGTGTCGCCGGGGAGATGTTCGACCCGCACCGCGGGATGCGGAACCGCCGCGACCCGCCCCCGCCCGGATTCTGAGCCGGCCCGCCACCGCCTGGAGCCCGACCTGCCCGAACCGCCCCCCCACCACCCGACCCCCCACCACCCGACTCCTGACCACGCAACCGGGAACGCAACGGGAATCGGTCGATGACGCTGTCCGAGCTGTATGTGACCTGCTGATCGGCGGCGCCGTCCTGCTGGCT
>KL568544.1:49956-50202 GCA_000715605.1 Streptomyces speibonae | reverse complement strand
GCTGCTGTTCCTGGCCGTCGGTGTCGTCGCCGGTGAGGACGGGCTGGGCCTGGACTTCGACAACGCCCAGTTGGCCCAGGCGCTGGGGACCGCGGCGCTGGGGCTGATCCTCATCGAGGGCGGTCTGAGCACCCGGTGGGACGACGTACGGCGGCAGCTGGCCCCCGCCGGTGTGCTCGCCACCGTGGGCGTGGCCCTCTCGGTCGTGGTGACCGCCGCCGGCGTCCACTGGCTGCTGGGCCTGGA
>KL568544.1:49381-49707 GCA_000715605.1 Streptomyces speibonae | reverse complement strand
GGGCCTGGACTGGACCCTGTCCCTGCTGCTGGCGGCGATCGTCTCCTCCACCGACGCCGCCGCGGTCTTCGCCGTACTGCGCGCGCTGCCGCTGCCCCAGAAACTGACCGGACTGGTGGAGGCCGAGTCGGGCTTCAACGACGCCCCGACCATCATCCTGGTCACGGTGTTCTCCACCGCCACCGCGGACCTGCCGGGCCCCGGGCCCCTGGTGGTCAACCTCGTCTACCAGCTCGCGGTCGGCGGCGCGCTCGGTGTGCTGGCGGGCCGGCTGGGTGCCGCCGCGCTGCGGCACATCGCCCTGCCCGCCACGGGGCTGTACCCGC
>KL568544.1:48541-49200 GCA_000715605.1 Streptomyces speibonae | reverse complement strand
CCCTGCCCGCCACGGGGCTGTACCCGCTGGCGACGGTCGGCTTCGGCATCATCGCCTTCGCCGCCGCCGGAGCGGTCAACGCCAGCGGCATCATCGCCGCCTATCTGTCCGGCCTGGTGCTGGGCAACTCCCAGCTGCCGCACCGGGCCGCCACCCGCTCCTTCGCCGAGGGCGTCGGGTGGCTCGCCCAGATCGGCCTGTTCGTCATGCTCGGCCTGCTCGTCGACCCCAGCGAGCTGCCTTCCGCGATCATCCCGGCACTCGTCGTCGGATCGGTCCTGCTGCTGGTCGCCCGCCCGGTCTCGGTCCTGCTCTGTCTGCTGCCCTTCCCGATCCCCTGGCGTGAGCAGGCGTTCATCTCCTGGGCCGGCCTGCGCGGCGCGGTCCCCATCGTGCTCACCACGTTCCCGATCGTCGCGGGGATCGACGGGGCACGCGACGTGCTCAACATCGTGTTCGTCCTGGTGATCCTCTTCACTCTCATCCAGGGCCCCACCCTGCCCGCCGTCGCCCGGCGCCTGGGCCT
Source organism: Streptomyces speibonae (assembly GCA_000715605.1). Classification (GTDB taxonomy): domain Bacteria; phylum Actinomycetota; class Actinomycetes; order Streptomycetales; family Streptomycetaceae; genus Streptomyces; species Streptomyces speibonae. Next base: position 48,674 of record KL568544.1, on the reverse strand, counting down.
GGTGCGCACGGGGGCGCTGCGCGAGATCCAGGTGGAGACGGCTCCCCTCGACGTCCTCGACGCCGACCTGCTCACCGTCACCATCCCGGAGGGCTCCCGGCTGCACGGTGTCGCCGTCTTCGAGCTGCGGCTG
>KL568544.1:46478-48358 GCA_000715605.1 Streptomyces speibonae | reverse complement strand
ATGTGTATAAGAGACAGCCCTGATCGTCCGCGGCGGCAGCTCCGTCGTACCCGGCCACGACACCGTGCTGAACGCCGGTGACGAACTCCTGCTCGTCACGACGCCGCTGACCCGCGAGGCGGCGGAGCGCAGACTGCGTGCCATCGGCCGGCACGGCAAGCTGGCCCGCTGGCTCGGCGAGAACGGATCTCCGCGCGTGTCCGACGGATGATCGCAGGTATTTTCACCGCACTGCCGATGGAATGCGAAGAATGTGAATTTCGTCGTGCGCTAAACTTCTTTACCGAGCCTTGGCGCTCCCTTGGGCGACCGGAATGCTCATCTCGTGGGAATGGCTCTCGATCGCGACGGGGGGAACATGACATGCGTCGACGTGACATGAACCGGCCTGTACGCATCGACAACGCCGCACGTGACAGCGTTCCCGAACCGGGTTACGCCCCCTCCGGCGTCTAGACCTCCGGCCCGGCCCGGCCCGGCACCGACGCGGGGTCCCTCTCCGACCGCGGACCCGCCGCCCGGCCGTTACGCGCCCGTCCCGCCCGGGACGCCGACCCCGCGCTCTTCACCCTCCACCCCGCCATCCCGTCACCCCTCGCCCTGCCGCACCGGCCGCGGGCCCGCTCCCGGCCGAGCGGCCCGCCGAGAACCGTCCGCCCGCTGCCGCCGCCGAGAATCGTCCGCCCGTCCGCTGCCGCCGCCGAGAACCGTCCGCCCCGCTGCCGCCACCGCGCGGCCGGCCCAGAACCCGCCCGCCTGCCGCGGCCGCCCCCGCGCGGCCGCCCCCGCCGACCCAAGGCACTGACGCCGCCGTCGCCGAACCGGAGGACCGCCGCACGTGCACAACACCACCGCCATGCTCATCGAACTCGGCGCGATCATCCTGGCCCTGGGCCTGCTGGGCCGCCTCGCCGGACGCGTGGGCTTCTCCCCCATCCCCCTCTACCTGCTGGCCGGACTCGCCTTCGGCCACGGCGGCATCATCCCGTTGCAGGCGAGCGAGGAGTTCACCGCCACCGGCGCGGAGATCGGCGTCATCCTGCTGCTGCTCCTGCTGGGCCTGGAGTACAGCGCCTCGGAGCTGGTCACCAACCTCAGGACCCAGTACCCCTCCGGCGCGGTCGACTTCGTCCTCAACGCGATACCCGGCGCCCTGGCGGCCCTGTTGCTGGGCTGGGGCCCGGTGGCCGCCGTCGCGCTCGCCGGTGTCACCTGGATCTCCTCCTCCGGCGTCATCGCCAAGGTCCTCGGCGACCTGAGCCGGCTCGGCAACCGCGAAACGCCCGTGGTGCTCGGTGTGCTGGTCATCGAGGACCTCGCCATGGCCGTCTACCTGCCGATCCTCACCGCCCTGTTGGCCGGCGCCGGACTGGCCGGCGGCTCCGTCACCCTGCTGATCTCCCTGGGCACCGTCGGCGCGGTCCTCTACCTCGCCCTGCGCCACGGCCGGCTGATCAGCCGTGCGGTCTCCTCCGACAACGCGGAGATGCTGCTGCTGGTCGTCCTCGGCCTGACCCTCCTGGTCGCCGGCCTCGCCCAGGAACTCCAGGTGTCGGCCGCCGTCGGCGCCTTCCTGGTCGGCATCGCCCTGTCCGGCGAGGTCGCCGAGGGCGCGAGCACCCTCCTCACCCCCCTGCGGGACCTGTTCGCCGCCGTCTTCTTCGTCTTCTTCGGCCTCTCCACCGACCCGTCCGACATCCCGCCCGTACTGGTGCCGGCGCTGCTCCTCGCCGTGGTCACCGCGCTCACGAAGATCGCCACCGGCTGGTACGCCGCACGCCGGGCGGGCATCCGGGGCGGGGGCCGGTGGCGCGCGGGCGGCACCCTCGTCGCGCGCGGCGAGTTCTCCATCGTCATCGCCGGCCTCGCCGTGGGCGTGG
>KL568544.1:45414-46254 GCA_000715605.1 Streptomyces speibonae | reverse complement strand
CCCGGCCCGCTACGCCCGCTACCGGCCGAGGATCTCGCCGGCGGCGCCGACGCCCTCCCGCGTGCCGATCACGATGAGGGTGTCACCGCCGGCCAGCAGGTAGTCCGGCCCCGGCGATGGAACGGCCTCGGCCAGGCGCAGTACGGCCACGACCGACACGCCCGTCTCCGTGCGCATCCGGGTGTCGCCCAGCGGCCGCCCGTCCCACTGCGAGTCCTCCGGCAGCGCGATCCGCTCGGCTACCAGACCCAGTTCGGCCGTCGCCAGCAGGCCGGGGCTGTGCCGGGCGGGCATCACGGCGTCCATGAGCACCGCCGCCTCGTCGGCGGCCAGCCGCAGGGACAGCGCGTCGGCACCGATGTCGTCCGTGTCGTACACCTGCAACGTCCGGGACCCGTCGAGATGGGCCACGACCGACAGCCGCCGCCGTTCCCGCGTGGCCATGTCGTACCGCACCCCGCCGTCCGGCAACGGCGTATACCCCATGCGCGAAGCGCCGCCCACAACCGTCCCCCTACCTCAAGCGAGTGTTCCCGGGCCCATGAACGAGGCACCCTACGACACCGGGGAAACATGCCGGCAACCGCCCCGTGACCGACCGCTGACCGGACACCCGGTTCCGGTGACCGACCTCGCGTGACGTCCGGGGAGGGGTCCCGCGCGCGACGGGGTTTCATGGCCCTCATGATGCGCCGAACATCAACGACCGCAGTGATCGCCGCCATGCTCCTGGCAGCCCTCACAGCATGTTCCTCGGACTCCTCGGACACCTCCACCGCCGCAGACACCCCGACCCCCACCACCGCCACCCCCGCGCCCTCCACGGCGGCTTCCACCCCC
>KL568544.1:39672-45240 GCA_000715605.1 Streptomyces speibonae | reverse complement strand
GCTTCCACCCCCACCCCGAGCCCGACCGGCCCCTGCGCCGACGGCACGTGCGAGGTGGAGGTCGAGGTCGGCGACAAGGTGAACGTTCCCGACACCTACGGCCTGGGCCCGATCGAGGTGCGGGCGATCAGCGACGGCACCGTCGAGATGGCGGCCCCGCTCACCGGAACGGGCTACAGCATCTCCGGCTGCTCCGGCGGCGGGGGCGTGTCGTCCGCGGGCGGCGGCGGAGTCGGCATGAGCTGCGACAAGGGCACGGTCGCGACCATCAACGACGTGATGAGCCTGGAGGTCGTCACAACGACGGACACCACCGCCGTCCTCCGCATCGGACCCACCGGCTGAGCCCACCCGGTGCGCGCGTCAGCGCAGTCCGGCGAAGAGGTCGTTCTCGGGCAGCTCCGCGCCGGTGGTGTCCCGCACCCGCACGAAGGTCTCCACGCCCATCAGCTCGCCGAACCTCTCCTTGCCCATCTTGAGGAAGAAGATGTTCTCGCCCTGGCTGGCATGCGCGGCCAGGGCGTCGAACTTTCGGCCGCTGAACGCGGTGGTGTCCACCCACGTGGTGATCTCGTCCTCGGGCAGACCGATCTCGGCCATCGCGGCCGCCTCGGCGGGATCCGGCTCCGGCATGTCCGGGAACACCTCCCGGAAGACCTCGCCCATCCGCCGCATCGCCGAACGCGGTGCCGTGGTCCAGTACACCTTCGGCGTCAGCGTGACCAGCTCCAGCGCCGCCATGGTGATGCGGTGGGCCTGGATGTGGTCGGGGTGACCGTAGAAACCGTTCTCGTCGTAGGTGACGACCACATCGGGCCGGTAGTGCCGCATCAGCTCCGCGAGACGGGCGGCACCTTCCTCCACGGGGGTCCGCCAGAAGGACCCGGGCGCGTCGTTGCTCGGCCAGCCCGCCATCCCCGAGTCGGCGTACCCCAGCATCTCCAGATCACCGACCCCCAGAATCCCGCAGCTCCCCTGGAGTTCCTCCCGGCGCATGGCGGCCACGGCCGCGGGGTCATGCCCCGGCTCACCCGGCTTGACACCCCCCGGCCCGTCACCGCAACCGCCGTCGGTACAGGTCACCAGAACGGTCCGCACACCCTCCGCCGCATACCGCGCGAGAATCCCCCCGGTCCCGGTGGCCTCGTCGTCGGGATGGGCATGCACCGCCATGAGCGTCAACGGCCGGTCAGTCATCACACAGTCCTCTCAAGGAAGTTACGCCCCCATTCTGCGGGGCGCGGCTGAATCACGGTGACGGCAGGCCGGACGAGGACCAGGCGCTTTGTCACCTTGCCACGGCGACGGGGTCAGTGCAGGCGGTAGGCACGGCTGAGCGTCTGATCGGTGGTGTTGCCGTCGGTGTCGGCGGCGAAAACCTTCAGGGAGGCGAACTCGCCCTTGTCGGGGTGGGAGAACGTCGCCGTGTAGTGACCATCGCGGCGCTTGTCGACGGAGGTGTTCTGCCAGGTCGCACCGTCGTCGAAGGAGACCTGCACGGACACTGTGCGGATCGGTCCGGCGGAAGAGCCGGGCTGGTGGGCGACGCCGAGGTCCAGGGAGACGCGGTCTCCCCGGTGAGCGCTGTTGGCGTAGTCGAGCGCGCTACGGCTGGACCGTGCGTCGGAGATGTCGGTGTAGTCGATGTCGATCAGCGGAAGGATCTGAGGGCTCTCTCCGGCTCCGGCGTTGGCGGAGCGGAAGGTCCACTCGGTGTGGGCGCTGGACATCAGACCGAGGATGTTTCCTGTGTTGGTCACGTCGGAAACGAGCCGGTAGCGGTTGGAGCTTGCCGGGACACGCACGTCGCCGTACGTGAGCGAGGTGCTGTAGAGCTCGGTGTCGCCGACGTACAGAGCGGTGCTGACCGAAGCGCCCGGCAGGCCGCTCGACCAGTTCCCGGCCGCGTCGGTGAACGCCGCGTAGCCGAGGGCGATCATGTCACCGCTTCGTGTGGTGCCGCTCTGGCTGTTCGGCTGGTGGCCACCGGAAACACCCGGTGAGTAGGGGGCCTTGAGGAACTCGAGCGTCGCGTGATCTCCCCGCCGGTACGTCGGGAACTCACGAGGACGGACCAGGGTGCGTCCGGCGGAAAACTGCCATGCCGTCGCAGCCTGTACGTCACGATCGGCGGTCACGTACTGGGTGCGGGTGTAGCCCAGGGTCGGGATCCAGTCGGTGACGGGCGCCGACGTGCAGCCGCAGGACCGGTTCCTGTGCTGGCTGACGATCGAGCCGCTCTCGGCCGTGCCGGTTCCGGACGAGTAGATGCGTGTCGGCACTGCGGCCACGTCCGAGGGGCGTACCCGGTAGCCGAGGTCGCGGCCGACCTGCTGGTTCTCGACGAAGCTGACGTCATAGGCGTACGGCGAACGCGGCGTCTCGGTCAGCTCGATCCAGGCCCCGGGCCGGCGAGTGGCCGAGCGCAGCTCCAGGCCTTCGGAACGCGGCATCGACAACGTCACGACTTCCGCGTCGTCGTGCTTGGGGAGCAGCTCTCCGTTCTTCTCCGGGTAGACGGCTACGGCGACCGCCCCGGCCTGGGCGAGGTTGTGGACCAGGGCTTCGAGTGGAGTGTCACTGGGCTGCTGGACCAGCGCTACCGCGCCGGCCACCTGCTTCGGGTGGGCGTCGGCGTCGACCAGCCGGTGCCGATGCCTGCCTTCGCTGAGGGGACCGCCGGCGTACCACGCTTCGATCCGGCCACGACTCGACTTCGCCCGCAGTAGTGGTACGCCGGCATCCCACATCGAGGTGACCGCGAATCCCGCGTCGGTGACCTTCTGCGTCGACGACATCGAGATGCGCGGCGGCGCGCCGGCGGTCATGTGGCTCTGCCACTCCTCGGAAATCGCGTGCGGATCACCCGGATCGCCGCGGTCCCAGCGGATCGCCACGTTGTGCGTCGCCGACGGTTTCGGTGTCGACAGCGTCATCGGCCGCGCGGTCCGCGCGTCGAGGGTGACGGTGGAGTTGGGGGCAAGAACGGCCAGTTCAGGCAGTCCCACAATGCTCATGTCGGTGAACTGGTCGCCCGAGGCATCCGGCGTACCGATCACGCCGAAGACGTTGTAGTCGCCTTCAGGCAGCCGCAGGGTCCACTCCTGTTGGCCAGGGGTGAAGATGAGGTCCTCGGGGTAGGGCGCTCCACCCCCTTTGTACGACGTGACGCGGACCGTACCGTCGCCCGGTCGTCCGTTGCGGTCGAGCATCCGGAACGTCACATCGACCGTGTCGTCCTGCTTGACGAAACCGACCGCGGTGGCCAAATCGCCGGTCGGACCGGTCGCGGTGACGCGGCCGCTGTACTCGCCGGCATCCAGCTCGGTCGCGTCAAGGGTCACCGTGACCTCGGCCGAGGCGCCGGGCGCAAGGCTGACCGTCGACGGCTGGACTGTGGTACCGGCCAGGTCGGTGGACAGGTTGACCGTCAGCGCCTTCTCGCCGTGATTCTTGTACGTCAGCTTGCGCTGCTGCCGCAACTGGTCAGCACTGTACGGCCGAGTCAGGTGACCGAAGCTCGTCACGCCCCGGTCGACGGTGACCGGTTGAGCCATGGCGCGGTGAAGGTCGACGGCTCCTCCGCCCACGGTGAAGGTGCCGCTGTCCTCGACAGGCGCGGCGGTTGCTGCCAGCGTTGCCTTGAGCAGGCTCGGCGACCAGTCAGGATGCTTCGCGTGCAGTACTGCCGCCGCGCCTGCGGCGTGTGCTCCGGCAGGGACGGTGCTGTAAGCGCTCGCGTAACCGCCTCCGGGAACCGCGCCGATGACGTCGACAGCCGGTGCGATGAGCTCGGGCTTGACCGCGCCGCCGTCTGCCATCACCCCGTGCCGCGACTGATCCCACCAGAACCCGGTGCGCGCGTTGACGCCGCCGACAGTGAGGGCGGCGGCAGCCGCGCCCGGCGCGTTCACATGGCTCGTCCCCGCCTCCTCGTGACCACTCTGCCCGGTCGGGACGACGAACAGCGCGTCCGAGTCCCCGCTCAGGGTGTCGACCGCCTGGGTGAGTGGATCATTGCCACGGGTGACGGCACCGGTCACATTGACGTCGATGATGTCGGCACCGGATTCCGCCGCCCACTCCAAACCGGCGATGGCCCACGACTCGTAGCCGCGGCCGGTGTCGTCGTACACCTTCCCCACCACGAGGTGGGCACCCGGCGCGGCGCCGGCGTACTGCCCACCGGAGGCGGCGCCACTGCCTGCCGCGACCGAGGCGGAGTGCGTGCCCAGGCCCAACCGGTCAGTGGGCTCGTTCCCGCCGGTGAAGTCCCGCATCGCGTCGATCCGCCCGGCGAAGTCCGGATGGGAGGCGTCGATGCCGGTGTCGAGCACCGCGATCGTCGACCCCGCTCCGTCGTTCGACGTCTTGGTCCTGGCCGTGGAGGGCTTCGCGGTCTTCCGGGTGAGGTCCGGTTTGACGGCGTGAGTACGCGCGTCCAGCCAGACCTTCTCGATGTCGGACCGCTTCCGCACGTCGGTCAGGAACGAAGCTCGGGCGTGCTTGGGCTGCGTGACGGCCAGCGCCCTGGCGTCCGCGAACGTCGCGCGGAGCTTGACCCCGGCGGGCGCGGCCTTGGAGGTCAGGCTCGTTCCGGAGCGGTAGGTGACGATGAGAGGCAGCGTGCTCCGGTCGTCGTCGCCGTACCCCTGGCGCACGAGCGCACTGACGTCGAACAGCCGCTTGTCGAGCTTGCCGGCCGCCAGAAGTGGCAGCGCCGACGCCGGCTCGACGTACACGTCACCGTCATGCACATACGTGTGCGTGCCGGCGTTGGAGCTTCCGGGGGCGGTCCTGACCACGAGGGCCTGCTGCGTGCCGTCGGCGAGTGTGTCGAGGCGTACGACGTCGCCGGTCACGAGCGTGACCACATCGGACTTGGTGACAGCGCCTGCCCTGTCGGGGGCGGTTTTGGCCGCGGCCCTTGCACTGACAGGAGACGTGACAGGCACGATGGCCAGCGCTCCGGCGAGGGTGAAGGTGGTGAGGAGTCGTGTGAGCACGCGTGGAACGTACAAGTCGCCATGATCACGGGCAATCGATTCGACTGGCATAAACACGTCACGGTGGCCACCGACCCGCGGCAAAGCAGTAGGCGATTGCCAACGATCGCGCGATGACTCGTAGCTCAATTCCCGGAGCCGGCTCGCATCAGATCGACGCCAACTGGAGAGCGGACCGGCGTACTGGCCGGATCACCGAGGTGGATCCCGAGGGAACTCCGGCACAGCTTCGTGTCCCTGCTCTCCGACCAAGGCATACCCGCCGGATTGTGTTTGCGCAGGTCAGGTGAGTGGTCCTGGTTGGCCTCGGGTGGTGTGGAGGGGGCATCGGGAGCAGGGCTGCTCCCAGACGGCTCCCAAGGGTGCTGCTGCCTGGATGGCGCTGGAGAGGCGCGGGTCGGGTCACACCTTCTTGACGACGATCGTGTCCGGGACCAACTTCTCCAGGTCGTCGACGTCCGAGGTGAAGACGGTGACCTGTCCCCTCTGCTGTCGCGCGATGACGGCGAGCACGGCATCGATCGCGTGCTTGTGGCCGTGCAACTTGGCGTCGGCCAGAAGT
>KL568544.1:37199-39440 GCA_000715605.1 Streptomyces speibonae | reverse complement strand
CTGGCGGGCCTCGTCTTTCCCGATGTCGACGACCTGGAGCCGGGACAGTACCCAGTCCCAGCGCTGCTCGGTCGTTCTGCCGTCGTACGCCTCGACCAGTGTCATGGGGGACGTCACCACTTCGGCCTCCCCGCGTGCCGCGAGGTCGAGCCAGGCGATCATCCTCCGGTAACCGCGTACCGCAAGGGACAGGGCTTCACAATCTAGTACGAAGACGCGGAGGGCTCTCTGTCCGTGCTCACCGGCTCGCTTCTTCACGCAGCCTCTCCGGCGTTGTGCTTTCCGGCGGTTCGACGCCGCTCGTGTTCGGCGTCGAGTTCGTCCAGCTCGACGAGCGCTGCCGCATGCTCGTCCTCGGTGATGGGGCCGTGCTCTTCCTGCAACCAGTCGACCAGTTCCAGGAGCCGGTCCCGGTCACGCTTGAAGCGCAGCGCCTCGGCGACATACGCCGACAGGCCCCGCTCTGCCGCGTCCGCGCGGATCTCGTCCAGGAGATCCTCGGGAATCGTCACGGTTACCTTCTTCGTCGCCATACAAGAGACCATACTCCCGGTATCGCACTCCTTACCAGCGGGCCACGTGACAGGCGCTCGGCGATCAGGCGGCCGGGGCGGGGCGTGGGCTGCCGTGGAAGACCTGGCTGGTGTGCCAGGAGCGGTGGACCGCCGCGACGGGACTGGCACCCGGTTGAGGTCCGATGGACGGGCGGCCGGCGAGCGCTATGACGTGCTCGCGTGCGGCGGGGCTGTGGCCGACGAAGCGCTGCGAGACCAGGATGCGGTGACTGTCACCGATACCGAGGACGCCCTTGTCGAAGAGCTTGTGGTGCAGCGAGCACAGACACAGGCCGTTGCCGACGTCGTCCGGGCCGTCGAATGCCCACCAGCGCACATGCGCGGCCTCCAGCCCGACCGGCAACGTGCCGATCCTGCCGTCGTAGCCGCCGAAGGCGCACTGGTACTCGTATGCCGTCAGGACCCGCCCCCGCATCCGGGGATCCCCCCTTCCGCGCACGGCCGAGAACTGTTCGCTCTCCGTCGGCTCCAGCTCCAGGTCGACGGCTTCGCACAGGTCGCCGTGGAGCGAGGGCGGGAAGTTCAGCTCGAGCAGGACCCGTGCCATCCGGCCGAGCAACGACGGCTCGCGCCGCAACCCCTCCGCTGGCAGAGGCGCCAGACGCAGCGGAGGGGACGCCGACCCGGTGCGGTCTCGCAGCGCCTCGCGGGGCAGGGGGTGCTCGCCGGCCCAGCAGGCAGGGCCACCGAGTTTTCCCCACGGACTGTCCGTCGGCCGGCACGCCCACCGATGGACCCGGTGCTGCCCGTAAAGGGGATGCTTGGGACCGAATCCCGACTCCCGAATCCGGCTCCCAAGCGGCTCCCAGGGAAGCCATAAACCACTCAGGGGCCCGACCCACTTTCGCGGATCAGGCCCCTGACCTGGTGTTTCTCTGTCGGGGTGGCGGGATTTGAACCCACGACCTCTTCGTCCCGAACGAAGCGCGCTGCCAAGCTGCGCTACACCCCGATCGTCGCTGCTGTCGCGGCGACGACGTTTACTTTAGCCCACTGGTGGCTAGAGGCGAAATCCGGTTTTCGAGGGGCGGCGGCGGACCGGGTTCGGGCGGGCGTGGTCCAGGGCCACCAGGAGGACGGCCACGGCGTAGAAGGCGAGGCCGAGGAGGAGGGCGTTGGCGAGGACGCTCCGGTAGCCATCACGGGCGACGTCGAGGAAGGGGTAGAGGTAGCGGGTGGGGGAGCCGGGGAGGAGTTCGCCCCGGGCCAGGGTGAGGACCAGGTAGGCCATGGGGTAGAGGAGCCACGTCGCGGCCTGGCGGAGGTGCATGCGGGCGGAGGGGGAGAGGAGGAGCCAGTCCAGGAGCGCGGCCACCGGGAGCACCGTGTGCAGGGTGTGGGCCGCGAGGGGCTCCAGCCAGGCGGGGCCGAGGGGGCCGTCCGCCATGGTGAAACGGGGCGTGGCGTCCGCGAGGAGCGTGTGGTGGACGAGGGCCGCCATCGTGACGTAGAGGAGCGTCGCTCCGGTGATCGCGCCCGGCAGCGGGTGCCGGGCGAGCCAGGCGCGGCGGGCCGAGGCGAGCATGACCACGGCCAGCAGGACCGCGCTCTGGACCACGAAGTAGCTCAGGATCCGGGTCGGGCTGCCGGCGAGCGTCTCGACCAGGACCGCGCCGGCCGCCAGCAGCGCCAGTGCCAGGCGGTACGCCTGTCTCTTATACACATC
>KL568544.1:36741-37006 GCA_000715605.1 Streptomyces speibonae | reverse complement strand
TACCAGTGGTACGACGGCCCTGGCGGGGACGGCGGAGGGAAGCAGCCGCGGCTTCGAGCGCGGCAGGGCGGGGAGGTCCGGGATGTCCCTGGGTATCGGCGCGGTCATGCACCCCAGCGTGCGCGGATGTCCCGGTCGGGGCGATATGGGTGGGCCGGACGGGTTACCGGAGCGTGCCCTGGTCGCGGTCGACGAGGGTCAGCAGTGTCGCCTCCGGGGGGCAGGCGAAGCGCACCGGTGTGTAGTCTGTCTCTTATACACATCT
>KL568544.1:25783-36500 GCA_000715605.1 Streptomyces speibonae | reverse complement strand
TTGCCAGCCCGCTCAGAGATGTGTATAAGAGACAGTCCCTCTGCCGTGTGCGTGGACAGGCCCTTCACGCGGTCCGTGTCCAGGTCGCAGTTGGTGACCAGGGCGCCGTAGAACGGGATGCACAGCTGGCCGCCGTGGGTGTGGCCGGCCAGGACCAGCGGGTAGCCGTCGGCCGTGAAGGCGTCCAGGACGCGCAGGTAGGGGGCGTGGACGACGGCCATGGAGAAGTCCGCGGCGTTCGACGGGCCGCCCGCCACCTCCAGGTAGCGGTCCCGCTTGATGTGCGGGTCGTCCAGGCCGGTCAGCTCGACCGACGCGCCCTCGAACTTCAGGGTGCCCCGGGTGTTGGTCAGGTTCAGCCAGCCCGCGGAGTCGAAACCGTCCCGCAGGTCCTCCCACGGGTTGTGGACCGCGCCGACCACCGGGGGGTTGCCGTTCAGGCCGTGCCGGCCCTGGACCTTCTCGAGCAGGTAGCGGGCGGGGTTGCGCGGCTTGGGGCCGTAGTAGTCGTTGGAGCCGAAGACGTACGCGCCCGGGAACTCCATCAGGGGGCCGAGCGCGTCGAGGACCTCGGGGACGCCCTCCGGGTCCGAGAGGTTGTCGCCCGTGTTGATCACGAAGTCGGGGCGCAGGCCCGCCAGGGAGCGCAGCCAGCGCTGCTTCTTGCGCTGGCCCCCGACCATGTGGATGTCGGAGACCTGCAGCACGCGCAGCGGCCTCATCCCGGAGGGCAGTACCGGGACGGTCACCCGCCGCAGTCGGAAGGAGCGGGCCTCGAAGCCCGCCGCGTACAGCAGCCCGGCGGCCCCGGCCGCCGTGATTCCCAGGGGGATTCCGTATCGCGCGCGCATGCGTCCATCGTGTCAGACCGCGGACGGCGGGCCGAACACGCCTGGATCCAGGGGATCTTAAATCGGCGGGCGTTCTCGCACAGGTACCTGCGACAATCGGGCCATGACCACGCTCAAGTCGAAGCTGCAGGATGACCTCAACGCCGCGATCAGGGAGCGCGACGAGCTGCGCTCCTCGACGCTCCGGCTGACGCTCGCCGCGATCACCAAGGAGGAGGTCGCGGGGAAGGAGAAGCGGGAGCTCTCCGACGACGAGGTGCAGAAGGTGATCACCCGTGAGGCGAAGAAGCGCCGCGAGGCGGCGGAGGCCTTCGCGCAGGGTGGCCGTCCCGAGCAGGCCGAGCGGGAGAAGGCGGAGGGCGAGGTGCTGGCCGCCTATCTGCCGCAGCAGCTGAGCGACGAGGAGTTGCAGCAGGTCGTCGCCCAGGCGGTGGAGGAGGCGAAGGCCGCCGGGGCCGAGGGGCCGCGCGCCATGGGGCAGGTCATGAAGATCGTGAACCCGAAGGTCGCGGGGCGGGCCGAGGGCGGCCGGGTCGCGGCGCTGGTCAAGAAGGCGCTGGCCGGCTGAGCGGCCCCGCGGAAAGCGAAGGCGTAATTACGCCACGCTCCCATTCGACCGTCACCCGGAAAGATGCTCCGTGCTTGACTGATCGGTAATCGAGTCAGTTTTGATTCGTTCAACCGATTTCCTCCCTTCGGGAGGGACCGATCAGTCAGGAGTGATGCGGGTCATGCGGAGGAGCATCGGGTATGTCGCGGCCGTGGGAATGGCCGTCGCCGGACTCAATCTCGCGGCTGCCCCCAGTGCGTTCGCCGGCGCATACGGGTGTCCTGGATCCCAGATCGGCGCGTACAACCTGATCGGGACCAACAATGAAGTGTGGTCCACTGCCTACCTGTACTACTCCAGCGCCGGCGGCGGTACGAACTGTGCCGTTCTGGTGGCCAAGAAGTTCGCCGGAACGCGGCATCCGATGAAGATCGGCATCAGAATCGGGAACGGCACGAGGACGGAGGACGAAGGCAACTTCCACTCCTACGCCGGACCGGTGAGCAAGACGTCGACCAACGGCCGCTGCATCACGCTCTCGCTGTCCGAGGAGGATCCGCAGAGGAGGAACTGGGCCGGCCGAAGCGTGGACGACGTGGCGTGCGGGTGATGCGTCGCCTTCCGCGTGACTGAGTGCGGATGAGGGGCCCGGCAGCGCATGCCGGGCCCCTCACCTGTGAGGGCCTGCGGCCCGTGGACCTCAGGTCCAGGTCCTGGCGAACTCCAGCATCTTGTCGTAGCTGTCCCAGATGATGCCGCCGGTGGGCGTGCCCTGCCAGTCGCCGAGCAGGCAGCGCAGCGTCACATGGTGGTCCTCGGCGAACGAGAGATTGACGTCGCGGGTGGTGCCACTGCCCTTACTGTTCCAGTAGTAGTACGTCCCGTATCCGTCGACCGTGAGTTCCGCGACGGCGGAGTGCCCGTCGGCGACCCGGTCCTTGATGATGAGGTGCTCACCGTAGGGACGGAATTCGCAGTAGCCGCCGCGGCCCCACATCTGGTCCACGTAGATACTCGCGACCGGATCGTCGGCCTGGGCGGAGGACGAGGCGATTCCGACCATGGTGCAGGCGGCCACCAGGGTCGTCGCGATTTTCGCTGCGGTTGTCCTTGCCGTGCGGCGCACAAGCGTTTCCTTCCGTCGATTCGGTTCCCCGTACGCGGGCAGTGCCGCGCGGGTCAGCAAGACAGTGACTGGGACGCGTTGTCGTTCTTCAGCGTGGCGTTGAGATTGCCGTTGTGGCCCGCCGAGAACTTGTCCGTGGCGCCGCCGTATCCCGAGTTGTAGTGGATCACGGCGGTGCAGCTGGTCAGGTTGTTGCCGACGGCGGCGGCGTTGTTCTTGACGGGCTGGTCCGCGCCGTTGCCGCCCCAGCAGCCGCTTGTCCCGTAGTGCAGGCTGTACTGGATCTGGTAGTTGTTGAAGACGTAGTAGTAGTGGATTCCGTCGCCGGCGTAGCGGCCGGAGTAGTCCGGGATCTGCGTGTTCGACAGGAAGCAGGCACTCAGCCAGCCGCCGTTCCCGGAGTTGTAGTTGAGCATGATGCAGCGGGTGTTTCCGCTGGCGCTGCATTGATCCGAGGAGTAGACGGTCGCCGCGGACGCGGTGCCGGGGAAGCCGAGGGTCATGGTGGCGGCGGCTGTGGCGGCAGCCGCGATCGCTCCGGACTTCTTCCGAAAGCCCACGTGTTTTCCTCTCCTGGTGGTGGATGGTCAGCGGTACTCAGCTGGTCAGCGGTACTCGGCGGCCCGCTTCATGACCTTTTCGTTCTTCGCCTTCTGCTCGTCCAGGCCGAGTTGCTCTTCCTCGATCCGCTTCTTCTGCAGGGCGGTCTCGGTCGAGAAATACACGTCGATCAAGTGCGTGGACTTCTTGCACTCGACATCGGCGATCGCCATGGCTGTCTCGGCCTGCGACGCTTCCGTGGTGCCCTTGGCGAATGCCTGGTTCAGCGCCTCCAGCGGGGTGGCGACCCGGTACCCCTTCTTCTTCATGCAGGAGGACCACCGACGGTTCACCGCCAGCACCTCGGGCGCCTGCTTGGCCCGCTGGAACGTCTCGACGTTGATCTTCGCGGCCAGACTGTCGTCGTACGTCCCGAGCTTGCGGTCCGTTTCGCCCCGGCAGCCCCCCTCGGGGATCCGGTTGCCCTTGTACGTGGCGTCCGTGGGCGGCTTCTGGCCCGAAGCACCCGGAGCGCCCGGAGCATCCGAAGCGCTCGAAGAGCCGGAAGCGCCCGAAGCGCCGGAAGCCGCGGAAGCGCCGGATGCCAGGGTGAGGTCGAAGACGTAGTTGGCGTCCGGGCCCTCCAGCTCGTACGGCCGCCAGTCGTCGTCCTTGGGCTCCTGCGGCAGCCGGTAACCGTGCTCCTTCGCCTCCGCCGGATCCGTGATGCCCCAACGCCGCTTCATGTTGGCCGCGTTGTAGCTGTGCGCGGGGCGCCCGCCGGGAGCCGGAGGGTCGTAGTCGAAGCCGAATCGCTTCATGCACGCGCGATTCAGCGCGTTCTTGGCACGCTGGATCGCCACTTCCTCGGGATAGGTCCGCAGGTAGTGCTCGATGGGCAGGGCCAGGCCCTTGACCAGCCCCCTTTCGACCTGTGCCGTCGGCCAGTGGCTCTTGTCGACCCCGTCCTCGCCGACGCTGCCGTCGCCCGCGGCTCCGTCGCTGCCCGGCGCGCAGGAGACAAGGCCGAGCGCGCAGACAAGGATCGCCAGGCCGGACAGGGAGGAGAGGCGAGAAACGTTTCGCCGGTGCGTTCTGGGCAGTGTCATGTCGTTACGTCCCACAGATAGGCCTTGGGAAGCGGTCGGATCAGGAATGAGAAGTGCGGTGCCGGTCCGGCATCGACGCATTCGGCTCCGTGCGTGACCCCAGCTGCGACGGCGGAATGTGTTCACGCCGCCCGCGGTCGGCTCTGCCGAGCAGGCCGAATTCCTGGGCCCTGGCTCCCAGGGCGACCCGCCCCGGTGCGTCCAGGCGGATCATTAAACCCTGCACATGCCGCTGCACGGTGCGGTGCCCCACATGCAGACGCCTGGCAATCGAGGCATCATCCAGGCCCGAATACAGCAGGCTGAGAATTTTGAGTTCCGTATCACCTATGTCCGGTTTCTCGGACAACCCCCGCCCCCTTTGTCCACACCCCGTTCACATGCGTGATGACCATACGGGGAGGTTCGGCATTCTTGAAAGGGGTGCAAACTTTCACGAAAGGAGCTGTTCGGGTCAATGATGTTGGCGCAATTACGCCAGCCGCCGGAGGTTTGTCCGATGCCGTTGTGCGATCGGTGAAAAAAGAGGACTCCCCCTCTTTCAGGAAAAGGGGGAGTCCTGTCGGTGCGCGCGGAGGCGGTCAGTCGCGTCCTCCGGGGCCGTTGCCCGGTCCCTCGATGAAGCCCTCCGGGATGGAGAACGTCGGGTCCGGCTCGGTGCCGCCCGGGCCGCCGTTGCCGCCGGGACCGCCGTTGCCACCGCCGCCGTTGATCAGGCCGCCGAGGAAGCCGTCGTCGCCGTTGTTCCCGTCGTCGTCACGGTCACGGCCGCGGTCCTTGTCCCGGTCCTTGTCGCGGTCCTTGCGGTCCGGGATGTTCACCAGGTTGAAGTCGGGCGCCTCCTTGCCGTCCAGAGCGCCGTTCATCATGTCGCGCCAGATCGGGCCCGGTACGGCACCACCGAACACCTTGTCGTGCGGGACGCCGCCGATGGTGATGTTCTGCATCTTCCGCTTGTGGGCGGGGTCGCCGACCCAGACGGAGCCGGCCATGTTCGGCGTGTAGCCCACGAACCAGGCCGCGTACCGCTCGTCCGTCGTACCCGTCTTGCCGGCGCTGGGACGGCTGCTGCCCAGGCCCGCCTGCGTACCCGTACCGTCCTCGACCACACCCCTCAGCAGGGTGTTGATGGTGTCGGCGGTGGTCTCCGACATCGCGCGCCGGCAGGTCGACTTCGGAACCTCCAGGGACTCCGTCTTCCCGTCGACCTTCTGGGTGACCGACTCGATGGCCACCGGCGTGCAGTACATCCCGCGCGAGGCGAACGTCGCGTACCCGGCCGCCATCGTCAGGGGGGACATCTCCATGGTGCCGAGGGCGATGGACGGGGCCTGGGCGAGGTCACCGCCGTCGGCCCGCTCGACGCCCATCTTCTCCGCCATCGTCGTCACCGGGCAGATGCCGATCTCCGAGATCATCTCGATGAAGTAGGTGTTGACCGACTTCGCGGTCGCCTCCTTCATGTCGTACGGACCGACCTCGGTCTCGTTCTCATTGGTGAGCGTGACGCCCTTCTCGTTCCAGATCTTGCCGTCGCAGGCCTGGACCGGGCTCGGGTACTCCATCTCGTACGGCGACGCGTACACCTTGGTCGCCGGCATGCCGCCCTCGAGGGCCGCCGCGGCCACGATCGGCTTGAACGTCGAACCGGGCTGGAAGCCCGCGCCGCCGCCGTGGCTCGCGTCGACCGAGAGGTTGAGCATCGTCTCGTTCTTCTTGGCCTCGTTGCCGTACGGCCGGGACTGGCCCATCGCGAGGACCTTGCCGGTGCCGGGCTCCACGATGGTGGCGGCGGTGGCGACCTCGTCCTTCTGGTAGACGTGGTCCTTGACGGACTGCTGGACCGCCTCCTGCGCCTGCGGGTCCAGCGTGGTCTTGATCGTCAGACCGCCCCGGTTCCAGACCTTGGCCCGCTCCTCCCGGGTCTTGCCGAAGACCGGGTCGTTGAGGAACACCTCGTGCACGTAGTCGCAGAAGAAGCCCGCGCCCCTGACCGCGGTGATGCAGCCGTTCTTCGGCTTGCTGACCTTCAGGCCCAGCGGGCTCTTCGCGGCCTTGTCGGCCTGCTCCTGGGAGATGTCGCCGACCTCGGCCATCCGCTGCAGGACGACATTGCGCCGCTTCTTCGCCTCCGTCTCGTCGTTGATCGGGTCGTAGCGGCTCGGTGACTGGACGAGACCGGCGAGGAGGGCGGACTCCTGGATGTTGAGGTCCTTGGCGGACTTGGAGAAGTAGCGCTGGGCGGCGGCCTCGATGCCGTAGGCCTGCTGGCCGAAGAAGGTGATGTTCAGGTAGTTCTCGAGGATCGTCTTCTTGCCCAGCTCCTCCTCGACCTGGATCGCGTACTTCAGTTCGCGGATCTTGCGGCCGATGGTCTGCTGGGTGGCCTGCGCGACCTTCGTCGGGTCGTCGCCGGCCTCCTCGACGAAGACGTTCTTGACGTACTGCTGGGTGAGCGTGGAGGCGCCCTCGGAGACCTCACCGCTGCGCGCGTTGCTGTTCATCGCGCGCAGGACGCCCTTCAGGTCGATCGCGCCGTGCTCGTAGAAGCGCGAGTCCTCGATCGCGACGATCGCCTTCTGCATGTACGGCGAGATGTCCTTGAGGCCGACCACCGTGCGGTCGCGCGAGTAGACCGTGGCGATCTGGCCGCCCTCGGCGTCGAGGATGGTGGTGCGCTGGCTCAGCGGCGGGGTCTTCAGGTTGGCCGGGAGCTCGTCGAAGCTCTCCACCGAACCCTTGGCCGCCAGGCCCAGCGCGCCCACGGCGGGCAGCGCGATGCCGGCCATGACGGCCCCCGCGAGGACACTGACACCGAGGAACTTGGCAGCCTGCTGTGTGGGAGACAGGCCACCGCCCGAGCGCTTCTTTGGCATAGGAGCAGCCTACGTTCTCATTCGCCGGACAAGCGTATATGCCTTGGCCTAAGCTGCACTCAACTGTCACAGCAGTGAGGCCACGTAATCAATACGTCCGGCAGCCCCGAAGCGTTCCGGATCTCTTCGACTTTTTTCACATGAGTTCCGTCGAAGGGTGTTGAGCCCGTGTCCGGATCCGCCTCGTGTGTCATGCGGTGTCCGTTGTGACGCAACTGAAGTGACCCGCAATGCCCCCTTTGCCGGGCATGTCGCCCCCTCACTCCCCCGGGTGATCTGCCGCTTACCCATAGTCCGTTCGGACCATTCAAGATTGGGCCCGCTGGGGGTGTTGCGCTGTGCCCACCTTCCGTAACGTCCTCAACTGGCGGCGGTGAATATGCCGCTGCCGCCGTGGGGGAGCCTCGATTCGGGAGAGGACGGCGCCGGTATGGGCTGGGTTACCGACTGGAGTGCGCAGGCTGCCTGCCGCACTACCGATCCGGATGAACTGTTCGTGCAGGGAGCAGCGCAGAACAGGGCCAAGGCGGTGTGCACCGGATGCCCGGTGCGTACGGAGTGCCTGGCCGACGCGCTGGACAACCGCGTCGAGTTCGGCGTGTGGGGAGGCATGACGGAGCGAGAGCGCCGCGCACTGCTGCGCCGGCGGCCGACCGTGACCTCCTGGCGCAGGCTGCTGGAGACCGCGCGCACGGAGTACGAGCGGGGGACGGGCGTGGTCCCCCTCAACGACGACGAGGTGTACGAGAACTTCGCCGCGGTCGGCTGAGGACCCCTCACGCGGGGGTTCTCCGGGCCTACGGTGTGACGGGCAGCTCCGGCCGGTCGGCCGCGAGCCGGTCGCCGATGTCCCGCAGCCCTGTGAGGTCGTGCACATCGCCGGGCAGCGCGGCCACCTCGGTCACCGCCACCTCGGGGTGGAGCGCGAGGAAGCGGTCGCGCGTGCGCTGCTCGCGGGAGAGCAGCCGCATCCGCTCGGCATGCAGCCTCAGCAGGCCCGCGGTGAGCCGCTCGACGGGCCGCTCCGCGCCGGCATCCGAATCCGCGTCCGGGGCCGTGTTCCCGTCCGGGGAGTCGACGTCCGTGGTGGCGGGGGAGCCTCCGTCGGGAACGTCCGAAGCCGCGGGAGATTCTGAACTGTCGTACGTGTCGGGAGAGTTACGAAGTCCAGCTTTCCCGTCCTCCTGATCCACAATGCGGGGGTCCTCAAGATTTTCCGCGGCGGCGAGCGCCCGCTCCGCCGAGAGCCGGTCCGCGCCGCTGCCATGGACCCGGTTGAGCACCAGACCGGCCAGCGGCATGTCCTCCGCCGCCAGCCGCTCCACGAAGTACGCGGCCTCGCGCAGCGCGTCCCGCTCCGGGGCCGCCACCACCAGGAACGCCGTACCGGGCGCCTGGAGCAGCTTGTACGTGGCGTCCGCGCGTGTACGGAACCCGCCGAACATCGAGTCCATCGCGGCCACGAACGTCTGCACGTCCCTCAACAGCTGACCGCCGAGCACCTTGCCCAGCGCGCCGGTCATCATCGACATGCCGACGTTCAGGAACTTCATCCCCGCGCGGCCGCCCACCTTCGCCGGGGCCAGCAGGACGCGGATGAGCTTGCCGTCCAGGAAGGACCCGAGCCGCTTGGGCGCGTCCAGGAAGTCCAGCGCGGAGCGCGAGGGCGGCGTGTCGACCACGATGAGGTCCCACTCGTCCCGGGACCGCAGCTGCCCCAGCTTCTCCATCGCCATGTACTCCTGCGTGCCCGCGAAGCCCGCCGAGAGCGACTGGTAGAAGGGATTGCCCAGGATCGCGGCGGCCCGCTCGGCGTCCGCGTGCGCCTCGACGATCTCGTCGAAGGTGCGCTTCATGTCGAGCATCATCGCGTGCAGTTCGCCGCCCGCGGAGTCGTCGATGCCCTTGACGCGGCGCGGCGTGTTGTCGAGCGAGTCGATCCCCATGGACTGGGCGAGCCGGCGCGCCGGGTCGATGGTCAGCACGACCACCTTGCGCCCCCGCTCGGCCGCGCGCAGGCCCAGCGCAGCCGCGGTGGTCGTCTTGCCGACGCCGCCCGAGCCGCAGCACACCACGATCCGGGTGTCCGGGTCCTCGATCAGCGGGTCGATGTCGAGCGTGCGGGTGGGGGAGAGGTGGTGACGGGCCGGGTCCTGGGTCCCCGCCGGTTCCGGACGACGGCTCATGGCATCCCCTGCTTCCGGTGCTTCCGATCCCGGTGCTCCCGGCCCGTGACGGGGCCGGTACGGCGGTGGCGGTGACGGAGGTGACGGCCGTTCCGCGACGACCGGGGCGGCCGGGACGTGCTGGTGCGGGCGGTCATGACACGTCCTGTTCGCGCAACTGCCGGGCCAGCGCGTACAGACCCGCCAGATCCATGCCCTCCGCGAGCAGCGGCAGTTCGTGCAACGGCACGTCCAGATCCGCCAGCACGGCGCGCTGCTCCGTCTCCAGCGCGTACCGCTCGGCGTACTCCGCCGCCTGCGCGAGCAGCGGCTCCACCAGACGCTCGGCGTGTCCGCCGCGCCGCGCGCCGCCGAGGCCGGCGGACGACAGCGCCCGCGCGACGGAGGAACGAGGGACCGTCGCCACGAGTTCCAGGGCGTCGGCGTCCAGCACCTGCGGCCGCACCATGTTGACGATGACCCTGCCCACCGGCAGCCGTGCCGCGCGCAGTTCCGCGATGCCGTCCGCGGTCTCCTGGACCGGCATCTCCTCCAGCAGTGTGACCAGGTGCACGGCCGTCTCCGGTGACTTCAGCACCCGCATGACCGCCTGCGCCTGGTTGTGTATCGGCCCGATCTTGGCGAGACCGGCGACCTCGTCGTTGACGTTGAGGAAGCGGGTGATGCGGCCGGTCGGCGGGGCATCCATGACGACGTAGTCGTAGACGAACCGGCCGTTCCGGTCCTTGCGCCGGACCGCCTCGCACGCCTTGCCGGTCAGCAGGACGTCACGGACGCCGGGGGCGATGGTGGTGGCGAAGTCGATCGCGCCGAGCTTTCTCAGGGCCCGGCCGGCGCTGCCCAGTTTGTAGAACATCTGGAGGTAGTCCAGAAGCGCCAGTTCGGGGTCGATGGCGAGGGCGTACACCTCGCCGCCGCCCGGTGCGACGGCGATCTTCCGTTCCTCGTACGGAAGCGCCTCCGTCTCGAAGAGCTGTGCGATGCCCTGCCGGCCCTCGACCTCGACGAGAAGCGTCCGCTTCCCCTCCTCGGCCAGAGCCAGCGCTAGGGCCGCGGCAACCGTGGTCTTGCCGGTTCCGCCCTTGCCGCTGACGACCTGGAGCCTGCTCACGCCTTCGAGCCTAAATGCTCGCCGCGCGGCCCGGCGGCTCCGGGTGGCCGTTCGCGGGCCCCGCGCCCCGCGCGGTGGGCCGGCACCGTGGCCATCGCGCTCCGCGCGGGGCGCGGGCACACGGGGTGGGCGGGGGCCGCGGGACCTGCTGCGGCAGCGGCTAGAGTCGGCCGCATGACCAAGTGGGAATACGCGACTGTGCCGCTTCTCGTCCACGCGACGAAGCAGATTCTGGACACCTGGGGCGAGGACGGCTGGGAGCTCGTCCAGGTCGTGCCCGGGCCGAACAACCCGGAGCAGCTGGTGGCCTACCTGAAGCGCGAGAAGCAGGCATGAGCGCCGTCGAGGCGAGGCTGGCCGAGCTGGGG
>KL568544.1:23512-25537 GCA_000715605.1 Streptomyces speibonae | reverse complement strand
AGGGTGGTGCCTCCGCTGGCCGCGTACCAGCCGGCCGTGCGGTCGGGACGGTACGTCTACACGTCCGGTCAGCTGCCCATGGTGGACGGCAAGCTGTCGACGACGGGCAAGGTCGGCGGGGAGATCACCCCTGAGGAGGCGAAGGAACTGGCGCGTACCTGCGCGCTGAACGCCCTCGCCGCGGTCAAGTCCGTCGCCGGGGACCTGGACCGGGTGGCGCGCGTGGTGAAGGTCGTGGGCTTCGTGGCCTCGGCCCCGGACTTCACGGGCCAGCCGGGCGTCATCAACGGCGCGAGCGAGCTGCTCGGCGAGGTCCTGGGCGACAGGGGCGTCCACGCCCGCAGCGCGGTGGGCGTCGCGGTACTGCCCCTGGACGCCCCGGTGGAGGTCGAAATCCAGGTGGAGCTCACGGAGGCGTAATACGGGGCGCCGCGCGGGGGTGATCCGCCGTTCGCTCCTCGTGACCCGCCGCCGCGCGGGCGATGCCGCCGGGGAAACGGACCGCGCGTCGGTGCCGGGCCGGCATGTCATCGGCGCCGCGTCGCGCGTGCGCGGCTGCACGCCCTCCGGGGCTGCGTATGGGCTGCTGCCTTCGACGGTTGCGGTTCGGCCCTGGTCCGCGCCCCGGGCCGGCCGAGGCGGGTCGGAGCCCGGCCTCCGGCGGCGGGGCCGCGAAACCGCGGTTCGCGCGTGGACCGCGCGAGTCCGTTGCTTGCCGTATGCGGTGTCGCGCCGTGGAGGCGGGTGGTCATCGGCGGTGTCTTCAGCGGCCCTGACGTCGCGGTGGCCTCTGCCCTGGCCGTCCGCTCGACGCCTGTGGGGGCGCTGCCGCGTGGGCGTCCTCGCCGGTGTGCGTCCGGCCTGTGGCGGCCCCCTTGGTCCGCACGTTCCGGTGCGCTATACGGCTTCCCGGGACGTGACGGGCGGCGGTGCCTTCCGCGGCTCTGTGGTGCCCGCTCCACGCCGGAGGCGGGTTGCGCCCGCCCTCCGTCGGGGAGCACGCGAGGCGACCTCGGCCCGCATCTTCCGGGGGCGGGCACGGGCGCCGGTGCCCGCAAGGGCCGTGGTTCCGCCGTGGCCTCTCTCCCGGCTGCCGAGGCGGGCCGGGGCCCGGCCAGTGGCCGGCGGTGCCGTGGAGCCGCGGTCCGGGCGCGAACCGCGCGGGTTCGTCGCCCATCGGCGGCGTCGCCGGTCGTGGAGGCGGGCGGGCGTCGGGTCCGGTCGGCGTTGTCGTGGGCGTGCGTCTCGCCTGTGGTGCCCCTCGGCCACGGCGGCCGTCGGGTCCGGATGCCGTCGGACGGGGCGCGGTCACCCGGGATGGGCACGCGCCGTGGTCCCCCGTCGTCACGGTGGGCACTCGAACATCCGGGCGTCTCGGGTTAGCCTCCGGCCATGGTGAATGCGCGGGCGGACGGTCAGTGGTACCCCCCGGAGTGGCCGGAGCGGATCCGGGCGCTCGCGGGCGGCGGCCTCACGCCCGTCACGCCGAAGCGCGCGGCCACCGTCATGCTGCTGAAGGACACCGGCGACGGACCCGCCGTGCACATGCTGCGCCGGCGTACGTCCATGGCCTTCGCGGGCGGCGCCTACGCCTACCCCGGCGGCGGCGTCGACCCGCGCGACGACGACCTGCACGTCCGCTGGGCGGGCCCCTCGCGCGCGTGGTGGGCGGACCGGCTCGGTGTGGACGAGGCGGGGGCGCAGGCCATCGTCTGCGCGGCCGTACGGGAGACGTACGAGGAGGCCGGGGTGCTGCTCGCCGGGCCCACCCCGGACGGTGTGGTCGGTGACACCACCGGCGACGACTGGGAGGCGGACCGCGCCGCGCTCGTCGCGCGGGAGACGTCCTTCGCGGAGTTCCTGGACCGCCGCGGACTGGTCCTGCGCTCCGACCTGCTCGGCGCCTGGACCCGCTGGATCACCCCCGAGTTCGAGCCCCGCCGCTACGACACCTGGTTCTTCGTCGCCGAGCTCCCGAGGGGCCAGCGCACCCGCAACGCCTCCACGGAGGCCGACCGCACGGTG
>KL568544.1:21848-23303 GCA_000715605.1 Streptomyces speibonae | reverse complement strand
CGAGGGGCCAGCGCACCCGCAACGCCTCCACGGAGGCCGACCGCACGGTGTGGATCACCCCCCGCGCGGCGTCCGCCGCCTACGACCGGGGCGAGCTGCTGATGATGCCCCCGACCATCGCCACCCTCCGTCAGCTCACGGCGTACGCCACCGCCGCGGAGGCGCTCGACGCGGCTCCCGCGCGGGATCTCACGCCGGTGCTGGCCACCGCGCGTCTGGTGGAGGGCCAGATCGTGCTCTCCTGGCCGGGACACGACGAGTTCACCCAGCACATCCCGACCGGGGGAGCCACCGCATGACGGACGCAAGCACCCTGCCCGGCCAGCCACGGGGCGGTGTCCTCTCCGGCCCCGCCACCGCGCGTGCCGTCAACGTGCTCGCCCCCAACCCCTCGGCGATGACCCTGGACGGCACCAACACCTGGATCCTGTCGGAACCGGACTCCGACCTGGCCGTCGTGGTCGACCCCGGCCCGTTGGACGACGGACATCTGCGGCATGTCGTCGGCACGGCGGAGCAGGCCGGCAAGCGCGTGGCCCTCACCCTCCTGACGCATGGTCACCCCGATCACGCCGAGGGTGCCGCCCGGTTCGCCGAGCTGACCGGCACCAGGGTGCGGGCACTGGACCCGGCGCTGCGGCTCGGGGACGAAGGGCTGGCCGCCGGGAACGTCGTCACCGTCGGAGGCCTGGAGCTCAGGGTCGTACCGACGCCCGGCCACACCGCCGACTCCCTGTGCTTCCATCTCCCGGCCGACCGGGCGATCCTCACGGGCGACACCATCCTGGGGCGCGGTACGACCGTCGTGGCCCATCCCGACGGCCGCCTGGGCGACTACCTGGACACGCTGCGCCGGCTCAGGTCGCTCACGGTCGACGACGGCGTCCACACGGTCCTGCCGGGCCACGGTCCCGTCCTGGACGACGCACAGGGCGCCGTGGAGTACTACCTCGCCCATCGCGCCCACCGTCTGGCCCAGGTCGAGACGGCCGTCGAGGACGGCCATCGCACGCCGTCCGAGGTCGTCGCCCACGTCTACGCCGACGTCGACCGCTCCCTGTGGCCCGCCGCGGAGCTGTCCGTGCGCGCCCAGTTGGAGTATCTGCGGGAGCACGGTCTCATCTAGGGCCCGTGGACGCCCGGTCGCCCCGGACGTCCGTCACGCGGGGCGCGGTGCCTTCACGCCGTGCACGCGCGCGTACTCCTCGGCGAGCCAGGGGCCGAGGTCGTCGACGTACGAGGCGAGGACCCCGGCGTCACCGGCCGGCTCGTGACCGAGGACGGCGGCGGCCCGCATCTGCGCCGCCCGCTGCGGGTAGTACGCGCCGAACGCCGCCGCCATCTCCGTCAGATCGCTGGTCCAGCCGTTCCACCGCGGCATGACCAGGGTGAAACCGGTCCGTACGAGGTGCCGGGACATGAAGCGCACCAGCGGCCGCCTGGCCTCCTCCGTGT
>KL568544.1:18066-21617 GCA_000715605.1 Streptomyces speibonae | reverse complement strand
ATCAGAGATGTGTATAAGAGACAGGTCACCGTTGGTCTCGCGGGCGAGCAGCGAGTCGGGCCGGTAGCGCGGCAGGACGGGGGCGAGATCCTCGCCGGACAGGGGTGTGCACAGGCAGGACACGAACCACCCCAGGTCGTGCCGTTCCAGCTCGCTCAGCAGCCGCTCGCGGCTGAACAGCAGCGTGCCTACGCCGTCGATCTCGCGGAATCCGCGGTCCAGCCGCTCCTCCAGGACGCGGGCGGCGTCGTGGTCGCCTGCGGTCGGCTCGCCGTGCAGCGCGACCAGCAGGTCGAGGTCGCTGCGGCCCACGCGTGCGGTGCCGCGCGGGACGGAGCCGTAGAGGTACGCGCCGTTCAGCCGGGGTCCGAAGGCGGCGGTCAGCCGCTCCCGCGCGGCGGCGACGACCGGGCGGAACGCGTGCGGCACCCGCGCGAGGGAGCCCTCGCGCGTGAGGTATCCGTGTGCGTCCAATCCGGGGCGGTGTCCGGCGGCTTCGGCCATGCGGATCACTCTGCCGCGCGGGAGACGTCCGGCGCAGGTCGTTTCCGCGTCGTCGGTGTCAGCGGGAGCGCTTCGCGAGGCGCTCGACGTCCAGGAGGATCACCGCGCGGGCCTCCAGACGGAGCCAGCCGCGCTGGGCGAAGTCCGCCAGCGCCTTGTTGACCGTCTCGCGGGAGGCGCCGACCAGCTGGGCCAGCTCTTCCTGCGTGAGGTCGTGCACCACGTGGATGCCCTCCTCGGACTGCACGCCGAAGCGGCGGGAGAGGTCGAGCAGGGCGCGGGCGACACGGCCCGGGACGTCCGAGAAGACCAGGTCCGACATGGCGTCGTTGGTCTTGCGCAGCCGGCGGGCCACGGCCCGCAGCAGCGCGGTGGCGACCTCGGGGCGGGCGCTCAGCCAGGGCGTCAGGTCGCCGTGACCGAGGGCGAGCAGCTTGACCTCGGTCAGCGCGGTGGCCGTCGCGGTGCGCGGGCCGGGGTCGAAGAGCGACAGCTCACCGATCAGCTCGCCCGGACCGACCACGGCGAGCATGTTCTCCCGGCCGTCGGGGGACGTGCGGTGCAGCTTCACCTTGCCCTCGGTGACCACGTACAGGCGGTCACCGGGGTCGCCCTCGTGGAACAGGGAGTCGCCCCGTGCCAGGGTCACCTCGCTCATGGAGGCGCGAAGCTCCGCGGCCTGCTCGTCATCGAGCGCCGCGAAAAGCGGGTTCCGCCGCAGAACGTCGTCCACGAGTTCTCTCCTTGTCGGCCTGCTCAGGGGATCTTGCTCCCCACGTACCAGGGGACCGTGGTGCCCATTTTGCCGGACGGTCCAAACAGTGTGATCTGTCACAAGGATGCCGTACGGGCCGGTCGGGGTAAGCGGCAGGGGTCCAATTGGACGCCGGTCCTCGGGGGCCGGGGCGGATGTCGGTGCCGGGTCGTAGGCTGGCCGGGTGTCCAAATCGCCGGTGAGAGCACAGGCCGAGGGGGCTGCACGGGTGGCAGTACGTCGCGATTCCGCTGTGGGCGAACAGGGCTCCGATGGCGGTAAGGAAACGGCGAAAACGACAAAGGGGTCGCCGTCGAAGAAGGCCGCCGCCGGTGAGGGCGGTTCGGCCGGCACGGGCGCGGCACCGGAGAAGCGGGCCGGTGCCGCGAAGAAGGCCGGCGCCGCGAAGAAGGCCGGTTCGGCCAAGAAGGCCACCGCCAAGAAGGCCGTGACCAAGAAGGCCGCCCCCGCCAAGAGGGCCGCCACGGCGAAGGCCGCTGCCAAGAAGCCTCCCGTCAAGAAGGCCCCACCCCCCAAGAAGCAGGTCATCGCTCCCAAGAAGGCGGCCGCCGCCGTGCGGGCCGCTCCCGCCAAAACCGTCGTCAGGCCCGCCCGACAGGAGTCACGTACCGCGCTGGTCCGGCGGGCGCGCCGGATCAACCGCGAGCTGGCCGAGGTGTACCCCTACGCCCACCCGGAGCTGGACTTCGAGAACCCCTTCCAGCTCCTGGTCGCCACCGTGCTGTCGGCCCAGACCACCGACCTGCGCGTCAACCAGACCACCCCCGCCCTCTTCGCCAAGTACCCCACCCCCGAGGATCTGGCCGCCGCCAACCCCGAGGAGGTGGAGGAGATCCTGCGCCCCACCGGCTTCTTCCGGGCCAAGACCAAGTCGGTGATAGGGCTGTCGAAGGCGCTCGCCGAGGACTTCGGCGGCGAGGTGCCCGGCCGGCTCGAGGACCTCGTCAAGCTGCCCGGTGTGGGCCGCAAGACCGCCTTCGTCGTCCTGGGCAACGCCTTCGGCCGTCCCGGTATCACCGTGGACACGCACTTCCAGCGGCTCGTACGGCGCTGGCAGTGGACCGAGGAGACCGACCCCGACAAGATCGAGGCGGCCGTCGGCGCGCTGTTCCCCAAGAGCGAGTGGACCGACCTGTCCCACCACGTGATCTGGCACGGCCGCCGAATCTGTCACGCCCGCAAGCCCGCCTGCGGCGCCTGCCCCATCGCGCCCCTCTGCCCGGCGTACGGGGAGGGCGAGACGGATCCGGAGAAGGCGAAGAAGCTGCTCAAGTACGAGAAGGCCGGCCTTCCGGGCCAGCGGCTGAAGCCCCCGCAGGCCTATCTGGACGCCGGCGGCAAGCCCGCCCCGCCGCTGGGGGCCGGATGACGGAGCGGACCGCGCCACGGCGGCCCGCGGAACGATCTCGGGGCCGCCGGGCGTTGGACCCGTGGGAGGCGGCCGGACGACAGGGGTGGCGATGACGCGCACGAGCGGTACCCAGGGCGGCCGGGTGACGCTCAGCCGGGAGGGGCTGCCCTCCTGGCTGGATCCGGTGGCCCGCGCGGCGGAGACGGTCGCGCCGCGCCAGCTGAGCCGTTTCCTGCCCCCGGAGAACGGCGCGGGGCGCCAGTCCGCCGTCCTCATCCTCTTCGGTGACGGCGAGCGCGGCCCGGAGCTGCTGCTCATGGAGCGGGCGAGCTCGCTGCGCTCGCACGCGGGGCAGCCGTCCTTCCCGGGCGGCGCGCTCGACCCCGAGGACGGCGACCCGCTGGGCGACGGACCGCTGCACGCCGCCCTCCGCGAGGCCCAGGAGGAGACCGGACTCGATCCGTCCGGCGTCCAGCTTTTCGGCGTCCTGCCGAAGCTCTACATCCCGGTCAGCGGTTTCGTCGTCACCCCCGTGCTGGGCTGGTGGCGCATGCGCACGCCGGTGGGGGTCGTCGACCCGAACGAGACCGCGCGGGTGTTCACGGTCCCCGTGGCGGACCTCACGCACCCCGACAACCGGGCGACCACGGTTCACCCGAGCGGGTACCAGGGCCCGGCATTCCTGGTCGAATCGGCCCTCGTGTGGGGGTTCACCGCGGGCGTCATCGACCGGCTGCTGCATTTCGCCGGGTGGGAGCGCCCCTGGGATCGCACCAAGCAGGTCCCGCTGGACTGGCGCTCGTGACAGGGTGGGCGCCGTGCTGGGTACGACGAGGCGGGGCGTGAAGCGGTGAACGTGCTGGACATTCTGTTGCTGGTCGCCGCCGTGTGGTTCGCCGTCGTCGGCTACCGGCAGGGGTT
>KL568544.1:15111-17876 GCA_000715605.1 Streptomyces speibonae | reverse complement strand
GTCGGCTACCGGCAGGGTTTCGTCGTCGGCATCCTGTCGGTGATCGGCTTCCTGGGCGGGGGGCTCGCCGCCGTCTACCTGCTGCCCGTCGTCTGGGACGCCACGACGGACGGCGCCGAGGTCGGTACGACGGCGGCCGTCGTCGCCGTCATCGTGGTCATAGTCTGCGCCTCCGTCGGCCAGGCCCTGACCACGCATCTCGGCAACAAGCTGCGCCGCTACATCACCTGGTCGCCGGCCCGCGCGCTGGACGCCACGGGCGGTGCCCTGGTCAACGTGGTCGCGATGCTGCTGGTCGCCTGGCTGATCGGAGCCGCCCTGGCCGGCACGACGCTGCCGACGCTCGGCAAGGAGGTCCGCAGCTCCAAGGTGCTGCTCGGGGTCTCGCGCGCGCTGCCCGACGAGGCGGACACCTGGTTCCAGGACTTCTCCTCCGTCCTCGCGCAGAACGGCTTCCCGCAGGTCTTCAGCCCGTTCGCCAACGAGCCGATCACCGAGGTGCGGCCCCCGGACCCGGCCCTGGCGGGCAGCCCGGTCGCGCTCCGCGCGCAGCGCTCCATCGTCAAGGTGATGGGCACCGCGCCGAGTTGCGGCAAGGTCCTGGAGGGCACCGGCTTCGTCTTCGGCGAGCGCCGCGTCATGACCAACGCGCATGTCGTGGGCGGCGTCGACGAACCGACCGTGCAGATAGGCGGCGAGGGCAGGAAGTACGACGCCACCGTCGTCCTCTACGACTGGAAGCGCGACATCGCCGTCCTCGACGTGCCCGACCTGAGGGCGCCCGCGCTGCGGTTCTCGGACGAGGACGCGAGCAGCGGTGACAGCGCCATCGTCGCCGGCTTCCCGGAGAACGGGGCGTACGACGTCCGCGCGGCGCGTCTGCGGGGACGCATCACGGCGAACGGCCCCGACATCTATCACCGCGGCACGGTCCGCCGTGACGTGTACTCGCTCTTCGCGACGGTCCGTCAGGGGAACTCGGGCGGCCCGCTGCTCACCCCGGAGGGCGAGGTCTACGGCGTGGTGTTCGCGAAGTCGCTCGACGACGCCGAGACGGGTTACGCGCTCACCGTGGACGAGATCCGGGAGGACATCGCCAAGGGCCGCAGGGCCAATCAGGCGGTGGACAGCGACAGCTGCGCGCTGTAGCCCTCTGTGTCCCGCGAACGGGCGTACGGACCGTCAGCCGCGCGGGTGGCGCAGCCGGACCGAGACCCAGCGGGCCCGGCGGCGGAGGATGCGCGGAATTCCCACCCTGAGGTCCGTGGTCGCCATCTGTGGTGCACCGCCTCGCTGGTGGGAGCTCACACCGCCCGCCGAGCGGCGATTGCGGCGTGCGTCACTGTAGTCGTGCGTCCAGCCCATACCCCGACCTGTGCCCCCGGCCCATGGTCGATAACCGCCCCGCGGGCCGCCAATTGGCCTATGCGTCGGGCAATTGGCGTTCGTCGGACAAGCGTTCAGGGGGTGAGTGCCGGGACCGGCACCGACAGCGTTCGCCCGGTTACCGATCGGGCTCGGGATCCTTCAGCCAGTTGATCAGTTCGGTCGAGAAACTGACCGGGTCCTCTTCGTGCGGAAAGTGCCCCAGCCCGTCGAACAGCCGCCATCGGTACGGCGCTTCGACGTACTGTCCCGAGCCCGCGGCACTGCGCGTGCGCATCACGGGGTCCAGCGAGCCGTGCAGATGCAGCGTCGGCACCCGCACCGGCCGCTTCATCCGCCGGTTGAACTGGATGCCGTCCGGACGGGCCAGGGAGCGCACCATCCAGCGGTACGGCTCGATCGAGCAGTGCGCCGTCGACGGGACGCACATGGCGCGCCGGTAGTTCTCCAGCGCCTTCTCGTCCGGTACGTGCGGGCCCGACCAGTCCTGGATGAGCTTCGCCACCAGCGCGCCGTCGTCCGCGGTGAGCTGCCGCTCCGGGATCCAGGGCCGCTGGAACCCCCAGATGTGGGACATGGCGGCCGACTGCCTGGCGTCGGAGACCATCGCCGCCCGCCAGCGCCGGGGATGCGGCATGGACGCCACCGCCAGCCGCCGTACGAGCTTGGGGCGCATCGCCGCCGCCGTCCAGGCCAGATATCCGCCCAGGTCGTGGCCGACCAGCGCGGCGTCCGGCTCGCCCAGGGAACGGATCACCCCGGTGATGTCCAGGGCGAGATTGGCGGGGTCGTAACCGCGCGGTGTGCGGTCGCTGCCGCCGACCCCCCTGAGGTCCATGGCGACGGCCCGGAAGCCGGCGTCGGCGAGTGCCGTCAGCTGGTGCCGCCAGGTCCACCAGAACTGCGGGAAGCCGTGCAGCAGCAGCACCAGGGGGCCGTCACCCAGTTCCGCGATGTGGAAGCGGGCGCCGTTGGCGGCGACGTCCCGGTGGGTGAGCCCGGTGCCGCCGGGGATGTCGAGGCGTACGACCGAAGCGGGTTGCGCCGGAGGAGTGGCGGGGTCCGTCATGAGGACGAGCGTGCCACAGCCTCGATGGCCTGGGGGGCCGGCTCCTGCGGCAGCGCGGGACGCGGATGCGGCTTGGCCTTCTGCAGCACGCCGGCCGTCTCCTTCACCGAGGCGGCGACCTTCTGCGGACCGCGGCTCTTCTTCGCCTTCTTGGCGAAGACGGTGCCGATGAGCGCGAGGACGACGGCGACCAGCACGTTCGCGGCGAAGGACAGCAGGAAGCAGAGCGCGAGGTTCCAGTCGCTCCAGGTGCGGATGCCGTAGGCGAGGGCGAAGTTCAGCATCGGCAGGGAGAACAGCAGCAGCAGGC
>KL568544.1:11640-14922 GCA_000715605.1 Streptomyces speibonae | reverse complement strand
GGCAGGGAGAACAGCAGCAGCAGGCCGGCCGCCGTGAACGCGCCGCCGCTGGTGGCGCCCCGCTTGACGTCCTGCTTGAGCTGCGCCTTCGCCAGCGCGATCTCGTCGTGCACCAGCGCCGACATGTCAGCCGTCGCCGAGGCGAACAGCTGGCCGATGCTGCGTTCGGCGCCGACCGGGCTGCCGTCGGGTGCGCTCATCGCGGTCTCCCTCTTCTGCGTACGTCCTGCGGACGTCCTCATGACTGCGCGTACGGTGTCCGTCTTTTGTACCGTCTCGTCAGATCATGCCGGACCGTGGTCCTGATCGCTTGCCCCGCTCGACACTTCGGCAAGCGCGTCTCGCGCGGCGGCCTTCTCCCGGGCGAGACGCCGGTGCTCGGCGGCCTTGCGCTCGAGGATCTCCGCCATGCGCAGGTGGTACGCCGGGTCGTCCTGTTCGTAGACGTCCGGGACACCGCTCAGGTCGTCGTCGCGCTCCTCCTCCTCGATCAGCCTGCGGTACTTGGCGTTGCGCATCTTCAGCAGGACGGCCGCGAGGGCGGTGGCGATCAGCGAGCCGGTCAGTACGGCCGCCTTCACGCTGTCCGTCATCGACGCGTCGCCGTCGAAGGCGAGCTCACCGATGAGCAGCGAGACGGTGAAGCCGATGCCGGCGAGGGTCGCCACGGCGAACACGTCCGCCCAGGCCAGATCGTCGCTGAGCGACGCCTTGGTGAAGCGTGCCGTCAGCCAGGTGCCGCCGAAGATGCCCAGCATCTTGCCGAGGACGAGCCCGAGGACCACACCGAGCGTCTCGGGCTGGGTGAACACGTCCGCCAGGGCGCTGCCGGATACCGCCACACCCGCGCTGAACAGCGCGAACAGCGGGACCGCGAGGCCCGCGGAGAGCGGCCGCACGAGGTGCTCGATGTGCTCGCCCGGGGACTGGTCCTCGCCCTCGTGACGGTGGCAGCGCAGCATCAGACCCATGGCCACACCAGCGATGGTGGCGTGGATGCCGCTGTTGTACATCAGCGCCCACACGACCAGGGCCAGCGGCACGTACACGTACCAGCCGCGGATGCCCTTGCGCAGCAGCAGCCAGAAGAGGGCCAGGCCCGCTGCTGCGCCGCCGAGCGCCGCGAAGTTCAGCTGGTCGGTGAAGAAGACCGCGATGATCAGGATCGCGAACAGGTCGTCGACGACGGCGAGGGTGAGCAGGAAGGCACGCAGCGCGCTCGGCAGGGAGGTGCCGATCACGGCGAGCACGGCGAGTGCGAAGGCGATGTCGGTGGCGGTGGGCACGGCCCAGCCGGCGAGGGAGCCGCCCCCCGCGCTGCTGGTGATCGTGTAGACGATCGCCGGTGCCGCCATGCCGCAGAGGGCGGCGACCACCGGGAGCATGGCGGCCTTGGGATCGCGCAGGTCACCGGCGACGAGTTCGCGTTTGAGTTCGACGCCCGCGACGAAGAAGAAGATCGCGAGGAGTCCGTCGGCGGCCCAGTGCGCCACCGACAGGTTCAGCCCGAGGGCCTCGGGGCCGAAGTGGAAGTGGCTGACGCTCTCGTAGCTGTCATGCAGTGCGGGTATGTTCGCCCAGATCAGCGCGCCGACGGCGGCCAGCAGTAGGAGGACGCCGCCGACGGTCTCGGTGCGCAGCGCGTCCGTCACATAGGAACGCTCGGGCAACGACAGGTACCCGAAGGCCTTGCGGGGGGTGGGCGTGCGGGGTGGGGTCACAGGCGTTCCTCTGGTCGACGGGTAGCACGAATCGCGTGCCGACCAGACTTCCCGGCGCCCCATGAGACAGCTTTTTGCTCAGTTTAGCCAACGTACCCGAAGCGCACAGGAGCGCCCACGGGCGCCCCACCAGTGGTGGGGCGCCCGGACGTGCTCCGCGGCGGTGCCCGATCAGTCCTCGCTGGGCGCCTGGGGGAGCTTGGCCTGGATGAGATCCATGACGGTGGAGTCGGTCAGGGTGGTGACGTCACCCAGCTGGCGGTTCTCGGCGACGTCGCGCAGGAGACGCCGCATGATCTTGCCGGAGCGGGTCTTGGGCAGCTCGGCCACCGGCAGGATCCGCTTGGGCTTGGCGATCGGGCCGAGGGTGGCGCCGACGTGGTTGCGCAGCTCGCCGACGAGGTCCTCGGTCTCGGCGGCCGTGCCGCGCAGGATGACGAAGGCGACGATGGCCTGGCCGGTGGTCTCGTCCGTGGCGCCGACCACGGCCGCCTCGGCGACCGAGGGGTGGGCGACCAGCGCGGACTCGACCTCGGTGGTGGAGATGTTGTGGCCGGAGACCAGCATCACGTCGTCGACCCGGCCCAGCAGCCAGATGTCGCCGTCGTCGTCCTTCTTGGCACCGTCCCCGGCGAAGTACTTGCCCTCGAAGCGGGTCCAGTAGGTGTCGATGAAGCGCTGGTCGTCGCCCCAGATGGTGCGCAGCATCGACGGCCAGGGCTCGGTGAGGACCAGGTAGCCGCCCCCGCCGTCGGGCACCTCGTTGGCCTCGTCGTCGACGACGGTCGCGGCGATGCCGGGCAGTGGCGTCTGGGCGGAGCCGGGCTTGGCGTCGGTGACACCGGGCAGCGGGGAGATCATGATGCCGCCGGTCTCGGTCTGCCACCAGGTGTCCACCACGGGGGTGCGGTCGCCGCCGATGTTCTTGCGGTACCAGATCCACGCCTCGGGGTTGATCGGCTCCCCGACCGAGCCCAGGACGCGCAGGGACGACAGGTCGAACTTGGCGGGGATGTCGTCGCCCCACTTCATGAACGTGCGGATCGCGGTGGGCGCGGTGTAGAGGACGGTCACGCCGTACTTCTGCACGATCTCCCAGAAGCGGCCCTGGTGCGGGGTGTCCGGGGTGCCCTCGTACATGACCTGGGTGGCGCCGTTGGCGAGGGGGCCGTAGACGATGTACGAGTGGCCGGTGACCCAGCCGACGTCGGCGGTGCACCAGTACACGTCGGTCTCGGGCTTGAGGTCGAAGACGGACCAGTGGGTGTAGGCCACCTGGGTGAGGTAGCCGCCGGAGGTGTGCAGGATGCCCTTCGGCTTCCCCGTGGTGCCCGAGGTGTAGAGGATGAACAGCGGGTGCTCGGCCTCGAACGCCTGCGGGGTGTGGTCGGTGCTCTGGCGGTCGACCAGGTCGTGCCACCACACGTCCCGGCCCTCGGTGAAGGAGACGTCCTGGCCGGTGCGGCGGACCACGAGGACGTGCTCCACGTTGTCCACCCGCCCGACCGCCTCGTCCACGGCGGGCTTGAGCGCGGAGGGCTTGCCGCGCCGGTAGCCGCCG
>KL568544.1:9853-11443 GCA_000715605.1 Streptomyces speibonae | reverse complement strand
GATGTGTATAAGAGACAGCACGGGCGTCGGCGTCCTGGATACGGGTGGCCAGCGCGTCCGCGGAGAAGCCGCCGAAGACCACGGAGTGCGCGGCGCCGATGCGGGCGCAGGCCAGCATCGCGACGGCGGTCTCGGGGATCATCGGCATGTAGACGGCGACCCGGTCGCCCTTCTGGACACCCAGCTCCAGCAGGGCGTTGGCGGCCTTGGAGACCTCGTCCTTGAGCTGGGCGTAGGTCAGGGCGCGGCTGTCGCCGGGCTCGCCCTCGAAGTGGATCGCGACCCGGTCGCCGTGGCCGGCCTCCACATGGCGGTCCACGCAGTTGTAGGCGACGTTGAGCTCGCCGTCCTTGAACCACTTGGCGAACGGGGGGTTCGACCAGTCGAGTGTCTCGGTGGGCTCGGTGGCCCAGGTCAGCCGGCGGGCCTGCTCGGCCCAGAAGCCGAGCCTGTCAGCCTTGGCCTGTTCATACGCCTCCGCCGTGACGTTGGCGTTCGCGGCCAGGTCGGCGGGGGGAGTGAAGCGACGCTCCTCCTTCAGAAGGTTGGCCAGGCTTTCATTGCTCACGGCATCTGCCTTTCCCAGGGTGTCCGTTGTGTCCCAGGCCACAGCTCATCAGACCCGGGGGTGCGCTGACAAGGGCCGACGGCAAATTGGTTTAGACCTATCGGGTGCCGAGTGGTGCGCTGTGCGACACCCCTTCCCACGGGCCCCGGAGCAAGCCGGTTCAAGGGGTGTAACGCCTCTCACATCGGGACGTGCCGCCTCACGTCGCCAGGTCCACGGCCCGGACCCGGTCGAACACCCTCCGCCCGTCCCGCTCGGTGAGCAGATACGCCTGCGCCTCCCCCACGTGGAAGTACAGGCCGTGCAGTTCCAGGGACTCGTCCTTCAGGGCACGGGCCACCGATTCATGGGCGCGCAGATGCTCCAGCTGCTGCACCACGTTCACCAGGCAGAGTTCCTCGGCCGCGTCGGTGACCGCCCTCCCGGTCAGCCGCGGCGCGGGCCCGCCCGGGGCGCCCAGGCGCTCGAGGCTCGGCCGCCCGTGCCGCAGCCAGCGTCTCAGCGACGTCCGGGCGCCGCCCGGTTCGGCGTCGAGCAGCGCCTGCATCGCACCGCACCCCGAGTGCCCGCACACCGTGATCGAACGCACCGCCAGGACGTCCACGGCGTACTCGATGGCGGCCGCCACCGAGTCGTCGCCGCTCTCCGCGCCCGGCGGGGGCACGAGATTGCCGACGTTGCGCACCACGAACAGGTCCCCCGGGCCACTCGACGTGATCATGGAGGTGACCACGCGTGAGTCGGCGCAGGTCAGGAACAGCTGGGTCGGCCGCTGTCCCTCGCGCGCCAGCCGGGCCAGCTCACCGCGCACCAGAGGGGCGGTGTGGCGCTGAAAGGCGCTGATGCCGCGCACCAGTTGGCTGCCCCCGCTGCCGTCCTGCTGTGGCTCGGCCTCGGCGGTCCGGTCCGCACGGGCCGCTCGTCCCGCGGCCTTCCCTCCTTCCCCTCCTTCCTCGCTGCCGGCCGTGTCCGGCCGCCGGTCGCCGTCCGGCAGGGACCGCGGGCGTTCGCACTGGTGGTTG
>KL568544.1:8300-9661 GCA_000715605.1 Streptomyces speibonae | reverse complement strand
AGATGTGTATAAGAGACAGGGTGAGGACGGCGGGTTCGGCGATCCGGACGCCGGCGCGGCGGCCGGTGATCTCCACGGTGCCGCCCCGCGCGGTGTGGGTGTTCTGCCAGTCCTGCAGCGTCTCGTACGCCGCGTGGTCCATGAAGGAGCCGTCCAGCGCCACCACGACGGGAGCCCCTTGGGGTACGAGATGCAGCGCGCGGCTGAGCCGGGGCACCGCGAGGAACGTCAACTGCCCTCTCACCTGTACGTGATGGACTCCTTCCGCTTCCTGGTGGGTGATACGGGTGCGGGTGAGGCGGTGCAGGGCCACGCCGACGGCCACGGCGATGCCCAGGGCCACGCCCTCCAGGACGCCGAGGGACACGACGCCGAGGGTGGTCACGGCGTAGACGAGGACTTCCCGGTGGCGGGTCACCGTGCGGATGTGGTGCAGGGACACCATCTGGATGCCGACGGCCATCACCAGGGCGGCGAGTGAGGCGAGAGGGATGAACTCCAGGAGCGGGACCATCAGCAGCGCGGCGGCCACTACGAGAACGCCGTGCAGCATCGTGGAGTTCCGGCTCACGGCACCCGCGTGCACGTTCGCGGAGCTGCGTACGGCGACACCGGCGACGGGCAGTCCGCCGAGCGAGCCGGAGACGACGTTGGCCGCGCCCTGCCCGAGCAGTTCGCGGTCCAGGTCGGACCGGCCGACGTGGCTCGGACCGGGGCGGGCGGACACCAGTTTGTCCACGGCCACCGCGCCGAGCAGTGACTGCACGCTGCAGACCAGCGTGGTGGTGAGCACGGCGGCCACGAGGCCGAGCACGGGACCCTCGGGCAGTCCGGCCAGGGCGTGGTTGCGCCAGGACGGCAGGTCCACCTTGGGCAGGACGAGGCCGGCGGAGGCGGCGATCGCGGTGGCTCCGGCGACGGCGACGAGGGGGGCGGGGACCGTACGCAGCAGGCGGCCGGTCCGGCCGGGGAGCCGCGGCCAGAGCAGCAGCAGGGTGAGGGTCAGCACGCTCACGGAGAGGGCGGCGGGGTGCAGCTGCGCCAACTGGGCGGGCAGGGCACGGAGGTTGTCGGGAACGGAGCTCTGCGGGGTGCCGCCGAGGACGATGTGGAGCTGGGCGACGGCGATGGTGACGCCGATGCCGGCCAGCATGCCGTGGACGATCGCGGGGCTCACCGCGAGCGCGCCGCGGGCCACGCGCAGACAGCCGAGGCCGAGCTGGGAGAGGCCGGCGAGGACGGTGACGGCGCAGGTCGTGCGCCATCCGTACTGCTGGATGAGGTCTGCGGTGACGACGGTGAGTCCCGCGGCCGGACCGCTGACCTGGAGCGGGCAGCCGCCGATCCGCCCGGCGACGACT
>KL568544.1:3940-8092 GCA_000715605.1 Streptomyces speibonae | reverse complement strand
CGATCCGCCCGGCGACGACTCCGCCGACGGCGGCGGCGACCAGACCGGCCTGGAGCGGAGCGCCGGTGGCGAGGGCGATGCCCAGGGAGAGGGGGAGGGCGATCAGGAAGACGGCGACCGCGGCGGAGACGTCGGCGCCGGCGACACGCGGACCCCGGGGGCCGCGCCGCGGCGGGCTGTGGGGCGGGTGCGCGCGCTCGGTGTGGTCCGCATCGGTGGCGCGGGCGGGGACGCAGGCTGACATGGGGTCCCGTCTCCTTCGGGTCTGTGCGGTCGCGTGAGGGGGTGGCCCGCTGGGTGGCGGGGCGGTCGCGGCCGTGGGGACACGGCCCCAGAACGGCGGGATGAGCACACTCAGTAAACGGATCGTAATTGAGAGTAAAGGGCTGGCATAGACTTTCCGGGCAAACGGTCGAAGTAATCACTCCAGCGAGTGAAGTGGCCATTTCATCGGCTTGTCGTAATAATTCCTTCTCTGTTCCCGTGCGACGTTGGCGGCGCCGTCGGAAAGGACCGGCACAGCACCCGGCATCGCCTCATCGAGTCCGGCCCGAGAGAAGGAAGAAGGTGGGCGAATGGCCGCCACCCACAGGATCGCCGCGGGCACCGTGATCGCCGCTGTCTGCGCAGCCTCGCTCTCCGCCTGCGGGGCAGGAGCCGACACCAGCGGCGAGAAGGAGAAGGCCCAGCCTGCTCCCGCGCCGAAGAACGTCCTCCGGCTGATCGGGGACGGCTCCACCGCCTATACCGGAGCCCAGCCGCACCTGCCACGGCCCGAGCGGCTGAAGCCCGGTGAGAAGCCCCCGCAGTTCGTCGTCTTCTCCTGGGACGGCGCGGGGGAGGACGGCCAGAAGCTCTTCTCCCACTTCCGCAAGGTCGCCAAGCGGAACGACGCGACCATGACGTACTTCCTGAGCGGCGTCTACATGCTCCCGGAGGAGAAGCGGGAACTGTACGAGCCGCCGCAGCACTCCCCGGGACGCTCCGACATCGGCTTCAACGACCAGGAGGGCATCGCCGACACCGTGAAGCAGCTGCGGCTGGCCTGGCTCGAGGGCAACGAGATCGGCACCCACTTCAACGGCCACTTCTGCGGCGCCGACGGCGGGGTCGGCGACTGGTCGGTGGCGGACTGGAAGGACGAGATCGCCCAGGCCAAGCGCTTCGTGCAGACCTGGAAGACCAACACCGGCATGAAGGACGCGGCCCCGCTGCCCTTCGACTACGACAAGGAACTCATCGGCGCCCGCACCCCGTGTCTGGAGGGGCGGAAGAACTTCATGAAGGCCGCCCGCGACCTCGGCTTCCGCTACGACACCAGCGGGGTCAACAACCAGGTGTGGCCGAAGAAGAAGCAGGGGCTGTGGGACCTGTCGATGCAGCTGGTGCCCTTCCCCGGGCACTCCTTCGAACAGCTCACCATGGACTACAACTTCATGGTCAACCAGTCCGGCACCGCCACCCAGGGCGACCCCGCCAAACACGAGTACTGGGGCGACCAGATGCGCGACGGCCTGCTCCAGGGCTTCGCACGGGCCTACAAGGGCAACCGGGCGCCCCTGATCATCGGCAACCACTTCGAGTCCTGGAACGGCGGCACGTACATGCGAGCCGTCGAGGAGGTCATCGAGACGGTCTGCCCCAAGGCGGACGTCCGCTGTGTCTCCTTCCGGCAGCTCGCGGACTGGCTGGACGCCCAGGAACCGGCCGTCCTGAAGAAGCTGCGCTCGCTGGACGTCGGCGAGGCCCCGGCGAAGGGCTGGAAGTCCTTCCTGGCCGGGGGCCCCGCTCCGGCTCCCAAGGGAGCGCCCGGCTCCCCGGCGGCGAAGGGGTGAGCGTCAGGCGGACGCGGTGACGGTTGCGCCCAGCACGAAACCGGGGTCGACCTGGGCCGCCAGGTCGGCCCCCGTCCGCTCGTTCCCCCACGACCGGGCGTTCTTCAGATGGAAGTGCACCATCTGGCGGGTGTAGCGCTCCGGGTCGCGCCGTGCGTACGTCGCGTCGACGGCCGACTTCAGCAGG
Source organism: Streptomyces speibonae (assembly GCA_000715605.1). GTDB lineage: Bacteria > Actinomycetota > Actinomycetes > Streptomycetales > Streptomycetaceae > Streptomyces > Streptomyces speibonae. Next base: position 6,070 of record KL568544.1, on the reverse strand, counting down.
TGCAGAGCGTCCCGGTTGGCTTCCTCCAGGAGGCCCAACCGGGGCGGCCGGCCCTTCTCCAGGGACCGGACCCAGTCCGAGTGCCCTACCGTCACCAGCAGGTCGTCCCCGACCTCCGCGCGCAGGAAGTCGAGATCGTCCGGGCCCTGCACCTTGTTGCCGACGACCTTCAGGACGACCTCGAAGTCGCGGGCGTACTCCTTGTACTGGCGATAGACGGAGACCCCCTTCCGGGTCGGCTCGACCACGAGGAACGTGAGGTCGAAGCGGGTGAACATGCCGGAGGCGAAGGAGTCGGAGCCGGCGGTCATGTCGACCACGACGTACTCGTCGGGGCCGTCGACCAGGTGGTTCAGGCACAGCTCCACCGCTCCGGTCTTGGAGTGGTAGCAGGCGACCCCCAGGTCGGCGTCGGTGAAGGGGCCGGTGACCATCAAACGGACGGCTCCACCGTCGAGTTCCACCGGACGGGCGCAGGCGGCGTAGACCGGATTGTCCTCGCACACCCGGAGCAGCCGGGACCCCTCGCCCGGGGGCGTCGTCTTGATCATCGTCTCGGCGGAGGCGATGCGGGGGTTGCTCCCCCGCAGGTACTCCTTGATCAGGGGGAGGTGGTCGCCCATCGCCGGCAGACCGGCGGCCACCGTCTCGTCCAGGCCCAGCGCGGCCCCGAGATGCTGGTTGATGTCGGCGTCGACCGCGATCACCGGGGCACCGCAGGCGGCGAGATGACGGATGAACAGGGAGGACAGGGTCGTCTTTCCGCTGCCGCCCTTTCCCACGAAAGCAGTTTTCATGTTCACCAACAGTAAGGGAAGGGTAGCGCTGAGTAATAGTCGGGCGTGAAGAAGACCACTCCATCGTGGGGCGGGCGTCCGGGGTGCGTAGGGTCGTACTCATGAGTACGACAGGCGCGACCGCCGATCCGCTCGCGGCCCTGGGCGCCCTGCCCGGTGTGGCCGATTCCGTGGAGACCGTGCGCAAGGCCGTGGACCGGGTCTACGGCCACCGGGTCATGCGGCGGCGCAGCAACGAGATCACCTCCGAGGCGGCGCTGCGCGGCGCCCGTGGCTCGGCCGCGCTGTCCGGCGCGGACTGGGCCCTCGAGGAGGTGCGCCGGCGCAGTGACTTCAGCGGGGACGACGAGGCGCGCACCGTGGGCGCGGCCCTGCGCCTGACCGCCGAGGCGGGCCAGCTGCTGTCCATCTGGCGGCAGTCGCCGCTGCGTGTGCTGGCCCGGCTGCATCTGGTCGCGGCGGCCGACAAGGCCGAGCAGGTCGGACGGCCCCGGCAGGAGGGTGAACCGGTCGACGAGCCCCTGGCCGGGCTCCCCCTGCCCGGGGCGGCGGAAGCGCACGGCCGGCTGGAAGGGCTGGCCGGACTGATCGTCGCGGGCAGCTCGGCACCGGCGCTGGTGACGGCCGCCGTGGTGCACGGGGAACTCCTCGCGTTGCGCCCCTTCACCTCTCACAACGGGCTGGTCGCGCGCACGGCCGAACGCATCGTTCTGATCGGCAGCGGGCTGGACCCCAAGTCGGTCTGCCCCGCCGAGGTCGGACACGCCGAGCTGGGGCGCGAGGCCTACCTGGAGGCGCTGGAGGGCTATGTCTCCGGCACTCCGGAGGGACTGGCCGCCTGGATCGCCCACTGCGGGCGCGCGGTCGAGCTCGGAGCCCGCGAGTCGACCGCGGTCTGCGAGGCACTTCAGCGCGGGGCGGCGTGAACGGAACGGTGCGAAACGGTGTGAAAAGGCCCCGTTCGGGGCCACACAGAGATGCGGCGGTACGAATACTCGTACCGCCGCTGGCATGTCCACCGGGTTACCAAGCGTCCTCGAAATATGCCCATCAGGCCGGGAACTTTGCCCGTCACCTGGTGCGGCTGGCCCGTAATCGACGGGTCGACGTCGCGTGGGTGCCCGGTTTTCATGCTCGGTCCGTGGGGCCAGATGCGTTGTAAAGGTGATCCTCTCGGATGTCCTTGGTCTCGCGGGCCGTTAACTCCTTTGTACTCCGTGTTCCCGGCACACGGAAGTCCTGGGCCCGTCTTCTTTACTTTTGAATTCAATTACACGCTCGTCGGGTGCCGTTATCGAGAACGGGCCGGTGGGCCGCCTTCGCCGGCCGCCTC
>KL568544.1:1198-3709 GCA_000715605.1 Streptomyces speibonae | reverse complement strand
ATCAGAGATGTGTATAAGAGACAGAGTACGGAGAGCGCGGGCAGGCGCTGCTTGAGCCGGACCGGACGGTGGAAGTCGAGGATCGGCCACTGGCGCGCGAGGGCCTCGCGGCGCAGCGCCCGGTCCGGGTTCACCGCGTGCGGACGACCCACGGCCTCCAGCATCGGCACATCGGTCACCGAATCGCTGTAGGCGTAACAACGGGCCAGGTCGTAGCCCTCGGAGGCGGCCAGTTCCCGGATCGCCTCGGCCTTGGTCGGGCCGTACGCGTAGTACTCCACCTCGCCGGTGAAACACCCGTCGTCGCCGACGACCATACGGGTGGCCACGACCCGGTCGGCGCCCAGGAGCTCGCCGATCGGTTCGACCACCTCGGCGCCGGAGGTGGAGACGATCACCACGTCGCGTCCGGCGGTGTGGTGCCGCTCGATGAGCGTGGCGGCCTCGTCGTAGATGATCGGGTCGATCAGGTCGTGCAGCGTCTCGGCGACGATCTCCTTGACCTGCTGGACGTTCCAGCCTCGGCACAGGGCGGACAGATACTTGCGCATCCGCTCCATCTGGTCGTGATCGGCGCCGCCGGCGAGGAACACGAACTGGGCATACGCGGTGCGCAGGACCGCCCTGCGGTTGATCAGACCGCCTTGGTAGAACGACTTGCTGAACGTGAGTGTGCTCGACTTCGCAATGACCGTCTTGTCCAGGTCAAAGAAGGCGGCTGTGCGGGGCAAGGAGTGGTTTTCCACAGCGTCGAGCATAGGCGCAGCCCATTCGGCGTAAGGTGGGGCGCGTGGGTTTGCCTGAGAGGGCTCTCGGGTACACCATGGAAGTCACGGATCGTTCGCGACCGTGTCTAACCCGGTCCGACTCCTCCCCCCCCGAGTCGGCCGTGGGGACGACCCCCGCTCTCCCCCCCGGCGGGGGTCGTCGCATGTCCGGACGCTTTTTTCCGTTCCGCTCCCTGCTGCTGGTGCCGTGGTGAGGGCCGGGGAGAAGTTTTTGTCATGCGCATGAATGGTTACCGCGGGTAGTCGTGGGGCTGCTCTGCGGAGCTCGCACACGGGGCTCCCAGGGCTCACCGGTATGAGTGACCGCGATATTCACAGCCGTCGGTTCGTCCACAGTTTTCCACCAAGATCCACAAGTTTTTCCGGATCGCTGCACCGTGATTCCAACGCGACCCGCTCGCCGCGAGTTCTGTCCCGGTTCCGATTGCCGGGTCGCGTTCGGCCGGTTTTCTCCGGCCGTTCACTCACCGAAGGCCGCTCGCCCCCGTTCCCGGCACGTTGCGGGAGCGGGGGGCCGCAAGGGCCGTACGAGAAAGCAGCGAAGGGGGACGAACATGAACGGAACCATCACGCACGATCCGCCGCCCGCCTCCGGAGGAGGCAGGCCGGGCGCACCTCTGATCGTCACGGAGGACGCCGGACTCCTCGACGACCTGTTGCGTCTGTGCGCGGCGGCCGGCGCCACCCCCGAGGTCCATCACGGGGTGCCCGAGCCGAGGGACGGCTGGGAGACGGCTCCGCTCGTCCTGGTCGGCGACGACGCCGCCCGGCGGGTGCGCGGGGCGGCACGCCGGCCGGGCGTGGTGCTGGTCGGCCGTGACCAGGACGACCCCGGAGTCTGGCGGCGGGCCGTCGAGATCGGCGCCGACCATGTGCTGATGCTGCCCGACGGCGAGCAGTGGCTGGTCGACCGCATCGCCGACGTGGCCGAAGGCGTCGGCCGGCCCGCCCTGACCGTCGGCGTCATCGGCGGCCGGGGCGGCGCGGGAGCGTCCACCCTCGCGTGCGCGCTCGCCGTCACCTCCGCGCGGGAGGGACTGCGCACACTCCTCGTGGACGCCGATCCCCTGGGCGGCGGGCTGGACGTGGCCCTCGGCGGGGAAGCGGCCAAAGGACTGCGCTGGCCCGCGTTCGCCGCGTCGCGCGGGAGGGTCGGCGGCACCGCCCTGGAGGAGTCCCTGCCGGAACTGCACTCGCTGCGGGTGCTCAGCTGGGACCGCAGCGACTGCCTCGCGGTACCGCCCCCGGCCGTACGGGCGGTGCTCGCCGCCGCCCGGCGCGGCGGCGGCACCGTCGTGGTGGACCTGCCGCGCCGTGTGGACGACGGTGTCGCCGAGGTCCTCGCCCAGCTCGACCTCGGTCTCCTCGTGGTCCCCGCGGAACTGCGCGCCGTCGCCGCGGCGGGCCGCGTCGCCTCCGCCGTCAGCATGGTCCTGCGCGATCTGCGGGCCGCCGTACGCGGTCCGTACGCGCCCGGCCTGGACGACCGGGAGGTGGCCCGGCTGCTCGGACTGCCCCTCGCCGGGGACCTGCCCGTCGAGCCCGCGCTGCGCCGTCCCCAGGATGCGGGACGACCGCCCGGCGCCTCCGGCAAGGGGCCGCTGGCCCGCTTCTGCAAGGAGTTCTGGGAGCGCGCACTGGTGGAGGCGAGGGCGGCATGAGCGGTCCGGTGACGAGCGGCGCGGGCATGCCCCCGGACCTGCTCGACGGGGTGCGGCGGCGG
>KL568544.1:711-981 GCA_000715605.1 Streptomyces speibonae | reverse complement strand
GGGCGAGCCGACGCCCGCGCGGGTGGCGCAGGCGCTGCGGGACCAGGGGCGGGTACTCGGGGACGCCGAAGTCCTGGGAGCCGCCGAGCGGTTGCGGTCCGAGCTGGTCGGCAGCGGACCGCTGGAGGGGCTGCTGGCCGACCCCTCGGTGACCGACGTCCTGGTGTCGGCGCCCGACCGGGTCTGGGTGGACCGGGGCGGCGGGCTGGAGCTCACCGGGATCTCCTTCCCGGAGGAGACGGCCGTCCGGCGCCTGGCCCAGCGGCTCCC
>KL568544.1:0-452 GCA_000715605.1 Streptomyces speibonae | reverse complement strand
GCCCGCCCCTGGGTGGACGCCCGGCTGCCGGACGGGACACGGCTGCACGCGGTCCTGCCCCCGGTTGCGGTCGGCGGAACCTGCCTGTCGCTCCGGGTCGTGCGGCCGCGTGCCTTCACGCTCGAGGAACTGACGGCGGCCGGGACCGTGCCGCCGGGCGGGGACCGCGTCCTGCGGGCGCTGCTGGACGCACGGCTGTCGTTCCTGGTCAGCGGGGGCACCGGCAGCGGCAACCCGGATTTGCTGCTAGAACACCACTGTATTGATCTTGCTCCGGGGGTCGGATATTGGAGCGCAAACAAGCCCCTGACCTGGGCTTTTGTGGGCGGATTCGGCGGCTGCGGTGATCGCCTTGGAATCGAAGGTGACAGCAGAAAGCGGCCCCGACCGGCATCGGCGTGCCGGTCGAGGCCGCGGGTTCCGCCCACCCCGAGCACGGGGGAGCTGCGGGG
>KL568543.1:272293-281426 GCA_000715605.1 Streptomyces speibonae | reverse complement strand
GCTGTGGCCCGGGGGGAGGTTTCGCCGGTTCCGCCGGCGGGGCCGTATGCGCCGGGGAGGCCCTATCGGCCGCCGAATCCGGATACCAATCCGTACTTGCGGGTGCCGCCCGAGGCGTTGCGGGAGCCCGAGGACTCCCGGCCGCCGGGGCCGAGGCCGCCGTACGACGTTTCTGGGGCGCCCACCGTGATCGGGCCTGTCGGGCCACCGCCCGGGCGTGGGGGTCGGCGGGGTGAGCCGGGAGGTGAGGGGCGAGGGGCGTTGTGGCCGGATGAGGGGCCGCCGCCTCCGCCTCCGCCGCCGCCTGCGCCGCGTCAGCCGAAGGGCGGGCGGTGACTCCGCTCGGGTACGGGGGTTTCGCTTGCGGCGCTTGCCGGTGCCGCCCCAGCGGCGCGATTGCCGCAGCTGCCGGGGGCTGTCCGGGTGGCGGACCTGGGAGGCAAGGGGGCTCGGGGGGCGGATACGGTGGGAGCACCATGAGCGCATCGCAGACCTCCGACGTTCCCACCCTTCTGGTCAAGATCTTCGGGAAGGACCGGCCGGGCATCACGGCCGGGCTCTTCGACACCCTCGCCGCCTACTCCGTCGATGTGGTCGACATCGAGCAGGTCGTCACCCGTGGCCGCATCGTGCTCTGCGCGCTCGTGAACGCGCCGTCCAAGGGGCTCGAAGGAGATCTGCGGGCGACCGTCCACAACTGGGCGGAGTCGATGAAGATGCAGGCGGAGATCATCTCGGGCAAGGGCGACAACCGTCCGCGCGGTCTCGGCCGGTCCCTGGTCACCGTGCTGGGCCACCCCCTCACCTCGGAGGCGACGGCGGCGATCGCCTCGCGGATAACGCAGGCCGGCGGCAACATTGACCGTATCTTCCGGCTCGCCAAGTACCCGGTGACGGCGGTGGAGTTCGCCGTGTCCGGCGTGGAGACCGAGCCGCTGCGGACCGCGCTGGTGACCGACGCGGGCCGGCTCGGGGTCGACATCGCCGTGGTCGGGGCGGGACTGTACCGGCGGGCGCAGCGCCTGGTCGTCATGGACGTCGACTCCACGCTGATCCAGGACGAGGTGATCGAGCTCTTCGCCGCGCACGCCGGGTGCGAGGACAAGGTCGCCGAGGTGACGGCGGCCGCGATGCGCGGGGAGCTGGACTTCGAGCAGTCGCTGCACGCACGGGTGGCGCTGCTGGAGGGGCTGGACGCCTCCGTGGTGGACAAGGTGCGCAGCGAGGTGCGGCTGACGCCCGGCGCGCGCACCCTGATCCGTACGCTGAAGCGGCTCGGGTATCAAGTGGGCGTCGTCTCCGGCGGGTTCACGCAGGTCACCGATGACCTCCAGGAGCGGCTGGGGCTCGACTTCGCCCAGGCCAACACCCTGGAGATCGTCGACGGCAGGCTGACCGGCCGGGTCACCGGGGAGATCGTGGACCGGGCGGGCAAGGCGCGGCTGCTGCGCCGGTTCGCGGCCGAGGCGGGGGTGCCGCTGTCGCAGACGGTGGCGATCGGTGACGGTGCGAACGACCTGGACATGCTGAACGCGGCGGGGCTCGGGGTCGCCTTCAACGCCAAGCCGGTGGTGCGCGAGGCCGCCCACACCGCGGTGAACGTCCCCTTCCTCGACACGGTGCTCTATCTGCTGGGCGTCACGCGCGAAGAGGTCGAGGCGGCGGACACGCTCGACGTGGGCTGAGCCGGCCGGCGGGCGGGCCGGCAGCGCGGCGCCGCCCGCTCCCGCGGCCGGGTGTCACTCGCTCGGCGCCCAGTAGTCGACCAGGGTGGCGACACCGGGCTCCAGGGACTTCCAGGAGCCGGTGAAGGACAGCACGGCGAAGGCGGCCGCCGGGTAGCCGCGGCGGTTCATGCGCTCGCGGGCGTCGCCCTCGGCCGTACCGGCCAGGATGTCCGCGAGTCCCTGGACGCCGGGGTTGTGGCCGATCAGGAGGACGTTCTGCGCGTCGTCGGGGGTCTCGTTGAGCAGGGCGATCAGCTCGCCGGGTGAGGCCTCGTAGATCCGCTCCTCGTAGACTGTTTTCGGCCGCTGCGGAAACTCGTGGACCGCGAGCTTCCAGGTCTCCCGGGTGCGGACCGAGGTGGAGCACAGGGCCAGGTCGAAGGCGATGCCGGTATCGGCGAGCTTGCGTCCGGCGACCGCGGCATCCATCCGGCCCCGCTCGGCGAGCGGGCGCTCATGATCGGACACCGGGGGCCAGTCGGCTTTCGCATGCCGGAAAAGGACAATCCTGCGGGGTTCTGCGACGCTCATGCACCCCAGCTTCGCATGAAACAGGCCACGGGGCGCAGGTAGTTGACCAGCGCCTGCGGGGTGGTCAGCGGGTCATGAGCTGCTGCGCGCGCTCGACGAGGTGGGCGATGGTGGGCTCGTGGGCGGCGGCGTGGGCCTCGGAGGGGTTGAGGACCAGGGTCAGCAGCGCCGCGAACGCCAGCGCGGGCAGGGCCAGGGCCCACCACGGCAGCCGCGTGTCGACGCTGCCGCCGGGGGCCGTGTCGGGCCGGGTGTCCGTGCGCGCCGCCATGGTGGCCTCCGCTTCTCGTGTCCCTCGTACGGTCCGTGGGCCGCGGTCCGCGGCCACATCTCGAAGGTACGGATCATTGAGGGACCAACCCATCCGGTGACCCACCCACTTGACCCTGAGCCTGGCCCCCTAAGGGATGGTGGGGCTGGCACCACCATGGGTTTGCGCGGGGCGGTGGCGGGGCGGTGGCGGTGTCACGGGGCGAGGACGGTGGCCACCACGCCGATGACGATGAAGATCGCGAAGAACGCGCCGAAGACCAGGAGCATCTTCTTCTGGCCGTTCTGGGGGTTCGGGTCGAGGACTGGCATGGGGCAAGTCTCGCATCCGGTGGGCCGGGGCGGGCTCGAGGGCTCGCGTCGGGGGAGGTGGGGTGGGTGTCTGTTTCGCCCCCGCCGCCCCTTCCGGTCCCGTTCCCCGGGGGGCTTCGCCCCCTGCCCCCGTTCGCGCAGTTCCCCGCGCGCGCCCCCTCAAGCGGCTGTCGCTTCTTCCTCCACCGTGCGGTCCCGGCCGGCCAGGTACCCCACGATGGTCTGGGGGATCATCAAGGCCGCCATCAGGGTGATCGGGAGGGCCCAGCCGCCGCTGTGCTGATAGAGGACGCCCACCAGGAGCGGGCCGGGGATGGAGATCAGGTAGCCGGTGCTCTGGGCGAAGGCCGACAGCTGGGCCACGCCCGCGCTGGTGCGGGCGCGCATCCCGACCATGGTGAGCGCCAGCGGGAAGGCACAGTTGGCGATGCCCAGCAGGACGGCCCAGGCCCAGGCGCCGGCGGCCGGTGCGAAGTACAGGCCCGCGTAGCCGACGAGGCCGCTCGTGCCCAGGGCGAGCACGATGGGGCCCTGGTGGGGCAGCCGGGTGGCGAGGCGGGGTATGACGAAGGCGAGCGGTACGCCCATCACCATGGTGACGGCGAGGAGCAGCCCGGCCGTGCCCGCGGGGACACCCGCGTCGCGGAAGATCTGCGCCATCCAGCCCATGGTGATGTAGGCGGCGGTGGCCTGGAGGCCGAAGAAGACGGCCAGCGCCCACGCGGTGCGGCTGCGGGTGACGCGCAGCCGGGGCGCGGTCGTGTCCGCGTCCCGCGCGGGTGCGGGCTCGGCCGGTGCCCCGCCGCGTTCCCGTACGAACGGGATCCACGGCAGTACGGCGGTGGCCGCGAGGGCCGCCCAGAGGGCGAGGCCGGACTGCCAGTTCCCGCCGAGCGCCTCGCTCAGCGGTACGGTCACCGCCGCAGCCGAGGCCGTGCCCAGGGCGAGGGCCATGGAGTACAGGCCGGTCATGGAACCGACCCGGTCGGGGAACCAGCGCTTGACGATGACCGGCATCAGGACGTTGCTGACGGCGATGCCCATCAGCGCGAGGGCGGTGGTGGCCAGGAAGGCCGCGGTGCCGCCGACGTAGGGGCGTATCAGCAGGCCGGCGGAGATGGCGACCATGCCGGCGCAGACCACGGCCCCGGCCCCGAAGCGGCGGGCCAGGCGGGGTGCGGTGACGCCGAAGACGGCGAAGCACAGCGGGGGCACGGAGGTGAGCAGTCCGGCGACGCTGCCGCTCATACCGAGCCCGTCGCGAACCTCCTCGAGCAGGGCACCGAGGCTGGTGATGGCGGGGCGGAGGTTGAGCGCGGCCAGCACGATGCCGACGACGAGCAGCCGCGTCCGCCACCCGTGCCCGGCGCTCTCGCCGGGAGTCCTCGGGGCTCGGCGCGCGGCCGGCGCGCGTACGGTCGTGGACGTGAGCGTCCGGTTTTCCTCGCTTGCCATGAGGCCCATCATAGAATCATGGGATGATTGGTTGTCCATGCCGAGGCCGCCGTGAGGCGCCCCTGTCGTGCGAAGGTGTGTCATGCCTCTGAGCCATCCACGTCGTTCGGCACTGTCCGAGCAGGTCATCGCCGCTCTGCGGGCGCAGATCACCTCGGGCGAGTGGCCGGTGGGCGCGCGCATTCCGACCGAGCCGGAGCTGGTCGAGCAGCTGGGTGTGGCCCGCAACACGGTGCGTGAGGCCGTCCGCGCGCTGGCGCACAACGGGCTGCTGGACATCCGCCAGGGTTCGGGCACGTACGTGGTGGCCACCAGCGAGCTGGCGGGCGTGATGCACCGGCGCTTCGCCGGCGCCGACCCGCGGCACATCGCCGAGCTGCGGTCGACCCTGGAGTCGGCGGCGGCACGGCTGGCCGCCGAGCGCCGTACGGAGAAGGATCTCAAGCAGCTCGACACCCTGCTGCTGCGCCGGGAGGAGACCTGGGAGTCGGGCGACGCGGAGGCGTTCGTGGCGGCGGACGCGACGTTCCACCTCGCCGTGGTGGCCGCCTCGCACAACGACGTGATGACCGCGATGTACGCGGACCTGAGCGAGGTGCTGCGGGACTGGCTGCGCGAGGACGTGGGCGGGGACATGTCCCCGGAGACCCACATGGACCACGGCCGGCTGGTGGACGCGATCCGCGCGGGCGACGCGGCGACGGCCGCCGAGGAGGCCGCCGCCTACCCGTTCGTGTGCCGTCCGGGACGGCCGGGGCCGTCCTCCGGCGGCTGATCCGTCCCCCAGAGCGGGACGACCGGCCCCGGGGTGTGCGAAGGGCCCGCTCCCTCGCGGGAGGCGGGCCCTGGTGCGGCGTCCGTCAGGCGCCGATGGCGTGCAGACCGCCGTCCACGTGGACGATCTCGCCCGTGGTCTTCGGGAACCAGTCGCTCAGCAGGGCGACGACGCCGCGGCCGGCCGGCTCGGGGTCCTTCAGGTCCCACTCCAGCGGGGAACGGGTGTCCCACACCGAGGCCAGCTCGCCGAAGCCCGGGATGGACTTGGCGGCCATGGAGCCGAGCGGGCCCGCGGAGATGAGGTTGCAGCGGATGTTCTGCTTGCCCAGGTCGCGGGCCATGTAGCGGTTGGTCGCCTCCAGGGCGGCCTTGGCCGGGCCCATCCAGTCGTACTGCGGCCAGGCGAACTGGGCGTCGAAGGTGAGGCCGACGACCGAGCCGCCGTTCTGCATCAGCGGCAGACAGGCCATGGTCAGCGACTTCAGGGAGAACGCCGAGACGTGCATGGCCGTGGCGACCGACTCGAACGGCGTGTTGAGGAAGTTGCCGCCGAGGGCGTCCTGCGGGGCGAAGCCGATGGAGTGCACGACGCCGTCGAGGCCGCCGAGCTCCTCGCCGACCACGTCGGCCAGCCGGCCGAGGTGCTCGTCGTTGGTGACGTCGAGCTCGATGACCTTGACGGGCCGGGGCAGCTTCTTGGCGATGCGCTCGGTCAGGGTGGGCCGCGGGAACGCGGTGAGGATGACCTCGGCGCCCTGCTCCTGCGCCAGCTTCGCGGCGTGGAAGGCGATGGAGGACTCGGTCAGCACGCCGGTGATCAGGACGCGCTTGCCCTCGAGGATTCCGCTCATGGTGATCAGTGACCCATTCCCAGTCCGCCGTCAACGGGAATGACGGCTCCAGTGATGTACGAGGCGTCGTCCGAGGCGAGGAACCGCACGGCCGCGGCGATCTCCTCCGGCTTGGCGTACCGGCCCAGCGGCACCTGCGACACGATGTTCTCGCGCTGCTCGTCGGTGAGCACCTTGGTCATGTCGGTGTCGACGAAGCCGGGGGCGACGACGTTGAAGGTGATGTTGCGCGAGCCCAGCTCACGGGCCAGGGAGCGCGCGAAGCCGACGAGGCCGGCCTTGGAGGCGGCGTAGTTCGCCTGCCCCGCGGAGCCGAGCAGGCCGACGACCGACGAGATCAGCACGACACGGCCCCTCTTGGCGCGCAGCATGCCGCGGTTGGCGCGCTTGACGACCCGGAAGGTGCCGGTGAGGTTGGTTTCGACGACCGAGGTGAAGTCCTCCTCGGACATGCGCATCAGGAGCTGGTCCTTGGTGACGCCGGCGTTGGCGACGAGCACCTCGACGTTGCCGTGCGCCTCCTCGACCTCCTTGTAGGCCTGCTCCACCTGCTCGGGGTCGGTGATGTCGCACTTGACGGCGAGGCAGCCCAGCTCGGCGAGGGCGGCCGGCGGCTCGCCCGAGCGGTATGTGATGGCGACCTTGTCGCCGGCGTCGGCGAACGCGCGGGCGATGGCGAGGCCGATGCCCCGGTTGCCTCCGGTGACGAGAACCGAGCGGCTCAACGGATCACCCTTTCGATAGCGGTCTGGTCCACCCGCCCGGACACCTGGATGACAGGCGGCTTCTCCGAAAACCTATCGGTCCCGGTCCGCCCCGGGACATTCGGGCACCGACAGTGGCCGACGGGAGTCGCTGTCGGATCCCTACAGAAAGCGCCGGGCGCACCACGGAAACATGTGGTCCCGCACCGGCCGACGCGACATGATGCGCAGCGACGGCATGAGCGGATCCGGAATCGGGTTACCGATGACGCGGGAACGGACACGGAACCACCGAACGCCGAACACCGAAAGCCGACAGGAAGAGACGTAGGTGCCTCATAGCATTGACGAAGCCTTCACGGCCCTGCCGCTGCGCGCCCTCGCCGACGCCGCGCTCGCCCGCGCGCGGTCGCTGGGGGCGGAGCACGCGGACTTCCGCCTGGAGCGGGTCCGCAGCGCCTCCTGGCGGCTGCGGGACGCCAAGCCCGCCGGGTCGTCGGACACCACCGACCTCGGGTACGCGGTGCGCGTGGTGCACGGGGGGACCTGGGGGTTCGCCTCCGGGGTGGATCTGACCCCGGACGCCGCCGCGAAGGTCGCCTCGCAGGCCGTGGCGATGGCGAAGCTGTCCGCGCAGGTGATCCGGGCGGCCGGGTCGGACGAGAGGGTGGAGCTGGCCGACGAGCCGGTGCACTCCGAGCAGACCTGGGTGTCGTCGTACGAGATCGACCCGTTCACCGTGCCCGACGAGGACAAGAGCGGGCTGCTGGCCGAGTGGAGCGCCCGGCTGCTGGCGGCGGGCGGGGTGGACCATGTCGACGCCTCGCTGCTGACCGTGCACGAGAACAAGTTCTACGCCGATACGGCCGGGACCGTCACGACGCAGCAGCGGGTGCGGCTGCACCCGGTGCTCACCGCCGTGTCCGTGGACGACTCCAGTGGTGAGTTCGACTCCATGCGCACCATCGCGCCGCCCGTCGGCCGCGGCTGGGAGTATCTGCGGGGCACCGGCTGGGACTGGGACGAGGAGCTGGAGCGGATCCCGGAGCTGCTGGCGGAGAAGATGCGGGCGCCGAGCGTCGACCCGGGGCTGTACGACCTCGTGGTGGACCCGTCCAACCTGTGGCTGACCATCCACGAGTCCATCGGGCACGCCACCGAGCTGGACCGCGCGCTCGGCTACGAGGCGGCGTACGCGGGTACCTCGTTCGCCACCTTCGACCAGTTGGGCAAGCTGAAGTACGGCTCCGAGCTGATGAACGTCACCGGGGACCGCACCGCCGAGCACGGGCTGGCCACCATCGGCTACGACGACGAGGGGGTCGAGGCGCAGTCCTGGGACCTGGTGAAGGACGGCACGCTGGTCGGCTACCAGCTGGACCGGCGGATCGCGAGGCTGACCGGCTTCGAGCGGTCCAACGGGTGCGCGTTCGCGGACTCCCCCGCGCATGTGCCGGTGCAGCGGATGGCCAATGTGTCGCTGCGGCCGGATCCGGCGGGGCTGTCCACGGAGGACCTGATCGGGGGCGTGGACCGGGGCATCTACGTGGTCGGTGACCGGTCGTGGTCGATCGACATGCAGCGGTACAACTTCCAGTTCACCGGCCAGCGCTTCTACCGGATCGAGAACGGGCGGCTGGCGGGACAGCTGCGGGATGTCGCGTACCAGGCCACGACCACGGACTTCTGGGGTTCCATGGCGGCGGTCGGCGGCCCGCAGACGTATGTCCTGGGCGGCGCCTTCAACTGCGGCAAGGCTCAGCCGGGACAGGTCGCGGCGGTCTCGCACGGCTGTCCGTCCGCCCTCTTCAAGGGAGTCAACATTCTCAACACCACGCAGGAGGCGGGGCGATGAGCGCGCGAACGAACAAGCCGCACGAGATCGTCGAGCGCGCGCTCGAGCTGTCGCGGGCGGACGGCTGTGTGGTGATCGCCGACGAGGAGTCCTCCGCCAATCTGCGCTGGGCGGGCAACGCGCTCACCACCAACGGGGTCACGCGCGGGCGCACGCTCACCGTGATCGCCATGGTGGACGGTGCCCGGGGCACGGCGTCCGGGGTGGTGTCCCGCTCCGCGGTGACCGTGGACGAGCTGGAGCCGCTGGTGCGGGCCGCCGAGGACGCCGCGCGGGGCGCGGGGCCCGCCGAGGACGCGCAGCCGCTGGTCACGGGTGTGGAGCCGTCCCCGGAGTTCACCGAGGCGCCCGCGGAGACCTCCTCCTCCGTGTTCGCCGACTTCGCTCCGGCGCTGGGCGAGGCGTTCGCCCGCGCGCGGGCCGGCGGCCGGGAGCTGTACGGGTTCGCCAGCCACGAGATGGTCTCCACCTACCTCGGCACCTCGGCCGGGCTGCGGCTGCGGCACGACCAGCCCAACGGCACGCTGGAGCTGAACGCCAAGTCGCCGGACCGTACGCGGTCGGCGTGGGCGGGGAGGGCCACGCGGGACTTCAAGGACGTCGACCCGGCGGCGCTCGACGCCGAGCTGGCCGTACGGCTGGGGGGGGCGC
>KL568543.1:267409-272070 GCA_000715605.1 Streptomyces speibonae | reverse complement strand
GTACGAGACGCTGCTGCCGCCGACCGCGGTGGCCGACCTGCTCATCTACCAGCTGTGGTCGGCCTCGGGGCGGGACGCGGCCGAGGGGCGCACGGTGTTCTCCAAGCCGGGCGGCGGCACCCGCGTCGGCGAGCGGCTGGCCGAACTGCCGCTGACGCTGCGCAGCGATCCGCACGAGCCGGGTCTGGAGTCGGCGCCCTTCGTGATCGCGCACTCCTCCGGGGGCGACCAGTCGGTGTTCGACAACGGGCTGCCGCTGTCGGCCACGGAGTGGATCCGCGAGGGCGAACTGAACCGGCTGACGACCAGCAGGCACGGCGCGGGCCTGACCGGGCTGCCGGTGGCGCCCGGGATCGACAACCTGATCCTGGACGGCGGCGGCGACCGGTCCCTGGAGGAGATGGTGGCGGCCACGGAACGCGGGCTGCTGCTGACCTGCCTGTGGTACATCCGGGAGGTCGACCCGGCGACGCTGCTGCTGACGGGGCTGACCCGGGACGGCGTGTACCTCGTCGAGAACGGCGAGGTCACCGGCGAGGTGAACAACTTCCGGTTCAACGAGTCGCCGGTGGACCTGCTGGGCCGGGCGACGGAGGCGGGCCGTACGGACAGGACGCTGCCCCGGGAGTGGGGCGACTGGTTCACCAGGGCGGCGATGCCGGCGCTGCGCGTCCCCGATTTCAATATGAGCTCTGTCAGCCAGGGCGTATAACCTCGTAGGCGTTCGCCAGCGGCCGTGACCCGACCGGCCGAAGATCATCAAGGAGACACGAGAACCGTGACGGACATCGTCGACGAGCTGAAGTGGCGCGGGCTGTTCGCCCAGTCCACTGACGAGGACGCTTTGCGCAAGGCGCTCGCGGACGGTCCCGTCACGTTCTATTGCGGCTTCGACCCGACGGCGCCGTCGCTGCATGTGGGGCATCTGGTGCAGGTGCTCACGGTGCGCCGGCTCCAGCAGGCCGGGCACCGGCCGCTGGCGCTGGTCGGCGGCGCCACCGGGCAGATCGGCGACCCGCGGCCGACGGCGGAGCGCACGCTGAACTCGCCGGAGACGGTCGCGGGCTGGGTGGAGCGGCTGCGCCGCCAGATCGAGCCGTTCCTGGCCTTCGAGGGTGAGAACGCGGCCGTCATGGTGAACAACCTCGACTGGACCGCGAACCTGACCGCGATCGAGTTCCTGCGGGACATCGGCAAGCACTTCCGCGTCAACAAGATGCTGACCAAGGACTCGGTCGCCCGGCGGCTGGAGTCCTCCGAGGGCATCAGCTACACGGAGTTCAGCTACCAGCTGCTCCAGGCCATGGACTTCCTCCAGCTGTACCGGCGCTACGGCTGCACGCTGCAGCAGGGCGGCAGCGACCAGTGGGGCAACCTCACGGCCGGGCTCGACCTGATCCACCGGCTGGAGCCGGACGCGACGGTCCACGCCTTCGCGACGCCGTTGATGACGAAGGCGGACGGCACCAAGTTCGGCAAGACCGAGGGCGGCGCCGTCTGGCTGGACCCCGAGATGACCACGCCGTACGCGTTCTACCAGTTCTGGCTGAACGTGGACGACCGGGACATCTCGGGCTACATGCGGATTCTGTCCTTCCGGTCCCGGGAGGAGCTGGAGGAGCTGGAGCGGCAGACGCAGGAGCGTCCGCAGGCCCGGGCCGCGCAGCGCGCGCTGGCGGAGGAGCTGACGACGCTGGTGCACGGGGCCGACCAGACGGCCGCCGTGATCGCCGCGTCCCGGGCCCTGTTCGGCCAGGGCGAGCTGACGGAGCTGGACGAGCGGACGCTGGCGGCGGCGCTCTCGGAGGTGCCGCACGTCCGGGTGACCGAGCTCGGCCCGGTCGTGGACCTGTTCGCCGAGGTCGGCCTGGTGCCGAGCAAGTCGGCCGCGCGGCGCACGGTGAAGGAGGGCGGCGCCTACGTGAACAACGTCAAGGTCACCGCCGAGGACGCCGTGCCGGCCAAGGAGGACCTGCTGCACGGCCGCTGGCTGGTGCTGCGCCGGGGCAAGAAGAACCTGGCCGCGGTGGAGGTCACCACCGGCTGAGCGACGACCGGTACGGGGGCGGTGTCCGGCGCGGCCGGGGCCGCCCCCGCGTCGTCGCGGGCCGGCTGATCAGGCCCGCTCCCCCTCGTGCTTCCTGCGCTGCATGGCGTTGTACATCATCTCCACGAGCAGGACGATGACGATGGCCGCACCCAGCTGGAAGATGTGCCGGCCCCAGTCGATGCCCCGCGTCTCCTCGATGCCGAAGCCGCGCGCCATCGCGTTGCCGATGACGGCACCGATCATGCCGCAGATGGTGGCCAGCCACAGCGGGATGTGCTGTTTGCCGGGGATCACCGCCTTGGCGAGAAGACCGAGGACGAAACCCACGATGATCGCCCACAACCAGCCCATGGAAGCCTCCTAGTACGGCGTGACGCGAGCATTGCGCCCAGTGTCGGACGAGGAGCGGTACGCCGCACGTCGAACGCGGCGTACGTGCGACGGCGCAGTCCGTACGGACGGAAGGAGGGGCGGACCCGGGCTCGTGACCCGGGTGGGGGCGGCGTACCGTGGGACCTGTCCGGGCCCGGGTTCCCCGACCGGGGTGCGGGACGGCCGGGGCGGGGACGGTCCTCTGCGGGCGGATGGTGGAATGTGATGCGGAAGCAACATGGCGGTGGCCACGCCCAGGTCTTCCGGATCACCGGTGCCCGGGCGGGCCTCCAGGACGATGTGCGCGGACGGCAGCGCCGGTACGTCATCTCGATGCTCATCCGTACGATCTCGGTCATCCTCGCGGCGACGCTGTGGAACGTGGAGCGGCATGTCGCGATCGTCGCGCTGGTGCTCGGCGCGGTCCTGCCGTACATCGCGGTGGTGATCGCCAACGCCGGGCGGGAGAACGCGCCGTCGTTGCCGTCGACCTTCGTGACGACGCCGATGAAGCCGATGATCGCGTCTCCGCGGACGGATGACGGTTCCGCGGAACCCGATGCGGAAGACAGGGCGTCGGAGCCGGTGCCGGGCGCACGAACGGAGCGGCCCGAGCGGTCGTGAAGATCGGAGCGAGAGGGGAAACGACGCCGAGCGGAAGGTGTTTCTCCGCCAAGCTCAAGAAAAGCTCAGATCAATCATGTGCTTCCGGTGCCGGGGGCGGGGTGACCCATGACATACTGCGTACGCGCTCCGCATCCCCCGTCGGAGCGACGGACCGACGCCGGGCAGCTCCCCCCGTGGCTGCTCGGCGTCGCCCTTTTCCCGCGCGCTAGGGTCGGGGTGTGATGCTCCCCGATCCCGAGACCTCGCCCGAGACCCCGGTCTGTTCCGCCAAGGGCTGTCGCGCCGCCGCGGTCCACGTACTGGCCTGGAACAACCCCAAGATCCATACTCCCGAGCGCCGCAAGACATGGCTCGCCTGCGAGGAGCACCGGGAGCATCTGTCGCAGTTCCTGGGGGTGCGGGGGTTCCTGAAGGAGGTCGTCCCGCTTCAGGAGTGGGAGGCCCGGGGCGCCTGAACAGCGGATCCCGGCTCCCGGCTCGGCGATCGGGACCTCAGCCTCCGATCGCCGACATCGGGCGGTCCGGCTGGACGAAGCTCGGGTCGTCCAGGCCCGCGCCCGCCTTCTTGCCCCACATGGCGCGTTTCCAGATGCCGGCGATCTCCTCGTCGGGGGCGTCGGAGCGCAGGGCCGCGCGCAGGTCCGTCTCCTCGGTGGCGAACAGGCACGTGCGGACCTGGCCGTCGGCGGTGAGGCGGGTGCGGTCGCACGCGGCGCAGAACGGGCGGGTGACGGAGGCGATGACACCGACGCGGTGGGGGCCGCCGTCCACCAGCCAGCGCTCGGCCGGTGCGGAGCCGCGCGCCTCGTCGCCCTCGGGGGTCAGCTCGAAGCGGGTGCGCAGGGAGGCCAGGATGTCCCCGGCGGTGATCATGCCCTCGCGCTTCCAGCCGTGCTGGGCGTCCAGCGGCATCTGCTCGATGAAGCGCAGCTCGTAGTCGTGCTCCACGGCCCAGGCGAGGAGGTCGGGAGCCTCGTCGTCGTTGAGCCCGGGCATCAGGACCGAGTTGACCTTGACCGGGGTCAGGCCGGCCTCGCGGGCCGCGTACAGGCCGTCGATGACGTCCCGGTGACGGTCGCGGCGGGTGAGTGTCTTGAACACGTCGGGGCGCAGGGTGTCCAGGGAGACGTTGACCCGGTCCAGGCCCGCCGCCTTCAGCGCGGGCGCGACGCGCCTGAGACCTATGCCGTTGGTGGTGAGGGACATCTGGGGCCGGGGCTCCAGGGCGGCGACCCGCTCGACGATGCCGACCAGGCCGGGGCGCAGCAGGGGCTCACCGCCGGTGAAGCGGACCTCCTCGATGCCCAGGGAGGTGACGGCGATGTCGATGAGACGGACGATCTCGTCGTCGGTGAGCAGGTCGGGCTTGGCCAGCCACTGCAGCCCCTCCTCGGGCATGCAGTAGGTGCAGCGCAGATTGCACC
Source organism: Streptomyces speibonae (assembly GCA_000715605.1). Taxonomy (GTDB): domain Bacteria; phylum Actinomycetota; class Actinomycetes; order Streptomycetales; family Streptomycetaceae; genus Streptomyces; species Streptomyces speibonae. The sequence goes on along the minus strand of KL568543.1, from coordinate 267,597 downwards.
GGTCGGTCAGCGAGACCCTCAGATCGGTGGCCACTCGGCCATAGGTGTCGACGAGCACGGTGGCCCCCTCCCTCGACGCGGATCACTCCTGTCCCCGTACCAGTGAGCCTACGTGACGCCACCGACAACGGACGAGGACCGTTGTGACGAGATGCCGGACGGCCGCGTCGTAGGGACCCACAGGGGTC
>KL568543.1:264605-267172 GCA_000715605.1 Streptomyces speibonae | reverse complement strand
GACCCACAGGGGTCCGCGCGACGCGGCCGTCCGAAGCGGGCGGATCAGTGGGCGCCGGTGCCGGTCAGGGACCGGACCTCCAGCTCCGCGTACTTCTTGACGTCGGGCTCCTCCTTCGACAGGACCGTGCCGAGCCAGCCCATCAGGAAACCGAACGGGATGGAGATGAGGCCCGGGTTCTGCAGCGGGAACCAGGCGAAGTCGACGTCCGGGAACATCGCCTTGGGGGCACCGGAGACGACGGGCGAGAACAGCACCAGGCCGACGGCGACGATGAGACCGCCGTAGATCGACCACAGGGCGCCCTGGGTGGTGAACCGCTTCCAGAACAGGCTGTAGAGGATGGTCGGCAGGTTGGCGGACGCGGCGACCGCGAAGGCCAGGGCGACCAGGCCGGCCACGTTCAGGTCGCGGGCGAGGGTGCCGAGCGCGATGGAGACGACGCCGATGAGGACGGTCGCCCAGCGGGCCGCCTTCATCTCCTCCTTCTCCGTGGCCTTCCCCTTGCGGATGACGTTGGCGTAGATGTCGTGCGCGAAGGAGGACGACGAGGCGAGCGTGAGTCCGGCGACCACGGCGAGGATCGTCGCGAAGGCGACCGCGGAGATGGTGGCGAGCAGGATCGCGCCCCAGGCCGAGTCGACGCCGCCCAGATGCAGCGCGAGCAGCGGGGCCGCGGTGTTTCCGGACGGGTTCGAGGCGATGATCTCGTCCTGGGAGATGAGCGCTGCGGCGCCGAAGCCGAGGGCGATGGTCATCAGGTAGAAGCCGCCGATGATACCGATGGCCCAGTTCACGGACTTACGGGCGGCCTTGGCGTTGGGCACCGTGTAGAAGCGGATCAGGATGTGCGGCAGACCGGCGGTGCCGAGCACCAGGGCGATGCCCAGGGAGATGAAGTCCAGCTTGGAGGTGCCGTCGGCGCCGTACCGCAGGCCGGGCTCCAGGAAGGCGTCGCCCTTGCCGCTGTTCGCGGCCGCGCTGCCCAGCAGATCCGAGATGTTGAAGTTGAACTTCAGCAGCACCAGGAACGTAATGAGGATCGTGCCGCCGATGAGCAGCACGGCCTTGATCATCTGGACCCAGGTGGTGCCCTTCATGCCTCCGATGGAGACGTACACGATCATCAGCACGCCGACCATGGCCACGATCAGGATCTTGCCGGCGTCGGAGGTGATGCCGAGCAGCAGCGAGACGAGGATGCCCGCGCCCGCCATCTGGGCCAGCAGGTAGAAGATCGACACGATGATGGTGGAGGTGCCTGCGGCGGTCCGCACGGGGCGTTGCCGCATGCGGTAGGCGAGGACGTCGCCCATGGTGTAGCGGCCGGAGTTCCGCAGCGGTTCGGCGACCAGGAGGAGGGCGACGAGCCAGGCGACCAGGAAGCCGATGGAGTACAGGAAGCCGTCGTAGCCGAAGAGGGCGATGGCGCCGGCGATGCCGAGGAAGGAGGCGGCCGACATGTAGTCGCCGGAGACCGCGAGTCCGTTCTGGAAGGCGCTGAACTGGCGTCCGCCGGCGTAGAAGTCGGCGGCGTCCTTGGTCTGGCGGCCGGCCCAGACGGTGATGCCGAGCGTGGCGACGACGAACAGCACGAACAGCGTGATGATCAGCGCGCGGTGCTCGCTCGCCTCGTTCGCGGCCAGGGTGACATGGGTGATCGAGGGGCTCATGCGCCGCCCTCCAGTCGGGTCTTGATGGCCTCGGCCTTGGGGTCGAGCTTGGCGGCGGCGTGCCGGGAGTACCACCACGCGATGAGGAACGTGGTGACGAACTGCAGGATGCCGAAGACGAAGGCGACGTTGATGTTGCCGAACAGCTTGGTGCCCATGAAGCCGCCCGCGTAGTTGCTGCACAGGACGTACAGCAGGTACCAGACGATGAAGGCCACGGTCAGCGGGAAGGCGAAGGAGCGGTGGGAGCGGCGCAGTTCACCGAACTCGGCGCTCTCCTGCACCTCGGTGTACGCCTCGGGCCCGGGGGCGGATTGATCTGTCGAGGGGGGCGGTGCGTCGGCGGCCACGGAGTCTCCTCGCGTTGCGGTGGTTCGGGCGGGGACGAAAGGCGAGTCTCCTCGCGCTTCCTGCCCAAGGGCACGGCGCCACGCGATGACCGGTTCAACTCCCGCGGGTTCTTTTCCGCTGCCCTTTTGTGAAGACGTTCCGGCAAATGATTGCTGGCCGGGGAACGCGCGGGATAGCTTCGGCCTGCACCACCCGTCATGTACCTGCCCGAGCACCACCCCGTGTCTCGGGCCGGTTTCGTTTCCGGATGATGTGGAGACCCCATGGCTCATCTGCGTTCCAGACGCCGGCTCGCGCTCGCCGTGCCCGTCGTGCTGTCCCTGACCGCGTCGCTCGGCTTCCTGCCGGCGGCGTCGGCGTCGGCGGCCCCGCGGACGGCGTCGGCCGAGCAGGCGACGGACGCGCCCGCCCTGGCGTACGTCGTCAACACCAGGGCGGACCACCGCACGATCGCCTCGGTGAAGCGGGCGGTCGCCGCGGCCGGCGGGACGGTCGTGGTCACGTACGACAAGATCGGCGTGATCGTCGTCCACTCCTCGAACC
>KL568543.1:262913-264454 GCA_000715605.1 Streptomyces speibonae | reverse complement strand
GCGCGGGGCGTGCACTCGGCCGGCGCCACCCGCACCGCGCCGCTGACCCGCGCGGGCACCACCGACGTGGGCGCCGCCGACTACGTGACGGCCGCCGAGGCCGCGCGGACCGAGGCCGTCTCCGCGGGCACGCCCGGCAGCGAGCCGCTCGAGGCCGACCAGTGGGACCTGCGGGCCATCGGCGCCGACAAGGCCGCGAAGATCAACCCCGGCAGCCGCAAGGTGACCGTCGCCGTCATCGACACCGGTGTCGACGACACCCACCCGGATCTCGCCCCGAACTTCTCCGCCTCCCAGTCGGCCAACTGCGTCGGCGGCAAGGCGGACACCGGTGAAGGCGCCTGGCGCCCGTACACGGACGACGACTACCACGGCACCCATGTGGCCGGTGAGATCGCCGCGGCCCGCAACGGCATCGGCGTCGCCGGTGTCGCGCCCGGCGTCAAGGTGGCCGGCATCAAGGTCAGCGACCCGGACAACGGCCTGTTCTACCCGGAGAACGTCGTCTGCGCGTTCATGTTCGCCGCCGACCACGGCGTGGAGATCACGAACAACAGCTACTACGTGGACCCGTGGCTGTACAACTGCATGGACGACCCCGACCAGCGGGCGGTCGTCGACGCGGTCAACCGGGCCCAGCTGTACGCGCAGCGCAAGGGCACCCTGCACGTGGCCTCTGCCGGCAACTCCAACCACGACCTGGCCTCGGACGCCATCGACGACGCGTCCAGCCCGAACGACACCACGCCCGTCGAGCGCACCATCGACCCGAGCGAGTGCTTCGACCTGCCGACCCAGCTGCCGGGCGTCGTCACGGTCAGCGCGACCGGCGTGCAGAACCTCAAGTCGTACTACTCCACGTACGGCAAGGGCGTCGTCGACGTCGCGGCACCGGGCGGCGACGGCCGCTACCAGCTGCCGGACACGCCCTCCAAGAACGGCCGCATCCTGTCCACCATGCCGGGCGGCGAGTACGCCTTCCTGCAGGGCACGTCGATGGCCTCGCCGCACGCCGCCGGTGTCGCCGCGCTGCTGAAGTCCAAGCACCCGTGGGCCTCCCCCGCGTCGCTGCAGGCGCTGCTGAAGGCGCAGGCCGACAACCCGGGCTGCCCGGACTCCTACGACCAGGACGGCGACGGCACACAGGACGCGACGTGCGAGGGCGGGGACCGGGTCAACGGTTTTTACGGCTTCGGCATCGTCAACGCGCTGCGCGCCGTCAAGTGAGCGCGTCCTCCCGCAGGTTCCGCCCGACCCCCCGCAACAGTGAACGAACTGGAGACTTCATGACAGCGTCTCACCCGCGCCATCGCCGTGCGCTCGTCGTCCCGGCCGGGATGGCCATGGCGACCGCGCTCGCGTTCCTGCCGAACACCGCGGCCACCGCCGCCCCGGCCGACGGCCGGCCCGCGGCCGCCGCCGAGGCCGGCGCGGACGCGCTCAGCTATGTGGTGAACGTCCGTGGCGGGCACGGCGCGCCGGCCCATGTGAAGAAGGCGATCGCCAAGGCCGGCGGCACGATCGTGACGTCGTACGACAAG
>KL568543.1:259634-262701 GCA_000715605.1 Streptomyces speibonae | reverse complement strand
GTCCACTCCTCGAACCCCGACTTCGCGAAGACCGTCCGCAAGGTGCGGGGCGTGCAGTCGGCGGGCAACACCCGCAACGCTCCGCTGCCGTCGGCGGCCACCCAGGACATGGGCACCCCGAAGGTGCTCAGCGCCGCCGAGGCCGCCGAGGCGGGGGCGGAGGCCGCCGAGGGGGAGGACCCGCTGCAGGGCCTGCAGTGGGACCTGCCCGCCATCAAGGCGGACAAGGCACACGAGAAGTCGCTGGGCAGTGCGAAGGTGACCGTCGGCGTCATCGACACCGGTGTGGACGACACCCACCCGGACATCGCGCCCAACTTCGACCGGGACGCGTCGGTCAACTGTGTGACGGGCAAGCCGGACACGAGCGACGGCGCCTGGCGGCCGGGCGCGGACGAGAGCCCGCACGGCACGCATGTCGCCGGTGAGATCGCCGCCGCCAAGAACGGCATCGGCATGACCGGTGTCGCGCCCGGGGTGAAGGTCTCCGGCATCAAGGTGTCCACACCGGCGGGGTACTTCTACACCGAGGCCGTGGTGTGCGGCTTCATGTGGGCGGCCGAGCACGGGGTCGACGTCACCAACAACAGCTATTACACCGACCCCTGGTACTTCAACTGCAAGGACGACCCGGACCAGAGGGCGCTCCTGGAGGCGGTCACCCGGGCCACGCGGTACGCGGAGCGCAAGGGCACGGTCAACGTGGCCGCGGCCGGAAACGAGAACTACGACCTCGCGGCCGACGAGATCACCGACCCGGTGTCCCCGAACGACGGCACCGCGTCGGACCGGGTGATCGACCCGGACGAGTGCCTCGACATCCCGACGCAGCTGCCGGGTGTGGTGACGGTCGCGGCGACCGGCGCGAAGGGGCTGAAGTCGTCCTTCTCCAACTACGGGCGGGGCTTCATCGACATCGCCGCGCCCGGCGGCGACTCCACGGCCTACCAGCCGCCCGCCCCGCCCGCCACCAGCGGGCTGATCCTGGGCACGCTGCCCGGTGGCGGGTGGGGCTACATGGCGGGTACGTCGATGGCGTCGCCGCATGTCGCGGGGGTCGCCGCGCTGATCAAGTCGACGCACCCCTACGCCCCGCCGGCGATGGTGAAGGCGCTGCTGTACGCGGAGGCCGACGCCACCGCGTGCACGGACCCGTACGACATCAACGGCGACGGCAAGGCCGACGCGGTGTGCGAGGGCCCGAAGAACCGCAACGGCTTCTACGGCTGGGGCATCGCCGACGCGCTGGACGCGGTGACGTGGTAGTCCCGCGGGAGTGAGACGGACGCGGGGCCGGGCGGAGTGCGCCCGGCCCCGCGCATGTCGCCCCTCACTTGCCCAAAACTGTGTGATCTTGTGAAGATCCTGGGGTGACTCTGACCAACCCCGAGGCCGGGAGGACCGGTGCACACAGGGGCGCCCGGCGCCCCGGCACCGGGCGGGCCACCGCCGTACTCGTACTGGTGGCGCTGGGCGCGCTGATACCGCTGCTCGGCCCGTCCCCGGCGCTGCACGGCACCGGTGAGGCCGACGCGCCCGGCACCGGCGGTATAGCCCTGCTGCGCACGGTGCTGTTCGCGGCGCTGTCCATCCCCGTCGGCGAGCTGTTCGTCCGGCGGCTGGCCCGCTCCGTGCCCGGCGCCCCGGGCACGCTGCCCCGCAGCTGGTCCACGGTCGCCAACTCCGCCGGCTTCGTCGCCGCCCTCGCCCTCGCCTCCGTCGTGGCCACCGGCAACCTCGTTCCCGGCAGCCCCGCCGACATCGACGTCGGCGGTCTGTACGACTCCCGGGACGGCAAACTCGCCCTGCTGGAGGTCAACGGCTTCCTCGCGGCGGCCCTGTGCGCCGCGTCCGCACGGCCCGCCACACAGGTGTGGCCGCTGGCCGCGATCGTCGTCGCGGAGGCCCTGCGCGCCCACCCGACGACCGAGTACAGCCCGATGATCGGTTCCGGGCTGACCCTGGTGCACCTGACCTGCGCCTCGCTCTGGGTGGGCGGCCTGGTGTACGCCCTGCGCACGCTGAAGGTGTGGCAGCGGGCGGAGGCGGGTGCCGCGCTGCTGGGCCGCTACGCGCGCGTCGCGGCCGCGCTGCTCGCCGCCCTCACCGCGACGGGCGTGTGCAGTTCGCTGCGCCGGATGCCGCCGGAGACGATCCTGGCCCAGCTGACGGAGACGGCGTACGGGCGGGTGCTGCTCGCCAAGGTGATCCTGATGGTGGGGGTCGCCGCGCTCGCGCTGTGGGCCCGGATCCGGCTGGCCCGCGCGGCCGACCCGCTGAGCGCGAGTTCACCCGCGCGGGCGGAGGTGTATCTGCTCGCCCTGGTCGTCGCGGTGTCGGGACTGCTGACGGCGCTTCCGGTGCCGATCCACTGGTGACCGGGTGCCGTTGACCGGGCCCCGGCCGCTTCCGGACATGTCCGGAATCCGAACGGGCGGCCCGTACAGGGCACCTGACGGACCGCAGTGTCAGCCGCGGCCCGTATCCTCGTGAACCATGCTCGAAGATCTCACCGCCACAGCCCCCTCCCCCACCGCGTGGCCGGCCGCGTATCCCCAGGGATACGCGGTCGTTGACGTGGAGACCACGGGGCTGGCCCGGGACGACCGCATCATCTCCGCGGCCGTCTACCGGCTGGACGCGCGCGGCGAGGTCGAGGACCACTGGTACACGGTGGTCAATCCGGAGCGGGACCCGGGCCCGGTGTGGATCCACGGCCTGACGAGCGACGTGCTCGAAGGGGCGCCCCTCTTCCGGGACATCGCGGCGGAGTTCGCGGCCCGGCTGGAGGGCCGGGTGCTGGTGGCGCACAACGCCGTCTTCGACTGGCAGATGATCGCCCGGGAGTACGCCCGCGCGCGGAGCGAGGCCCCGGTCAAGCAGCGGCTGTGCACCATCGCCCTGTCCAAGGAGCTGAAGCTTCCGCTGCCCAACCACAAGTTGGAGTCGCTCGCCGCGCACTTCGGTGTCGTCCAGCGGCGGGCGCACCACGCGCTGGACGACGCGCGCGTGCTGGCGGAGGCGTTCCGGCCCAGCCTGCGGGCCGCGGCCGCGGGCGGCGTACGGC
>KL568543.1:258470-259426 GCA_000715605.1 Streptomyces speibonae | reverse complement strand
GCCGCGGGCGGCGTACGGCTGCCGCTGCACGAGTGCCGGCCGCTGACCGAGTGGACGGACCGGCCCCGCATCGTTCAGCAGGCGGGTCCCGGGGGCTACCGGCCGTCCAGTTGGCGCCCCTCCCGCAAGCGGCCCGCGTGCCCCTACCCCAATCCCGGGCGCTACGAGCCGGGCAAGCGGCTCAAGCAGGGGATGCGGGTGGCGTTCTCCGGGGACACCTCCGTCGAACGGGACCTGCTGGAGGACCGCGCGACCGAGGCGGGTCTGCACGTGGCCACCAGCCTGTCCCGGCTGACGAGCCTGCTCGTCACCAACGACCCCGACTCGGGCACGTCCAAGACGGTCAAGGCCCGGCAGTACGGCACCCCCGTCGTCGACGAGGCGGCGTTCGGCCAGTTGCTCGGGGACGTGGAGCCTGCGGACCGTACGGACGGGTGACAGACGGGCGACTCGCCCGCCACCCGCTCGCCCGCGCCGGGCCGACGGCCCACCCTGTGGCGCATGGCGACATGCGAAGTCTGCGGCAACAGTTACGGAATGACCTTCGAGGTGCACGCGCAGGGCGCGGTGCACGTCTTCGACTGCTTCTCCTGTGCGATCCATCGCATGGCCCCGATCTGCGAGCACTGCCGGGTGCAGATCATCGGGCAGGGCGTCGAGGCGGACGGCCACTGGTACTGCGGCGCCCACTGCGCCCGCGCGGAGGGACAAGCGGGGATCGTCGACCGGGTGTGAGTCGCCCGGTGTGAGGGGACGTACCCGCCTGAATGCACCCCGCGGCCGGGTTGTACGGTCGTGGGGTGTACCGCTTCCTGCTGTCCCGCCAATGGGTGATCATCACACTGGTCGCCCTGCTTCTCATCCCCACGATGATCCGGCTGGGCATATGGCAGATGGACCGCCACGAGGAGCGTTCCGCACGGAACCGGCTGGTCACCGACGCGCTGGCCGCCGAT
>KL568543.1:257729-258246 GCA_000715605.1 Streptomyces speibonae | reverse complement strand
CGGCTGGTCACCGACGCGCTGGCCGCCGATCCCGTGCCGGTGCAGCAGCTCGCCGCGCCGGGGGACGCCGTGACCCGCGCCGAGCGGTACCGCACCGTGACCGCGAAGGGGCACTTCGACACGGATGACGAGGTCGTCGTGCGCCGCCGCACCAACGCCGACGACCAGGTCGGCTTCCACGTGCTCACCCCCTTCGTGCTCGACGACGGCAGGGTGCTGCTGGTCAACCGGGGCTGGATCCCCTCGGACGGGCCGAGCCAGACCGCCTTCCCCGAGGTCCCCGCGCCGCCGCCCGGCGAGATCACGATCGAGGGCCGGCTCATGCCCGACGAGACCACCGAGGCGAGCGGCATCAAGGAGCTCGAGGGCCTGCCCGAACGGCAGATCATGCTGATCAACAGCGAGCGGGAGGCCGAGCGCCTCGGCGCCCGGGTGCTCGGCGGCTATGTGGCGCAGACGGCACCCGAGCCGAAGAACGGCAGCCCGGAGCGGCTCGGTGACCCCGGCAAGGAGAACG
>KL568543.1:256247-257502 GCA_000715605.1 Streptomyces speibonae | reverse complement strand
GTGCCGGTCGGCTGGGTCGTCCTCGTCCGCAGGGAGGCCCGGGAGCGGACGACGGCCACGACGGCGGACACCGGTACGACCGAGCCGGCACCGGTGTAGCAAGGCCCGGACCCACACGGCCGCACCTGCTCTCGGGGCCCCAGCCCCGACCGGCACGCGGGGACACGGTGCGCCCGCCGGGCCTCCAGCGGGGCCGGAGCCGGGGCCGCAGCCACGTGGCCGGCCCGGACCCACACCGGCCGGACCCGCTGTCGGCCCCCTGCGCAACCCGCCCGACCGACGGTGCACTGTCCGGGCCGGCACGCGGGGGCGCGGTGCGACCGGCCGCGCTCCACGACACGCGGCGCGGACGCCGGGACGACCGAGCCGGCGACGGTGCAGCGGGGCCAGGCCCCGCACCGGCCGGACCGATTGTCGTCCCCCCTGCGACGCCTGCCCCGGCCGACGGTTCATTGTCCGGACCGGCACGTGGATGCGCGGTGCGACCGGCCCCGGTCCACGGCACCCGGCAACGTGGCGCGCGGGCGGAGGCCGGTGGCCGAGCCCCACCGGCCGGACCCGCTGCCGGGGCCCCGCCGCGGGACCTGCCCCGGCCGACGGTTCACCGTCCGGACCGGCACGCGGGAGCACGGTGCGGCCGGCCTCCGTCCGCGGCGCGCGGGCGGAGGCCCGGAGCCGGGTGGTGGGGGGCACGGTGGGTAGCCGGGGGTGGGCGGTGTGTGGTGTGAGCTGGAGTGCCCTCCCGGTGCGCGGTGTTCTGTGCGAGAGTGGCGCACCGGTCGGATGTGTTGACGCCACGTTCCGGACGGATGTCCCACCGGTTTCTGTCATCCGGACGGGCCGTCCGCGCAACTCTCCCCCGAGGGCACAGCACTCCAAGGACGGTGATTCATGGCTGACAGCGCCATGACCGCGACGTTCCTCGCCGTGATCGGCGGGGCGTCGCTGCTCGCCGTCACCGCGCGGTGGCTGCGGCCCAGCGACCGGCTGCCCTCGCTGGAGGGCTGGGCGCTCGCCGACCGGAGCCTCGGCGCGGGCTGGACCTGGCTGCTGCTCGGCGGGACGATCTACACGGCGTACACCTTCACCGCCGTACCGGGCCTGGCGTACGGCAACGGCGCGCCCGCGTTCTTCGCGGTGCCGTACACGGTGATCGTCTGTCCGCTCGCGTTCGTGCTGCTGAGCCGCCTGTGGGACGTGGCGCGGCGGCACGGCTACATCACCGTCGCCGACTTCGTGCGCGGCCGGTACGGAT
>KL568543.1:254654-256017 GCA_000715605.1 Streptomyces speibonae | reverse complement strand
TGGCCCTGGTCGTCGCGCTCACCGGCATCCTCGCGACGATGCCGTACCTGGCTCTCCAGCTGCTCGGCATCCGCGCGGTGCTCACCGCGGGCGGGCTGTACCCGAGCGGCGCCACCGGTGATCTCGTGATGGTGGCCGTGTTCGCGGGGCTGGCCGTTGCCACCTACCGGCACGGGCTGCGGGCACCCACGGTGATCTCCGCCCTGAAGGCGGTGGCGGTGTTCGTCTCGCTGACCGCCGTCTGCTGGCTGGTCCTGCGGCGCTTCGGCGGTTTCGGCGCCGTCTTCGACGGGGCGGCCCGCGCCCTCGGCGGCACGGACGCGGCGCACTCCCCGCTGCTGCTGTCGCCGGGGCAGCAGCCCGCCTACGCCACGCTCGCGCTCGGCTCCGCGCTGGCCCTGCTGATGTACCCGCATGTGCTCACCGCCGGATTCGCCGCCGACGGCGGGCGCACGCTGCGCAAGGTGTCGGCGGGGCTGCCCGCCTGGACCGCGCTGCTGGCGCTGTTCGGGTTCCTCGGCATCGCGGCCCTGGCGGCCGGGGTGCGGGCGCCCGAGGGCAGCGCCGAGGCGGCGGTGCCGATGCTCGTCGACCGGCTGATGCCGGGCCCGCTGGCCGGACTGGTGTTCGGTGCGATCGTGGTGGGCGCGCTGGTGCCGGCGGCCGTGATGTCGATCGCCGCGGCGACCAGTTTCGTACGGAACGTATACGTCGAGTACGTCCATCCCACGGCCACGCCGAAGCGACAGGTGCGGGTCGCCAAGGCGGTGTCGCTGACCGCGAAGCTCGGTGCCGTCGCGTTCGTGTTCGGGCTGCGCGACCAGGACGCGATCAACCTTCAGCTGCTCGGCGGGGTGTGGATCCTGCAGATCTTCCCGGCGGTGGCCGTCGGGCTGTACACCCGGTGGCTGCATCCGCGGGCGCTGCTCGCCGGCTGGGCCGTGGGCATGGCCGCCGGGACGTATCTGGTGGTGCGGGAGGGGTTCTCCTCGATCGTGCCGCTCGACACCGGCGCCGGACCGCTGGAGATCTACGCCGGTGTCGCCGCCCTGGTGCTGAACCTGACCGTCGCGGTCGCCGGCACCGCGGCCCTCGCCGTGCTCGGTGTCGCACGCGGCGCCGACGCCACCGACCTGCCGTCCCGCCTGATGGCCGGGCGACGTCCGGAGACGGGAGCGAACAACACATGAGACGCAGACAGCAGGCCCGGACCACGCTGACCCCGGCCCCCGCCGCCCCGGCTCCCGCACCGCCCCCCGCGACGGCGCCGGCCCCGCCGCTGCGCCCCGCCGCCGGTGACCCGGCCGATCTGGAGCGGGAGGCCGGTGTCGCCCGCCTCTTCGAGCTGCACTACTCCTCGATG
>KL568543.1:253528-254437 GCA_000715605.1 Streptomyces speibonae | reverse complement strand
GCTCGGCGCCGACGACCCGGAGAACGTGGTGGCCGAGGCGTACTACCAGATCTACCGCAAGTGGCGCCGGCTGAAGGACGTGGCCGCGGCGGAGGCGTATCTGCGCTCCACCGTCTGCAATCTGACCCGGATGCGGATCCGCCACCTCCAGGTCGCCCGCAGGCACGAGCAGCGTCCGCCGGCCCCGGCCGACGAGACCGTGGCCTCCGCCGAGAACACCGCGCTGCTCCACGACGACCAGCGGGTCCTGATCGACGCGCTGCAGCACCTTCCGGCCCGGCAGCGCGAGGCGCTGGTGCTGCGGCACTGGCTCGGCCTGAAGGAGAGCGAGATAGCCGCCGCGATGGGAATCTCCCGTGGTTCCGTCAAGACGCACACCTCACGCGGCATCGCCGCACTGACCCAGGCGATGGAGGCCCGGCGATGACGCACCGAGATGCGACGGGGTCACGTGACACCGGCCCGGACCGCACGGACCACGACCGGGCCGAGCCGTCCGGCCCGCCGGGCACGGAACGCACCGAACGCGAACTGCGCGACGCCCTCCAGGCCCTGGCCGGCGGGGTGCTGCCCGACCCCGACGCCTACCGCACGGCGCGCGGCGAGTGGCTGCGCCGGGAACGCCGGCGGCGGCTCGTCCTCACCGTGCTCGTCGCGGTCGTCTTCGCGCTGGCCACACTGATCGGCCTGTGGGTGCTCAACCAGGCGCCCTCGGACCCCGGGGTGATCTTCAACGGCGACGGTGCCGCGGCGGCCGACGGTCCGTCACTCCCCCGGCTCCACCCCTGATTGCGGCCCCCGGCGGCCGGGAACCCGCACCCCGTGCACCGTATCGAGGACTACGCGCTCATCGGCGACGAACAGACCGCTGCCCTGGTGGGGGTCTGTCTCTTATACACATCTCTGATG
>KL568543.1:249627-253313 GCA_000715605.1 Streptomyces speibonae | reverse complement strand
CTCGGCGGCCTGCTTCGCCCGGCTGCTCGGCGACGAGAGCAACGGACACTGGCGGATCGCGCCGGTCGGCGCGGACCGGTACACCCGCCGCTCCTACCGCGAGGACACCCTGGTCCTGGACACCGAGTGGACGACCCCGCAAGGAACGGTGCTGGTCACCGACCTGATGCCGCAACGGCACCGCGCCCCGGACCTGGTGCGGATCGTGCAGGGCGTACGGGGTGAGGTGACCGTGCGCAGCACCCTGCGGCTGCGTTTCGACTACGGCTCGGTCGTGCCCTGGGTGCGCCGGGCCGACGGGCACCGGGTGGCGGTGGCCGGACCCGACTCGGCGTGGCTGCGCAGCGTGCCGGAGGTGCCGACCTGGGGCGAGGACATGGGCACCTGCTCCGAGTTCACCGTGCGGGAGGGCGAGCGGGTCGCGTTCGTGCTCACCTGGCACCCCTCCCACGAGCCGCGGCCCCGGCTGATCGACCCGTACTCCTCACTGCGGCACAGCGTGAAGGACTGGCGGGACTGGGCGGCGCACTGCCGGTACGACGGCCCCTACCGGGACGCCGTCGTCCGCTCGCTGATCACCCTCAAGGCGCTCACCTACCGTCCCACGGGCGGCATCGTCGCCGCGCCCACCACCTCGCTGCCGGAGGCGCCGGGCGGCGTCCGCAACTGGGACTACCGCTTCTGCTGGCTGCGCGACTCCACGCTGACCCTGAAGGCGCTGCTGGCCGCCGGGTACCGCGACGAGGCGGAGGCCTGGCGAGACTGGCTGCTCCGCGCGGTGGCGGGCGATCCGGCGGACCTGCAGATCATGTACGGGCTCGCGGGCGAGCGGCGGCTGCCGGAGTTCGAGGTGCCCTGGCTGTCCGGCTTCGACGGCGCCACGCCGGTGCGGGTCGGCAACGACGCCGTGAACCAGCTCCAGCTCGATGTGTACGGAGAGGTCGTGGACTCGCTGGCGCTGGCCCGGCGTTCGGGGCTGCCCGCACAGCCGGACGTGTGGGCGCTGCAATCGGTGCTGCTGGGCTTCCTGCGCACCGCGTGGCGGCAGCCGGACGAGGGACTGTGGGAGGTACGGAGCGGCCGCCGCCACTTCGTGCACTCCAAGGTGATGGTGTGGGTGGCCGCCGACCGCGCGGTGCGCGCCATGGAGGAGTTCCCGGATCTCGAGGGGGACCTGGACGGCTGGCGGGAGCTGCGCGACGAGGTGCACCGGGAGGTGTGCGCCAAGGGGTTCGACCCCGCGCGGAACACCTTCACCCAGTCCTACGGCTCGCGGGAACTCGACGCCGCGCTGCTGCTGATCCCCCGGGTGGGTTTTCTGCCGCCCGACGACCCCCGGGTGCTCGGCACCATCGAGGCGGTCCGCTCGGAGCTGGGCCAGGACGGGTTCGTCCGCCGCTACACCTCGGACACCGAAGAGGTCGACGGGCTGCCCGGCGAGGAGGGCACCTTCCTGGTGTGCTCCTTCTGGCTGGCGGACGCCCTGCACATGACCGGCCGGACGCGGGAGGCCCGGGAGCTGTTCGAACGGCTGCTGGGGCTGGCCAACGACGTCGGACTGCTCGCGGAGGAGTACGACCCGGTGGGCGGCCGGCTGCTGGGCAACTTTCCGCAGGCGTTCAGCCACATCGGCCTGGTGAACACGGCCCTCGCCCTGTTCGGGGACGAGGGGGCAGGATAGGGCCATGGATCTTGGACTGAAGGACCGGGTGTACGTCGTCACCGGGGCGACCCGCGGGCTGGGCAACGCCTCCGCGCGGGAGCTCGTCGCCGACGGCGCGAAGGTGGTCGTCACGGGGCGGGAGGAGAAGTCCGTCGCCGAGGCGGCGTCCGCGCTGGGGCCGGACGCGGTCGGGGTGGCGGTCGACAACGCCGACCCGGAGGCACCGGCGCGGCTGATCGCGACCGCGCGGGAGCGGTTCGGGCGCTTCGACGGCGTGCTCGTCAGCGTGGGCGGGCCGCCGCCGGGGTTCGTCGCCGACGCCACCGACGAGCAGTGGCAGTCGGCCTTCGAGACGGTGTTCCTGGGTGCGGTGCGGATGGCCCGGGCGGCGGCGGAGGAGCTGGGCGAGGGGGGTGTCATCGGGTTCGTGCTGTCGGGGTCGGTGCACGAGCCGATTCCCGGGCTGACGATCTCGAACGGGCTGCGGCCGGGCCTCGCGGGGTTCGCGAAGTCGCTGGCGGACGAGCTGGGGCCGCGGGGGATCCGGGTGGTGGGGCTGCTGCCGGGGCGGATCGACACGGACCGGGTGCGGGAGCTGGACGCGTTGTCCGCGGATCCGGAGGCTACGCGGCAGGCGTCGGAGTCGCGGATTCCGTTGCGGCGGTACGGGACGCCGGGGGAGTTCGGGCGGGCGGCGGCGTTCCTGCTGTCGCCAGCGGCGTCGTATCTGACGGGAGTGATGGTGCCGGTGGACGGGGGGTACCGGAGGGGGTTCTGACGACCTGCTGGTGGGTCGGGCGCCGTGCGGTGGTGTGGGCCGGGGGTGTTCGCGCAGCCCGGCGCTTCCGGGTGCCTCCCAGGCCCTTCAGGCACTGGGGGAGGCACGATTGCCCGCGTTTCGTCAGCGTCAGGCCACTCGTTCCGCGGCGTGTTTTTGGGCTTGGAGGCGGGCTTCCGTGGGGAGTTCGGGGAGGCCTGACGAGGTGCGGGCGTGGGTCAGGGCGACGGTGGTGAGGGTGTGCAGGGCGGTGCCCGGGTCGACGTGGGGTTCCAGGGTGAGGGTCACCCGGGCTCTCGGGCTGCCGCGGTGGCCGGTGAGCACCACGCGGGCGTCGGCGACACCGTCCTGACGGCTCGCCTCCTCGGCGAGGACGTGTTCCAGGGCCCGGCCGCGCAGCGACGCCCCCTCCCCGTCGCCCGTGTCGACCAGGATCTCGGCCTGCCGCCGCCGGCGCAGGACCGCGAGCAGCCACCACAGGCAGAGCAGGACCAGCACGGCGAGCGCGGCGATGACCACCGGCCACCACCAGCCCTCGTCCCGCCACCGGGTCCGCTCGGCGTTGTCGAGCAGGACGTCGTCCCGCCCGTGGTGCAGCCACCAGGAGGGTGCGGGCGCTCCGAGGCCGATCGCCAGCACGGACCCGCCGAGCGCGACCAGCACCAGACCGACGACGGCGAGCAGTACGCGGTTGACGCTCCCCAGCACCGCTATCGCCCCTTCCGGCCGGGCCGCCGCACCTGCAGCGACAGCGTGGGCGGCCGGACCAGGCCCAGCCCTGTGATCGCTTCGTCGAGCACTTCGGTCACATCGGCGCGTACGTCGTCCAGTGCGCGGAAGTGCGACACCGCGCGGACATCGGCGCGCCTGCGTTTCACCTCGACCCGCACGGACTGCACGCCGGCCACCTCCATGACCCGGTCCCGGAGCACCATCGCGGCGGCGGCGCGGTGCAGTCCCGCGCGGACGTCGGGGTGGGTGCGGCGCATCGGGAGCAGGGAGCGCAGGCCGGGCGTCACCGCGAGGACGACGAGCCAGAGTCCGAGCGCGGCGGCCACGGCGGCGCCGGTCAGCACCCAGACGTCGTCCAGGGGCCGCTGGGCCAGCTGGTGGGCCAGCTCACGGCGCCAGCTCATCCCGGCCCGGTCTGCGCGCACCGCGACGATGTCGTACAGGAACGCGCCCGCGACGACCAGGAGGACCAGGGCGAGGAGCCCGGCGGGGACCCGGCGGGCGGACCAGAAG
>KL568543.1:248998-249408 GCA_000715605.1 Streptomyces speibonae | reverse complement strand
CCCCGCCGGCGGTGTCCGCTCCGCCGCCGGCGGACGGCGGGTGCTTCTCCAGGACGGTGCCGTGGGGTTCGCTCATGGCGTCCTCCCGTGTTCCGCGGCGGGCGCCGGCGTCAGATGCAGCCGTTCCACCTGGACGACGACCTCCGGCACGGCCATGCCGGCCAGGTCGCGCACGCGGTCGACCACCCGGCGCCGTACCTGTGCGCAGCGGGCACCGATGTCGCCCGGGTAGTCGAGTTCGATGTGCACGCGGACGCGGGCGGCGTCATGGCGTACGACGACGCTCGCGTGCGGTGGTGCGGCCTCCTGCGGCAGGGCGCCGATCGCCTCGCGGGCCGCCTGCGAGGCGATCTTGGCGACCACCCGGTCGGCGATCCTGATCTCCCCGCGCTCGCCCGCCGCGACGGCGG
>KL568543.1:247799-248793 GCA_000715605.1 Streptomyces speibonae | reverse complement strand
GATGTGTATAAGAGACAGCCGCCACCGTTCGTCACGCGGCCGGAAGAAGTCGCCGAGTTCCAGGTCCCCCTCGAGGAACCGGCCGACGACGAACCCGACGGCGCCCAGGGCCGCCACCAGCAGAAAGGCCCCGAAGCCGCCGAAGTATCCGGCGAAGCCCAGCGCCATGCCGGCGATCATGCCGACCACAGCCATGCTCATGGTGCGCTCCTTCGCTCACCGAACCTCACTGAAGGCGGGACTCCGGTTCCTCGTCCTCCTCGTCGGGCAGCTTCACGTCGCTGACCGCGATGTTGACCTCGACCACCTCGAGGCCGGTCATCCGCTCGACCGCCGCGATGACGTTCTCCCGCACGGCCCTGGCGACATCGGCGATGGACACGCCGTAGTCGACGACGATCTCCAGGTCGAGCGCGGTCTGCACCTCGCCGACCTCGGCCTTCACCCCGCGCGTCACGGACTTGGAGCCGCCGGGCACACGGTCGCGCACGGCGCCGAACGTCCGCGACAGACCGCTGCCCATGGCGTGGACGCCGACCACGTCCCGGGCGGCCAGCCCCGCGATCTTCTCCACGACACCGTCGGCAATGGTGGTGCGGCCACGCGTGGCGGGGTCGCCGCCGCCCCGCCGGGTTCCCTGGCTCTTGCGCGGGCCGGTTTCGGCGAGGTTCTTCTCGGAATCGGGGGCCCGTACCGAGCCTCCCTCGGTCATGTCGGTCATCGCCATGCGTCCCTTCGGTCGTCCTCCATGACCACCGTATGCACGGTTGCCCTGCACCGCGCCAGGAATGCGGCAGGCTGGAGGAGTGACGGCGGACCGATGGACGCAAGCGGTACGGCAACAGGTGGGGCTGGGCAGGATCGTGCCCCTGGGCGGGCCGCGCGACGGCGCGTGGATCGCGGAGCGGGCGGCGACGGTGCCGTTGCGGCGCGCGGCGGCACGGGGTGCGCCGGGCGTGCGCCTGGACGGCGTACGGATCGGGCTCGCCGTTCC
>KL568543.1:242838-247576 GCA_000715605.1 Streptomyces speibonae | reverse complement strand
GCCGGTGACGGCGTCGCTGCTGCGCACGGTGCTGGCCGAGGCGGCGGAACGGATCGGGCTGGTGGTCGCCGAGGTGGATCTGCGGGTGACGGAGTTGCTGGACACGGATCCGGCGGTGCCACCCGAAGCACCGGAGCCGGAACCGGCGGCCGGGCAGCGCCTTCCGGGTGACTCGGAAGCCGGCCGGGTCGCGGCGGCCGTGCTCGCCGTGCCGGGCGTGAGCAGGCTGACGGGCACGCCGGCCGGCCCGGTCCGGCTGTACGCCTCCGGTCAGCCGGGCGGCACGGCGCTGCCGCACCGCCACGCGCGCGTGGACCTCGCGGTACGGGCGGACCACCACCCGCTGGAGGTGGCCGGTGCCGTCCGCACGGCCGTGACCAACGCCCTCCCGGACCACCCCACGGCGACCGTCCTGGTCACCGCACTCGACTGACGCGAACGGCACTCCCGCGCCCGGCGCCGTCCCCGGTACGCGCACTCCCGGGCACCGCACGGCACGCACCGAGCCCCCGCCAGGTCACGCAGCCGACCCGGTGTGAGCAGCGCGGCCCGGCGCCGCCCCCGGCACACGCCGTCCCGGCCACCGCACACCACCGACAGCAGCCCCGCGAACGGCGTGTCGCTACGCGCCGAAGCCCCGCCAGGTCGCGGTGCGGTCGCGGCCGCGTTATTCGCCGAGGCCGGCCAGGTCGCGCAGGCGGCGGGACTGGGCGGTGCGTTCGGCGGTGCGCTGTTCGTCGTAGGTGCGGTCCTGGGCGCCGCGCAGCAGGGCCTTTGTCTCGATCACGGCGTCGCGGGGGGCCGCCAGGAGCGCGGCGGCGAGGTCCTGGACGGCCGCGTCCAGTTCGGCGGCGGGGACGGCGAGATTGGCCAGGCCGGTGTTCACGGCTTCCTCGGCCGTGACGAAACGCCCGGTCGCGCAGATCTCCAGCGCGCGGGCGTAGCCGACGAGTCCGACCAGCGGGTGGGTGCCGGTCAGGTCGGGGACGAGACCGAGGCTGGTCTCGCGCATGGCGAACTGCACGTCGTCCGCGACGACGCGCAGGTCGCAGGCGAGGGCCAGCTGGAAACCGGCCCCGATGGCGTGTCCCTGCACGGCGGCGATGGACACGATGTCGTTGCGCCGCCACCAGGTGAACGCCTCCTGGAACCCGGCGATGGCGGCGTCCAGTTCGGCGTCGTCGGAGCGTGCGAGGTCGATGAACGACGGCTCGCCCGGGATGCCCTCGGGCGTGAACATCTGCCGGTCGAGGCCGGCGGAGAAGGACTTGCCCTCCCCGCGCAGCACCACGACACGGACGGAGCCGGGCAGCATCCGGCCCGCCTCGGTCAGCGTCCGCCACAGAGCGGGGCTCTGCGCGTTGCGCTTGGCCGGGTTGGTCAGCGTCACCGTGGCGATCGCGTCGTCGACGGTGAGCCGTACGCCGTCCTTGTCGAGTACCGGGTCGAGGTCCTGGGCGGACGAAGCCATGGGGCGCCTCCGATGGGTGCGGTCATAAGTGACTGCACAGTAACCACCCGGCCGGTCGGTCTGCCGACCGGGTGGCCACCATCGGGTTCTGTGGCGCCGGGGTCAGGACGAAGGAGCCTTCTTGCCCCGTGTCGCCCCGCCACGCCCTCGCAGCGTGACACCCGACTCACTGAGCATGCGGTGCACAAAGCCATACGAGCGGCCGGTCTCCTCGGCCAACGCCCGGATGCTCGCACCGGCGTCGTACTTCTTCTTCAGGTCTGCCGCGAGCTTGTCGCGCGCGGCGCCGGTCACCCGGCTGCCCTTCTTCAGAGTCTCGGCCACCCGTGCCTCCTCATGGGAAGTGCGCTCTGGTCTCCTCATGATCACCCCTCCCGGCCCACATGGCCACCCATTCGGCAAGGTCGATGAGACAAGGTTGTGACGACGGGAGCGCGTCCCCACATCCGGAACACGCGATTCCGGTGAGTGCCGCCGATACCTCCAATCGGGTTCCTCCGCGAAGTGCCAGGTCAGAAAGACGCGACGGCCGAGCCCCGTTCGCCCGGGGGCTCGGCCGCGAAATCCGTGTAGGACACACCTCGGGATGAGGAGATCTCACACGAATGATGGATCACCGATGGGCCGAATGATCCATACGCTGTGGATCACGTCTTCGATCAACCGCTGCTGACCGGTCCGGCGGCTCAGGCGAGGGCCACCAGGTCCGCGTAGTCGGAGCCCCACAGGTCCTCGATGCCGTCCGGCAGCAGGATGATCCGCTCCGGCTGGAGCGCCTCGACGGCTCCCTCGTCGTGGGTGACCAGGACGACCGCCCCCTGGTACGTGCGCAGGGCGCCGAGGATCTCCTCGCGGCTGGCCGGGTCGAGGTTGTTGGTCGGCTCGTCGAGCAGCAGCACGTTCGCCGACGACACGACGAGCGTCGCGAGCGCGAGACGGGTCTTCTCACCGCCGGAGAGGACACCGGCGGGCTTGTCCACGTCGTCGCCGGAGAACAGGAACGAGCCGAGCACCTTGCGGACCTCGACGAGGTCCATGTCGGGCGCGGCGGAACGCATGTTCTCCAGGACCGTGCGGTCGGGGTCGAGGGTCTCGTGTTCCTGGGCGTAGTAGCCGAGCTTGAGTCCGTGTCCGGGGACGACCGCGCCGGTGTCGGGCTGTTCCACCCCGGCCAGCAGCCGCAGCAGGGTCGTCTTGCCGGCGCCGTTGAGACCGAGGATGACGACCCGGGAGCCCTTGTCGATGGCCAGGCTGACGTCGGTGAAGATCTCCAGGGAGCCGTACGACTTCGACAGGCTCTCGGCCATCAGCGGGGTCTTGCCGCAGGGCGAGGGCTCGGGGAAGCGCAGCTTGGCGACCTTGTCGGACCGGCGGACCTCCTCCAGGCCGGACAGCAGGCGCTCCGCGCGGCGGGCCATGTTCTGCGCGGCGACCGTCTTGGTGGCCTTGGCGCGCATCTTGTCGGCCTGCGCGTTGAGCGCGGCGGCCTTCTTCTCGGCGTTCTGGCGCTCGCGCCGGCGGCGCTTCTCGTCGGCCTCGCGCTGCTGCTGGTAGAGCTTCCAGCCCATGTTGTAGACGTCGATGGTGGCGCGGTTGGCGTCCAGGTAGAACACCTTGTTGACGACCGTCTCGACCAGGTCCACGTCGTGGGAGATGACGATGAAGCCGCCGCGGTAGGTCTTGAGGTAGTCGCGCAGCCAGACGATCGAGTCGGCGTCGAGGTGGTTGGTCGGCTCGTCGAGCAGCAGGGTGTCCGCGTCGGAGAAGAGGATCCGGGCGAGCTCCACGCGGCGCCGCTGACCGCCGGAAAGGGTGTGCAGGGGCTGGCCCAGCACACGGTCGGGCAGGTTGAGCGCGGCGGCGATCGTGGCGGCCTCGGCCTCGGCGGCGTATCCGCCCTTGGTGAGGAACTCGGTCTCCTGGCGCTCGTACTGCTTGAGCGCCTTCTCCCGGGTGGCGCCCTGGCCGGTGGCGATGCGCTGCTCGTTGTCGCGCATCTTGCGGATCAGCACGTCGAGGCCGCGGGCGGAGAGGATGCGGTCGCGGGCGAGGACGTCGAGGTCGCCGGTGCGGGGGTCCTGGGGGAGGTAGCCGACCTCGCCGGAGCGGGTGACGCTGCCGGCGGCGGGGATGCCCTGGCCGGCGAGGACCTTGGTGAGGGTGGTCTTGCCCGCGCCGTTGCGGCCGACGAGGCCGATGCGGTCGCCCTTGGCGACGCGGAACGTGGCGCTTTCGATGAGGACGCGGGCACCGGCGCGCAGCTCGATGCCGGAGGCGGAGATCACGGACAGACTCCAGGGCGGGTTGGGTGGCGGTGGGCGGCTGAGGACGTTCCCGCCGTCTAATGCGCGAGGAGAATGGCCATGCGAGCCATTCTAACGGGGCCGTGCAACCGCTTTTTCTCCGTGCGGTTTCTCTCCGTGCGGGCGTCCGGGCCGTTGTCGGTGCCCGGTGCCACACTGGGCGGACAACGGACATTCCGGCACACGTGAGGCACGAGGATGTGGTCACCATGGCAGGCACGGACGGCGGGCGTCCGAGCATCGTCCCCACACTGCTGTACGCGGACGCGAAGGCGGCGATCCGGCAGCTGACGGAGGCTTTCGGCTTCAGTGAGCTGTCGGTGTACGAGGGCGAGGACGGAGCCGTGATGCACGCCGAGCTGGCGCAGGGCAACGGCGTGGTGATGCTGGGCTCCAAGGGCCGCGGCGGGGTCTTCGACACGGCGATGAAGGGCGCGGGCCCGGCCGGGGTGTACGTCGTCGTGGACGATGTGGACGCACACCACCGGCGCGCGGCGGAGCAGGGCGCGGAGATCCTGATGCCCCCGACGGACCAGGACTACGGCTCGCGCGACTACATGGCCCGGGACCTCGAGGGCAATGTATGGAACTTCGGCACGTACGCGCCGGAGGCCGGCGCCTGAACCGCCGCCCCGCGCTCCGGCTCAGCCGCCGGTGTGGACCTGGAAGGCGGCCCGGCGGACCGCCTTGGCCAGGGCGGGGTCGGGGTGCGCGGCGGCGAGGGCCACCAGGACCTGCACGGTGCGCGGATGCCCGACGGCCCGCACCTCGGTGAGCAGCGCGGGGACCGTCGGCTGGACCGCGGACTCCAGGTGGCGCACCAGCAGCGGGGCCTCGCCGTGGTCGGCGACGGCGGCGGCGGTGTCCACCCAGAGCCAGGTGGCCTCCTCCCGGGTGAGGACCGCGTGGGCGTCCTCGGGGTCGGCGCCGTCGTGCTCGGCCAGCCACAGCAGGGCGTACGGCC
>KL568543.1:237502-242636 GCA_000715605.1 Streptomyces speibonae | reverse complement strand
GAGATGTGTATAAGAGACAGGCGTACGGCCGCAGCGTCGGCTCGTCGAGCACGGTGCGCACCTCGGGTTCGGCCGGGGCGCCGACCACGCGCAGCGCCTCGAAGGCCAGGCCGCGCAGCAGGGCGTCCTCGCCCCGGGCGGCGGCGATCAGCTCGCTGACGGCGCCGGCGACGGGCCGGGCGGCGAGCCAGGCGCGGTACTCGGCGCGGGCCGCGTTGGGGCGCAGCTGGGCGCAGCCGCGCAGCATGTCCTCGGCGCCCTGCTCGATGTTCCCGGCGGGGCTCTGCGCCGCGACGCAGATCTGCTCCAGCTTGACCCACACCGCCCAGCTGCCCAGCGGGGTGAGGGTGGCCTGTCCGTCGCCGTAGGTGAGGGCGCCGACGGAGGCGAGGGCGCGCAGCGCCCAGTCGAGCAGCGGTTCGAGCGGGGCGTCGGCCGCGGGCCCGGCGAGTGCGGGACGGGGCCGCTGGAGGGTCCCGGGCCCGGTTCCGGGCCGGTCGTCCGCGGGTCCGGGCGCGTCGTCCGCCTGCGGCACGTAGTCGATCTCGCAGCGCTCGGTACGGAGCTCGGTGACGCGCTGCTGGAGGAGGTCGAGGAGCTGCGGCACGGGGACGGGGCCGGCGGACAGCTGGAGGAAGGAGAGCACCTGCGGCATGGCCGTGACGACCTCGGCGACGGTGGCGGGCTCGTACTCCTCGGGCTCGGGGCAGGCGAGCGACCAGGCGTCGCAGAGGGCGACCCAGCCGCGCAGGACGGCGCTGTCGTCGCGGTCCCAGGCGCGCAGCCGCCAGCCGGGGCGGGCCGTGTCGCCGTGCACCTCGATCAGACCGGCCAGGCGTGCGGTGTCCCAGTCGGCACGGACCTGAGCGGTGGTCAGGCCCAGGTCCCGGGCGGCACGTTCGGCGCTCGCGTCGGAGAGGGTGGCCTTGCCGTCGGCGGTGGCGCCGTCCCGGCCGGGGCCGAGGGCGGCGTCGGCCCAGCGGGCGACGCGGGCCGCCGCGGCCAGACAGGAGCGGGCCATTTTGGCCAGCTCCGCGGGCGCGGGAGTGCCCTCCGGGGGGCGTGGCGCGGGGCGGCGCGGGCGCTGCCGGCTGATCGCGGCGGGGGCGGCGGCCAGGGGTCGCGGGCCGACGAGTCGGAGCCTGGAGTCGCGCGGGATACGGGACGTCACGGGTGCAGTCTTGCGGTTGATGGTCCGAAAACCCAAACGGAATGTCGACGGGGCCCCGGGGAGGGCCCGAACCCCGGGCCGGAAGCGGCGGCAGAGAGCGAATCAGGCCAGTGGTACGACGCCAAACGGAATCACCGGGAAGGGCCTCACATCAGCGGGGTGAGGAAGCGTCGCAGGCCCTCCTCGTACGCCTGCGGGTCGGCGTTCCACATGGCGGCGTGGGGGGCGCCCCTGACGGTGCGCAGGGTGACGAAGTCCGGCTGGGCGGCGGCGAGGGCGCGGGAGAACCGCCAGGGTGCCACGGCGTCGTCGGGTCCGTGGAAGATCTGCGTGGGGACGCTCACGCGGTCCAGGTGGACGGCGCCGGGCCTGCGGTCGCCGTACAGCCCCGTGCGGCCCTGTGCGGCGCGGACGGCCAGCGGCAGCAGCACGCCCGGGGTGTGGTGGGCGGCGGCGAGGGCGCGCAGGGTCGCCTCCCAGCTGAGCACCGGGGAGTCGAGGACGAGGCCGGCGACGCGGTCGCGCAGCTCGGAGCGGGCGGTGGCGCGCAGCGCCATGGTCGCGCCGGTGGAGAAGCCGTAGAGGATCACCTGCCGGGCGCCGGAGTCCACGGCGTGGCGCAGCACGGCGTCCAGATCGCGCCACTCGGCCTCCCCGAGGTGGTTGAGGCGGTCCGGTGCGCCCGGTGCGCCGGGGTCGCCGCGGTAGGCCGGGAGGAGCACCGGGAAGCGGTGGTGGTGCAGGACCTCCAGGACGTTCAGGGGGTGTTCCCGGGTGGTGCCCAGGCCGTGGACGGCGATCACCCAGGTGTCCCGGGCGCCCGGCACGAACCAGACGGGCAGGGGGCCCAGTTCGCCGGGGACGTCGAGGTCGGTGTGGTCCAGGCCGAGGGCGGTGCCCGGGTCGCCGGTGTACACGGCCGGGGTGAGCCGGGCGCGGTCGCCGGGTTCCAGGGTGCCGTGCGTGACGCGCTCCAGCCGGCGCACGACGGTGTCGGCGGGGTTGGAGGTGCCGGACAGCACGGGTCCGACCACCGCGTGGAAGCCGTTGCCGGCGAGACCGTGGCGGCCGGGGCGGAGGGCGGCGAGGTCCCGGGTGAGGGTGACCTGGCCGGCGGCGGTGGCGTGGACGGTGAGTGCGGGCTCGGTGGGCAGGGGGCCGCCGGGCGGGATCCTGAGGGCGGCGTCGCTGGCGAAGCGCCCGGCGGCCACGGCGGCGGCGCCGGCGCCCAGCACGGCGGTGACGGCAGCGGCCGTCGCTCTGACAGTGCGCACGGTTTCCAGTGTCACGTCGGGACGGGTACCCGGCCAGTGGGCCGGTTCAACGGTGGGGACCGGGGGGTGTTTTCGGCCCCCGTCGCCCCTTCCCGTCCCGGTCCGGGGGCGCTCCCCCCGGACCCCCGCTCCCCCGTTCCTCAAGCGCTGGAGGCGCTGCCGTGCTGGCCGTAGGTGGTCAGGCGTTCACTCACCTCCGTCAACTGCTCGCGGGTCAGGAGGTGGGGGGTCAGGCCCGGGACCGAGGACGCCGTCAGCCAGACCCGGCACATCCATTCCAGCTGGGCCGTGCGGTCGTAGGCCTGGCCGAGGGTCGTGCCGTGGGTGACCGTGCCGTGGTTCCGCAGCAGGCAGCCGGTGCGGCCGTCGAGGGCGCGGAGCATGTGCTCGGCCAGCCGGTCGGTGCCGTACGTGGCGTAGCGGGCGACCCGGACGGGGCCGCCCAGTGCCGCCGCCATGTAGTGGATCAGCGGCAGCTCGTCGACGAGCGTGGAGACGGCCGTGGCGTGCACGGCGTGCGTGTGCACGACGGCACGCGCGCCGGTCGTGCGGTACACCGCCAGATGCAGGGGCAGCTCGCTGGTCGGGAGGAGCGTGCCGATCACCTGCCGGCCGGCCAGGTCGACCCCGGTCACGTCGTCCGGCGTCAGCCGGTCGTACGGTACCCCCGACGGGGTGACCAGGACCGTCTCGCCGACCCGCACGGAGACGTTGCCGGAGGTGCCGACGACGAGTCCGTCGGCGACGCTCCGGCACGCGGTCTCCACCAGCTCCACCCAGGCACGCGCCTCGTCCTCGTCCGCGTGTCTCCGGCCGTTCCGCAGCTGCTCAGTCATGGCGCGATCCTGCCAGTCGGCCCCGGCCGTCCGGCGGAGCGGCCACCCCCTCTTACAGTCACCCCGATGCCCGTTCCAGTTCATCTTCCGTTCACCCGGGTTACCTACGTTCGATCAGCCAATGACCTCGAACGATTGCCTGGGTAAATGGAAAGCTTCTCGCTGATCCTCGCGATTGTGGTGGTAACCGCACTCGCGTTCGATTTCACGAACGGTTTCCACGACACCGCGAACGCGATGGCAACAACCATTTCGACCGGTGCGCTCAAGCCCAAGGTCGCGGTGGCCATGTCCGCCGTGCTGAACCTTGTCGGCGCATTCCTCTCGGTGGAGGTCGCCAACACGATCTCCAAGGGCCTCGTCGACGAGGCCGGCATCCGTCCCGAGGTCATCTTCGCCGCGTTGGTCGGCGCGATCCTCTGGAACCTCCTGACCTGGCTGGTCGGTCTGCCGTCCAGTTCCTCGCACGCCCTCATGGGCGGTCTGATCGGCGCCACGGTCGCCTCCGCCGGCTTCGGCGCGGTGCACGGCGACGTCCTCGTCACCAAGGTGCTGATCCCCGCGATCGCCGCCCCGCTGGTGGCCGGACTCGCCGCGATGTTCGCCACCCGGCTCACCTACCGCCTGGGCAAGAAGGCCGACGGCAAGGCCGCCGCGAAGGGCTACCGCGCCGGGCAGATCGCCTCCGCCGGCCTGGTCTCCCTGGCCCACGGCACCAACGACGCCCAGAAGACGATGGGCATCATCACCCTCGCCCTGGTGACCGGCGGCACCCTCGCCCCCGACTCCGACCCGCCGCTGTGGGTCATCCTCTCCGCGGGCCTCGCCATCGCCATGGGCACCTACCTCGGCGGCTGGCGCATCATCCGCACCATGGGCAAGGGCCTGACCGACCTCCAGCCGCAGCAGGGCTTCGCCGCCCAGACCAGCGCCGCGACGGTCATCCTGGCCTCCTCGCACCTCGGCTTCTCCCTCTCCACCACGCATTCCGTTTCCGGTTCCGTGATGGGCGCGGGCCTGGGCCGCAAGGGCGGTGTGGTGCGCTGGTCGACCGCCACCCGGATGTTCGTCGCCTGGGGCCTGACCCTGCCGGCGGCGGCCCTCGTCGCCGCGCTCGCCGAGTGGATCTGCGGCTTCGGCGACTGGGGCACCGCCCTCGTGGCCGTCTTCCTGATCGCCTCCAGTGCCGCGATCTGGAAGGTCTCCCGGCGCGAGGTCGTCGACCACACCAACGTCAACGACCACGACGTGCCGGACGCGGAGCCGTCCGGCGTGGTGACGCAGGCCATGGCCGCGGTGACGCCTCCCCCGGCGGGCACCGTGGCCGACGAGATCTCGGTCACGATCCCGGCCCCGGAGTCCGCCGACCCGGCGACCCCGTCGGCCAGGACCACCGTCTGACCGCGACCCGGTACGAAGGAAGTAGAGCACCATGAAGATCGACTGGGCGGCCCTCGGCTCCGTCTTCGGCGTCAGCCTCGTGGTCACGGTGGCCCTGGTGGGCCTGTTCACCCTCGGCATCTCCGGTCTGTCCCACCGCGAGCGGGCCGCCGCACAGGGCCGGTCCGCGGCCCTGGCGGTCACCGGCGCGTACGCCTGCTTCGCGGCGTGCGCGGCGGCGGTGGGGTACGGCATCTACCTGATCATGGCCTGACGGGTCATGGCGGCCTGACCGCACAGCGCGTCCGTCCGGCGGGCGGTGCGCGAGCTCCGGCTCCCGCACCGCCCGCCGGCGTGTGCGCGCCCGTCCCCGGTTCACCCACCGGCGCCCCTCTGTGGGCCTCAGCACACTTCAGCCTCGCAGGTCAACGGCAAGTTGACGGCCCTTCGGGGGCCGTGGTGGACTGCCTCAG
>KL568543.1:237030-237284 GCA_000715605.1 Streptomyces speibonae | reverse complement strand
GCAGGAGAGGAAGCCGGTGCGAATCCGGCGCGGTCCCGCCACTGTCACCGGGGTGAGCCACCCCGGGAGCCAGGAACTCTCGCCGCCGGTCTCGTCGAACCAGGGCGTGGACACCCTGAGTGAGGACATATCGCCATGCGCGGCTGCCTGTTGAGGTCGACCAGCGACACACCGCCCCGCTCCGGGGCCGCTCCCTCCGGATCCGTCACCGGCTGAACCCATGGGTGCCGACCCTGTCTCTTATACACATCTCT
>KL568543.1:236293-236752 GCA_000715605.1 Streptomyces speibonae | reverse complement strand
TGCCGTGGAGCGGGTGCTGTGGCGCGACGACCGGGGCCGCGGGGCCGTGCACACCGCCGTGTGCGTCGGCGGCACCGTCACGCTCGCGAGCCTCGCCGCCCGCGCCGTACGCCACAGTCCCGCCGCTTCCACCGCCCTGACCGGCGTCGCCACCTGGGCCGTCGTCGGCGGCACCTCGCTGGCCCGGGAGGCCCGCGCCGTCGCGCGCGCCCTGGAGTCCGGGGACGTCGAGGCGGCCCGCGCCCGGCTGCCCCACCTGTGCGGCCGGGACCCGCAGGCGCTGGACGCCGACGGGATCGCCCGCGCGGTGGTGGAGTCCGTCGCCGAGAACACCTCCGACGCCGTGGTGGGCGCCCTGGTGTGGGGCGCCGTCGCCGGAGTGCCGGGCCTGGTGGGGTTCCGGGCCGTCAACACCCTGGACGCGATGGTGGGTCACAAGTCGCCCCGCCACCGCCGCTA
>KL568543.1:235777-236011 GCA_000715605.1 Streptomyces speibonae | reverse complement strand
GTACTCGCCGCGCTCGCGGGACCGGACCCGCGCGGGGCCGTACGGGCCTGGCGCGCGGACGCGGCCAAGCACCCGAGCCCCAACGCCGGTCCCGTCGAGGCGTCCTTCGCGGGCGCGCTCGGCGTACGGCTCGGCGGCACCCTCTCCTACGGCGGACGGGTCGAGCACCGGCCGGTCCTGGGCGGCGGCGGACGCGCCGTGGCCGTGTCCGACATCGAGCGGGCGGTACGGCTC
>KL568543.1:231014-235564 GCA_000715605.1 Streptomyces speibonae | reverse complement strand
GGTACGGCTCTCGCGGCGGGTCGGCTGGCTCGCGCTCGCCGCCGGCGTCGCCGCGCGGAGCGTCATGAAGGGACGTGCGTCGTGAGCGGTGGAGGGCTGCTGGTCGCCGGGACCACCTCGGACGCCGGCAAGAGCGTGGTGACCGCCGGGATCTGCCGCTGGCTGGCGCGGCAGGGCGTGAAGGTCGCCCCGTTCAAGGCGCAGAACATGTCGCTGAACTCGTTCGTGACCCGGGAGGGCGCCGAGATCGGACGGGCGCAGGCCATGCAGGCCCAGGCCTGCCGCCTCGAGCCGACCGCGCTGATGAACCCGGTGCTGCTCAAGCCGGGCGGCGAACGGTCCAGCCAGGTGGTGCTGCTGGGCCGGCCCGTCGGCGAGATGAGCGCCCGCGGATACCACGGCGGACGGCAGCAGCGGCTGCTGGGCACGGTGCTTGACTGTCTGGAGCGGTTGCGGGGCACGTATGACGCGGTGATCTGTGAGGGGGCCGGAAGCCCGGCCGAGATCAATCTGCGGCGCACCGACATCGTGAACATGGGGATCGCCCGGGGCGCCGGACTGCCGGTCCTCGTGGTCGGCGACATCGACCGGGGCGGTGTCTTCGCGTCGTTCTTCGGCACGGTGGCGCTGCTCTCGCCCGAGGACCAGCGGCTGGTCGCCGGGTTCCTGGTCAACAAGTTCCGCGGCGACGTCTCGCTGCTGGAACCCGGCCTGGACATGCTGCACGGTCTGACCGGGCGGCGGACGTACGGCGTGCTGCCCTTCCGGCACGGCCTCGGCATCGACGAGGAGGACGGGATGGGGGTCCCCCCGCTCGAGCGAAGCCGAGAGTGGGGGAGGGTGTCGCTGCGCGGCGCCGTACGGGAGTCCGCGGTCGCCGCGCCGGCCGGCGAGGACGTGCTGCGGGTCGCCGTGTGCGCGGTGCCGCTGATGTCCAACTTCACGGACGTGGACGCGCTCGCCGCCGAACCGGGCGTCGTGGTGCGGTTCGTGGACCGGCCCGAGGAGCTGGCCGACGCCGACCTCGCGGTGGTGCCCGGAACGCGCGGCACCGTACGGGCGCTGGAGTGGCTGCGGGAGCGCGGGCTGGCGGACGCGCTGCGGCGGCGGGCGGCGGAGGGGCGCCCCGTGCTGGGGATCTGCGGGGGCTTCCAGATCCTCGGGGAACAGATCGAGGACCACGTGGAGAGCCGGCAGGGGCGCGTCGACGGGCTCGGTGTGCTGCCCGTACGGGTGCGGTTCGCCGACGACAAGACGCTCGCCCGGCCCGTGGGGGAAGCCCTCGGGGAGCCCGTCGAGGGCTACGAGATCCATCACGGGGTCGCCGACGTGCTGGGAGGGGAACCCTTCCTGGACGGCTGCCGGGCCGGGCAGACCTGGGGCACCCACTGGCACGGCTCGCTGGAGTCGGACGGCTTCCGGCGGGCCTTCCTGCGCGAGGTGGCGCGGGCCTCGGGACGCCGCTTCGTACCGGCCCCCGGCACCTCGTTCGCCGCGCTGCGCGAGGAGCAGCTCGACCGGCTCGGCGACCTGATCGAACAGCACGCGGACACGGACGCGCTGTGGCGGCTCATCGAGTCCGGCGCGCCGCAAGGACTGCCCTTCATTCCACCGGGAGCGCCCGCATGAGCACTGTGTTGTTGTTGTCGACCGCCGACACGGACCTGCTGGCGGCCCGTGCCTCCGGCGCCTCCTACCGGATCGGCAACCCGACCCGCGTGGACGTGGCGGACGAGCTGCCCGCGCTGCTCGACGGCGCGGACCTCGCCGTCGTACGGCTGCTCGGCGGCAAGCGGGCCTGGGAGGACGGACTCGCCGCGCTGAAGGCGTCCGGGATCCCGGCGGTCCTGCTCGGCGGGGAGGCCGTACCGGACGCGGAACTCATGGCCGAGTCGACCGTCCCCGCCGGGGTGGTCGCCGAAGCGCTGCGCTACCTCGTCGAGGGCGGCCCCGGCAACCTGACCGAACTGGCCCGGTTCCTGTCGGACACCGTGCTGCTGACCGGCGAGGGGTTCGAACGGCCGCGCCCGATGCCGGAGTACGGGCCACACGGGGAGCGGGCCCCGGTCGAGGGCCGTCCCACCGTCGGCGTGCTCTTCTACCGGGCGCACGAACTGAGCGGCAACACCGCCTTCGTGGACACGCTGTGCGACGCGATCGAGGCACGGGGCGCCAACGCCCTGCCCGTGTACTGCGGTTCACTGCGCGGCGCCGACCCGGGGCTGTACGAGCTGCTGGCGCGGGCCGACGCGCTGGTCGCCACCGTACTCGCGGCCGGCGGCACGCACGCCTCGCAGGCGTCGGCGGGCGGTGACGAGGAGACCTGGGACATCGGGGCGCTCGCCGACCTGAACGTGCCGGTGCTGCAAGGGCTCTGCCTGACCTCGTCGCGCGCCGCGTGGGAGGAGTCCGACGCGGCCCTGTCCCCCATGGACGCGGCGATGCAGGTCGCCATCCCGGAGTTCGACGGCCGCCTCGTCACGGTCCCGTTCTCCTTCAAGGAGCAGGGCCCCGACGACGTCCCGGTCTACGTCGCCGACCCGGAGCGGGCCGCGCGGGTGGCCGGGATCGCCGTTCGCCACGCGGCACTCCGGCACAAGCCGAACGCCGAGAAGAAACTGGCGCTGGTCTTCACCGCCTACCCGACGAAGCACTCGCGGGTCGGCAACGCGGTGGGGCTGGACACCCCGGCCTCGGCGGTGCGGGTGCTGGACGCGCTGCGGGAGGCGGGCTACGGGGTCACCGACCACCCCTCCGAGGGCGACGAGCTGATCCACCGGCTCATCGAGGCCGGCGGCCACGACGTGGAGTGGCTGACGGAGGACCAGGTGGCGGCGGCGCCCGCGCGGGTGCCTCTGGCGGACTACCGGGCGTGGTTCGAGAAGCTGGACCCGGAGCTCCGGGAGGGGATGCGTCAGGCGTGGGGCGAGCCGCCGGGGTCGCTGTACGTCGACGGGGAGGACATCGTCCTCGCCTCGCTCCGGTTCGGGAACGTCGTGGTGATGATCCAGCCGCCGCGCGGCTTCGGCGAGAACCCGATCGCGATCTACCACGACCCGGACATGCCGCCGTCGCATCACTACCTGGCGGCCTACCGCTGGCTGGAGAACAGCTTCGGCGCCGACGCCCTCGTGCACATGGGCAAGCACGGCACGATGGAGTGGCTGCCGGGCAAGGGGCTGGGCCTGAGCGCCGGGTGCGCGCCGGACGCGGTCCTCGGCGACCTGCCGCTGGTCTACCCGTTCATCGTGAACGACCCCGGCGAGGGGACACAGGCGAAACGGCGCGGGCACGCCACGGTCGTCGATCACCTGGTGCCGCCGATGGCGCGGGCCGACACGTACGGGGACCTCGCCAAGCTGGAGCAGCTGCTCGACGAGTACGCGCTGGTCTCCGACCTGGACCCGGCGAAGGCACCGGCGGTACGGGCGCAGATCTGGACGCTGGTGAAGGCCGCCGAGCTCCACCACGACCTGCACGTGGACGACCAGCCGGACGACGACGACTTCGACGAGTTCGTCATGCACATCGACGGCTATCTGTGCGAGATCAAGGACGTGCAGATCCGCGACGGCCTGCACATCCTGGGCGGCGGCCCGGTCGGCGAACCGCGCGTGAACCTCGTCCTGGCGGTGCTGCGTGCCTCGCAGGTGTGGGGCGGACGGGCGAACGCGCTGCCGGGGCTGCGGGCCGCGCTGGCCGCGCACTTCGGGCTGGTGGAGAAAAAGCTGCTGGCCGAGCCGGGCGCTCCGGTGAAGGTTCCGGTGGAGCTGACGGACCTGGTGGACGGCCCGGCGCGGTCGGCCGCCGACGCGATCGACCTGCTGGAGCAGTTGTGCCGGCGGGTCGCCGAGGGGATGGAGGAGCGCGGCTGGACGGCGGACGAAAGCGCTGCCCTCGTACGGGAGGTGCTGGGCGTGGAACTCCCCGACGCGGTGGCCGTGCTGCGGTTCGCGTGCGAGGAGGTCGTGCCCCGGCTGGAGCGGACGACGGACGAGATCGGGCACATCCTGCGGGCGCTGGACGGCGGTTACGTGCCCGCCGGACCGTCCGGTTCGCCGACGCGCGGTCTGGTCAACGTGCTGCCGACCGGCCGGAACTTCTACTCCGTCGACCCCAAGGCGATTCCGTCGCGGCTGAGCTGGGAGGTCGGGCAGTCGCTGGCGGACTCGCTGGTGCGGCGGTACCTGAACGACACCGGAGAGTATCCGACGTCCGTCGGCCTCACGGTCTGGGGCACGTCCGCGATGCGCACCCAGGGTGACGACATCGCCGAGATCCTGGCGCTGCTCGGGTGCCGTCCGGTGTGGGACGACGCCTCGCGCCGGGTGACGGGCTTCGAGGTGGTGCCGGTGGAGGAACTGGGCCGGCCGCGCATCGACGTCACCGTCCGCATCTCCGGATTCTTCCGGGACGCCTTCCCGCACGTCGTGGGGCTGATCGACGACGCGGTACGGGCGGTGGCGGAGCTGGACGAACCGGCCGAGTCCAACTACGTACGGGCGCACGTGGAGGAGGACGCGACCGAGCACGGTGACCGGCGGCGGGCC
>KL568543.1:228828-230824 GCA_000715605.1 Streptomyces speibonae | reverse complement strand
GGGCGCACGTGGAGGAGGACGCGACCGAGCACGGTGACCGGCGGCGGGCCACGGCGCGCATCTTCGGCTCCAAGCCGGGCGCGTACGGGGCGGGGCTGCTGCCGCTGATCGACGCGCGCAACTGGCGCAGCGACGCGGACCTCGCCGAGGTGTACGCGGTGTGGGGCGGCTACGCCTACGGACGCGGGCTCGACGGTCGGGCGGCGCGCGGCGACATGGAGACGGCGTTCCGGCGGATCACGGTGGCGGCGAAGAACGTCGACACGCGTGAGCACGATCTCGTCGACGCCGACGACTACTTCCAGTACCACGGCGGGATGGTCGCCATGGTCCGGCATCTGACGGGCGCGAGCCCGGAGGCGTACGTGGGCGACTCGGCGACTCCCGAGCAGGTGAGGACCCGGACGCTGGGCGAGGAGACGCACCGGGTCTTCCGGGCCCGGGTGGTCAACCCGCGCTGGATGAGCGCGATGAGAAGGCACGGCTACAAAGGTGCCTTCGAGATGGCGGCAACCGTCGACTACCTCTTCGGCTACGACGCCACCGCGGGCGTGGTTGACGACTGGATGTACGAGAAGTTGGCGTCCGAGTACGTGTTCTCGCCGGAGAACCAGGAGTTCATGCGGAAGTCCAACCCCTGGGCGCTGCGGGGCATCACGGAACGCCTGCTCGAGGCGGCGGACCGTGGCCTCTGGGCGGAGCCGGACCAGGAGACCCTGGACCGACTCCGGGCGACCTACCTCGAACTTGAGGGAGATCTGGAGGGAGATTCGTGATCTCCCCGAATATCCCCGCGGGTGCGGGGAGCACAGGAACTGCGGCCGCAGCTCTCCCTCGTCCGGCGGACCATCCCCGCGTCGGCGGGGAGCAGACATCCACCATCGCCGACCGACATGTGAGTCGCGTGCGTTTCTCGAATAAGCAACCCGAAGGAGTGATCACCGCGTGAGCACGCCCTATCCGTTCACTGCAGTCGTCGGACAGGACGACTTGCGTCTGGCGCTGCTCCTTAACGCTGTGAGCCCATCCGTCGGTGGCGTCCTTGTGCGTGGCGAGAAGGGAACCGCGAAGAGCACCGCCGTGCGCGCTCTGGCAGCGCTACTGCCGGAGGTGGGCGTCGTACCCGGATGCCGGTTCTCCTGCGACCCGGTTGCCCCCGACCCGACCTGTCCAGACGCCCCGCACGAGCCGAGCGCTGCCTCCTCGCGTCCCGCCCGCATGGTCGAACTGCCCGTCGGCGCCTCCGAGGACCGGCTCATCGGGGCACTGGACATCGAGCGGGCCCTTTCCGAAGGCATCAAAGCCTTCGAACCCGGCCTCCTCGCCGCCGCGAACCGGGGCATTCTCTACGTCGATGAAGTCAACCTGCTTCATGACCACCTCATTGACGTTCTGTTGGACGCCGCCGCCATGGGCGCCTCCTACGTCGAGCGCGAGGGCGTCTCCGTGCGGCACGCCGCACGGTTCCTGCTCGTCGGGACCATGAACCCTGAGGAAGGCGAATTGCGTCCCCAATTGTTGGACCGCTTCGGCCTCACTGTCGAGGTCGCCGCCTCCCGCGATCCCGAGCAGCGCGTCGAGGTCGTCAAACGACGTCTGTCCTATGAGGACAAGCCTGAGGAGTTCGCCGCGCGTTGGGCCGGCGAGGAAGCCGCCGTACGGCGACGGATCGTCGCGGCGCGGGAGCGGTTGCCGTCGGTGCGGCTCGGCGACGGGGCGTTGCGGCAGATCGCGGCGACCTGTGCGGCGTTCGAGGTGGACGGTATGCGCGCCGACATCGTGATGGCGCGTACGGCGACCGCGCTGGCCGCCTGGGCCGGGCGGACGGAGGTGCTCGCCGAGGACGTGCGGCAGGCGGCGTTGCTGGCCCTCCCCCACCGGCGGCGGCGCAATCCGTTCGACGCGCCGGGGCTCGACGAGGACAAGCTCGACGAGACGCTGGAGGAGTTCGGGGGTGACGAGGACCCCGACCCGGACCCGGACGGGCCCGACGGGG
>KL568543.1:226428-228624 GCA_000715605.1 Streptomyces speibonae | reverse complement strand
GCCGGGGCCGGTTCGGGTGAGCGGTCGCCCGTGGGGGCCGCCGAGCCGTTCCGCGCCAAGGTGCTGAGCGTGCCCGGTATCGGCGAGGGGGCCGCCGGGCGGCGGTCGCGGGCGCGGACCGAGCACGGGCGGACCACGGGGGCGCGGCGGCCCGACGGCACCCTGACCAAGCTGCATCTGGCCGCCACCGTGCGCGCGGCGGCTCCGCACCAGCGGGCGCGGGGACGCTCCGGGCCGGGGCTGGTGGTGCGGCGGGACGATCTGCGGCAGGCCACGCGCGAGGGGCGCGAGTCGAACCTCGTGCTGTTCGTCGTCGACGCCTCCGGGTCCATGGCCGCGCGGCAGCGGATGGGTGCCGTGAAGGGTGCCGTGCTGTCCCTGCTGCTCGACGCCTATCAGCGGCGCGACAAGGTGGGTCTGGTGACCTTCCGGGGGGCGTCGGCCGAGGTGGCGCTGCCGCCCACGTCGTCGGTGGACGCCGCGGCGGCGCGTCTTGAGTCGCTGCCGACCGGTGGGCGGACCCCGCTGGCGGCGGGGCTGCTCAGGGCGCACGACGTGCTCCGGGTGGAGCGGCTGCGGGATCCCGCGCGGCGGGCGCTCGTCGTCGTGGTGACGGACGGGCGGGCCACCGGGGGTCCGGAGCCGGTGGCGCCGGCCTGGCGTGCGGCCCGGTTGTTCGCCGCCGAGGGGGTCGCCTCGGTGGTCGTGGACTGCGAGTCGGGGCCGGTGCGGCTGGGGCTCGCCGGGCGGCTCGCCGGAGAGCTGGGCGGCAACGCCGTGACGCTGGACGAGCTGCGGGCGGATGCGATCGCCGGGCTGGTGAAGGACGTACAGAGGAGGGCCGCGTAATGCCGAAGGGACAGCCGAGTGTCGTACCGGACGACGGGCTGACGACCCGGCAGCGGCGCAACCGTCCGCTGGTCGTCGTGCACACGGGGGTCGGCAAGGGGAAGTCGACCGCCGCGTTCGGGCTCGCCCTGCGGGCCTGGAACCAGGGGTGGCCGATCGGGGTGTTCCAGTTCGTCAAGTCGGCCAAGTGGAAGGTCGGCGAGGAGAACGCGCTGCGGGTGCTCGGTGCCTCCGGCGAGGGCGGGACCGTCGACTGGCACAAGATGGGTGAGGGCTGGTCGTGGGTGCAGCGCGAGCTGCAGGGGGACAACGTCTCCAACGAGGAGAAGGCCCGCGAGGGCTGGGAGCAGGTCAAGCGGGACCTCGCCGCCGAGACGTACCGGCTGTACGTGCTCGACGAGTTCGCCTATCCGATGCACTGGGGGTGGGTGGACACCGACGAGGTCGTGTCCGTGCTGCGGGAGCGGCCGGGGACGCAGCATGTCGTGATCACGGGGCGGAACGCGCCGGAGAAGCTCGTCGGGTTCGCCGATCTCGTGACCGACATGTCCAAGGTGAAGCACCCCATGGACGTCGGGCAGAAGGGTCAGAGGGGCATCGAGTGGTGAGCTCCGTCCCGCGGCTGGTGATCGCCGCGCCCGCGTCGGGGAGCGGCAAGACCACCGTCGCCACGGGGTTGATGGCCGCGCTGTCCGCGCGGGGGCTCACCGTGTCTCCGCACAAGGTGGGGCCCGACTACATCGATCCCGGGTATCACGCGCTGGCCACCGGGCGGGTGGGGCGGAACCTCGACGCGTATCTGTGCGGCGCCGAGCTGATCGCTCCGCTGTTCGCGCACGGGGCGGACGGGTGTGACATCGCCGTGGTCGAGGGCGTGATGGGGCTGTTCGACGGGGCGGCGGGGGAAGGCGAGCTGGCGTCCACCGCGCAGGTGGCGAAGCTGCTGCGGGCGCCGGTGGTGCTGGTCGTGGACGCGTCGTCGCAGTCCCGGTCGGTGGCGGCGCTGGTGCACGGCTTCGTGAGCTGGGATCCGGAGGTGCGGGTCGGGGGCGTGATCCTGAACAAGGTCGCCTCGGACCGGCACGAAGGGCTGTTGCGGGAGGCGTTGGACTCCGTCGGGGTGCCGGTGATGGGGGTGCTGCGGCGGGCGGCGCAGGTGGAGACGCCGGCTCGGCATCTGGGGCTGGTGCCGGTGGCTGAGCGGGGTCCCCTGGCGGTCGAGGCGGTCGCGGCGATGGGGACGCGGGTGGCCGAGGGGTGTGATGTGGAGGCGTTGGTCGCGTTGGCGCGGGGGGCGGGGCCGTTGGTGGGGGCGCGGTGGGATGCGGGCGAGGTCCTGGTCTCTTC
>KL568543.1:224829-226148 GCA_000715605.1 Streptomyces speibonae | reverse complement strand
CCCCTTCCCGTCCCGAACCTGGGGGCTGCGCCCCCAGACCCCCCTTCGGCCCTGGATGGGCCTCGTCCTCGAACGCCGGACGGGCTGGTAGTTGCCGTCGCCGGTGGGAGTGCGTTCACGTTTTCCTATGCCGAGCATGGGGAGTTGCTGGCCGCCGCTGGGGCCGAGGTGGTCGTTTTCGACCCCCTGCGGGACGAGGAACTGCCCGAGGGGACGGCCGGGCTCGTCATCGGGGGCGGGTTTCCCGAGGTGTACGCCGCCGAGCTGTCCGCCAACGTGTCGCTGCGCAAGGCCGTTGCCGGGCTGGCGTCGAGCGGGGCGCCCGTCGCGGCCGAGTGTGCGGGGCTGCTGTATCTGTGCCGAGAGCTGGACGGGCTGCCCATGTGCGGGGTGCTGGACGCCTCCGCGCGGATGTCGGAGCGGCTGACGCTCGGGTACCGGGACGCCGTGGCGGTGAGCGACAGTGCGCTGGCCGGCGCGGGGACGCGGATGCGGGGGCACGAGTTCCACCGGACCGTCGTGGAGCCGGGCGCCGGGGCGGCTCCCGCGTGGGGGATGCGGACGCCCGAGCGGCGTGTCGAGGGATTCGTACAGCGCGGTGTGCACGCGAGCTATCTGCACACGCACTGGGCGTCCGAGCCCGGTGTCGCCCGTCGGTTCGTGGAGAGGTGCCGGACGTCATGAGCAGCAGGCTGATCGGGGTCGGTGTGGGGCCCGGGGATCCGGAGCTGGTGACCGTCAAGGGGGTCAACGCGCTGCGGGCCGCCGATGTCGTGGTCGTCCCCGTGATGGACACCGGTGAACGCGGGCGGGCCGAGGCGACCGTGCTGCACTACGTGCCCGCCGAGAAGGTGGTCCGGGTGGTGTTCGCGCTGAACGAGCGGACCGACCGGGCGCGACGCGAGGCGGCCTGGGACGCCGCCGGTGAGCGGGTCGCCGGGTTGTTGCGGGAGTACGGGGCCGTCGCGTTCGCGACCATCGGGGATCCCCACGTGTACTCGACGTTCACGTATCTCGCGCAGACCGTGGTGGAGTCGGTACCGGACGCGGTCGTGGAGACGGTGCCGGGGATCACCGCGATGCAGGACCTCGCGGCGCGTTCCGGGGCCGTGCTGACCGAGGGGACCGAGCCGCTCACGCTGGTGCCGGTGACCGCCGGTGCCGGGGTGCTGAAGGACGCCCTGGCCGGGCCCGGGACCGTCGTCGCGTACAAGTTCGGGCGGCAGGCCGGTGCGGTCGCCGAGGCGCTGCGGGAGACCGGGCGGCTCGGGGACGCGGTGTGGGGGTCGGCGCTGGGGCTGCCGGAGGAGTCGGTGCGG
>KL568543.1:222592-224594 GCA_000715605.1 Streptomyces speibonae | reverse complement strand
GAGCTGGACGGGGCGCCGCTGCCGTATCTGTCGACGCTCATCGCGCCGCCCCGGCGTGACGGCGGCCGGGGCGGCAAGCTGTGAGGCGGGCCGGGGCGTGCTCAGTGCGCGGCGCCCACCACCAGCCAGATGAACAGCGCGCCCGCGACCGTGCACAGCAGGGTGGTGCGGGCCGGGTGCTCATGGTGGGCCTCGGGCAGGATCTCGGCGGCCGCGAGGTAGAGCAGCGCGCCGCCGAACAGGGCGAGATAGCCGCCGAGCAGGGGTTCGGGGAGGGTGAAGAGCAGCGTGGAGGCGGCTCCGGCGACCGGTGCCGCCGCGTCCGCGAACAGCATCATCAGGGCGCGGCGGCGGGCGTTGCCGTAGGCGTGGGTGAGCGTGTACGTGTTGAAGCCGTCGGCGAAGTCGTGTGCGATCACGGCGACCGCGACGGCGGCGCCCATGCCCCCGCCGACCTGGAAGGCGGCGCCGATGGCCACGCCGTCCATGGCGCTGTGGCCGACCATCGCGGCGGCGGCCGTGAGGCCCACCTGGGGTGTGCGGCCGTTGTTCTCCCCGGCCCCGTGGGCGGCCTGACGGTGGGCCAGCAGGCGTTCCACCAGGTGGGCGAGGAGGAAGCCCGCGACGAACAGCAGCAGGGCCGCGGGGACGCCGTGCACCTCGGTGCCCGCCGTTTCCAGGGACTCCGGGAGGAGTTCCAGGCCCACCACGCCCAGCATCAGCCCGCCGGCCAGGCCCAGCACCAGATGGCGGCGGTCGGTCACGCGGTGTGCCGACCAGCCGCCGGCCAGCGTCATCAGGAACGCGCCGAGCGCGACGAGGACCGCCATGTGCTCTTCGTATCCGATCGGCGGCCGGTCGCGCACGCGTGACAGCCGCTCACCACCCACCGACTTCGACCGCTCGCAGGAGAGGAACCGTTTTCATGGCCGACGCCCCCACCGGCAAGGTGACCTTCGTCGGGGCCGGCCCCGGCGCCGCCGATCTGCTGACGTTCCGTGCCGCCCGTGCCATCGCCGACGCCGATGTGGTCATCTGGGCCGCCAGCCTCGTGCAGGAGGAGGTCCTCCGGCACGCGCGGGCGGGCGCGGAGATCCTCGACTCGGCGGCGATGTCCCTGGAGGACGTCGTGGCCGTCTACCGCAGGGCCCGGGAGGAGGGGCTGAAGGTCGCCCGCATCCACTCCGGGGACCCGGCGCTGTGGGGCGGGACGCAGGAGCAGCTCGACCGGTGCGCGGAGCTCGGCATCGCGACCGAGGTCGTGCCGGGGGTGTCGTCCTTCTCGGCCGTCGCGGCGCTCGCCGGGCGCGAGCTGACCGTTCCGGAGGTGGCGCAGTCCGTCGTGCTGACCCGGCTCGGCGGCGGCAAGACGCCGATGCCGCCCGGTGAGGAGGTCCGCGAGTTCGCGCGGCACGGCACCACCATGGCGGTCTTCCTGTCGGCCGCCCGCAGCGGTCAGCTGGTGCGGGAGCTGCTGGAGGGCGGCTATCCGACGGGCACGCCGGTCGTCGTCGCGTACCAGGCGACCTGGCCGGAGGAGCTGATCGTGAAGTGCACGATCGGCACGCTGGAGGAGACGGTCAAGGAGCACAAGCTGTGGAAGCACACGCTGTTCCTGGTCGGCCCGGCGCTGGACGCGCACGGCACCCGCTCGCACCTGTACCACCCGGGGCACTTCCACGGTTTCCGCAAGGCGGATCCGCAGGCCCGCCGGGCGCTGCGGGAACGGGGGGCGAGCACGTGATCACCGTCGTCGGGATGGGGGCCGGGGCGCCGGCCGGTGCCGACGTGGCGGCCGGGGCGGAGCTGGTGGTCGGCGGGCGGCGGCATCTGGAGGCGGTGCGGCTGCCCGAGGGGGCCGAGCGGGTGGTGCTGGGGCCGCTGGCGCCCGCGCTGGACACCGTGGAGAAGTACGTCGCCGAGGAGCGGCCGGTGGTGGTGCTGGCGTCGGGGGACCCCGGGTTCTTCGGGATCGTGCGGGCACTGGCCGAGCGGTTCGGTC
>KL568543.1:221012-222365 GCA_000715605.1 Streptomyces speibonae | reverse complement strand
GATGTGTATAAGAGACAGGCCGTGGGACGACGCCGTGGTGGTCAGCGCGCACGGCCGGGATCCGCGGACGGCGGTGCACCTGTGCCGGGCCCGGCCGAAGGTGGCCGTGCTCACGGGGCCGGGGGCCGGTCCGGCGGAGCTGGGGGCGGCGCTGCGGGACCATGCGCGGGTGCTGGTGGTGGCCTCGGCGCTCGGCAGTGCGCGGGAGCGGGTGGAGCGGGTGACGCCCGCCGACGCCGCGGACCGGGACTGGGGCACGGCGGTGAACGTGGTGCTGTGTCTGGACGAGGCGCGGGCGCTGGGGCCGGTGCGTACGGTCGCGGGACTGCCGGAGGGGCCCGCCGGATGGGCGCTGGAGGAGGCCGCGTTCACCCACCGCGACTCCATGATCACCAAGTTCGAGGTGCGGGCGCTGGCGCTGGCCCGGCTCGGGCCGCGCCCCGGTGAGCTGGTGTGGGACGTCGGCGCGGGGTCGGGGTCCGTCGCCGTGGAGTGCGCCCGGCTCGGGGCGGCCGTGACGGCCGTGGAGAAGACGCCGGACGGGGTGGCACGGGTCCGTGCCAACGCCGCCGCGCACGGTGTCGACGTGCGGGTGGTGCACGGGACGGCGCCTGAGGCGCTGGCCGGCCTGGAGGGCGATCCCGACGCGGTGTTCGTCGGCGGGGGCGGGCGGGAGCTGCCGGCCGTCGTCACGGCGTGCGCGCGGCGGGCCCGGCGGACGGTGGTGGTCGCGCTGGCCGCCCTCGACCGGGTGCCGGGCGTGCGCGAGGCGCTGACCGGCGCCGGGTTCGACTGCGACGGGGTGCTGTTGCAGTCGTCACGGCTGGCGCCGCTGCCCGGGGACGTGACCCGGCTGGCGGCGGCCAATCCCGTTTTCCTGCTGTGGGGCGTCAGGCCGCACGGCCGTAGCGAAGGAGTCGACCAGTGATCGGCCTCATCTCCGCCACTGCGGCGGGAGCAGCGGCGCGGGACCGGCTGGCCGCCGCGTGGCCGGACCGTACGCGCGTGTACGAGGGGCCCGTGCCGGACGCCGTACGGGCCGCGTTCGCCGAGTGCGAGCAGCTCGTGTGCTTCCTCGCCACGGGTGCCGTGGTGCGGCTGGTGGCACCGCTGCTGGCCGGCAAGGCGAGCGATCCGGGCGTGGTCTGTGTCGACGAGGGCGGACGGTTCGCGGTGTCGCTGCTGGGCGGGCACGGCGGCGGGGCGAACGGACTCGCCCGCGCGGTCGGCGAGGTGCTGGGCGCCGAGCCGGTGGTGACCACGGCGACCGACGCGGCCGGCCTGCCGGGTCTGGACACCCTGGGGCTGCCGGTGGAGGGGAACGTCGCCGCCGTGTCGCGGGCGCTGCTGGAC
>KL568543.1:219538-220803 GCA_000715605.1 Streptomyces speibonae | reverse complement strand
GCGTACACGGTCCGGGTGACGGACCGGCTGGTCGAGCCGGGCGAGCGGGAGGCCGTGCTGCGGCCGCCGACCCTCGTCGTCGGCGTCGGCGCCTCGAAGGGCGCCCCCGTCGCGGAGGTGCTCGGTCTGGTCGAGGACGCGCTGCGCGAGGCCGGGCTGTCGGCGGCGTCGGTCGCCGAACTGGCCACCGTGGACGCCAAGGCCGGGGAGGAGGGCGTCGTGGCGGCGGCCCGGCGGCTCGGGGTCCCGCTGGTGACGTACGGCGCCGAGGAGCTGGCGCGGATCGACGTGCCCCATCCGTCGGACGCCCCGCTGGCCGCCGTCGGCACCCCGTCGGTCGCGGAGGCCGCCGCGCTGATGCGCGGGGGCGAACTCCTCGTGCCCAAGCGGAAGTCGGCGGCCCGCCCGGCGATGGCGACCTGTGCGGTCGTACGGCGTCCGGGGCGGGGGCGGCTGGCCGTGGTGGGCCTGGGGCCCGGTGCCCGGGACCTGCTCACCCCGCGGGCGCGGGCCGAACTGCGCCGTGCCTCCGTCCTGGTCGGCCTCGACCAGTACGTCGACCAGATCCGCGATCTGCTGCGGCCCGGCACGCGCGTGCTGGAGTCGGGGCTCGGCGCGGAGGAGGAGCGGGCCCGCACGGCCGTGGCGCAGGCCCGGCGCGGGCGGGCCGTCGCGCTGATCGGCAGCGGGGACGCGGGCGTGTACGCCATGGCGTCCCCGGCGCTCGCGGAGGCGTCGGACGACATCGACGTGGTCGGGGTGCCCGGGGTGACGGCGGCGCTGGCGGCCGGGGCGGTGCTGGGGGCGCCGCTCGGTCACGACCACGTGTCGATCAGCCTGTCCGACCTGCACACGCCGTGGGAGGTCATCGAGCGGCGGGTGCGGGCGGCGGCCGAGGCGGATCTGGTGGTGACGTTCTACAACCCGCGCAGCCGGGGCCGTGACTGGCAGTTGCCGAAGGCCCTCGGCATCCTCGCCGAGCACCGGGCGCCGGCGACGCCGGTCGGGGTCGTGCGCAACGCGTCCCGCGCGGACGAGTCGAGCCGGCTGACCACACTGGCCGCCGTCGATCCGGCGACCGTCGACATGATGACCGTGGTGACCGTGGGCAACACGGCGACCCGGGAGATCGCGGGCCGCATGGTCACCCCGCGCGGCTACCGCTGGCAGGAGGAGGCCCAGTGAACCGCGTGGTGCACCCCATCGAGCGGGAGTCCTTCCGGCGGCTGCGCGCCCGGCTGGACACCTCGCGCTTCCCGCCGCTG
>KL568543.1:217255-219366 GCA_000715605.1 Streptomyces speibonae | reverse complement strand
CACCTCGCGCTTCCCGCCGCTGACCCGGGCGGTGGTGGAACGGGTGATCCACTCCGCCGCCGACCTGGAGTACGCCTGTGACCTCGTCATGGACGAGGCGGACCTGGCGGCGGCCCACGCGGCGCTGCACGCCGGGGCGCCGGTCGTGGTGGACGTGGAGATGGTCGCGGCGGGGATCACCCGCCGGGAGACCGTGTGCCGGCTGAAGGACGCCGTCGCCGGTCCGGGGCTGACGCGTTCGGCGCACGCGGTGCGGCTCGCGTACGAGGAGGTCGGTCCGGGGGCGCTGTGGGTGATCGGCTGCGCGCCGACCGCCCTGGAGGAACTGCTGGCCCTGGACGCCTCCCCCGCCCTCGTCATCGGTCTGCCCGTCGGATTCGTCGGCGCCGCCGAGTCCAAGGCCGCACTGCGGGAGAGCGGACTGCCCGCCGTGAGCAACGTGTCCGAGAAGGGCGGGTCCGCGGTCGCCGCGGCCGCGCTCAACGCCCTGCTGTACCACCCGATCCCAGCCGAGGAGACCCTGTGACCACCCCGCCCGCCCTGCTCATCGCCGGACACGGCACCCGGGACGACGCCGGAGCGGAGGCGTTCCGCGCCTTCGTGCGGGAACTGGGGCGCCGCCACCCCGAACTGCCCGTCGCGGGCGGCTTCATCGAGCTCTCCCCGCCGCCGCTCGGCGAGGCCGTCGGCGAGCTGGCCGGACGGGGGGTGCGGCGGTTCGCCGCCGTCCCGCTGATGCTGGTGTCCGCCGGGCACGCCAAGGGGGACATCCCGGCGGCGCTGGCCCGGGAGAAGGAACGCCACCCGGGGATCTCGTACACCTACGGCCGTCCGCTGGGCCCGCACCCGGCGCTGCTGCGCGTGCTGGAGCGGCGGCTGGCGGAGGCGGTCGACCCGTCCTGGGATCCGGCCGGGGTGACCGTGCTGCTGGTGGGGCGCGGGTCGAC
Organism: Streptomyces speibonae; assembly: GCA_000715605.1. Lineage (GTDB taxonomy): Bacteria > Actinomycetota > Actinomycetes > Streptomycetales > Streptomycetaceae > Streptomyces > Streptomyces speibonae. The sequence continues at coordinate 218,419 of KL568543.1, read as the reverse complement.
GGACCCGGACGCCAACGCCGAGGTGTTCAAGGCGGCACGGCTGCTGTGGGAGGGCCGCGGCTACGCGGGCGTGGAGACGGCGTTCGTGTCGCTGGCGGCGCCGGACGTGCCGGCGGGGCTGGACCGCTGTGCCCGGCTGGGGGCGCGCCGGGTCGTGGTCCTGCCGTACTTCCTGTTCACCGGGATCCTGCCGGACCGGGTGCGGCGGCAGACGCAGGAGTGGGCGGCGGCGCACCCGGAGACGGAGGTGCGGTCGGCGGACGTGATCGGTCCGGAGCCGGAGCTGCTGGACCTGGTGATGGAGCGGTACGAGGAGGCGGTGAAGGGGGACCTCCGGATGAACTGCGACGCGTGCGTGTACCGGATCGCGCTGCCGGGCTTCGAGGACAAGGTGGGGCTGCCGCAGCAGCCGCACTTCCATCCGGACGACGACGGGCACCATCACCACGGCCCGCACGGACACGGGCACGGTCACACGCACTCCCACAGCCATGCCCACTGAACCGGCGTCCGGTCACGACCTGCGCCATCACGGCGACGCCGAGGTCCGCGACGACGGCGGCGCGCTGGTCGACCTCGCGGTCAACGTCCGCGCGGACACTCCCCCGGCGTGGCTGCGGGAGCACATCGCCGGGTCGCTGGCGGGGCTGGCTTCCTACCCGGACGGGCGGGCCGCGCGGGCGGCGGTGGCGGCGCGGCACGGGCTGCCCGTGGAGCGGGTGCTGCTGACGGCGGGCGCGGCGGAGGCGTTCGTGCTGCTGGCGCGGGCGCTGAAGGTGCGCCGGCCGGTGGTGGTGCATCCGCAGTTCACCGAGCCGGAGGCGGCGCTGCGGGACGCCGGGCACACGGTGGACCGGGTGCTGCTGCGGGAGGCGGACGGTTTCCGGCTGGACCCGGCGGCGGTGCCCGAGGACGCGGACCTGGTGGTGGTCGGCAACCCGACGAACCCGACGTCCGTGCTCCACCCGGCCGCCGCCGTCGCCCGGCTGGCCCGTCCGGGGCGGACGCTGGTGGTGGACGAGGCGTTCATGGACGCGGTGCCGGGTGAGCGCGAGGCGCTGGCCGGCCGCAGGGACGTGCCCGGTCTGGTCGTGCTGCGCAGCCTGACCAAGACGTGGGGGCTGGCGGGGCTGCGGATCGGCTACGTTCTCGCGGCCGCGGAGG
>KL568543.1:216625-217061 GCA_000715605.1 Streptomyces speibonae | reverse complement strand
CAGAGATGTGTATAAGAGACAGGGTGTCCACTCCGGCGCTGGCGGCGGCGGAGGCGTGCGTGTCGCCTGCGGCGCTCGCGGAGGCGGAGGAGGCGGCCCGCGTCGTCGCGACGCACCGCGCCCACCTGGTCGCGGGCCTGCGGGGCTTCGCGTCCCACGGTCTACGGGTGACGGAACCGGCGGAGGCTCCCTTCGTCCTGGTACGCGTCCCGGCCGCGGCGCGCGTGCGGCGGCGGTTGCGCGCCCTCGGCTACGCGACCCGCCGGGGCGACACGTTCCCGGGCCTCGACGAGAACTGGCTGCGCGTGGCGGTGCGGGACCGGGGGACGACGGACGGGTTCCTGGCGGCGCTGGGCCGGTCGCTGGACCGGATGTGAATCGCCCCCGCCGCTCCTTCCCGTTCCCGTCCCCCCGGGGGCGCTGCCCCCGGACCCCC
>KL568543.1:216068-216308 GCA_000715605.1 Streptomyces speibonae | reverse complement strand
CGACGGGGGTCTGGGGGCGCAGCCACCAGGGACGGGACGGGAAGGGGCGGCGGGGGCGGGACAACCCTCAGTTGCCGCGCGCCCGGCGGGTCAGGACCACCGCTCCCCCGCCCGCCGCCAGCAGGGCCACCGCACCGCCCGCGATGTACGGCGTCATCGCGCCCCCACCCGTCTCCGCCAGGTTCGTCTCCTCGGCGGCCCGAGCCGCCTGCGGCCGGACGTCGGCGGAATCCTCCACAC
>KL568543.1:212698-215807 GCA_000715605.1 Streptomyces speibonae | reverse complement strand
CTCCACACCCTCAGCCGCACCCGCACCCGCAGCGGCAGCCGCGGCCGGGACGGAACACTTCGCCTCCGCCAGCGTCAGCGTGCCCTCCACCTCCGCCACATTCAGCTTCAACGGATCGACGGCCACGTCGACCCGCAGCGCCGTCGCCGCGGCCGTCGTCGACGTCGTCGAGGTCTTCGACAGGTCCAGCCGGACCGACCCGACCCCCGGCACCTTCACCTCCGTGGGCCCACCGGAGGTCAGCGAGACCCGCTTGCCGAGGACCGTCGCCGAGGCGGGCAGTGTCACGGAGGCGTGCGGAGTCCTCCCCGCCTCGCAGACGGCCTTGGAGGCGACCGTCTCCAGTTCGACGACCGACAGCAGCGGCAGTCCGGGGACGTGGAGCCGCGCCTTGGCGAGGGTGGTCGACGCCTCGGCACGGTCGCCGTCCACCGTCGCGCCGGCGTCGGCCACCTCCGCTCTCAGCACGCTGAAGGGCTTGCCGCCGTCGACGCCGTCCAGGCCGGCGGTGAGGGCGGTCCGGGTCGCGGTGTCCGCGCCCCCCGGTGCCCGCACCTCGTTGAGGGAGACGGCGAGCGGGGCGTGGACGGTCTTGTTGAGCAGGGAGACGTCGAGCCCGGTGCGCAGCACGGCGGCGCTCGCGCTGCCCTGGTCCTCGGTGGCGTGCGCGGAGCCCGCGCCGGCCAGGGCGGCGGGTCCCGCGGCGAGGGCCGTGGCCGCGGCGACGACGGCCCAACGGCGTGCGGACAGGCGGGCGTTGATGGTGTTCAAGGTGGTGGGACCCCCATGAGACATGACTGGGACCCGGAAAGAATGTCCGCGCGCACGACAGGCCGTCAGCGATCCGCCGACTCTTCACCCCTTCGGGGCGGGTTGGCGGATGCGTTCGAATCACGAGGCACGGCTGTTCCTCGCCGTCACCCTCGTGGGTGGCCCGCGTGGTCCCGACGGGCGAGCGCTTCTATCCGACCACGCGCCCGTTCAGCACCACCCGGCGCGGATCCGCCAGCACCCGGAGATCAGCGCGCGGGTCGGCGTCGTAGACCACCAGGTCCGCCGGGGCGCCCTCCTCCAGGCCGGGGCGGCCGAGCCACGTGCGGGCCGCCCAGGTTCCGGCGGCCAGGGCCTCGACGGGCGGAATGCCGGCCTTGGCCAGCTCCGCGACCTCCTCGGCGGCGAGCCCGTGCGGGAGCGACCCGCCGGCGTCCGTGCCGACGAAGACGGGGATGCCGGCGTCGTAGGCGGAGCGCACGGTGTCGTAGCGGCGTTCGTGGAGCCGGCGCATATGGGCCGACCAGCGCGGGAACTTCGCCTCGCCGCCGTCGGCGAGCGCGGGGAAGGTGGCGATGTTGACGAGGGTGGGGACGATCGCCACGCCCCGTTCGGCGAAGAGCGGGATGGTGTCGTCGGTCAGGCCGGTGGCGTGCTCGACGCAGTCGATGCCGGCCTCGACCAGGTCCCGCAGGGAGTCCTCGGCGAAGCAGTGCGCGGTGACGCGGGCGCCCAGCCGGTGCGCTTCGGCGATCGCCGCCTCGACGGCGCCGCGCGGCCAGCACGCGGACAGGTCGCCCAGGTCGCGGTCGATCCAGTCGCCGACCAGTTTCACCCAGCCGTCGCCGCGCCGGGCCTCCTGGGCGACGTACGCCGCGAGGTCGTCGGGCTCCACCTCCCAGGCGTAGTTGCGGATGTAGCGGCGGGTGCGGGCGATGTGCCGGCCGGCCCGGATGATCTTCGGGAGGTCGTCGCGGTCGTCGGTCCACCGGGTGTCGGAGGGGGAGCCCGCGTCGCGCAGCAGGAGGGCGCCGGCGTCGAGGTCGGTGAGGGCCTGCTTCTCGGCGACGTCCTCGGGGACCGCGCCGTGCCGGTCGAGGCCCACGTGGCAGTGGGCGTCGACCAGTCCGGGAAGCACCCAGCCGTCGACGGTGCCCACCTCGCGGGCGCCGGCCGGGCGGTCGTAGGAGATCCGGCCGTCGACGACCCACAGCTCGTCGCGGACCTCGTCCGGGCCGACGAGGATCCGCCCCTTCACGTGCAGCACCGCGCGTTCGCTCATGCCCGCACGATAGTTCGTCCGGCCGCGGCCCTGAACGGGCGCTCCCGCTCCCTGCCGCTACAGTGGCCGGCAGGAAGGGGACGTCTGTGCGGTTCGGGGTACTGGGGCGGCTGACCGTGTGGCGGGCCGGGGTGCCGCTGGGGCTCGGGACGCCGAAGGGGCGGCTGATCCTGGCGGTCCTGCTCGCCCGGCCGGGCCTCCCGGTCACGGCCGACGCCCTCGCGGAGGCGCTCTGGGGCGAGGAGCGGCCGAGGAGTGCCGTCAAGAACGTGCAGACCTACGTCCACCGGCTGCGGCAGCTGCTGGGCGAACCCGATCGCATCGTCCGGCAGGGCGAGGGCTACCTGGTGCGGGCCGGACGCGACGAGCTGGACGCGACGCACTTCGACGACCTGGCCGAGACCGCCCGGACGGCGCTGGCGGCCGGTGACCCCGCCACGGCCCGCCGGGTCTTCGGCGAGGCCCTGGACCTGTGGCGCGGCCCCGCGTTCGAGGGGGTCGCCGACGTCCCGGCGCTGACGGTGCAGGCCGCCCGGCTCGACGAGGCCCGGCTCGGCGTGCTCGAGGAGCGCGTCGACGCCGACCTGCGGCTCGGCCGGCACGGCGAACTGCTCGGGGAGCTGACGGCGCTGACGATGGAGCATCCGTTCCGGGAACGGATGTGGGCCCAGCTCATGCTCGCCCTGGACCGCTGCGGCCGGCGGACGGAGGCCCTGCGGGCGTACCACCGGCTGCGTGCCGTCCTGGCCCAGGAGACCGGTCTGGAACCCGGCGCGGAGGTGCGGGAGGTGCACCGGGCCATCCTCGAGGGGGACCGCGCACCGGCCCCCGCGGGCGCGGACGCCGGTGCCGGACGACGGCCCGAGGTCCCCGTGGCCCGGATGCTGCCGCCGGCGCTGCACGACTTCAGCGGCCAGCGGGCGGAGCTGACCCGGATCGAGACGGTGCTGCGCGCGGAACGGGCCGCGGGGGCGCCGCCGGGTCTGGTGACGGTCTCGGGGCCCGGCGGGATCGGCAAGACCGCGCTCGCGGTCCAGGCTCTGTCTCTTATACACA
>KL568543.1:212133-212532 GCA_000715605.1 Streptomyces speibonae | reverse complement strand
ACTGTTCGCGGCACTGACGGGAGCGCGAGCCCAGCCGGCCGAGCCGGCCGCGGTGCTCGGCCGCTTCCTGCGGGCGCTGGGCGTCCCCGCCACCGCGGTGCCGGACGACCCCGAGGAGCGCACGGCCCTCTACCGGGGCCTGCTCGCGGAGCGCCGCGTCCTGGTGGTGCTCGACGACGCCTACGACGAGGACCAGGTGGCCCCCCTGATGCCCGCCGGCGGCTCGTGCGGGGTGATCATCACCGGCCGGGTGCGCTTGGGCGGTCTCGGCGGCGCCAACCGGATCGAGCTGCGGGAGATGTCGCGGGAGGACGGTCTGGCGATGCTGCGCGCCGGTACGGGCGACCGGCTGACGTCGGCCACCGGGACGGAACCGGACGACCTGGTGCGGCTGTGCGT
>KL568543.1:209946-211954 GCA_000715605.1 Streptomyces speibonae | reverse complement strand
GCTGCCGCTCGCGCTGCGGATCGTCGCGTCGCTCCTGGTGTCGCGGCCGCACTGGCGTCCGGCCGACCTGGTGGCACGGCTGGCGGACGAACAGCACCGGCTGGACGCGCTGCGCTACCGCGACCTGGAGGTGCGGGCCAGCTTCGGGCTGAGCTACGCGGGTCTCGGGCCGGGGGCGCGGCGGCTGTTCCGGCTGCTCGGGCTGCTGGAGGCGCCCGATTTCCCGCTCTGGGCGGCGGCGGCCGCGGCCGACACCTCACTGGCCGAGGCCCAGGATCTCCTCGACGACCTGGTCGACGTGCATCTGCTCGACATCACCGGTACGCACGCCGGTCAGGTGCGGTACGGCTTCCACGACCTGATCCGCGCCTACGCCAGGGAGCGCGCCGAGGCGGAGGAGGCACCGGAGGTCCGGGAGGCCGCCGTCGTCCGTGTCCTCGGCGCCCTGCTGGCGCTCACGGACATCGCCGACCGCGACCACATGGGCCAGAGCATGTTCCAGCGGGACGCCCCTCGCTGGCGGCCGGAGCGGGTGGAGGCGAGCCTGCCGCCGTCCGTGCCGCCGATGGCGCTGCTGGGCGCCGAGCGCGGCGCGCTGGTGGCGGGCGTGCGGCAGGCGGCGGAGCTGGGGCGGGACGAGCTCTGCTGGGAACTGGCCGTGGGCGCGCACGCGTTGTTCGAGACGGAGCGGTACTACGACGACTGGCAGGAGTGCTACGACACGGCGATGGCCCTGGCCGGCGCCACGGGCAACCTGCGGGGCCGGGCCAGGCTGCTCATCTCCATGGCGGGGCTGCGCTACATGCGGCGCCGGTACGGCCCCGCCGAGGAGGCCAACACCGAGGCCATGCGCCTCTTCGAGCGGATCGGGGACCGGCGCGGCCACCAGGAGGCGCTCAGCAACGCGCCGTTCTTCCTGGTGCCCGCCGGCCGGCTCTCCGCGGCGGTCACCATGGGCACCGAGGCCTACCGGCTGCTGCTCGCCGACGGACAGGCGGCCGCGGCGCTGCACGCGTACTCCCAGGTCGGTCTCGCCCACCTCCAGGCGGGGAGGGCCGAGGCCGCGGTGGAGGTGCTCACCGAGATCGTCGCCGGGGCGCGCGAGCACGGCATCCGCGCCCTGGTCGCGCGGGACGTCTACTGGCTCGGCCAGGCCTGGCTCGCCCTGGGCCGGCACGAACGGGCGGAAGAGGCGTTCACCGAGCTGACGTCGCTCGTCGAGGACATCGGGTCGTCGGGACCGTTCTACCTGGCGCACGCCTGGGGGTGTCTCCATCTCACGAGGGGTGAGTACGCCGAGGCGCGGCGCCGGCTCCTCGAAGCCCTGGACCTGGCCCGCACGATGGACGACCCGATGTTCCAGACCCGGGTCCTCGCCGACCTCCTCGACCTGCGCCTGTACGACGTGCGCGACGGCCGTGCTCTGCGGGCGGCGCTCGACCGGGCGGAGCACGCGGTCGGGGTGGCCCGCGGCATCCACTATCCGTATCTGCTCGCGGGTGTGCTGGAGAAGACCGCCCGGCTGCGGGAGGCGGCGGGGGAGACGGCCGCCGCGCGGGAACTGGACGAGGAGGCGGCCGCCGTCCGGGCCCGCGTGACCTGACGGCCCGCGTGACCTGAGGCCGGACCCCGCTCGCGGGTCCCGCCCCTCCCATATTCCGGACGTGTGCCCGTCGTATTCCTGAGCCTGTCATAGTGCCCGTCGACGGGGGACTCGCCGGCCGGCTCCGTGTGCCGGCCCGCTGGGCTGCCGTCAACGGCAAGCGAACGTCCGGGCTGTGGTCCCGGGCGGTCATCAGTGAGACATCAGGGGGAACACCCAGTGGGACACAAGGGACGCGCCGTGCTCGCGGCTGCCGCGGCCATCACTCTCGGACTCGGTCTTTCGGCGTGCGACGACGGCGGCGACGACAGCGCGGCGGCGCAGGAGTCCCCGGCGGCCTCGGCGCCGGCCGAGGAGTCGGCGCAGGAGTCGGCGTCGCCGGAGCCCGGCAGCGAGAGTCCGGCT
>KL568543.1:208739-209713 GCA_000715605.1 Streptomyces speibonae | reverse complement strand
GGCAGGAGGGGACGTCACCGCCCCGGGCACGGAACTCAAGGTCGGCGACAGGGCCGTCGTGCCGTTCGAGTACACGAGTGAGAAGAAGGGCACCCTCGCGATCACCGTCACGGCGATCGAGAAGGGCGCCGAGTCCGACATGGCTCCCTTCGGCGCGAAGGCCAAGGGCATGACGCCGTACTTCATCAAGATGAAGGTGGAGAACGTCGGCGGCACCGACATGTCCTACGCGTCGCTGAAGCTGGACGGGGTGCTGGAGGGCGGCTCCGGCACGGGGGTCATCCTGATCGGCGACCTCCCCGACAAGTGCGAGCGGGAGGCCGCGCCGGCCGACTTCACGACCGAGGGCGCGTCGTACGAGACCTGCTCGATCAGCGCCACGAAGACCGCGCCGGTGGTGGGGGCCTCGTTCGACGAGGGCGACGCCTACCAGGACGAGCCGGTCGTCTGGAACGCCGGCTGAGGACGGCCGCGCGGGCACCGCGCGGTGTGCCCCGGGAGGGCGGCGCTAGCGGGCGCCGCCCTCCTTCTTGTCGTCGGCCTTGTGCACGCCGGACGTGCGGACCCGCTCCCCCTCGAACGCTCCGCTGTCGGCCTCCTGGACGCCGGCCATGGCCGGGTCGAGGAGCCGCGACAGGAAGTGACGGGTGCGTTCGTGCCGCGGGGCGCCGATGACCCGGTCGGGGGTGCCGTCCTCGACGATCACCCCGCCGTCCATGAAGACGACCCGGTCGGCGACCTCGCGGGCGAAGGTCATCTCGTGGGTGACGACCATCATCGTCATGCCCTCGTCCGCCAGCATCCGCATCACCGCGAGGACGTCGCCGACCAGTTCGGGGTCGAGCGCGGAGGTCGGCTCGTCGAACAGCATCACCTCGGGGCCCATGGCCAGCGCGCGGGCGATGGCGACGCGCTGCTGCTGGCCGCCGGAGAGGGAGGACGGATAGGCGTCCGCCTTCTCGGCGAGGCCCACC
>KL568543.1:205488-208525 GCA_000715605.1 Streptomyces speibonae | reverse complement strand
CGGCGACCCTCGCGGCCCGCGCCTTGTCCCGGCGCAGCACCCGGCGCTGCGGCAGCGTCAGGTTCTCGGTCACCGTGAGGTGCGGGAACAGGTTGAACTGCTGGAAGACCATGCCGATCCGGCGGCGTACGGCGTCGATGTCGACGTCCGGGTCGGTGAGTTCCGTGCCGCCGACGAAGACCTGGCCCCGGGTGGGTTCCTCCAGGAGGTTCACGCACCGCAGCAGGGTCGACTTGCCCGAGCCGGACGGGCCGATGACGCAGACGACCTCGCCCCGGTCGATCTCCAGGTCGATGCCGCGCAGCACCTCGTTGGCGCCGAAGGACTTGTACAGATCGCTGACGCGGATCTCCGGTCGGCTCATTTCACGGCCTCCTGGGCCTTGGCCTCCATGCGCCGCACGACGAAGCCGAGCGGGATGGTGATCAGCAGGTAGCACAGGCCGGCCACCAGGATCGGGGTGGAGTTGGCGGTCTGGCTGGCCAGGTCGCGGCCGTACTTGGACAGTTCGCGTTCCTCCAGGGTGACGCCGAGGAACAGCACCAGCGAGGAGTCCTTGAAGAGCAGGACGAGTTCGTTGGTGAGCGGCGGCAGGATGATCCGGAAGGCCTGCGGGATGATGATGGAGACCATGGCCCGGGCGGGCGAGAAGCCCAGTGACCGGGCGGCCTCCATCTGTCCCTTGGGCACCGCCTGGATGCCGGCCCGGATGGTCTCCGCCATGTACGCGGCGGCCACCAGGCCGAGCGCGAGGGCGACCTTGCCGTAGGTGCCGCCGACGATCTCCGTGCCGGGGAAGGCGAGCGGCACGGCCACGCCGATGAAGATGAAGATCAGCAGGGCGGGCAGGCCGCGGAAGATCTCGATGTAGATCCCGGCCAGCCAGCGGTAGGGCCCGACGGACGACAGCCGCATCAGCGCGATCAGCATGCCCAGGGCGAGCCCGACGGCGAAGCCGGTGACCGTATACAGGACCGTGTTCTTCAGCGCGAGCGTGATGACGTCGGGGAACATCCGCTCGGCGATGTCCGCCTGCGCGAACTGGTTCTGCAGCCGGTCCCAGTCGGCCGCGACCGCGAAGGCGATCACGGCGGCGACGAACACGGCGTACTGGATGCCGCGCGACAGGCTGCGCTTCCGGCGCCGCGTCAGGCCCTTCTTCTTCGGCTGGAGTGACCGCTTCTCCGGGGTCTCCGGGGCGGCCATCAGGCGGCCGGGGACGCGGCGGACTCGTCGTACGGGCCGATCCACTGCTCGTACAGCTTCTTGTACGTGCCGTCGGCCTTGGCGTCGGCGAGCGCCTTGTCGACGGCCTCGCGCAGCGCGGTGTTGCCCTTCTTGACCGTGAAGCCGTACTGCTCGCCGGTGTCGAGCTGCTCGGCGACCTCGAAGGCGTCGGCGTTGGCCTCGTCCTTGAGCCAGCCCTGGACGACCGGGTAGTCGATGACGACGGCCTTGACCTGGCCGGTGCGCAGGCCGTTGAGAACGGCGTCGGAGGACTCGAAGGAGACCGGGTCGAAGCCCTCGCCCTTGACGTGGTCCTCGCCGGTGGTCTGCGCCTGGGCGCCCAGCTTGACGTTCTTCTCCTTGACGTCGGCGAGGGAGGTGACGCCGCTGCCCTTGTCGACGAGGACGGCCTGGGTGGCGTCGAAGTAGGGGTCGGAGAAGTCGACGTTCTTCTTGCGCTCCTCGGTGATGGTCATGCCGGCCGCGGCCAGGTCGCACTCCCCGGAGTTGAGGAAGGCGCCGGTCTTGAAGTTCTCGAAGGGCGTGTCGAGGATCTGCTGCTTCACGCCGAGGTCGTCGGCGACCAGGTCGATCAGGGCCACGTCGAAGCCCTGGACCTTGCCGTCGATCTCCGACTGGAAGGGCGGGTACGGCAGGTGGGTGCAGGTGGTGAGCTGCCCCGCCTTGACGAGCTCGACCCCGCCGGCGGTGGTGGAGCCGCTGCCTCCGTCGTCGCTGGAGGTGCAGGCGGTCAGGAGCACCAGCCCGGCCGTCGCGGTGGTGGCGGCCAGTATGCGGGTCCGGCGGCCGGGGAGCGTCTTCACGGGGGCCTCCTGTCAGAGAACGATGCGTTCCGATTATAAGGAAAGGTTTGAGGCGCCCAAACCAATCCCAGGGCATACGGGTGCTCCGGCCTAAGAACCCTGTGGTCCGGGGCCCCGCGATCGACGGTTTACCCTCGATTGCGTCGTGTCCGCGCAGTCGCGAAGCAGAGAGAGCCCCGCCGTGACCCACCTTCTCCTCGGTCTGCCCCCGCTGAGTGCCGCGCGCTTCGCCTCGATCGAGGACCGGGTGGCACGGCTGCTCGGCACCCGGCAGGACGTCGTCGTCATGCAGGGCGAGGCGCTGCTGCCGCTGGAGGGCGCGATCCGCGCGGCCGCCGGCCCCGGCACGACCGCGCTGAACGTCATCACCGGCCCCTACGGGCAGGCCTTCGGCGACTGGCTGCGGGACTGCGGTGCCACCGTGATCGATCTGGCGGTGCCCTTCCACACGGCCGTGACGGCCGGGCAGGTCCGGGCCGCGTTCGCGGAGCACCCGGAGATCGACTTCGTCTCTCTGGTGCACGCGGAGGCGGCGACCGGGAACACCAACCCGGTCGCCGCGGTCGGCGAGGTGGTGCGGGAGCACGGGGCGCTGTTCTACCTGGACGCGGTGGCCTCCATCGGCGCGGAGCCGGTGCTGCCGGACGCGTGGGGCGTGGACCTGTGCGTGATCGGGGCACAGAAGGCGATGGGCGGCCCGGCCGGGGTGTCGGCGGTGTCGGTGAGCGAGCGTGCCTGGGCGCGGATGGCGGCGAACCCGCGAGCGCCGCGCCGCTCCTATCTCTCCCTGCTGGACTGGAAGGAGCGCTGGATCGACGGCGGCCGCAAGGCGCTGCCGCACGCGCCGGCGCAGCTGGAGATGCTGGCCCTGGAGGCGTGCGTGGAGCGCTTCGAGGCGGTGGGCCCGGACGTCGTGATGGCGCGGCACGCGTCGGCCGCGGCGGCGACGCGGGCGGGCGCGTCGGCGCTGGGCGGGGGCCTCGAGC
>KL568543.1:204502-205364 GCA_000715605.1 Streptomyces speibonae | reverse complement strand
GGGCGGGGGCCTCGAGCCGTATGTCCACGACGCGGCGGAGGCGGCGCCCGTGGCCACGACGCTGCGGGCCCCGGCCGGCACGGTGGCCGCGGAGCTGGTGGCCCGCGCGCTGGCCGCCGACCCCGCGGTCCCGCTGGCCGCGGGCGGGGGCGCGCTCGCCAAGGAGATGATCCGCGTCAACCACTACGGCCCCGGGGCGACGCTCGACGTGGTGCGGTCGAGCCTGACGGCGCTGGCCGCCGCGCTCGGCGAGTCCGGCGTCGGCGTGGACGCGGAGGGTGCCCTGCGGGCCGCGGACGCGGCCTGGGGCTGATCGACGGTCCTGGAATTCCGTGAGATTATCGGAATCCTACGCACGCATTCTCCAGCGTCATTCTTCCGCTTAATTCTCGATTACCTTGCGGAGCAGCTTCCCGTCTTCTTCTGCCCGCTTTCTCCGGTCCTAAACGCCACGATTTCGAGAAGGCGGAAGCGGGGCGTCACGGGAGTTACACAGTTGTGACCGGTTCCACATCGAGTCCGTTTTGCACTGTATGTACCAGGCAAATCAGGGCATTTCATCGAGCTTTCGCGCGGACCCGCCCGCCCGCGCGATAACACAGATCACGCTCGTACGTAACCCCAGCAGACGATGCAATTTTGAATTTACCTCGGTAAGTTCAATTCGCATGACTGCCGCACAAGCAGACCTGCAAATCGACCGCCCGACCGTGGCGGACGGAGCCGTGCTGTGGCGGATAGCCAGGGACTCGAAGGTTCTCGACCTGAACTCGTCGTACAGCTATCTGCTGTGGTGCCGCGACTTCGCCGCCACCTCGGCCGTCGTGCGCGACGAGCACGGCGAGCCGATCGGCTTCGTCCG
>KL568543.1:203084-204295 GCA_000715605.1 Streptomyces speibonae | reverse complement strand
CAGCCCGCGCACCCTGCTCGTCTGGCAGGTCGCGGTCGACGCGTCGTACCGCGGCCGCGGCCTCGCCGCCGCCCTGCTCGACGGTCTGGCCGCCCGGACCGCCGCGGAGCACGGAGTGGACACCGTGGAGACCACCATCACGCCGGGCAACACCGCGTCCGAGCGCCTGTTCACCGCGTTCGCGGAGCGCCACGGCGCCCTGCTGGAGCGCGAGGTGCTGTTCGACGCCGGACAGTTCCCCGACGGGCCGCACGACCCCGAGGTCCTGTACCGCATCGGACCGTTCGCGCTCTGACCACCGGCCCGCCCCGCCCGCACCCCCTGATCTTCCGACTTCCTCTGACCTCCCACGCCACCGAGGAGCGATTCGTCGTGACCATCACCCAGCCCGACCTCAGCGTCTTCGAGACCCTCGAGTCCGAGGTGCGAAGCTACTGCCGCGGCTGGCCCGCCGTCTTCGACCGTGCGCACGGCAGCCGCATGTACGACGAGGACGGCCACGAGTACCTCGACTTCTTCGCCGGAGCCGGCTCACTCAACTACGGGCACAACAACCCCGTGCTGAAACGCGCGCTCATCGACTACCTGGAACGCGACGGCGTCACCCACGGTCTCGACATGTCGACGACGGCCAAGCGCGCCTTCCTGGAGTCCTTCCAGAACTGGATCCTGCGCCCGCGCGACCTGCCGTACAAGGTCATGTTCCCGGGCCCGACGGGCACCAACGCCGTGGAGGCCGCGCTGAAGCTGGCGCGCAAGGTGAAGGGGCGCGAGGCGATCGTGTCGTTCACCAACGCCTTCCACGGCATGTCGCTGGGCTCGCTCGCGGTGACCGGAAACGCGTTCAAGCGGGCCGGCGCCGGCATCCCGCTGGTGCACGGCACCCCCATGCCGTTCGACAACTACTTCGACGGCCAGGTGCCGGACTTCCTGTGGTTCGAGCGGCTCCTGGAGGACCAGGGCTCCGGCCTCAACAAGCCCGCCGCCGTGATCGTGGAGACCGTGCAGGGCGAGGGCGGCATCAACGTCGCCCGGCCCGAGTGGCTGCGCGCCCTGGCCGAGCTGTGCGAGCGCCAGGACATGCTGCTCATCGTCGACGACATCCAGATGGGCTGCGGCCGCACCGGTGCCTTCTTCTCCTTCGAGGAGGCCGGCATCACGCCCGACATCGTCACCTGTCTCTTATACACATCTCTGATGGCGCGAGGGAG
>KL568543.1:197418-202883 GCA_000715605.1 Streptomyces speibonae | reverse complement strand
GCGGCTACGGCCTGCCGATGGCGCTGACGCTGTTCAAGCCCGAGCTGGACCTGTGGGAGCCGGGCGAGCACAACGGCACCTTCCGCGGCAACAACCCCGCCTTCGTCACGGCCACCGCGACCCTGGAGGCGTACTGGGCCGACGGGTCCGCGATGGAGAAGCAGACCCGTTCGCGCGGCGAGCAGGTCGAGCAGGCCATGGCCGCCATCGCCGAGGAGAACCCCGCCGCCGTCAAGGAGTACCGCGGCCGCGGCCTGGTGTGGGGCATGGAGTTCCACGACAAGGAGCGGGCCGGCCGCATCGCCCGGCGCGCCTTCGAACTCGGCCTGCTGATCGAGACGTCCGGCCCGGAGAGCGAGGTCGTCAAGCTGCTCCCCGCACTGACCATCACCCCGGACGAGCTGGACGAGGGCCTGCGGACCCTCGCCCGCGCCGTCCGCGAGACAGCCTGAAACACACCGTCCGAGCCGAGGAGGCATCGCAACACCGTGATCGTCCGTTCGTTCAAGGAGATCGAAGGCACCGACCGGCACGTGAAATCCGCGTCCGGCACGTGGGAGAGCAAGCGCATCGTGCTCGCCAAGGAGAAGGTCGGCTTCTCCCTGCACGAGACGATCCTGTACGCGGGTACGGAGACGTCGATGTGGTACGCGAACCACATCGAGGCCGTCGTCTGCACCAAGGGCGAGGCCGAACTGACCGACCGCGAGACCGGGAAGACATACACCATCACGCCCGGCACCATGTACCTCCTCGACGGCCACGAGCGCCACACGCTCAAGGTCAAGGAGGACTTCCACTGCATCTGTGTCTTCAACCCCCCCGTCACCGGACGGGAGGACCACGACGAGAACGGCGTCTACCCGCTGCTCACCGAGGAGGTGTGAGTCACCGTGACCACGCACACGAACGTCACCGATCTCTACCCCACCCGCGGCGCCACCGAGGTGGCCACTCCCCGGCAGGACCCGGTCGTCTGGGGCTCCCCGGACACCCCCGGCCCCGTCTCGGCCGCTGACCTGCAGGCCCTGGACCGCGACGGCTTCCTCGCCATCGGCCAGCTCATCGGGCCGGACGAGGTGGGCGAGTACCAGCGCGAGCTCGAGCGGCTGGTCACCGACCCGGACATCCGTGCGGACGAGCGCTCCATCGTGGAGCCGAAGTCCAAGGAGATCCGGTCCGTCTTCGAAGTGCACAAGATCAGCGAGGTCTTCGCCAAGCTGGTGCGCGACGAGCGGGTCGTCGGCCGGGCCCGGCAGATCCTCGGCTCGGACGTCTACGTGCACCAGTCGCGGATCAACGTCAAGCCGGGCTTCGGTGCCAGCGGCTTCTACTGGCACTCCGACTTCGAGACCTGGCACGCCGAGGACGGCCTGCCGAACATGCGCACCATCTCGGTCTCGATCGCGCTCACCGAGAACTACGACACCAACGGCGGTCTCATGATCATGCCGGGGTCGCACAAGACGTTCCTCGGGTGCGCGGGCGCCACGCCGAAGGACAACTACAAGAAGTCCCTGCAGATGCAGGACGCGGGGACGCCGTCGGACGAGGCGCTGACGAAGATGGCCTCGGAGTACGGCATCAAGCTGTTCACCGGCAAGGCGGGCTCGGCGACCTGGTTCGACTGCAACGCCATGCACGGCTCCGGCGACAACATCACGCCGTACCCGCGCAGCAACGTGTTCATCGTCTTCAACAGCGTCGAGAACGCGGCGGTCGAGCCCTTCGCGGCACCGATCCGGCGCCCGGAGTTCATTGGGGCTCGGGACTTCACCCCGGTCCGCTGAACCCGCCCCGGCCGGGGGCCCGGGGGTTGCCCCCCGGACAGACACAGCATCGGGGCGCGGGACTTCACCCCGGTGAAGTGACCGTGTGACACAGACCGCGGGCCGGGCCTCCTCGTGTGGGACAAGGAGGCACCGGCCCGCTGCCGTGCCCGGCGGTGGGTCAGCCGCGCAGCGCGTCCAGCAGCCGGTCCACGTCGTCCGCCGTGTTGTACAGGTGGAAGGACGCCCGCAGGTTGCCCGCGCGGTCCGACACCTGGATCCCCGCCTCGGCCAGCTCCGGCTGGAGCCGGCCGAGGCCCGGCACGGAGACGATCGGTGAGCCGGGCGCGGGCACGGGCCGGTGGCCCAGGGCCGCGAGGCCGTCGCGGAACCGGTCGGCGAGGGCCAGGTCGTGGGCCCGGACGGCGTCCACGCCGAGCTCCTCGACCAGCCCGAGGGAGGCCCGCAGTGCCGCGTAGTCGAGCAGGGCGTGGCTGGTGTCGAACCGCCGCGCGGAGTGGGCGAGTTCCGTGACGGGGCCGTAGCAGCTGTCCCAGGGGTTCTCCCCGGAGGCCCAGCCCGCCTGCACCGGCGTCAGATCGCCGAAGTCCTCGGGGACCACGAGGAAGGCCGCCCCGTGCGTGCCGAGCAGCCACTTGTAGGCGATGGTGACGCTGTAGTCGCACAGGTCGGCCGTCACCGGGAGCCAGCCGGCCGCCTGGGAGAAGTCGACGTAGGTGCGGGCCCCGTGGGCGCGGGCCGCCTCGCGCAGCGCGGCCAGATCGGCGATCCGGCCGTCGGCGGACTGCACGGCGCTGACCGCGGCCAGCGCGGTGCCCGGCCGCACGGAGTCGGCGAGCCGCTCCAGCGGCACGGCCCGCACCTTGAGGTCGCCCCGGGTGTGGAAGGGGTTCAGTACGGAGGAGAAGTCGCCCTCCGCCGTGAGGACTTCGGCGCCCGCCGGCAGCGAGGCCGCGACCAGGGAGGTGTACAGGGCGACCGTCGCCCCGACCGCCACCCGCTCCACCGGGACGCCGGCCAGCCGGGCGTAGGCGGCACGGCAGGCCTCGACGTCGGCGAACAGGGGGTTCAGCGAGGCGCCCTCGGCGCGCAGGCGCGCGGCGTCCTGGAGCGCGGCCACCGTACGGGCGGGCAGGAGGGCGTTGCTCGCGGTGTTCAGGTAGGTGTGCTTCGGGGTGAACTCGGTACGCACGAGGCTCTCGAAGGTCTCCATGGAACCACTCTGCGGCCCCGCCACCTCCCCGTCCATTGCCGCATTCTGCGCGGTACCGCAAAGGAACCCTTATGCATCCGCGCCGACCTGCGTTTTTCTTCCGCCGGGGCCCCGCCTACTTCTGCGGCACCGCGCATCCGTCCGGGCCACAGGCCTCGGCGTCGGCGTCGGCGCCGGCCATCCGCAGCGGCGGGCGGTCGCCCCAGGCCTGGTTCAGGGCCTGGGCGAAGACCTCGGCGGGCTGGGCGCCGGAGACGCCGTACTTGCGGTCGAGCACGAAGAACGGCACGCCTCGCGCGCCGAGCTCGGCGGCCTCGCGCTCGTCCGCGCGGACCTCATCGGCGTACGCCTGCGGGTCGTCGAGGAGCCGGCGCACGGCGTCCTGGTCGAGGCCGGCCTCGGTGGCCAGTTCGACGAGCCGCTCGTCGTCGTTGAAGACGGAGCGCTCCTCACCGAAGTTGGCCCGGTACAGCACGTCGAGCAGCTCCGTCTGGCGGCCCTGCTCGCGGGCGAAGTGCAGCAGCCGGTGCATGTCGAAGGTGTTGCCGCTGTCCCTGCCACGGGTGGCGAAGGGCAGGCCCTCGGCGGTGGCCTGGGCGATCAGGTTGTCCTGGGCGGCCTCGGCCTGTGCCTCGCTCATCCCGTACTTCTCGGCGAGCATGGGGACCACCAGCTGGACGTCGTCCTTGGCCCGGCCCGGGTCCAGCTCGAAGGACCGGTGCACCACCTCGACCTGATCACGGTGCGGGAAGGAGGCCAGTGCCTTCTCGAAACGGGCCTTTCCCACGTAGCACCAGGGGCAGGCGATGTCGCTCCAGATCTCGACGCGCATGGGCTCGGCTCTCTCCAGGGTCGTACGGCTGCGGAGACTCCCTCCGCGATTGGGTGAACCTTCAAGCACCTGTTTTCATTCCCTCAGCTGCCGTCCCGCAGGTCGTGCGGCCAGTGCGGCCGGTACTCGATGTGGTCGAAGGTCACCACGCAGCCCTCCCCCATCGGGGACTGCGTCATGAAGCCGACCAGCGCGGCTCCGGTCTCCTTCTCGTCATCGAGGGTGAAGAGCCGGACGAAGGTCCAGCGCTCGCCGTCGCGCGAGGCGTGGAAGGCGAAGGCGCGGCCGGTGCGGCTCACCCGGAGCCAGATCGAACTGCCGTCCACAGTGAAGGAGTTGGCGTCGTCGGAGTGCCCCCGGGTGACCACGGTGCACAGGGTGGGCACGTCCGGCGAGTACTCCAGGCAGAGCTTGGCCCAGGCCCGCTCCCCGACATGGACGTAGAGCACGCCGGCGTCGAAGGTGGCGGCGAAGCCGACCGTGACCCGGGCGATCAGCTGGAAGTCGCCCTCGGGCGCGCCGAGGAGGCGCGGGGCGTCGGCCGCGGGGTCCAGGGACTCACCCGTGGGCGGCACGAAGCGGTCCTGCCGGGGCCCCGCCCATCCGGTGAGGACGCCGTCCTCGTAGGACCAGGAGCCGTCGGGGCCGTGGGTGCGCAGCGGGAAGGGGAGCTCGGGGATGTCCAGGTCCATGGCGGGATTCTTCCAGGCGGCGGGCGGCTCCGGGGGGCCGGGGCCCGGTCCGCCGGGCGGCGCGGTCCCGGTCAGCGGGACTGGAGCGCGTCCAGGGCGACGGCCTGGGCGATGGCCAGGCGCAGGTCCAGGGCGGGCGAGGCCACGTCGACGACGTAGCGGTCGCGCAGGCCGATCTTCTTGTCGACCTTCATCACCGGTCCGCCGTCCGAGGTGAAGTCGAAGTGGTACGGCCAGACGAACGGCACCAGGTCGAACGGCAGGAAGTCCCAGACCCTGCGCACCACGGCCACGAACCGGTTGCGCTCCCGCCCGACGGCGTCGACCGAGCCCGGCTGCTCCAGCTCCCAGGTGGAGCGCAGCAGGGAGGCGCCGAACTTCTTGCGGTAGGTGCCGAGGAGACGCTCCTGGTCGTCCCGCACGTCGTAGACGGCGCCCAGGTCGACGACCTGACGGGCGGTGGCGGTGCACAGGAGCTGCTTGCGGGACTCGTCGGTGTAGAACTCCATCCGCTCCTTGAGCGTCATCCGCTTCTGTTCGGCGAAGGCGAGGACCCTGCCGTCGGAGCCGTCCGGCAGCGTCTCGGTCACCACATAGCGGTTGACCATGAGGGTCATCTTCTGCCGGACGGTGAACCGGCCGCCGGTTGCCCCTGCTGTGCTGTCCACTGATGCGCTCCCGCGGGTCGTCGATACCGGCCGGCGCCGGTCTTGGCGCCGACGCAGTCATCGTGCCCCCGCGCCCCGGGCCCGCGCAGTCTCCGTAAGTCGCTGCCCGCGACGACCAAAGATGAGGAACCCCCGGCGGCCGCGTGTTCTCTTTCGTCGTCCGGCACCGCACCGAAGGGGGGACGCGACCGCCCGGGGGCGGCCGTCTATGGTCTGCGCGTGGACGTAAGCGAGACACCCCGTACCGGCCTGCCGCTCCGTTCCCGGCTC
>KL568543.1:196019-197167 GCA_000715605.1 Streptomyces speibonae | reverse complement strand
TGTATAAGAGACAGGTCGGGGAGGCCGTACTCGCCCTGGCGCTCTCCGGGACGGCGGCCCTCCTCCACGCGACGAGCGGCGGGTCCGTGGTGGCCGGCGTCGCCCTGGTGCTGGGCACCGCCGTGCTGTCGCTCGCCCGGCGCGCGCTGCCGGCGACGGTGCTGCTGATCTCCTCGGCCCTCGCCGGGTCGATCGTCGGCATGTTCGCGCTGCTGATCTGCGCGAGCTGGTCGGCGGGCAGCCGGATCAAGCGCCCGGCGCGTGCGGTGGCCGCGTACACGGCCGGGCTCGCCCTCTACTTCACCCTCACCGTCCTCACCGCGGACGAGGAGGAGCTCGGGCTGTCGCTGCTGCTGACGGCCGTACTGAGCGTGACCCCCTTCCTGGTGCTGGCGGTCGTGCCCGGGCTCGCCTCCCGGTACCGGGCCCAGCGCCACGCCCTGCTCGACGCACTCCAGCGGCACAACGCCCAACTGGTGCGCGAACAGGCGATGGTGGCGCGGCAGGCCCGGCTGCTGGAACGGCAGCGCATCGCCCAGGACATGCACGACAGCCTCGGCCACCAGCTCGCCCTGATCACCGTGCACGCGGGCGCGCTCGAGGTGGACCCGGACCTGAGCGACCGCCAGCGCGAGGGCGTGGGCATCCTGCGGGAGGCGTCCAGGACGGCGATGCGGGAGCTGCGCGAGGCCGTGGGCATCCTGCGGGACGACGCGGGAGCGCCCGAGCCGGACCGCGAGGACACCGAGCCCTCGGCGGCCCGCGTGGCCGCCTCCGTCGACCGGCTGGTGGAGGCGTCGAGGGCGGCGGGGGCCAAGGTGGAGCTGCTCCGTTCCGGCACCGAGCGGCCGCTCGCGCCCGCCGCCGACCACGCGGTGTACCGCATCGCCCAGGAGGGTCTGACCAACGCGCACAAGCACGCGCCGGGCGCCCCGATCACGGTGGCGCTGCGCTACGAACCGGACAGCCTGGTGGTGGAGGTGGCCAACGGCCCGGTGCCGGCCGGGGCGCCCGCGGGACCGCCCGCGATCAGCGGCGGCCAGGGCCTGGCGGGGCTGGAGGAGAGAGCCCGCCTGGTCGGGGGCATGGTGCACCGCGGTCCGACGCCCGACGGCGGGTTCCGGCTCGCGGGTGTGCTGCCCTACGGC
>KL568543.1:194831-195781 GCA_000715605.1 Streptomyces speibonae | reverse complement strand
GGGCGCAGCGACTTCCGTCGCCGCGGGTGAAGACTTCCGGAGGCAGAGCGGCGAGGGCCTCGCGGGCCACGGTGGAGGGGTCATCGAGCACCGCTCCGATCCGCAGAAGGAGTTCGCCGCCATCATGAGCAGCAAGAAGAACGTCGCCCTCGGGTGCGCCCTCACCGCCGTGGTCCTCGTCGTGGGCGTCGGCGCCCTGCTGGTGTGGGGGGTGTCGAAGCTGCTGGACGAGGTGGAGAAGGGCGTCATACCGGCGAGCGTGTACGAGTCGGCCGAGGTGGGCGACGCCGAGGCGGACCTCAGGAAGAAGTTTCCGGAGGGCGGCTCGCTGCTCACCGACGGTGTGGAGAAGGACGGACCGCCGCTGCCCGAGAACGCCGACTGCGAGCACTTCGTGGACGACGAGGAGGACATCGTCTACCGCTTCTGCTTCCGCGACGGGAAGCTGTCCTCCAAGGAGTCCTACCCGCACAAGATATGACCGGCCGGTAGGTCGCCGCGCGCCTGACGGCATCGGGCATGATGAGCGGGCTCCGTTTGTCATACCGACACCGCGCAGGAGGCCGCGTGATCCGGGTCCTCGTCGCCGACGACGAACCGCTCATCAGGGCCGGCATCAGGATGATCCTCACCTCGGCGGAGGACATCGAGGTCGTCGCCGAGGCACGCAACGGCCGGGAGGCGGTGGAGACCGTACGTGGCACGGCGGTCGACGTGGCGCTGCTGGACATCCAGATGCCGGTGCTGGACGGGCTGACCGCGCTGGCCGAGATGGGCCGCGCCGCTCCGGGGGTGCGCGTGCTGATCCTGACGACGTTCGGGGAGCGCGACAACGTGCTGCGGGCGCTCGGCCACGGCAGCGCGGGCTTCCTGCTGAAGGACTCCGCACCGCAGGAGCTCATCCACGCGGTGCGCGCGGCGGCGGCCGGCAACGCCTATCTGTCCCCGGC
>KL568543.1:185327-194628 GCA_000715605.1 Streptomyces speibonae | reverse complement strand
GAGATGTGTATAAGAGACAGGCACGCGAACGCGAGGTGCTGGCCCTGCTCGGCGAGGGTCTGTCCAACGCGGACGCCGGTGCCCGCCTGCACATGAGCGAGGCCACGGTGAAGACGTACGTCAGCCGGATCCTGACCAAGCTCGACTGCGAGAACAGGGTGCAGGCGGCGCTCCTGGCCCGGGACGCGGGCCTGGAGCCGAGCGCGGGCTGAGCGGGCTCAGCGCTCCAGCCGGCCGTTGAACCGGCGGGGCAGGCCCAGCGGGTTGTCGTCGCGCAGTTCCTCGGGCAGCAGGGCCTCGGGCGTTCCCTGGTAGACGACCGGCCGCAGCCACCGCTCGATGGCGGTGCCGCCCACCGACGTGGAGGTGGAGGTGGTCGCCGGGTAGGGGCCGCCGTGGTGCTGGGCCGGGGCGACCGCGACGCCCGTGGGCCAGCCGTTGACCAGGACCCGCCCGGCCAGCGGGGTCAGCTCCCGCACCAGTTCCGCCCCGCGGCCCTGCCCCGCCGCCTCCTCGGCGGAGAGCTGCACGGTCGCCGTGAGGTTGCCCGGCAGCCGCGACAGCACCTCCCGCACCTCGCCGTCGTCCGCGTAGCGGGCCACCACGGTGACCGGCCCGAAGCACTCCTCCAGGAGCAGGTCGTGCTCGCCCTCCCGGGCCAGCCGGCTCGCCGGGACGGTGAGGAAGCCCGCGCTGACGGTGTGCTCGCCGCCGGCGCCCGGGGTCACCGGGGAGTCGACGTCGGGCAACTGGGCGCGCTCGGCGACGCCGGCGACGAAGTTGTCGCGCATGCGGTGGTCGAGCAGGACGCCCGCGTCGGTGTCGCTGACGGCGTCGGTCAGGGACTTCAGCAGCGCGTCACCGGCCGGGCCCGCGGGGGCGAGGACGAGGCCGGGCTTTACGCAGAACTGGCCGACGCCCAGCGTCATCGAACCGGCGAGACCGGCACCGATCGCCTCGCCGCGCTCGGCGGCGGCAGCCTCGGTGACGACGACCGGGTTCAGGGAGCCCAGCTCACCGTGGAAGGGGATCGGGACGGGCCGGGCGGCGGCCGCGTCGAAGAGGGCGCGGCCCCCGCGGACCGAGCCGGTGAAACCGGCCGCCGCGACCAGCGGGTGCCGGATCAGCTCCAGGCCGGCGTCGAAGCCGTGCACGAGGCCGAGCACGCCGTCGGGGATGCCGTGCCGGGCGGCGGCCCGGCGCAGCACCTTGGCGACCAGCTCGGACAGGGCGGGGTGGTCGGGGTGGGCCTTGACGACGACCGGGCAGCCGGCCGCGAGCGCGCTCGCGGTGTCGCCGCCGGCCACGGAGAAGGCGAAGGGGAAGTTGGACGCGGAGTAGACGGCGACGACGCCCAGCGGGATCTTGTAGCGGCGCAGGTCCGGAATGGGCGGGGTCGCGGTGTCGTCGGGGTGGTTGATGACGACGTCGAGGAAGGCGCCCTCGTCGACGATGCCGGCGAAGGCCCGCAGCTGGTAGCAGGTGCGGGCGAGCTCGCCGGTGAGCCGGGCCGGGCCGAGCGCGGTCTCCGCGTCGGCGGCCTCGACGAGCTGGTCCCGGGCGGCCTCGAGCTCGTCGGCGGCGGTGCGCAGGAAGGCCGCCCGGACGGTGCGGTCCGTCAGCGCGCCGCGCGCGTCGTGCGCGGCGCGGACGGCGGCATCGACCTCCTGGGCTGTGGCCTCCACCGCAACCTGTTCACGCTGCTTCCCGGTTCGGGGGTCGACACTCCAGACTGGTGCTGCTGCCACCGCGGGTCCCTCCACTTGATTGCCGCATGCAATGCCGCAGTATGTACGTCATCCATCAAGGTGTTCGATATACTGAACACCGTCTCCATGGATGAACCTGCAGTGGAGACTATTTCCCGGCGAACGAAGGGGTCAAGGGCGATGTCGGCTGGCGAGACAGGCGGCGGGGCGCAGGTCAAGTCCGCGGTGCGGACCGTTGAACTGCTCGAATACTTCGCCGGGCGCCCCGGTATGCATTCCCTGGCGGCGGTCCAGGAGGCCGTCGGCTATCCCAAGTCGAGCCTGTACATGCTGCTGCGCACGCTCGTGGAGCTCGGCTGGGTGGAGACGGACGCGACGGGCACGCGGTACGGCATCGGCGTCCGGGCGCTGCTGGTGGGCACGTCGTACATCGACGGCGACGAGGTCGTCGCGGCGGCCCGGCCCACGCTGGACCGGCTGTCGGACGACACCACCGAGACCATCCACCTCGCCCGGCTCGACGGCACCAACGTGGTCTATCTGGCCACCCGCCAGTCGCAGCACTACCTGCGCCCGTTCACCCGGGTCGGCCGCCGGCTGCCCGCCCACTCGACCTCGCTCGGCAAGGCGCTGCTGAGCACGTACTCCGACGAGCAGGTGCGCAAGATGCTGCCGGAGACGCTGCCCGCCCTGACCGAGCACACCATCACCGACCGGGAGAAGCTCATCGAGGAGCTGCACCTGGTGCGGGAGCAGGGCTTCGCCGTGGACCGCGAGGAGAACACGCTGGGGCTGCGCTGCTTCGGTGTGGCGATCCCGTACCGCACGCCCGCGCGGGACGCGATCAGCTGCTCGGTGCCGGTCGCCCGGCTCACCCCGGCACACGAGCAGATGGTCAAGGACGCCCTGTTCGACGCCCGCGACCGGCTGACCCTGGCCACCAGGAGGCTGTGACCCGTGGACATCGCCCTGCGCCCGGTGCACGACAGCGATCTGCCCGTCTTCTACCGGCAGCTGAACGACCCCGAGGCGCTGCGCATGGCGGCCTTCACCCCCGAGGACCCCGCCGACCAGGACCGCTTCGACGCCCACTGGGCGCACATCCGCAGCTCGCCTCAGATCGTGGTGCGCACGGTGCTGGCCGACGGTGACGTGGCGGGGCACGTGTCGGTCTACGGCGAGCCGGGCGAGCGCGAGGTGACGTACTGGGTCGACCGCGCCCACTGGGGCAAGGGCATCGCCACGACCGCCCTGCGCGCCCTGCTCACCGAGGTGACCGAACGCCCGCTGTACGCACGCGTGGCCGCGGACAACACGGGGTCGCGGCGCGTACTGGAGCACTGCGGCTTCGAGGTTTCCGCCCACGCCTCGGGCTACGCACCCGCCCGCGGAGCCGAGATCGCCGAACTGGTCCTCACCCTGGACACCTGACCGGCCCTCCTCCTCGCGGCGGGAGCGGCACGGGGCGTTTCCTTGGATTGTTTCGACCATCACCGGCGTGTCCGGACTGCTCCTGAATCGTCCGGAGAACGTCACAGGCGTGTCATCGGCTGATACGTGCCCCGGATACCTCCGTTCTCCATGGGTGACGGGCCCCGCACCGGGCGGGGCAGTCCCTAGCGAGAGGTCCCAACTGCCATGCTGAACAAGCGACTTGCCCTTATCGCCGCGTCCGCCGTGACCAGCGCCCTGCTGCTGACGGCCTGCCAGGGCGAGGACACCGCGAGCGACAACGTCGGCGGCTCCGGCGGCTCGGGCACGCACTCCCCCGACGGCTCGGGCCACGAGGGCGGCGGAGCCGGCGCCGGGGGCGCCGGGGAGTGGGCGGGCAACAAGAAGGACGCCGCCTTCTTCGGCTCGGTCCTCAACGGTGCCAACGAGGTCCCGGTCGAGGGCAAGGCCGTGGGCGACAAGGACGGGCAGGGGCTCGCCCTCATGCGCATCCAGGGCGATCAGGTCTCCTACGCCTTCACCTTCACCGGCACCGAGACGCCCACCCTCGGCCACCTTCACCAGGGCGCGAAGGGCGTGAACGGCGATGTGAAGATCCCGTTCTTCACCGAGCGGCTGGCGGACGGCAGCAGGTTCGCCCACGGCACGGTCACCGTCAAGGACCACGATCTGCTGGAGGGCATCAAGACCAACCCGCAGAACTGGTACTTCAACCTCCACACCGACGAGTTCCCCGGCGGAGCGGTCCGCGGGCAGGCCTACAAGCTGCCCTCCGGCGTCCAGATACCGGACCACATCACCGCGGACACCCTCGACTCCGTGGTCGGATCGGTCCAGTAGCCCCGACGGCACCCGGCGGCGACGGCGGTGGGCGACGCCACGCCGGAGCCGCCGGGGCCCGGCCCGTTGGTCCGCTTCATGAACGCGCGATGAGAAACCGGGCGCAAGGGAACGATGCGCCCCCTTTCGTTCGTCTGTCCGGACGCGATGAACAAGACGATCAGACGTGCCTCGGTCTTCACGCTGCTGCTGGTGTTCGCCCTGCTGATCAGGGCGACCTGGGTGCAGTTCTACGACGGCCGGGCACTGGCGGACGACAACGACAACCGGCGCAACGCGATCGAGACGTACGCCGAGCCGCTGGGCGACATCATCGTGGCCGGGGAGCCGGTCACCGGCTCGGCGCGCACGAAGGGAGGCGATCTCGCGTACCGGCGCACGTACGAGAACGGCCCGCTGTACGCGGCCGTGACGGGCTACGCCTCGCAGGCCTACGCCCCCACGCAGCTGGAGGGCATCTACGCGGATCTGCTCAACGGCACGGACCCGCGGCTGAGGACGGTGATGGACACCGTCACCAACCGGCGGGCCGATCCGGGCAACGTGGTGACGACCATCGACCCCGCGGTGCAGAAGGCGGCGTACGAGGCCCTGGGCGACAAGAAGGGCGCGGCCGTCGCCATCGACCCGAGGACGGGCCGGATCCTCGCGGTGGTGTCGACGCCGTCGTACGACCCGGAGTCGCTGACCGACGCCAACACCGCGGGTGAGGCCTGGGAGAAGCTCACCACGGACCCGGACAAGCCGCTCACCAACCGGGCGCTGCGCCAGCCGCTGCCGCCGGGTTCGACGTTCAAGCTGGTCGTCGCGGCCGCCGCGCTGGAGGACGGGCTGTACGCGTCGGTGGACGAGAGGACCGACAGCCCCGACCCGTACCGGCTGCCGGGCACCGTCACCGACCTCACCAACGAGACCCCCGACGCGCCCTGCGAGAACGCCTCGCTCCGCGTCGCGCTCCAGTACTCCTGCAACAACGTCTTCGCGAAGACGGCGGTCACCCTGGGCCAGGACAAGGTGCGGGCGATGGCCGAGAAGTTCGGCTTCAACGACGAGACGCAGGACGTGCCGGTGCGCGCCTGGACCAGCGTGTACCCCACGGACATGGAGCCGTCGCAGACCGCGCTCACCGGCATCGGCCAGTTCGACGTGACCGCCACCCCGCTGCAGATCGCGATGGTGTCGGCGGCGCTGGCGAACGGCGGGGAGATGGTGTCGCCCCATATGGTCAGCCGGGTCACCGACCAGGGCGGCGATGTGCTGAAGGACTACGACGAGGAGGCCGGCACCCGGCGGATCGTCAGCGCCGCCACCGCCGAGCAGCTCCGGTCGGCGATGGAGACGGTCGTCGAGGAGGGCACGGGATCCAACGCGCGGATCGAGGGCGCCACCGTCGGCGGCAAGACCGGCACCGCGCAGCACGGCGAGAACAACAGCCAGGTCCCCTACGCGTGGTTCACCTCGTACGCCACGTCGGACACCTCGGACCGGGAGGTCGCCGTGGCAGTCGTGGTGGAGCAGTCGGACGCGGCCCGCTCGGAGGTCAGCGGCAACGGTCTTGCGGCGCCCATCGCCAAGGCGGCGATGGAAGCCGCGCTGCGGGAGTGAACCTTTCGGACCGTCAGGCCGTCTCTACGGACGGGCCGCCCTCTCCCCCCCGGGGGCGGCCCGTCATCCTGTGTCAGCTCACGCCGAGGAGCTGCTCGACCGGGTCGATCGCGAAGTACACCAGGAACAGCGCGGAGGCGCCCCACAGCAGCCAGTGGACCTCCTTCGCCCGGCCCAGCACCGTCTTGACGACGACGTAGGCGACGAAACCGGCGCCGATGCCGTTGGTGATGGAGTAGGTGAACGGCATCACCGCGATGGTGAGGAACGCCGGAACGGCGATCTCGTAGCGGTCCCACTCGATGTGTTTGACCTGGGTCATCATCAGGAAGCCGACGGCGACCAGCGCCGGGGCCGCCGCCTGGAGCGGGACGATGGTCAGCAGCGGGGTCAGGAACAGCGCCAGGCCGAACAGTGAGCCGGTGACCAGGTTGGCGAAGCCGGTGCGGGCCCCCTCGCCGACACCGGCCGCCGACTCGATGTACGAGGTCGCCGAGGAGGCGGAGGAGGCACCGCCCGCGACGGCCGCGGCACCGTCGATGAGCAGCACCCGGCCCAGGCCCGGGACCCTGCCCTGCTCGTCGAGCAGCCCGGCCTCGGCGCTGACGCCGACGACGGTGCCCATGGTGTCGAAGAAGTCGGACAGGATCAGCGTGAACACCAGCAGGACGACGGTGACGGCGCCGGCCTGTCCGAACGCGCCGAACAGGCTGAACTCGCCGATGAGGCCGAAGTCGGGGGTGCCGACGATCCGGTCGGGCCACTCGGGGGTGGTCAGTCCCCAGGTACGGACGTCGGCGAGCGCGTTGATCACGATCGCCACCAGCGTCATGGTGACGATGCTGATGAGGATGGCGCCGCGCACCTTGCGGGCCAGCAGGGCGACGGTGAGCAGCACGCCGAGGCAGAACACGAGCATCGGCCAGCCGGTGAGGGTGCCGGTGCCGCCCAGCTGGACCGGCACGGTGGTGCCCGCGGCGTCCGGGACGCGGCTGACGAAGCCGGCGTCGACGAAGCCGATGAGGGCGATGAACAGGCCGATCCCGACACTGATCGCCTGCTTCAGCGGCTGCGGGATGGCGTGCATGACGGCCTCGCGCAGCCCGGTCACCACCAGGAGGCAGATGAGCAGGCCCTCCAGCACGATCAGGCCCATCGCGTCGTCCCAGCTCATCAGGGGGGCGATCTGGAAGGCGACGACGGCGTTCAGGCCCAGTCCGGCGGCGAGCGCGAGCGGCAGATTGCCCCCGACCCCCATGACGACGGTCATCACGGCGGCCACCAGGGCGGTGGCGGTGGTGAGCTGCACGGCGTCGAGCTGCTCGCCGAACTTGTCCTCGGCGCTGCCCAGGATGAGGGGGTTGAGCACCAGGATGTAGGCCATGGTGAAGAACGTGGCGAAGCCGCCGCGTATCTCCCGGGCGAACGTGGACCCGCGCTCGGATATCCGGAAATACCGGTCGAGGCCGTGCACGGCGGGTGGTCCGGCGGCCGGCCGGCCGGTCTTCTGCTGCGCCTCGGACATGCGACTGCTCCTCGCCGACGGGAAGATCGATGGGTGGCTGCCGGCTGATTGCGCCCGCGCTGAACCTCGTTCAGGTGTGGGTCGTGTTACGGATTCGCAGACGGTACGCGGAGGCGGGCGGCGGGTCAGCCGGCGTAGGGGTCCCGCACGGCGCCCGGGCGGGCGAGGAACTCGAAGTCGCAGCCGGTGTCCGCCTGGGTGATCTGGTCGTGGTACAGCGCGCCGTAGCCGCGCTCGTGGCGCACGGGCGGGGGCGTCCACCGCGCCCTGCGGCGTGCCAGCTCCGCGTCGTCCACCTCGAGCCGGAGCGTGCGGTTCTCGACGTCGAGGGTGATCAGGTCCCCGGTGCGCACCAGGGCCAGCGGCCCGCCGACGTACGACTCCGGAGCGATGTGCAGCACGCAGGTGCCGTAACTCGTGCCGCTCATCCGGGCGTCGGAGATCCGCACCATGTCCCGCACGCCCTGCTTGAGCAGGTGTTCGGGCAGCGGCAGCATCCCGTACTCCGGCATGCCGGGCCCGCCCTTGGGTCCCGCGTTGCGCAGCACCAGCACGCTGTCGGCGGTGATGTCCAGCGCCGGGTCGTCGATGGTCCGCTGCATCTGCCGGTAGTCGTCGAAGACGACGGCGGGGCCGGTGTGCCGCAGCAGGTGCGGCGCGGCGGCGATGTGCTTGATGACGGCGCCGTCCGGGCAGAGGTTGCCGCGCAGCACGGCGACCCCGCCCTCGGGCGCGACCGGGTTGCCGCGGGGACGGATGACGTCGTCGTCGTGCACCCGCGCGCCGGCGATCTGCTCGCGCAGGGTGTCGTGGCAGACGGTGGGCCGCTCCAGGCGGAGCAGGTCGGGTATCCGGGAGAGGAATCCGGGCAGTCCGCCCGCGAAGTGGAAGTCCTCCATCAGGTACGTCCGTCCGCCGGGGCGTACGTTGGCCAGCACCGGGACCGTGCGGGCGACGCGGTCGAAGTCGTCGAGGGTGAGCTCGACTCCGGCGCGCCGGGCCATGGCGATCAGATGGATGACGGCGTTGGTGGAGCCGCCGAGTCCGAGGACGGTCGTCACCGCGTCCTGGAAGGCCTCCGCGGTGAGGACGTCGCTCAGCTTCCGGCCCTTGTGGACCAGCTCGACGATCGTCATGCCGGCCTTCGCGGCCATCCGGTCGTGCCCGGAGTCGACGGCCGGGATGCTGGAGGCGCCCGGCACGGTGACGCCGAGGGCCTCCGCGGCGGCCGTCAGCGTGGACGCCGTCCCCATCGTCATGCAGTGGCCGGGCGAGCGGGCCAGGCCGCTCTCCAGTTCCTGCATCTCGCAGTCGCCGATGACGCCGGCCCGCCGGTCGTCCCAGTACTTCCACATGTCGGTGCCGGAGCCCAGGGTCTCGCCGCGCCAGTGTCCGGGCAGCATGGGCCCGGCGGGCACGAAGACGGCGGGCAGGCCGGCGCTGGCGGCGCCCATCAGCAGGGCGGGCGTGGACTTGTCGCAGCCGCCCATCAGCACGGCCCCGTCGACCGGGTAGGACCGCAGCAGTTCCTCGGTCTCCATGGCGAGGAGGTTGCGGTAGAGCATGGGGGTCGGCTTCTGGAAGGTCTCGCTGAGGGTGGAGACCGGAAACTCCAGCGGGAAGCCGCCGGCCTGCCACACCCCCCGCTTCACGGCCTGCGCGCGGTCGCGCAGATGGACGTGGCAGGGGTTGATGTCGGACCAGGTGTTGAGGATCGCGACGACGGGCTTGCCCAGGTGTTCCTCGGGCAGATAGCCGAGCTGGCGGGTGCGGGCGCGGTGGCTGAAGGAGCGCAGGCCGTCCGTGCCGTACCAGTGGTGGCTGCGGAGCTGTTCGGGGGACTTCTTCCCGGGTGGCTTCATCCGGGCCCTCCGGCGGCGATGGCGGCGACCTCGGCGCGCTCGCTCTGCGGAAGCGGCCGGCCGGGCGGGCGGACGTCGCGGCGGCACAGGCCGAGGGAGGCGAGGGCCTCCTTGACGACGGAGACGTTGTCGGCGGAGCCGTCGGCGGCGCGCAGTTCCTCGAAGCGGCGGATCCGCTCCCACACCTTCATGGCGGCCGGGTAGTCGCCGGCGCGCAGTGCCTGGAGCATGCGGCGTGAGACGGACGGGGCCACGTTGACCAGCCCGGAGGTGAAGCCGGTGGCGCCGGCCGAGAAGTAGGAGGGCGC
>KL568543.1:182215-185109 GCA_000715605.1 Streptomyces speibonae | reverse complement strand
CCGCCACCCAGACGAACCGCTCCAGTCCCGCGTCCCGGGCGAAGGCGGCGAACCGCGCCGCGTCCGGCACGGCGTACTTGACGCCGATGACGTTGGGACAGGTGTCGGCGAGTTCGGCGAGCCGGGCGCCGGTGAGCCGGTCGTCGCGGATGTAGGGGACGACGCCGAGTTCGGGGACGGCCTCGGCGATGGCGCGGTGGTACTCGACCCAGCCGCTCGGGGAGACATAGGGGTGGACGGGCTGGTGCACCATCACCATCCGCGCGCCGAGTTCGCGGGCGTGGCGTGCGGAGCCGACGGCGGTGGGCACGTCGTGGCCCACGCCGGCCAGGATCACCGCGCGGTCGCCTCCCTCCTCGACGGCCAGCTCCGTGACCAGACGGCGCTCCTCGGGGGTGAGGGCGTGGAACTCGCCGGTGTTGCCGTTGGGGGTGAGGGTGGTGACGCCGGCGTCGAGGAGCCGGCGCAGCAGGGCCCGGTAGGTGTCCGGGTCGACGGAGCCGTCCTCGGCGAACGGGGTGACCGGGATCGCCACCACGTCGGCCAGGGCCGCCCGCTGGGTCTCGAACGACGTGGTCATGCCCGGCCGTCCTCTCCCCGGGCCCCCGGGGTCTCGGAGTCCGCCTCGGGGAAGGCCCGTCGCACGAACGAGGCGATGTGCGCGCGCAGGGCGCGCGCCGCGCCGTCCGCGTCCCCGTCGAGGGCGAGCCGGAGGATCTCCCGGTGCTCGCCGGCCTCCCGCTCCCAGGAGGGGTCGGCGGCCCAGGCGACGGCGGCGACGAGGGCGGCCTGGTCGCGGACCTCGTCGAGCATCCGGCCGAGCAGCGGGTTGCCGCACGGCACGTACAGGGCGCGGTGGAACTCGCGGTTGGCGAGCGACCGTTCGGCCGTGTCGGTGGCGGCGTCGGCGCGGTCCAGCGCGTCGCGTGCGGCGTCCAGGGAGGCGCCGCGGCGCACGGCGCGCCCGAGCGCCTCGGGTTCGAGGAGCAGCCGTACGTCGTAGACCTCGCGTGCCATGTCGGCGTCGACCATGCGCACCGTGACGCCCCTGTACTGGCTCATCACGACCAGACCGGTGCCGGCCAGCGTCTTGAGCGCCTCGCGCACCGGGGTCTTGGACACCCCGAACTGTGCGGCGAGGTCGGTCTCGACCAGGGCCTGGCCCGGGGAGAGCCGGCCGGTGAGGATGCGGCGTCTGATCTCCTCCAGCACGTACTGGGTGCGGGAGGGGATCGGTGTGGGCACAGAGGTCATGCGCGCCTCTCGGGTCTTCACGTATCTCGCGTATCGCGTCTCATATATGACGTATGAAGTATGACGCGATGACCGTAGGAGTGTCCCGGGGTTTCGTCAATGCCTCCGGCGCGCAAACGTGTCGTCAGGCCGGGCGCGTCCAGCCCGGGTCGCGGCCGCTCAGGCCGACCGTCCGGTCCAGCAGGGGTGCCTCCGGCGGGACGGTGACGACGGGGCCGAAGATGCCGTCGCCCCGGTCTCCCTCCTCGGCGGCGGCGCGGAGGAAGGCGTGCGCGGTCTTCAGCGCGGCGGGGTCGGGCGCGTAGGGCTGCCCGGTGGCGCGGGCCAGGTCCCAGGCGTGGATCACCAGTTCGTCGATGACGACGGCGCCGGCGACGTCGCCCGGCAGGTCCACACCCCCGGCGCGGGTCATACCGGTCCAGGCGCGCGGGTCCCGCCAGACCTCGGCCAGTTCGTCGAGCACCTTGGGCAGCTCCTCGCGCCAGCCGGGTGTGAGCTCCGGCAGGGCGGTGCCCGGGTCGGTGTCGGTGGTGGCGCCGAGCTCCTTGCGCCCGGCGTCACGGAAGGCGACGGCCAGTCCGAGCAGGTGGCCCAGGAGGGTGCCCACGGAGTACTGCGGGCAGGGCGTCGCGTCCGCCAGCCGCGCGTCGGAGACGCCCTCGGCGAGGCGTGCCACGATCCGCGTCTGCGGTCCGAGGTCGAGCATGGTGTCGGTCATCGGTTGCTCCCGTGTGACGGTGGCGTACGAAGGGATGACCGACGGCGGCCCCGGAACTCATCGGCGGCCGCGGAGCGCGTCAGCGTTCGGCGAGCGGGGCGGGGGCCTCCTGGACCACCCAGCCGTTGCCGTCCGGGTCCTGGAAGAAGAGGAAGGAGTTCCATGTCTCGGTGCCCTTGCCCTCCTGCCAGCCGTTCGGCCCCGCGTGCCGCACCGGGCCCGCGTCGAGGCCGCGGTCCGCGAGCTCGGCCCTGGCCGCCTCGATGTCCGTGACGCACATCTGCAGGCCCTTGAGCGAACCGGGCGCCATCGCCCGTTGGCCGGGCCCCGGCGGCAGGCCCTTCTGCAGGGCGATGGAACACCGCGAGCCGGGCGGGGTGAGCTGGACGAAGCGGACGCCCTCGGCGGGCGTGGCGTCGACGTCGCAGCCGAAGCCGCACCGGTCGACGTAGAACTCCTTGGCCCGCTCCACGTCGGAGACCGGCACCACGATCACCTCGAGCGTCCATTCCATCGCAAGCCCTCGCTTTCCGGTCCTTATCCGCGGTCGGGTCCGCTGATTGTGCCTCAGGTCCGCATGGCCCGGTGCCTTAGCGCCCGCGCCGGCCGGCCGCCGCACCGGCCCGGCTTCCGAGGCATCTGCCCGATGCCCGTCGCCCCGCCTTAGAACCACGATGACCAGGCATGACGACGACATGGACGGCGGTCCACGTGGTGCGGGACCGCAATGCCGGGCTCTATCTGACCGGGGTGGTGATCTCCGGGTTCGGCACCTCCGCGCTGTGGCTGGCCTCGGGGGTGTGGGTCAAGGACCTCACCGGCTCGGACGGGCTCGCGGCCCTGTGCATGCTGGCGATGTGGGCGCCGACCCTGGCCGGGCCGCTGCTGGGGACGCTCGCCGACCGGATGCGCCGCCGGCCGC
>KL568543.1:180874-181930 GCA_000715605.1 Streptomyces speibonae | reverse complement strand
CCCCAGCCTGCTCATGGCGGGGCTGCTGCTCACCCTGGTCACCGTCGACTCACCGCGCGGCCTGTGGCTGCTGTACGCGGTGCTGTTCGTGTACGGCGCGGCCGGCACCGTCCATGACGCGGCGGAGTCGGCGCTGATCGCCACCGCCGTGGACCGCTCCCTGCTCGGCGACTTCAACGGGCTGCGGATGACCGCCAACGAGGGCATGAAGCTGGTGGCCCCGCTGGCCGGCGCGGGTCTGTACGCGGCGTACGGCGGGGCGGGCGTCGCCGTCCTGGACGCGGTCACCTTCCTGCTGGCCACGGTGGTGTACGCGTTCCTGCGGGTACGGGAGGCCCGGCCGGAGCCACCGGCGGCCGGCCGGCGGGAGCGGGCGGCCGAGGGGGTGCGCCATCTGTGGTCGCACCCGGTGCTGCGCCCGCTCGTGACGGCGGGCGGCGCCACGATGCTGTGCGCGGGGGTCAGCGGGGCGCTGGTCTACGCCGTGGTCGAGGACCTCGGCCACTCCCCCGCCTACGCCGGTGTGCTGTACGCCGTCCAGGGTGCGGGGTCGCTGGCGACCGGCCTGCTGTCCGGCCCGGCCCTGCGCCGCTTCGGTGCCCGGAACTTCGCGGCGTACGGCATCGCGGTGCTGGCGGTCGCGGTGGCGCTGCGCGCGGTGCCGGACGACCCGCTGGCGTGGGCGTGCAGCGCGGCGATCGGGGTGGGCCTGCCGGCCGTGCTGATCGCCACACTGACCGCCGTGCAGCGCGAGACCCCGGCCGCGCTGCTGGGCCGGGTCACCGCGACGGCCAACACCCTGGTGTTCACCCCGAACGTGCTCGGCCTGGCCGCGGGCGCGGCCCTGGTAGAACTGCTCGACCACCGCACCCTGCTGCTCACCCTGGCCACCATGCTGACACCCACGGCATACCTGCTCCGCTCCCCCGCACCGGCGCCCAGGTGACCCACGCGGGGTCCTCAGCACCCCGAACCGGCGCACAGCCCCGCCCCCCGCCTGCCGCCGCGATCCGCGCCGCGACTCCTGCGATCCGCGGCCTGCTGCCGCCCTCCGCG
>KL568543.1:180314-180567 GCA_000715605.1 Streptomyces speibonae | reverse complement strand
CGAGCGAAGCCGAGAGTGGGGAAGAAGCCGAGAGCGGGGGAGGCACCCCGTAAGCGCCGGGCTGCGCGGACACCCCGCGGACACACACCGAACGCACCGCCGCCGCGGCCCACCCCGACACGGCCCCGCCCCTGCGGGAAGCACGGCAAACACCCGCGCGGCCCGGCCGCACCGTGCGGAGAAGCACCGCGCGCACCGTAGCGGGCAGCACCTCCGGCCGGAGGGCCCCGCCGCCAGGCGACCCGCGCCGAAG
>KL568543.1:178220-180022 GCA_000715605.1 Streptomyces speibonae | reverse complement strand
GGCCGGGCGCCGCCCCGTGATCGACGCCCCCGCCGGGGGTGGTCAGAGGGTGGTCAGGGCCGTGCGGGTGGTGTGCAGGTCCGCGTCCGAGGCCAGGCCCGCGTGGTACAGGCGGAGTTCCGTGGCGCCCAGGTCGCGGGCACGGGCCGCGTCGGTGGCGAGGGCGGCCGGGGTGCCGCCCATGCCGGAGACGACCGTGAAGTTGGCGGCGAGGACGGCGCCCTCGGGGGCCTCCCGGGCGAACGGGGCCAGCAGGCCGGGGCCGCCGGCGCAGGGCACGACGACGCCGTCGGCGACGGAGAGGATGTGGGCCGGGTCCACGCCCGCGTTGGCGCCGCAGTGGTAGGACTCCGGGTCCGCGTGCAGCAGCACCTGGAAGCCCGCGGGCGCGGCCTCCCGTACGGCCCGGACCGCCTCCTCCTGAAGCGTGCGGGCCGTGTCGTCGCGCCACGCTCGGGTCGCGTCGGCCCGCGTCCCGCCGAGGAGCTTCCGCACACCCGCCCACCCCCCGTCGGAGGGCGCCCCGCGCCACACCGGCTCCAGCGCGGCCCGTACCGCGGCGGCGAGCTCGTCCCCGTCCAGGCCGCCGGCGTGGTAGCCGGCGCGGCAGGCCGGGCAGAAGCAGAGGGACATCAGGTACTGCCCGGCATCCCCGAGGGCCACCCCGGCGATCTTGTCGTGGGCGTGCAGATGGGCCAGCCCGTACCAGCCGAGGGACTCCAGTTCGGTACCGCGCGCCCCGGGGCGTACCGCCGCCTCGGCGGCCAGGTCGACGAGGTACGCGCGCGTGGCGGGCTGGGCGACGCACGGCGCCCAGGGGTA
Source organism: Streptomyces speibonae (assembly GCA_000715605.1). Lineage (GTDB taxonomy): Bacteria > Actinomycetota > Actinomycetes > Streptomycetales > Streptomycetaceae > Streptomyces > Streptomyces speibonae. The sequence goes on along the minus strand of KL568543.1, from coordinate 179,200 downwards.
GCGATCGCCGTAGGCGTTGACCACCGACGTGTCCGGATGTTCGGCGCCGAGGCGGGAGTTGTGCGCGAGCACCACCCAGGTGTGCACCTCGAGCCCCGCCCCGGCGAGCGCGTCGGCCGCCTCGCCGAAGGCGTCGCCGGGCGCCCACTCCCCGGCCGGGTACGGGCGCAGGGCGCGGCCGGACCAGCGCTCCCCCGGCGGGTAGAGCACGGCCGCGTGCTCGGCGGTGACGATGCGGTGTCGCGTGTGACGGGGGGTCAGCGCACGGGTGGAGTGGTAGGCCGAGGCGAGCGTCACCTGCCCGGTGCCGAGCGCGGCGATCCGCGCGGGCGCCTCCGGGTCCCCGTTGACGTCCCAGGGGTAGACGAATGCCGATGCCTTCACGGACCCTCCTCGAGCAGCGCCTGTCCCCGTTCGATCAGCAGGGCGAGCTGCTTGACATGATCCTCCGTGGGTTCGTGCAGCGGCGGCCGCACCTCCCCCACGTCCAGGCCCCGCATCCGCACGCCCGCCTTGACGAGGGAGACGGCGTAACCGCGGCCCTTGGCGCGCAGTTCGACGAACGGCCGGTAGAAGCCGTCGATCAGCCGGTGCGCGGTGGCCGAGTCACCGGTGCGGAAGGCGGTGTGGCAGGCGAGCGCGATCTCGGGCACGAAGCAGAACACGGCGGACGAGTACAGGGTGACGCCGAGGCCCCGGTAGGCGAGCTGGGTGAGTTCGGCGGTGGGCAGCCCGTTGAAGTAGAGGAAGTCGTCGGCCAGGTCCGCGCGCACCGCGCTGACGATCCGCTGCATCAGGTCGAGGTCGCCGAGGCCGTCCTTGAGGCCGACGATCCCGTCGGTGCGGGCCAGTGCGACGACGGTGGGAGGCGTGAAGACGGCGTTGTCGCGCTGGTAGACGATCACGGGGAGCGAGGTGGCCGCGGCCACCTCCCGGTAGTGCCGCAGCAGCCCCTCCTGCCCCGCCTTGATGAGGTACGG
>KL568543.1:176829-178031 GCA_000715605.1 Streptomyces speibonae | reverse complement strand
AGCCCGTCGGCCCCGGCGGCCTCCGCCAGCCGGGCGTAGCGGACCGCCAGCGCGGTGCCGTACCCGGCGCCGGCGACGACGGGGACGCGTCCCTCGGCCGCCTCCACCGCGACCCGGACGCAGTTCTCGAACTCCTCGGGGGTCAGCGCGTGGAACTCACCGGTGCCGCAGCAGGCGAACACCGCCGCGGCACCGGCCTCCACCCCGCGCCGCACGTGGAGGCGGTAGGTGTCGAGATCGACGGTGCCGTCGGTCCCGTACGCGGTGACCGGGAAGAACAACGGCCCGCTGGGGACGGTGAGTCGAGCGGCGAGAGGGGCTGACGTCACAAGCTCTCCCTGGTCCATATTCTTGATTTGCGTCCACATCCCTGAACGCGCCTTACGCTACGGCCCCCTGGGGACGCCGGTCAAGCACCCCGTCCCGCCGAGACAGCGGCGAATCCGCGAGTTCCACGCCCCCGTGCGGATGCTTGCGGGATACTTGACGCGCCGCGTCCCACCTCCTTAGCGTGTCCACGCATATGAATGCCGTGCGCTGTTGTGTACGGATGCCGCGGCCGCCGCAAGGAGAATCCGAGGATGCCCGCTCCCCGCACCGTTCTGCTCACCGGCGCCGCCGGCGGACTCGGCACCCTGATGCGGGGACTGCTCCCGGAACACGGCCACACGCTGCGCCTGTTCGACATGCGCCCCATCGACGGCGAGCCGGACGCGATCGTCGCGGACCTGGCCGACCGGGACGCCGTGCGCGAGGCGGTCCGCGGCGTCGACGCGATCGTCCACCTCGCGGGAATCTCCCTCGAGGCGTCGTTCGACAAGATCCTCAAGGCCAACATCGAGGGCACCTACAACCTGTACGAGGCGGCCCGCGAGGAGGGCGTGGGGCGCATCGTCTTCGCCTCCTCCAACCACGCGGTCGGCCACACCCCCCGCCCGCGGGGAGACGACCCCCTCATCCCGGTCGACACCCCGCGCCGCCCGGACACCTTCTACGGTCTGTCCAAGTGCTTCGGCGAGGACCTCGCCCAGCTCTACTGGGACAAGCACGGCCTGGAGACCGTCTCCGTGCGCATCGGCTCCTGCTTCCCGGAGCCGACCACCGTGCGCATGCTCTCGATCTGGCTGAGCCCCGCCGACGGCGCCCGCCTCTTCCACGCGGCCCTCACCGCCGAGAACGTCGGCCACACCGTGGTCTACGGC
>KL568543.1:173851-176573 GCA_000715605.1 Streptomyces speibonae | reverse complement strand
GAGCCGTACGCCGGGAAGCTGATCTCCGAGCAGGGCGAACCGGATACGGACGACCCGGCGCACACCCTCCTCGGCGGCCCCTTCGTCACCGACCCGCCGATCTGGCCGTACTGACGCACCGCGGCGGATTCACCCCCTCACAGGAGCGGACGGGCACGAAACGGGCCCGTCCGCTCCCGCATGCGGGCATCAGCGCTGCCCGAACTCACGTGACGCACTGCGGGCACGCAGGTCGAAGACGGGCAGCCGACGCGCCAAACGGTCACAAGCGGGCAGCATCGGATATGCAACAGGCCTGTTCAGATCGTGGACACCGCTGTACAACTTGCCCCATGGACGCCACCGGGCCCGAACGGGCGATTCCGCTTGACCGGTCGGTGGCAGTCAGGCAGGGAAGCACGTACGGAAGCGAGGGTCGGCGATGACGACGGCCAGAGCGGCGAAGACCGCCGAGGAACGCCAGCGGGAGATCGTCCGCGTGGCGCGGGCCACCGGCTCCGTCGAGGTCACCGCGCTCGCCACCGACCTGGGCGTGGCCCGGGAAACCGTCCGCCGCGACCTGCGGGTCCTGGAGGACCACGGGCTGCTCCGCCGCACCCATGGCGGTGCCTGCCCCGTGGAGAGCGCCGGCTTCGAGACGACGCTCGCCTTCCGCGCCACCAGTCACGTCCCCGAGAAGCGCAGGATCGCGGCCGCCGCGGCCGAACTGCTCGGCGACGCCGAGACGGTCTTCATCGACGAGGGCTTCACCCCGCAGCTCATCGCCGAGGCCCTGCCGCGCGACCGGTCCCTGACCGTGGTGACCGCGAGCCTGCCGACCGCCGGCGCCCTGGCCGAGGCGGAGAACTTCTCCGTCCTCCTGCTCGGCGGCCGGGTCCGCTCCGGCACGCTGGCCACCGTCGACCACTGGACCACGAAGATGCTGGCCGGATTCGTCATCGACCTGGCGTTCATCGGCGCCAACGGCGTCTCCCGCGAACACGGGCTGACCACGCCCGACCCGGCGGTCAGCGAGGTGAAGGCGCAGGCCATCCGGTCGGCGCGGCGCACCGTCTTCGCGGGCGTGCACACCAAGTTCGGCGCGGTCAGCTTCTGCCGCTTCGCCGACATCGGCGCACTGGAAGCGATCGTCACCAGCACCCTGCTCCCCGCCTCCGAGGCCCACCGCCACTCCCTGCTCGGCCCACAGGTCATCCGCGTCTGACGGCCGAACCCGCCGCACACCCGTCCCCGCACCACCGGCTTGACCGCCCACCGCGGGCCCGCACCACCTCACAGCTCCCGCTTTGTCCAGATACAACCCAGGAGTACCGCAATGCGAACCGAGAGCCGACGCATACCCCGGAGCCTCTTTGCCGTGGCCGCATCAGCGGCGCTGATCACTCCGCTCGCCGCCTGTTCGGGCGCCGGCGGGTCCGCATCGTCCGACGGCCGGTCCATCAACGTGCTGATGGTGAACAACCCGCAGATGGTCGATCTGCAGAAGCTCACCGCCGACAACTTCACCAAGGACACCGGCATCAAGGTGAACTTCACGGTGCTGCCGGAGAACGACGTCAGAGACAAGATCAGCCAGGACTTCGCCAACCAGGCCGGCCAGTACGACGTCGCCACGCTCAGCAACTACGAGATCCCCATCTACGCCAAGAACGGCTGGCTCCACGAACTGGACTCCTACGTCAAGGGCGACAGCGCCTTCGACCAGGACGACATCCTGCCGCCGATGACCAAGGCCCTCACGGCCGAGGACGGCAAGCTCTACGGCGAGCCGTTCTACGGCGAGTCCTCCTTCCTGATGTACCGCAAGGACATCCTCGAGAAGGAAGGGCTCACCATGCCCGAGAAGCCCACCTGGAAGGAGGTCGCCGACATCGCCGCGAAGGTGGACGGCGCCGAGTCCGGGATGAAGGGCATCTGCCTGCGCGGCCTGCCCGGCTGGGGCGAGGTCTTGGCCCCGCTGACCACCGTGGTGAACACCTTCGGCGGCACCTGGTTCGAGGAGGACTGGACGCCCCGGCTGAACTCCAAGGAGTTCAAGGAGGCCACGCAGTTCTACGTCGACCTGGTGCGCGAGCACGGCGAGGCCGGCGCGGCCCAGGCCGGCTACGCCGAGTGCCTGAACAACATGACCCAGGGCAAGACCGCCATGTGGTACGACGCCACGGCCGGCACCGTCTCCCTGGAGGCCGACGGCTCCCCGGTCAAGGGCAAGGTCGGCTACGTCCCCGCGCCGGTCGAGAAGACCGAGAGCTCCGGCTGGCTCTACACCTGGGCCTGGGGCGTCCAGAAGGCCTCCGACAACGCCGAGGACGCCTGGAAGTTCATCTCGTGGGCGTCCGGCAAGGAGTACGAGAAGCTCGTCGGCGAGAAGGTCGGCTGGTCGAACGTGCCGGCCGGCAAGCGCGCCTCGACCTACGACATCCCGGAGTACCGCGAGCAGGCCGGTGCCTTCGCCGATGTCACCCGTGACGCCATCGCGAGCGCCAAGCCCGAGAACCCGGGCGTGCAGCCCCGGCCCGCGCCCGGCATCCAGTTCGTCGGCATCCCCGAGTTCACCGACCTCGGCACCAAGGTCTCCCAGGAGATCAGCTCGGCCATCGCCGGACGCCAGTCCGTGGAGAGCGCCCTGGAGAAGTCCCAGAAGCTCGCCGAGGCCGTCGCCGAGAAGTACGAGGCATCATGACCCTGACGAAGACGGCCCGGCCCGCCGCCGCTCCTCCCC
>KL568543.1:169961-173651 GCA_000715605.1 Streptomyces speibonae | reverse complement strand
CCGCCGCTCCTCCCCGAGCGGCGGCGGCGCCGCCGAACCGCATGCGTGCCTGGGCCACCCGCGCCCCGCTGCTGCCCGCGCTGGTCTTCATGATCGTCGTGACGCAGCTGCCCTTCGTCGCCACGCTGGTGATCTCGTTCTTCGACTGGAACGCGCTCTACCCCGACGACCGCAGCTTCACCGGCTTCTCCAACTACGGTGACGTACTGGGCGATGCCGCCCTGCGGAAGTCGATCTGGACGACGATCCTGCTCACCGTCACCGTGGTGCTGGTCAGCCTGCTCCTCGGGCTGCTCCTCGCCCTGCTCCTCGACCGCCGCTTCCGCGGCCGGGCCGCGGTGCGCACCATGCTCATCGCCCCGTTCCTGCTGGTGCCGGTCGCCGCCGCGCTGCTGTGGAAGCACGTGCTGTTCAACCCGGAGTACGGCCTGTTCAACGGCATCCTGAACGCGATCGGCGGGGACGGCGCCGCGCAGCCGGACTGGATCTCCGAGATGCCGCTGATGGCGGTCGAGGCCGCGCTGATCTGGCAGTGGACGCCCTTCATGATGCTGATCCTGCTCGCCGGGCTGCAGAGCCGTGACCCCCAGCTGATCGAAGCCGCCCGGATGGACGGCGCGAGCGACTGGAAGGTGTTCGTCCACATCACGCTGCCGCATCTGCGCCGCTATCTCGAACTGGGCGTCCTGCTCGGCTCGATCTACATCGTGCAGAACTTCGACGCGGTGTTCACCATCACGTCCGGCGGACTGGGCACCGCCAACCTGCCGTACACGATCTACCAGACCTTCTACCAGGCCCACGAGAACGGTCTCGCCTCCGCGGCCGGCGTCATCGTCGTGATCGGCTCGATCATCCTGGCGACCTTCGCCCTGCGCGTCGTGTCGTCGCTGTTCCGCGAGGAGGTGTCCCGCTGATGGCCGCCGTCGCCAGCACCGCTCCCACCACCGCGGCCCCGCCGTCCCGGCCGGTCGCCCGGCTCCGGTCGAGCGCCCTGGGCATCGTCGCCTGGCTGGCCGGTCTCGCCTTCGTGGCGCCCCTGCTGTGGATGGTCCTCACGTCCTTCCACTCCGAGGCCGACGCGGCGACCAACCCGCCCTCGCTGACCGCCCCGCTGACCCTGGACAGCTATCGCGAGTTCTTCGGACTCAACGGCGGCGCCAGCCCCTGGCCCCCGCTGATCAACTCCATGACCGCCTCGGTGGTCTCCACCCTGCTGACCCTGCTGCTGGCCATACCGGCCGCGTACGCGCTGTCCATCCGGCCGGTGAAGAAGTGGACCGACGTCCTGTTCTTCTTCCTCTCCACCAAGATGCTGCCGCTGGTGGCCGGCCTGCTGCCCATCTACCTCTTCGCGAAGAACACGGGCCTGCTCGACAACATCTGGGCGCTGGTCATCCTCTACACGGCGATGAACCTGCCGATCGCGGTGTGGATGATGCAGTCCTTCCTCGCCGAGGTACCGGTGGCGATCATCGAGGCGGCCCAGATCGACGGGGCACGGCTCCCGACGGTCCTGGGGCGCGTGGTCGCGCCGATCGCCCTGCCCGGCATCGCGGCGACAGCCCTGATCTGCTTCATCTTCAGCTGGAACGAGCTGCTGTTCGCCCGGGTGCTGACGGGTGTGGTCGCCGAGACCGCCCCCGTCTTCCTGACCGGCTTCATCACCAGCCAGGGCCTGTTCCTGGCCAAGGTGTGCGCCGCGTCGTTCGTCATCTCCCTGCCGGTGCTCGCCGCGGGGTTCGCCGCCCAGGACAAACTCGTCCAGGGCCTGTCGTTGGGAGCCGTGAAATGAAGGCCGCCGTCATAGAGTCCGTGGGCAAGGCCGTCGTCGCCGAGGTTCCGGACCCGACGCCGGGACCGCGCGACGTCGTCGTCGAGGTCGCGGCCTGTGGACTGTGCGGCACGGACCTGCACATCCTCCAGGGCGAGTTCGCCCCCAAGCTCCCGATCGTGCCGGGGCACGAGTTCGCCGGCGAGGTGGTCGGCGTCGGCTCCCAGGTCACCGAGGTGTCCCTCGGCGACCAGGTGGCGGTCGACCCCTCCCTCTACTGCCACGAGTGCCGCTACTGCCGTACCGGCCACAACAACCTCTGCGAACGCTGGGCGGCGATCGGCGTCACCACGGCGGGCGGCGCCGCCCAGTACGCCGTGGCCCCCGTGGCGAACTGCGTCAAGCTCCCCGAGCACGTCCGCACCCAGGACGCGGCCCTGATCGAGCCCCTCTCCTGCGCGGTGCGCGGCTACGACGTGCTCCAGTCGCGGCTCGGCGCCCATGTGCTGATCTACGGGTCCGGGACCATGGGCCTGATGATGCTGGAGCTCGCCAAGCGGACCGGCGCGGCGAGCGTGGACATGGTCGACCTCAACCCCACGCGGCTGGAGACGGCGCGCCGGCTCGGGGTCTCCGCGGCGGCGGCGACCCCGGACGAGCTGGACCGGCCGCAGGGGTGGGACCTCGTCATCGACGCGACGGGCAACGCGGCGGCCATCCAGGACGGCCTTGAGCGGGTCTCCAAAGCAGGTACGTTCCTGCAGTTCGGGGTCGCGGACTACGCGACGCGGGTGCAGATCGATCCGTACCGGATCTACAACCAGGAGATCACCATCACCGGGTCGATGGCCGTGCTGCACAGCTACGAGCGCGCGGCGGAGCTGTTCGCGGGCGGTGTGCTGGACCCGGACGTCTTCATCAGCGACCGCGTCCCCCTGGATCAGTACCCCCAGGCACTGGACCAGTTCGCGGCGGGCGTCGGCCGGAAGATCGTGGTGGTGCCGTAGGCGTCCCGCGGGGCACAAGGACGACCGGACGCGGCCGAGGGGGCCGCGTCCGGTCGTATGTGTGCCCCGTTCCGCTTCCCGGGGTGCGCGGCACCCAGGAACGACGCGGCCTGGTACCCGGGCCCACGGCGGGCCAGCCTGGAACGGCGGAACGGCAGGTCAAGCGCTGCCCTTCGCACACTCTTCCGCTTGCCCACCGATACGAGGACCTCATGCGTTACACGCTTCTGGGCCGCTCCGGCATCCGTGTCTCGGAGTTCGCACTCGGCACCATGACCTTCGGGGAGGACTGGGGCTGGGGCGCCGGCCCCGAGACCAGCACCCGGATGCTCGAGCTCTACGCCGACGCCGGAGGGAACTTCATCGACACCGCGAACGTGTACACCGGCGGCTCCTCCGAGACGATCGTCGGCCGCGCGCTGAAGGGCCGCCGTGACCGGTTCGTGCTCGGCACGAAGTACACGTTGCAGACCGGGCCCGGGGACCCGAACAGCGCCGGGAACCACCGGAAGAACCTGGTGCATTCCCTGGAGGCGAGTCTGCGCCGCCTGGACACCGACCACGTCGACGTGCTCTGGGTCCACGCCCGCGACACGCTCACCCCGCTGCCGGAAGTGATGCGTGCCCTGGACGACCAGGTGCGCGCCGGCAAGGTGCTGCACGTGGGCGTCTCCGACTGGCCCGCGTGGGAGATCGCCCAGGCCAACACCCTCGCCGAGCTGCGGTCCTGGTCGCCGTTCATCGGCGTGCAGCTGCGGTACAACCTGCTCGGCCGCTCGGTGGAGTCCGAACTGATGCCGATGGCGGAGGCGCACGACCTGGCGGTTCTCGCCTGGGGTCCGCTCGCCGAAGGGCGCCTGACCGGCAAGTACCTCACCGGCACCGACGGCCGCCTCACCCGCGGCGGGG
>KL568543.1:168004-169744 GCA_000715605.1 Streptomyces speibonae | reverse complement strand
CCTCACCCGCGGCGGGTGGGACTTCAGCGGCGACCGCGGCGATCACGTCGTGCGCGAGGTCGTCGCCATCGCCGCTGAGGGCGGCTGGGCCCCCGCGCAGGTCGCCCTCGCCTGGCTGCGCTCGCGTCCGGGCACCGTCGTCCCCCTGCTCGGTGCCACCAGTGAACAGCAGCTGACCGCCAACCTCGGCGCGGCCGACATCACCCTCGACGAGGACACGCTGCGCCGGCTCGACGAGATCAGCGCCCCCGAGCTCGCGTTCCCCCACGACGTGATGGCCGGTGAGGACATGATCGGCCTCGTCTACGGCGACCAGTGGCGCCAGGTCGTCGACCGGCGACGCGCCTCGCGCCGCCCCGTCAACGACAACCCGCGGCTGGCCTGAGCCCGCCGGCGCCCCGGACAGGGCGGGGCCGGGTGTCCCCCGCCCGGCCCCGCCCCCGATCGGACCACGGGTAAGGGAACGGTAAAACGGCCTCGCTCGTTCAGACAGTCATGACAGCTATGACCCCCGGCTCGAACATCCCCCTCCCCACCGCCCGCGTGACGGTGGACGTCGCCGCGCCCGTGCGGCTCGACGTATCGGGCCTGCTGCTCACCGCCGACGGCAAGGTGCGCTCCGACGACGACTTCATCTTCTACAACCAGCCCGCGGGACCCGGCGTGACCTACCGCTCCGGCGGCGGCACGGCCCCCGACGCCATCACGGTCGACACCGCGGCCGTGCCCCCCGGCATCGAGAAGATCGTCGTCACCGCGAGCCCCGACGCGGCCGGCCAGACGTTCCAGGGCATCGAACCGACGGCGACCATCCGCAACACGGACGACGGCTCGGTCGTCGCCACCTTCACGCCCCCGCGCCTGGGGAGCGAGACCGCGCTCGTCATCGTCGAGCTCTACCTGCGCAACGGCGCCTGGAAGGCCCGCGCCGTCGGCCAGGGCTACGCCAACGGCCTGGCCGGCATCGCCACCGACTTCGGCGTCACGGTCGAGGAACCGGCCGCCCCGGCCCAGCCGGCCGCCGCCCCGGCACCGCCCGCGGCCCCGCCCGCCCCGCCGGTGTCCGCCCCCCAGGCGCCGCCCGCGCCCGCCATGCCGCCGGCCCCGCCCGCCGCCGCGCCCGGCACCGGGAAGATCAACCTGGACAAGGGGCGGGTCAGCCTCCAGAAGAACCAGACCGTCTCCCTGATGAAGGGCGGCCGCCCGCTGCTCTCCCAGGTCAAGATGGGTCTCGGCTGGGAGCCGGCCTACCGCGGCAAGGACATCGACCTGGACGCCTCGGTCATCGCCTACGGCCCGCAGCGCAACCACATCGACAGCTGCTACTTCGGCAAGCTGCAGATCGTGAACGGCGCGATCCGGCACTCCGGCGACAACCTCACCGGTGAGGGCAGCGGGGACGACGAGGTGATCACCGTCGACCTCGGCCGGCTCCCCCAGGAGGTCACCGGCCTGGTCTTCACCGTCAACTCCTTCTCCGGCCAGAAGTTCACGGAGGTCGCCAAGGCGTACTGCCGGCTCCTGGACGCCACCACCGGCGAGGAACTGGTCCGCTTCGACCTCACCGGCGCCGAACCGCAGACGGGCGTGTTGATGGCGAAGCTGATCCGCCAGTTCTCCGGCGAGTGGGAGATGACGGCGATGGGCGACTTCGTGAAGTCCCGCACGGTCCGCGGCATGGTCAAGCCGGCCGCCCAGGCGCTGTAGCCCGGCCACCGCCTGTCTCTTATACACATCTCT
>KL568543.1:166834-167801 GCA_000715605.1 Streptomyces speibonae | reverse complement strand
GCCCCGCGCGGGGCACCCGCCGTTGTCATGCCGCCCAGGGCCAGTCGGCGTCCCGGCCGGCCTCGAGCAGCGGCACCATCCGGAAGGCGGCGTCCGACAGGCCCCCGAAGGTGTGCCGGTTCGCCGAACCCGACGGGCCGTGGCCCGCCCGGTACCCGGCCAGGTTCCAGGTGTACACCGGGACCTGCGCCGGGACCTGCTCGGTCGGGTCGCCGTGGTGGCTGTGGGCGTACTGCTCGTCGGTGACGATCAGCACCCGGTCGTGCCCCCGGTAGTGCCGGCGCACGGCCTCGGTCGTCTCGGTGCCGCCCAGGCTCCCGAACCGGCCGAGGATCTTCAGCACCGACTCGCCCCGGCGGAACCGCACCGGCCCGCTCGTCGAGCCGAACTCGACCAGATCCGCCTTCGCCGCCCGCAGCGCGAGCGCCGTGCCGAAGACGGCCGCCGCGTCCGCGCGGGTGAGCTCGGAGCGGTCCGACAGCCGCGAGTAGAACATCGAACCCGAGCGGTCCACGAGGACCAGCGTCCGGCCGGACAGCGCGGGCACGTTGGCCAGCGAGTGGCCGAGCGCCCGCTCCAGCGGGTACGACCAGCGCAGCGACGGCGCGTGCCGGTACGCGGCGAGGTACCGGAAGGGGAACTGCCGCGACCGGGCGACCTCGGCGGGGTCGGCGATGCGCGCGGCGACCTCGGCGGCGACCTCGTCCGAGACCCCGGCCGCGTCGAAGTTGCGCAGGTTGCGCACGAGCGCCATCGGGCCCATGGACGGGATGACGGCCTCCCAGGCCGCCTTGTCCATCGGTCCCTGCAGCCAGCCCGCCAGCGCCTCCCAGGTGAGTCCGGCGGCGGCCAGCCGCTCGGCGCCGCCGGGCGACGTGACGACCGCGCGCCGCTCCTCGACGGGCAGCGCCATCAGCTCGCGGTGGGCGGTGAGGACGCGGTCGGAGGCGGGCGGCCGTGCGGTGTC
>KL568543.1:164647-166639 GCA_000715605.1 Streptomyces speibonae | reverse complement strand
GGTGGGCGGTGAGGACGCGGTCGGAGGCGGGCGGCCGTGCGGTGTCCGGGTGGTGCCGGCGGTCGAGCGCGTACCGGAACAGCTCGCCCTGCCACGGCTTGTCCGGGTCGGGAGCGGCGTGCACCAGGTTCAGGATGTCGCCGAACCGGTAGCCCTTGGACGCCGTGTCGTACTTCAGCAGCGCCTTGGCCCCGTAGAGCCGGCGTACGGCGTCGGCGACACCGCGCTTGACGGGCTTGGGGATGTTCCGGCCGTACGTCGCCGTCCAGTAGGCGAGCAGTTCGCCCGGCTCGTCGGGCCGCCGCAGCACGGAGTCCACGACCCGCCGGTTCGACGGACCACCGGTCGCGCCGGCCTCCAGGCGGGCCTTGACGTACTCGGCGGCCCCCACGATCGAGGCGGTGCGCAGGTTGCCGTCGCCGCGCAGCCAGCCGAGCAGCCCGGCCGTCCAGTCCGGGTCGGTCACAGCGAGCTCGCGCACGAGCGTGGCGAACCGGTCGTCACGGCGCTTGCCGCTCTCGTAGAAGGTCTGCTGCGTCACGAAGTTGGCCACCGCGAGCAGGAAGAGTTCCGAGCGTGCGTCACGCTCGCGTCCGCGGCCGCCCTCGTAGGTGCGCAGCACACGGCCGGTGGACGTCACGCGCGACGTCGGCTGCGGCCCCGCGGTGCGGGTGTTGAATCGCGCCATGGTGAATTCCCCCCAGAATTCTGTCGTCTTCGGACAGGGAGGCGCGACAAAGGAGGGTGCCCGAGAAACGGGTCGGCTGCGGAACAGTCAGGCGCGTCTTCCATTTCCGCCACATCGGCCGGGGCCGATGACGGGATTCGAACCCGCAGTGAGCCTGATCCCAAGAAGTAACCGCTGCCTGCGCACCGGGCACCCACCAAGTGCTGCGCCTCCCGAGATCAAGTCGGCGGCGGCGTCGGTTTTCTTTGAGAGAGAAGGAGCCGCAGCCCGCGCACCGGGAGGTGCATGAAGTTGTGGTGTCCAGAGATCGAAGTCGGCGGAACCGACAAGGTGCTCCAACCCCTGAGCTACACCGGCGCGTTGTGCCGGTGACGGGACTCGAACCCGTGACCGCCCCATTATCAGTGGAAGTAGGTCCTGCCTTCGCACCTGGACGTGCATCACTGTAGGAGAGCCGCCCCGGTACGGGCGAGCGAATTAATCACCGGCGCCGCTGGCGCTTCCACGGACCCGTGATGGCGAGCATGAGGCCCGGTTCCTGGATGTTGGCGTAGAGGGTCCGGCCGTCGGGCGAGAAGGTCACGCCGGTGAATTCGCTGAATTCTGGTTCCTGTGCGGTGCCGATGTTCAGTTCGTTGCGGGCGATGGGGTAAATGCGGCCGCTGTCGGTGGCCCCGAACAGGTGCTGCGCGCCGTCTCCGTCCTCGGCGACGATGAGGCCGCCGTACGGCGAGACGGTGATGTTGTCGGGGCCGTCGAAGGCGCCGCCCCCCGCCCGGTTCCGGTCGGCGCCGAGGAGCAGTTTCAGGGTCAGGGTGCGGCGCCGGGGGTCGTAGAACCAGACCTGGCCGTCGTGCTGGACGGGGCTCTCCTCACGGGCGTAGGAGGAGACGAGGTACGCCCCGCCGTCGCCCCACCACATGCCCTCCAGTTTGCGGCCCCGGGTGACCTCGCCGGGGCCGAACTGCTCGCGGACGAGCACCTCGCGGGCGTCGCGGTCGGGCACGTCGACCCAGTCGACGCCGTACACCGTGCCGGCCCGCCGGGCGCGGGAGAGGTCGTCGACGAGGCGGCCGCCGGAGTCGAAGCATCTGGGCGCCTGGAGGACACCGGCGTCGTCGGCGAGCGCGCGCAGCCGGCGGGGGCCGTGCCGGAAGCCCTCCGGCGGGGTCCAGCGGTAGAAGAGGCCGTTGGGTCCGTCGGCGTCCTCGGTGAGGTAGGCGTGGCCGCGCCGGGGGTCGATGACGACGGCCTCGTGGTCGTAGCGGCCGAAGAACTTCAGCGGCCTGGGCCCGCGGTTGGCC
>KL568543.1:163891-164462 GCA_000715605.1 Streptomyces speibonae | reverse complement strand
TCACGGTCTGCCTTGCCAGCCCGCTCAGAGATGTGTATAAGAGACAGGTCGACCTCGAAGACGTAGCCGTGGTCCTCGGTCATGCCGTTCTCGCCGGCCCGGTCGGAGTTCTCCTCGCAGGTGAGCCAGGTGCCCCAGGGGGTGCTGCCGCCCGCGCAGTTGTCGGCGGTCCCGGAGATGCCGACCCATTCGGCGACGCGGCCGTCGGGGCGCACCTCGACGATCGTGCAGCCGCCGGGTGCGGCGGGGTCGTAGACCAGGCCCTCGGTGAGCGGCACGGGGAAGTCGGCCTCGTCGCGGGGGCCGTCCATCTCGTGGTTGTTGACCAGCAGGGTGGTGCCGCGCGGGCCGGGGAAGGCGGCCGTGCCGTCGTGCGCGGCGGGCGTGAACTCACCGGTTTCCAGGCGGGTACGCCCGGCGTGGGTGAGCACGCGGTAGGTGAAACCGGCGGGCAGGGCGAGTATCCCTCGCGGGTCCGGCCGCAGCGGCCCGTACCCCACGCCCTCGTCCCGGTCCGCGGCCGTGGTGACGCCGGTGGTGGCGAGGGCGTGGGGGGCGGCGGCGAGGGGGC
>KL568543.1:161140-163723 GCA_000715605.1 Streptomyces speibonae | reverse complement strand
GGGGGCGGCGGCGAGGGCGCCGGCCGCGCCCGCCAGCGCGACCCCGGCGCCGGTGATCGCGGACGTTCTGGCGAAGTCCCTGCGGGTGAGCGACATGCTGGCTCCAGGTGACGGTGGACAGGGTCGTGGAGGGTGCGCCCGTCAGGTTCCCGCCCGTGCCTGAACGCCGGTTGAACGGCGGGGGTCGCGCCGCTCACCGCTCCCGTGAAGCTCAGCCGCCGTGCTGCTCAGCCGCCGTGCTGCGAGCGCGCCTTGAAGGCGGCCTTGCGCGCCTCCTTGGCGACCTTCTTGTCCGGGTGCAGGCGTCCCATGGCCTCCAGCACGTCCGCCGTGGCCGGGTGGTCCACCCGCCAGACGGCGTCGAAGAAGCCGCTGTGCTGTTGCGCCAGTCCCTCCACCAGGGCGCGCAGTTCCTCCGAGTTGCCCTCCGCGGCGAGCTGGGCGGCCACCGTGTCGATGGTCAGCCAGAAGATCATGGCCTCGGACGGCGGCGGCACGTCGGCGGCTCCGTGCTCGGCCAGCCACACCCGGGCCAGTCCGCCCAGCTCGGGGTCGTCCAGCACCTCCCGCAGCGCGGGCTCGGCGGTGGCGCCGACCAGCGACAGCGCCTGCTGGCAGCGCAGCCTCCGCAGCGGCGCGCCCTCGTCGGCGCCGCGGGCCGCCGCCAGCAACTCCCGCGCGGAGGTGAGGGGTTCGCGCCGGGAGAGCCACTGCTCGGTCTCCGCGTGGGCCGCCACCGGCGGGAAGCCGGACGTGCCGTCGAGCAGCGCGTCGGCGCCCTTGTCCGCGAGGTCGCCGACCGCCGGTGCGTCGAATCCGGCCTCCAGCAGCCGGGCGCGCAGCCCGTAGAGCCCGAGGGGGGTGAGCCGCACCATACCGTAGCGGGAGACGTCGGTGTCGTCCTCCACCACGGCGGGTTCCTCGTCGGCGTCGGCCATGAGTGCCTCGTCGACCGGCTGGTACTCCACGAGTCCCACCGGCTCCAGCACGCGGAACTGGTCGTCCAGCCGCATCATCGCGTCGGACACCTGCTCCAGGACGTCGTCGGTGGGCTCGGCCATGTCGTCGGGCACGATCACCGAGGCGGCCAGCGCGGGCAGTGGCACGGGCGCCCCGTCCGGGTCCTCCTCCCCTGCCGTGAGCACATAGAGGTTGCCGAGCACGCCGTCCAGGAACTCGGCCTCGGCCTCGGGGTCCCACTCCAGGGCGTCGAGGTCGAGTTCCCCGGAGCCCTCGCCCTCGGCGATGGCGTCGACGAGACCGCCCAGGTCCGGGACGCTCGCGTCGTCGAGCACCGTCTCCAGGGCGGCGAGCCAGACCCCCAGCACGTCCTGCGGCGAGCCCTGGGTGAGCAGGGCGAGCTCGGCGCCCGCCGTGACCGTTCCCTCCTCCTCGTCGACGACCTCGACGAGCCCGGTGTCGACGGCGACGCGCCAGGCCTCGCTGGCGTAGGCGGCGGCATCGTCCCCGGTCAGTCCCAGCTCCGCGGCGGCCTGCGGCAACTGCTCCTCGACGAGCCCGCCCCCGGCGTCCACACGGGTGCCGGGCCCGGCCCAGCGGGCGAGCCGCGCGGCCCGGGACAGCACCGGGACGGACAGGGCGTCGCGCGCCAGCTCCGCTTCGGGACGCAGCCGTACCGGCGGCAGGATGGAGCTGTCTGACATGGGCGTGCTTCTCCTAGGGACCTGTATGGGCCTGTGACGACTCAGCGGTTCAGCCTAGACGGATTTCCACCCATGCCGCCCACTTCCTCTCCTCTCCGGCGCCCGTACGTGGCTGAAACCTTGACAAGTGGCCTGACCACGCTGGAGATTGACGCGCGTAGACAGTGACTCGCGCTCCACCCTCGTCCCGGCGTAGATCACGTTCCCGGAGGGAATCCGTTGCCCAGCAAGCCGTCCGCGCGCCTCGCCGCGCTCACCGTCGCCGCCATGTGCACGGCGGCGTCCGCCGTCGTCCTCACCTCGCCCGCGCACGCGGACTCCGTGCGCATCCATGACATCCAGGGCGACACCCGCATATCGCCGTACGCCGGCGAGCAGGTCACCGATGTGACCGGAATCGTCACCGGCGTCCGCACCTACGGCTCCTCCCGCGGCTTCTGGATCCAGGACCCCGCCCCGGACGCGGACCCGGCCACCAGCGAGGGCGTCTTCGTCTTCACCGGCTCCACGCCGCAGGGCGTCGCGGTCGGCGACGCCGTCAGGGTGTCCGGCACGGTCTCGGAGTACGTCCCCGGCGGCACGTCCTCCGGCAACCAGTCCCTGACCGAGATCACCCGCCCGTCCTTCACGGTCGTCTCCCGCGGGAACGCGGTGCCGGCCCCGACGCGGATCACCGCGCGTTCCGTCCCGGCGGCCTACGCCCCGGTACCGCACGGCTCGATCGACGGCCTCCCCCTGCGCCCCTCCGTCTACGCCCTGGACCTCTACGAGTCCCTTGAGGGCATGAACGTCCAGGTCTCCGACACCCGGGTGGTGGGCGCCACGGACCCGTACACGGAACTGTGGGTCACGGTGAAGCCCTGGGAGCACCGCAACGCCCGGGGCGGCACCGTCTACGGCTCGTACCGCTCGCAGAACA
>KL568543.1:160722-160858 GCA_000715605.1 Streptomyces speibonae | reverse complement strand
CTTCCCCGACGCGAACGTCGGCGACACCCTCGCCGGGCGGACCACGGGCCCCCTGGACTACAACCAGTTCGGCGGCTACACGCTGGTGGCCGAGGAGCTGGGCACGCTGAGCGGCTGTCTCTTATACACATCTCTG
>KL568543.1:159433-160472 GCA_000715605.1 Streptomyces speibonae | reverse complement strand
CGCGCCGCCAGCACCGGTCCGAACTGGCGGTCGCGACCTACAACGTCGAGAACCTCGACCCCTCGGACGACACCTTCGACGCCCATGCCGCCGCGATCGTGGACAACCTCCGCTCGCCCGACATCGTGTCCCTGGAGGAGATCCAGGACAACAGCGGCGCCACCGACGACGGCACGGTCGCCGCCGACCGGACCCTGGCCCTGCTGATCGAGGCCATCGAGGAGGCGGGCGGCCCGCGCTACGAGTGGCGCGCCGTCGACCCGGCCGACAAGCAGGACGGCGGCCAGCCGGGCGGCAACATCCGCCAGGCGTTCCTGTTCAACCCGGACCGGGTCTCCTTCACCGACCGGCCCGGCGGGGACGCCACCACCCCCACCACAGTCACCAGGATCCGGGGCAAGGCGGCCCTGACGAGCTCGCCCGGCCGGATCGACCCGATGTCCGAGGCGTTCGCGGACAGCCGCAAGCCCCTGGCCGGCGAGTTCACCTTCCGGGGCCGCACGGTCATCGTGATCGCCAACCACTTCTCCTCCAAGGGCGGCGACCAGGGCCTGACGTCCCGGTACCAGCCGCCGGCCCGCGGCTCGGAGACCCAGCGTCACCTCCAGGCAGAGGCGGTCCACGACTTCACCGCGAAGATCCTCAAGACGCAGAAGAACGCCAAGGTCGTGGTCCTCGGCGACATCAACGACTTCGAGTTCTCGGAGACGACGGAGATCCTCGAGGGCCGGAGCACCCTCTGGTCGGCGGTCAAGTCGCTGCCCCGCGCGGAGCGTTACTCGTACGTCCACCAGGGCAACAGCCAGGTCCTGGACCAGATCCTGATCACGCCGTCCATCCGCCGCTTCGACTACGACAGCGTGCACATCAACGCGGAGTTCCACGACCAGATCAGCGACCACGACCCGCAGGTCCTGCGCTTCCGTCCGTAGAGCCTGTCGGCCGGCCGCCCGCGGGCAACGGGGGCGGGGGTGGGGGTACCCGACCCACCCCCGGCCCCGGGCGGGCCTCAGCAGCGGTGGCGCCGCACCATCTCCGC
>KL568543.1:156239-159230 GCA_000715605.1 Streptomyces speibonae | reverse complement strand
CGCGGCCACCGCGACAGCGATCATCGCCGGCTTGCGGTACCGCATGCCGGCCTCCCCGGCGTGCGCGGCGCCGCTGCGCATCTGCACCTTCATCGCCCCGGCCCGGTCCCGGAGCTCGTCCGCCCGCGCCTTCGCCCGCCCCTTGACATCCATCTTCCCGGCCAGTTCCTCGACGGTGTCGCCGAGTTCGTGCCGGGTCCGCTCGATCTGCCGACGCAGTTCGTCGGGCCCCTTGGCGCCCCGGCCCGCCGCGGCGGCCTCCGCCTCGGCGTCCAGATGGGCCCCCTCACGGGCCCCCGCACGCCTCACGTCGTGTGTCATCGGTGCGCCCTTCCCTTGATCTCGTCCACATCGGCCTTCACGCTGCCCAGCGTCCGCTCCGGCTTGGGCGGCGTGGCCCGGCGCAGCTGACCGCGGCCGGCGAGGGCCAGCACACCCGCGATGAGGAACAGCACGCCCGTGACGATCAGCGCCGCGGCCCACAGAGGCAGCACCAGGTCCAGTGCGGCGACACCCGTACCGGCCAGCGCGAGCAGCCCCGCGTAGCCGAACGCGCCCGCCGCCCCCAGCATCCCGCCGCCCCGCCCGGCACGACGGCCCTTCTCCGCCAGCTCTTCCTTGGCGAGTGCCACTTCCTGCCGTGCGAGCCGTGAGATCTGCTCGGTGGCCTGCCCGACGAGCTCGCCCACACTGTGCTCGTCGCGAACCGGCCGTCGCTCCATGGTTCCGGTCACGATGCGCCTCCTCTCGGGTCGGGGAGAGCCGAGTACCCCCGCCCACCTCCCTCTATCCATGAAGCAGCGCTTATCAGTACACGTAACAACACATAAGTGGAACTTCACGGCTGGACGGTCGACACTACCTCCATGACCCCTTTCGGCCGCGTTCTGTGCGCGATGATCACCCCGTTCACCCCGTCCGGCGCGCTCGATCTCGACGGCGCCCAGCGGCTGGCCGGCCATCTGGTCGCCCACGGCTGCGACGGCCTGGTCCTGTCCGGCACCACGGGCGAGTCCCCCACCACCACGGACGCCGAGAAGTCGGCCCTGATCGCGGCGGTACGCCAGGCCGTCGGCACCCGGGCGACGATCGTCGCGGGCGTCGGCACCGCCGACACGGCCCACACCGCCGAACTGGCCCGCGCGGCCGAGAAGGCGGGCGCCGACGGCCTCCTGGTGTCGGCCCCGTACTACAGCCTGCCTCCGCGGGACGCGGTCGAGGCGCACTTCCTGCGGATCGCGGACGCCACGGACCTCCCCCTGACCCTGTACGACATCCCCTCCCGCACGGGCGTCCGTATCGCGCCGGAGTCACTGCTGCGGCTCGCGGAGCATCCCCGGATCGTGGCGGTGAAGGACTGTTCGCAGGACTTCCTGGCCGCGCAGAAGCTGATCCCCCGCACCGGCCTCGCCTACTACGCGGGCTGCGACGAGCTCAATCTCGCCCTGTACGCGGTCGGCGGTGCCGGCTGTGTCAGTACGGTGGCCAACGTGGCCCCGGACCGCGTCCGCGCCGTCCTGGACGCCTTCGACGCGGGCGACACGGCGGAGGCGGCCCGCCTCCAGCAGCGGTTGACACCCCTCATCGAGGCGATGATGGCGAGCGGTCTGCCCGGCACGGTCACCGCCAAGGCCCTGCTCGCCGCGCTGGACCTCCCCGCGGGCCCGGTCCGCCCGCCGCTGCGGGCGGCCGCACCCGGCACGACCGCGGAACTCGGGCGCGCCCTCGAACTGGCGGCCGTCTGACGGCTCCGACGACGCACGGGCCGGACCCCCGGTGGGGATCCGGCCCGTGCGGTCGGTTCGTCGCGCGTCAGTCCCAGAGGTACCCGTCCCCGAACAGCAGGAAGTGCTCCAGCACATCCTCCGCGGGATCGTCGATCTGCCCCGCATCGGTGTTGAGCAGTCCCACACGGTGACCGTTGCCCGAGTTCGTGGACGTCTCGTCGGCGTGTGCGGTGCCCGCCAGGGTGCCGCACAGCATCAGCACCGCCACCACACCCATCACGCCGACGGCACAGCGCAGCGCCCCCCACACCCACTTGTTGGTCATCGCCCGTCCCCACTCCTGTATGTCTGTCGTCCCGGCGTCTGATCGGACCCTGTGTCCACCCGTTCATCTGCCAAAACGACCCATAAGTCACGGGGAGTAACCCATACGGGCGTGACGGGCGGGTCAGTTGTGGCTGTGGAGCACCTCGTTCAACCCGCCCCAGACCGCGTTGTTGGGGCGCGCCTCGACGGTGCCGGTGACGGAGTTGCGGCGGAAGAGGATGTTGGAGGCGCCGGACAGCTCGCGCGCCTTGACCACCTCGCCGTCGGGCATGGTGACCCGGGTACCGGCGGTGACGTACAGCCCCGCCTCGACCACGCACTCGTCGCCGAGGGCGATGCCGACGCCCGCCTCGGCACCGATCAGGCACCGCTCACCGACGGAGATGCGCACGTTGCCGCCGCCGGACAGGGTGCCCATGGTCGAGGCGCCGCCGCCGATGTCGGAGCCGTCGCCGATCACGACACCGGCGGAGATGCGGCCCTCGACCATCGACGTGCCGAGCGTGCCGGCGTTGAAGTTGACGAAGCCCTCGTGCATGACGGTGGTGCCCTCGGCGAGGTGGGCGCCGAGCCGCACCCGGTCCGCGTCGGCGATCCGCACGCCCTTGGGGGCGACGTAGTCCGTCATGCGCGGGAACTTGTCGACGGAGGTGACGGAGAGGTGCAGGCCCTCGGCACGGGCGTTGAGCCGGACCTGCTCCAGCTCGTCCACGGCGACCGGACCGAGCGAGGTCCAGGCGACGTTGGCCAGGTGGGCGAAGATGCCGTCGAGGTTCTGGCCGTGCGGCTTCACCAGCCGGTGGGACAGCAGGTGGAGGCGGAGATAGACGTCGTGCGCGTCGACCGGCTTCTCGTCCAGCGAGGAGATGACCGTGCGGACCGCGACGACCTCGACACCGCGCCGTGCGTCCGGTCCTGTCTCTTATACACATCTCTG
>KL568543.1:147561-156073 GCA_000715605.1 Streptomyces speibonae | reverse complement strand
GTGTATAAGAGACAGGAGGAGTTCGGCGGCCCGCTCGGCGGAGAGCCGCTCGGTGCCGGACGGGCCGGGGTCCACGACGAGTTCGGGGGCGGGGAACCAGGTGTCGAGGACGGTGCCGTCGGCGGCGACGGTGGCGAGGCCGGCGGCCACTGCGCCGGTGGTGCTCTGAGCAGTCGTGTCGGTCATGAGGGCAACCTAACCGCCCGGCGGCCACGGACGCGAACCGGTCCCCCGGCATCTCACGTGCCGGGCGGACGGCCCTGAGCGGGCCCCGCCGGGGTGCCTTCGCCCGCCGCGATCACCCGCCCCAGCACCTCCCGGGCGTACCCCTCGTCGTAGGGCGTGCCGGTCAGCAGCACCTGGAGACAGATGCCGTCCATCAGCGCGACCAGCGCCCGGGCCGTGACCGGGTCCGTACGGCGGGACAGGTGCTCGGCGACGCCCTCGCACCACTCGGCGGCGACGGGACGCAGGGCGGGTCGGCGCAGGGCGGCCAGATAGAGCTCGTACTCGAGCTCCACACCGGTGCGCTCACCGGCCAGCCACTCGCCCACCAGGGCGGCGAGTTCGGCCGCCAGGTCGAGGCCCGGGTCCTCCAGGAGGCCGCCGCGCGAGGCGACCACCTTGGCGAAGCCCTCGTTGGCCTGGCGCAGGGCGGCGACCATCAGCTCGTCGAGGGTCTTGAAGTGGTACGTGGTGGAGCCGAGCGGCACATCGGCCTCGGCGGCGACGGTGCGGTGGCTGAGCCCGGCGATACCGCTGCGGCCCACCACCCGGATCGCCGCGTCGATGATCCGCTGCCGCCGCTCGGGGTCGTGGCGCCGGGCCATCAGTGCGCACCGCCCAGGTTCAGCACCACGACTCCGATGATGATCAGGGCGATGCCCGCGGCCCTGGCGGCGGTGAGCCCCTCCCCCAGGAACACGATGCCGATCGTGGCGATGGCGGCGGTGCCCACGCCGGCCCAGATCGCGTACGCGGTGCCGATGGCCACGGTGCGCAGGGTCTGCGCGAGCAGCGCGAAGGAGACCAGGTAGCCGGCCACGGTCAGCAGCGAGGGCCAGAGCCTGCTGAAACCGTCGCTGTACTTCATGGCGGTGGTGGCGCACACCTCGGCGACGATGGCCCCGGACAGCAGGAGATATCCCATGCGTACGAGCGTACACAACATCTGTACGTGCGTACACAACGCGCGCCGGCACCACCGGAGACATGCGAACGGCGGCGCCGAAGCGCCGCCGTCGCATGGGTCGAAACGAGGTGTCTCAGACGTTGAAGCCCAACGCCCGGAGCTGCTCGCGTCCGTCGTCCGTGATCTTGTCGGGGCCCCACGGCGGCATCCACACCCAGTTGATGCGCAGCTCGCTGACCAGACCGTCCGTGGCGGACTTGGCCTGGTCCTCGATGACGTCCGTGAGCGGGCAGGCCGCGGACGTCAGGGTCATGTCGACGGTCGCCACATTGGACTCGTCGACGTGGATGCCGTAGATGAGGCCGAGGTTGACGACGTCGATGCCCAGCTCGGGGTCGACGACGTCCATCAGGGCCTCGCGGAGCTCCTCCTCCGAGGCGGGCTTCATCTCCAGGGTCTCGCTCATGCCGTAGTCCTTTCGGCGTCGGCGCCCAGCGCCTGGGCCGTCGCGTCCTTCCACGCCATCCAGCTGAGGAGGGCGCACTTCACTCGGGCCGGGTACTTGGACACCCCGGCGAACGCGATCGCGTCCTCCAGGATCTCCTCCATCGCGTCGTCGGGCTCGATCTTCCCCTTGGACTGCATCAGTTCCAGGAAGGTGCCCTGGATCCGCTGCGCCTCGGCGAGGTCCTTGCCGACCAGCAACTCGTTCAGCACGGAGGCGGAGGCCTGGCTGATGGAGCAGCCCTGGCCCTCGTAGCTGACGTCGCTGATCGTCGTGCCGTCGTACTTCACGCGCAGTGTGATCTCGTCGCCGCACGTCGGGTTGACGTGGTGCACCTCGGCGTCGCCGTCCCTCAGACCACGCCCGTGCGGGTTCTTGTAGTGGTCCAGGATGACGTCCTGGTACATGGAGTCCAGCTTCACGCCTCAGCCCCTCATCCGAAGAAGTTCCGTACGTGCTCCAGGCCCTCGACCAGGGCGTCGACCTCGGCCGGCGTGGAGTACAGATAGAACGACGCTCGCGTGGTCGCAGGAATTCCGTACCGCAGGCAGACCGGGCGCGCGCAGTGATGGCCCACGCGTACCGCGATGCCCTGCTCGTCGAGGACCTGCCCCACGTCGTGCGGATGGATGTCACCCAGCGTGAACGAGATCGCGGCGCCGCGGTCCTCGGCCGTGGCGGGGCCGATGATGCGCAGGTCCGGGACCTCGGCCAGCCGCTTGACCGCGTACTCGGTGAGCGCGTGCTCGTGCGCGAGGATCTTCTCCATGCCGAGGGCCGACAGGTAGTCGATCGCCGCGCCGAGACCGACCGCCTGGGCGATCGGCGGGGTGCCCGCCTCGAACTTGTGCGGGGCGGGGGCGTAGGTCGACGAGTTCATCGACACGGTCTCGATCATCTCGCCGCCGCCGAGGAACGGGGGCAGGTCCTCGAGCAGCTCCTGGCGGCCCCAGAGCACGCCGATGCCGGTCGGGCCGCACATCTTGTGGCCGGTGAAGGCCACGAAGTCGGCCTGGAGGGCCTGGACGTCCAGCGGCATGTGCGGCGCGGCCTGCGAGGCGTCGACGCACACGAGCGCGCCGACCTCCTGGGCGCGGCGCACTATCGCCTCGACCGGGTTGACCGTGCCCAGGATGTTGGACACCAGCACGAAGGAGACGATCTTCGTCTTCTCCGTGATGACCTCGTCGATGTTCGACAGGTCGAGCCGGCCGTCGTCGGTGAGGCCGAACCACTTCAGCTTCGCGCCCGTGCGCTGCGCCAGCAGCTGCCACGGCACGATGTTGGAGTGGTGCTCCATCTCGGTGATGACGATCTCGGTCTCGTGGTCCACCCGGTAGGGGTCGTCGGCCCAGCCGAGCATGTTGGCCACGAGGTTGAGCGACTCCGAGGCGTTCTTGGTGAAGATCACCTCGTCGCGCGAGGGGGCGTTGACGAACTCCGCGACCTTGTCGCGCGCGCCCTCGTACAGCGCCGTGGCCTCCTCGGCGAGCACATGCACACCGCGGTGGACGTTGGCGTTGTAGCGCTCATAGTACTCACCGAGGGCGTCCAGCACCTGGCGCGGCTTCTGGCTGGTCGCCGCGTTGTCCAGGTACACGAGCTTCCGGCCGTCGTGGACCTGCCGGTCCAGGACGGGGAAGTCCTTGCGGATCGCCTCGGTGTCGAGGAGGCCCGGCAGCTGTGTCACTCGGATGCGCCACCCTTCACGTACTTGTCGTAGCCCTCGGCCTCGAGCTGGTCGGCGAGCTCCGCGCCACCGGACTCGGCGATGCGGCCGTTCGCGAACACGTGCACGTGGTCGGGCTTGATGTAGCGCAGGATGCGCGTGTAGTGCGTGATCAGCAGGGTGCCGACCTCACCGGACTCGCGGACCCGGTTGACGCCCTCGGAGACGACGCGCAGGGCGTCGACGTCCAGGCCGGAGTCGGTCTCGTCGAGGATCGCGACCTTCGGCTTGAGCAGTTCGAGCTGGAGGATCTCGTGGCGCTTCTTCTCGCCGCCGGAGAAGCCCTCGTTGACGTTGCGCTCGGCGAAGGCGGGGTCCATGTTGAGGCGCTCCATGGCCTCCTTGACCTCCTTCACCCAGGTGCGCAGCTTGGGGGCCTCGCCGCGGATGGCGGTGGCGGAGGTACGCAGGAAGTTGGAGACGGAGACGCCGGGGACCTCGACCGGGTACTGCATGGCGAGGAAGAGGCCGGCGCGGGCCCGCTCGTCGACGGACATCTCCAGGACGTCCTCGCCGTCGAGGGTGACGGTGCCGCCGGTGATCGTGTACTTGGGGTGACCCGCGAGGGAGTAGGCGAGGGTCGACTTGCCGGAGCCGTTCGGGCCCATGATGGCGTGCGTCTCGCCCTGCTTCACGGTGAGGTCGACACCCTTGAGGATTTCCTTCGTGCCGTTCTCGACCTCGACGGTGACGTGCAGGTCTCGGATTTCAAGCGTTGCCATGGGTGCCTCAGGACTCCTGGGTGACGGAGACGAGCACGTCGTCCCCTTCGATCTTTACGGGGTATACGGGGACCGGGCGCGTCGCCGGAAGGGCGTCGGGCTTGCCGGAACGGAGGTCGAAACGCGAGCCGTGCAGCCAGCACTCGATGTGGCAGTCGTCGACCTCGCCCTCCGACAGCGAGACGTTCGCGTGCGAGCAGATGTCGTTGATCGCGAACACCTCGCCCTCGGTGAGCACGACGGAGACCGGCGTGCCGTCGAGTTCCACCCGCTTGGGGGTGTCCTCCTCCAGCTCGCTCAGCCCGCAGGCGCGTACGAAGGTCATGCGACCGCTGCCTCCAGCTCCTCCTCGATCTTGGCGATCAGGCGCTCCTCGATGTCCGGGACGCCGATCTGCTGGACGAGCTCGGCGAAGAAGCCGCGGACCACCAGGCGGCGGGCGTCCTTCTCCGGGATGCCCCGGGCCATCAGGTAGAAGAGCTGCTCGTCGTCGAAGCGGCCGGTCGCGGAGGCGTGGCCGGCGCCGACGATCTCGCCGGTCTCGATCTCCAGGTTGGGCACGGAGTCGACGCGGGCGCCGTCGGTGAGGACCAGGTTGCGGTTCATCTCGTAGGTGTCGGTGCCCTCGGCCTTGGCCTCGATGAGCACGTCACCGATCCACACGGCGTGCGCGTCGTCGCCCTGGAGCGCGCCCTTGTAGACGACGTTGGACTTGCAGTGCGGGACGTTGTGGTCGACCAGGAGGCGGTGCTCCTGGTGCTGGCCGGCGTCGGTGAAGTACAGGCCGAACAGCTCCGCCTCGGCGCCGGGGCCGGCGTAGGACACGCGCGGGTGGAGGCGTACGACGTCCCCGCCGAAGGTGACGACGACCGACTTGAAGGAGGCGTCACGGCCGACCAGGGCGTTGTGCTGGGCGACGTGGACGGCCTTGTCGTCCCAGTCCTGGACGGAGACGACGGTCAGCTTGGCGCCGTCACCGAGGACGAAGTCGACGTTGGCGGCGAGCACCGCGTCACCGGTGTGGTCGATGACCACGAGGGCCTCGGCGAAGGCGCCGAGCTCGATCAGCTGGTGGCCGTAGGCCGTGCCGCCCTCGCCGTGCACCGCGATGCGGACCGGCTCGGTGAGCACGGTCTCCTTCGGCACGGTCACGACCGAGGCCTGATCGAAGGCGGAGTACGCCTGGGCGGCGACGCGGTCCACCGGCGTGCCCGCGCGGCCGAGCCGCGCGTCGTCGCGGCCGACGGTCTCGACGGTGACGCCCTCGGGGGCCTCGACGGCGACCTTGACGCCCTCGCCGGTGGCGGTGGCGGTGCCGTCGTGCAGCCCGCGCAGCCGCTCCAGCGGGGTGAACCGCCACTCCTCCTCGCGGCCGTGGGGGACGGCGAAGTCCGCCACGTCGTAGGACGGGGGCGCGCTCATGCGGGTGGCGACCGTCGACTCCGCGGCCACCGCGATCGAGCCCGAGGTCGTGGAACCCACGGGTGGGGGTCCCCCCGCTGGAGCGGAGCCGGAAGTGGGGGAGTTCTGAGCCTCAGCCATGGCTGTCGTAGTGCTCGCTTTCCTTTACGTAAGGGGCTTGACGGAACGGCGTGGTGCTTTAGCCGACCGCGCCTTCCATCTGCAGCTCGATCAGCCGGTTGAGCTCGAGCGCGTACTCCATGGGCAGTTCCTTGGCGATCGGCTCGACGAAGCCGCGCACGATCATCGCCATCGCCTCGTCCTCCGACATGCCGCGGCTCATCAGGTAGAAGAGCTGGTCCTCGGAGACCTTGGAGACGGTCGCCTCGTGGCCCATGGACACGTCGTCCTCGCGGACGTCCACGTAGGGGTAGGTGTCCGAGCGGGAGATGGTGTCGACGAGCAGCGCGTCGCACAGCACGTTGGACTTGGCGCCCGGAGCGCCCTCGCCGATCTCGATCAGACCGCGGTAGGAGGTGCGGCCGCCACCGCGCGCCACCGACTTGGAGACGATGTTGGACGAGGTGTTCGGGGCCATGTGGACCATCTTGGCGCCCGCGTCCTGGTGCTGGCCCTCGCCGGCGAAGGCGATGGACAGCGTCTCGCCCTTGGCGTGCTCACCCATCAGGTAGACGGCCGGGTACTTCATCGTCACCTTGGAGCCGATGTTGCCGTCGACCCACTCCATGGTCGCGCCCTCGTAGGCCACGGCGCGCTTGGTGACCAGGTTGTAGACGTTGTTCGACCAGTTCTGGATGGTCGTGTAGCGGCAGCGGGCGTTCTTCTTGACGATGATCTCGACGACCGCGGAGTGCAGCGAGTCCGACTTGTAGATCGGGGCGGTGCAGCCCTCGACGTAGTGCACGTAGGCACCCTCGTCGACGATGATCAGGGTCCGCTCGAACTGGCCCATGTTCTCGGTGTTGATCCGGAAGTAGGCCTGGAGCGGGATCTCCACGTGCACGCCCGGCGGCACGTAGATGAAGGAGCCGCCGGACCAGACGGCGGAGTTCAGCGAGGCGAACTTGTTGTCGCCGACCGGGATGACGGTGCCGAAGTACTCCTTGAAGAGCTCCGGGTGCTCCTTCAGCGCCGTGTCGGTGTCGAGGAAGATGACGCCCTGCTCCTCCAGGTCCTCACGGATCTGGTGGTAGACGACCTCCGACTCGTACTGCGCGGCGACACCGGCGACGAGGCGCTTCTTCTCGGCCTCCGGGATGCCCAGCTTGTCGTAGGTGTTCTTGATGTCCTCGGGCAGGTCCTCCCAGGACTCCGCCTGCTTCTCCGTGGAGCGCACGAAGTACTTGATGTTGTCGAAGTCGATGCCGGAGAGGTCGGAGCCCCAGTTCGGCATGGGCTTCTTCTCGAACAGGCGCAGGCCCTTGAGGCGGAGCTTGGTCATCCACTCCGGCTCGTCCTTCTTCGCGGAGATGTCCCGGACGACGTCCTCGTTCAGGCCGCGGCGCGCCGACGCACCGGCCTCGTCACGGTCGGCCCAGCCGTACTCGTAGTTGCCCAGACCCTCCAGCTCGGGGTGGGCAGTCTCCGTGGGGAGAGTCATGCGGGGTTCCTCCCGGACGTGCTTTCAGATGCGTGGTGGGAAATCTTGGGGATGAACGTCGTGCAGACGCCGTCGCCGTGCGCGATGGTGGCCAGTCGCTGCACATGCGTACCGAGAAGCTCGGCGAAGAATTCCGTCTCGGCCTCGCACAGCTGGGGGAATTCCTCGGCGACGTGGGCGACCGGGCAGTGGTGCTGGCAGAGCTGCTCGCCGACCGGTGCGCTGCGCGCAGTGGCAGCGTACCCGTCCGCGCTCAAGGCCTTGGCCAGCGCTTCCGCACGATCCTCGGGCGCCGCGGCGGCGACGGCCTTGCGGTAGGCACCCGCCTGGGCGGCGATCCGGGCGCGGGCGAAGGCGGCGATCGCCTCGCTGCCGCCCTCCTTCTCGCCGATCCAGCGCAGGGCGTCCACGGCCAGTTTGTCGTAGGACTGGTCGAAGGCGTCGCGTCCGCAGTCCGTCAGGGCGAACACCTTGGCCGGGCGGCCGCGCGTGCGCGCTCCGTAGACCCGGCGGTCACGGGCCTCCACCACGTTGTCGGCGGACAGTGCGTCGAGATGCCGGCGTACGGCCGCCTGGGTGAGTCCGAGGCGGTCGGCCAGCTGGGCGACGGTCGACGGGCCGTGGTCCAGGATGGAGCGGGCGACGCGGTTGCGGGTGGACCGCTCACCGGTTGCCAGTTCCTCGTGGGAAGCCTCGCCGACGTTTTTCACAACGCCATTGTTGCGTAATTCATCTGAGCCGGGCAAGCCGCGCCCGGACGCCCCGAAGGTGCGCTGCATCACTTAGGTAAACCTAACGTGACCTGCGGAAACGATCTTTGATCAATCGGATCCGGGGGTTTCCGCGGGCGGTCTCCGGACCCTCCGAAACCCCGCCCGCACCCCCTCCGACCGGCCCTCTTGCCTCTTTCGCCACTCCGGCCGCAGGGCCGCGCGGACCCGGCCGCGGACGCGCGCAGGACGCGGAGCGCTCGCGGACCCGGCGGTCCGGGGCCGCCGGGGTCTCCCTAGACTCGTGACCCATGCGAAGTGAGCCCGTGGTCCAGGTGCAGGGCCTGGTGAAGCGGTACGGCACGAAGACCGCGGTGAACGGCCTCGACCTGGTGGCCCGGCAGGGCGTGACCGCCGTGCTCGGCCCCAACGGAGCGGGCAAGACGACCACGGTCGAGACCTGCGAGGGGTACCGGCGGCCGGACTCCGGAACGGTGCGCGTCCTGGGCCTCGACCCGGTGACCCAGTCGGCGCGGCTGCGGCCCCGGCTCGGGGTGATGCTCCAGTCCGGCGGCGTCTACTCGGGCGCGCGGGCCGACGAGATGCTGCGACACGTGGCGAAACTCCACGCCCATCCGCTGGACGTGGACGCGCTGATGGAGCGGCTGGGGCTCGGCTCCTGCGGCCGTACC
>KL568543.1:146559-147322 GCA_000715605.1 Streptomyces speibonae | reverse complement strand
GCCGTGGTCGGCCGCCCCGAACTGGTCTTCCTGGACGAGCCGACGGCCGGCCTCGACCCGCAGGCCCGCCGCGCCACCTGGGACCTGGTGCGGGACCTGCGCACCGACGGCGTCTCCG
Organism: Streptomyces speibonae; assembly: GCA_000715605.1. Classification (GTDB taxonomy): domain Bacteria; phylum Actinomycetota; class Actinomycetes; order Streptomycetales; family Streptomycetaceae; genus Streptomyces; species Streptomyces speibonae. Next base: position 147,204 of record KL568543.1, on the reverse strand, counting down.
TCATCCTCACCACGCACTACATGGACGAGGCCGAACAGCTCGCCGACGACGTGGCGATCATCGACGCCGGCCGCGTCATCGCCCAGGGCTCCCCCGAGGAGCTGTGCAGGGGCGGCGCCGAGAACACCCTGCGCTTCTCCGGCCGCCCGGGACTGGACGTGGCCTCGCTGCTCAAGGCGCTGCCCGACGACTCCTCGGCCGCCGAGGTGGCGCCCGGCTCGTACCGGGTCGCCGGCAAGGTCGACCCGCAGCTGCTCGCCACGGTGACCTCCTGGTGCGCCCAGCACGGGGTGATGCCGGACCGGATCTCGGTGGAGCGGCACACGCTCGAGGACGTCTTCCTGGAACTGACCGGCAAGGAGTTGCGCGCGTGACCGCCACCGGGACCTACTCCCCCAAGCCGGGTGCGGCGCCCCTGGCCCGCATGATCGCCGCGCAGGCCGTGCTCGAGACGCGGATGCTGCTGCGCAACGGCGAGCAGTTGCTGCTGACGGTGATCATCCCCACGCTGCTGCTGGTGCTGTTCAGCACGGTGGACGTGGTGGACACCGGTGACGGCGAGGCGGTCGACTTCCTCGCGCCCGGCATCCTCGCGCTGGCCGTGATGTCGACCTGTCTCTTATACACATCTCTGAGCGGGCTGGC
>KL568543.1:144876-146350 GCA_000715605.1 Streptomyces speibonae | reverse complement strand
GCCGCTGCCGCGCTGGGGGCTGATGACCGCGAAGACGCTGTCGGTGCTGGTCACCGAGGTTCTCCAGGTGATCCTGGTAGCGGTGATCGCGCTCGCGCTGGGCTGGTCCCCGCAGGGCAGCCCCGTCGCGGTGTTCCTGCTGCTGGCCCTGGGCACGGCCGCGTTCTCCGGGCTCGGCCTGCTGATGGCGGGCACGCTCAAGGCGGAGGCGACGCTCGCCGCCGCCAACCTGGTCTTCCTGCTGCTGCTCGTCGGCGGCGGGGTGGTCGTGCCGCTGGACAAGTTTCCGGACGCGGCGCAGGACGTGCTCGGTCTGCTGCCGATCGCCGCGCTCTCGGAGGGGCTGCGCGACGTGCTCCAGCACGGCGCCGGGACGCCCTGGGGCGGCCTCGGGATCCTTGCCGTGTGGGCGGTCGCCGGGCTCGCGGCGGCCGGGAAGTTCTTCCGCTGGGAGTAGGCGGCATGAGCGGAACCGACCCTCGTGAAAGTGTGCACAAGCGGACGCATACGATGGGACGCGTGCCAAACGTGACCCGCGCCGACGCCCAGGCGGCGCTGCGCAACCCGCTCGCCTTCATCGCCGCACGCTGGACGCCGGACCCCCGGACCGTCCGGCGGGCGGCCCTCGCCGCGCTGGCCATGGCGGTGGTCATCGTGGTCACCGGCGGCGCGGTACGGCTGACCGGCTCCGGCCTCGGCTGCCCGACCTGGCCCAAGTGCACCGACGACTCGCTCACCTCGACCCGGGAGATGGGTCTGCACGGGGTCATCGAGTTCGGCAACCGCCTGCTGACGTACGTGCTGTGCGCCGCGGTCGGCTGGGCGATCATCGCCGCACGCGCGCAGAAGCCGTACCGGCGTGAGCTCACCCTTCTGGGCTGGGCGCAGTTCTGGGTGGTCATGGGCAACGCGGTCCTCGGCGGCATCGTGGTCCTCGTCGGCCTGAACCCGTACACGGTCGCGGCGCACTTCCTGCTGTCCACGGCGCTGATCGCGGTCGCCACGGTGATGTGGCAGCGCACCCGCGAGGGCGACGCAGGGCCCCGGCCGCTGGTCGGCACGGCGGTGCGGCAGCTGGTGTGGTTCCTGGTGACCGCCGCCGTGCTGCTGATCGCGGTCGGCACGGTGGTCACCGGCGCCGGCCCGCACGCGGGCGACTCCAGCGAGGTCGCGCGGATGCCGGTCGACTGGGAGGCGGTCAGCAAGCTGCACGCCGTGCTGGCGTGGATCGTGGTGACGCTGACGTTCGCCCTGTGGTTCGTCCTCAAGGCCGTCGACGCCCCCGCCGGCCCCCTGGCCCGCACCCGCGAACTCTTCCTGATCCTGCTCGCCCAGGGCGCCATCGGCTACGTGCAGTACTTCACCGACCTCCCCGAGATCCTGGTCGGCCTGCACATGTTCGGTTCGTGCGTGATGTGGATCTGGGTGCTCCGGGTCCTGCTCTCGCTGCGCGAGCGCCCCGTGGCGGCGGATG
>KL568543.1:141423-144627 GCA_000715605.1 Streptomyces speibonae | reverse complement strand
GCCGTACCGGCCGCTCAGGAGCCGGCCACGAGCGCGTCGATCGCCGGTCCCAGGTAGTCACGGGTCAGCCGGGCCCGGCGTACCGCCCATGGCCCGGTGGCCGGCGCGGCGCCGTCGTAACGCCTCCTCCTGATGTCCGCGACGACCTCCTCGGGCGCCCCGAGTCCGGGCAGGACGTCCAGGGCCTCCCGTTTGGAGATCAGGCGCCCCTCGCGCAAGGTGACCAAGGCACGGGCGAAGGTCAGCAGCCCCAGGTCGACCCAGATGTCCTGGGTCCAGTTGGCGGCCCGGTCCACCTCACGCCGCCAGTAGTCGCGCTGGTCGCGCAGCACGAAGGCGGCGAGTTCACCGGCCGGCACCTCAGGCAGTGTCCCGGCGGGCGGCGCGCCGTGCAGGACGCGGCCGACGGTGTGCAGCTCGGTCCGGGTGACCGGCGTGACGGGGCGTGTGAACAGCCGCTCGTGGGCCCAGGTGAGATGGCGGCGACCGGCGCCCTCGGCGGTGCCCGGCGTCAGGTAGGTGCAGTGGAGGCGGTCGGCGAAGGGCGTGCCGCGCAGCCGGGCGTGCAGGGAGGCCAGGCGCCATGTGGTCCGCACGCCGACCGGGTCGTCCAGGACCGCGATCAGATCCAGGTCGCTGCGGCCCTCCACATAGTCGCCGGCGGCCAGTGACCCGTGTGCCCAGACGGCCACCGGGGCCAGGGGTGACAGTGCGTCGAGGAAGCGGGCGAGGAGGGCGTCGGTCGGCATGGGCCCAGTTTTCCCCGGGTCAGGCGAGTCCGTACACCCGGCTCGCGTTGCCCGCGGCGAGCAGGCCGGCCACGCGCTGGGCGTCGGGGCGGGACCAGGCGCCCTCGGTCACCCAGGTGCCGAGGACCCGGCCGAGGGACTCGCGGAACAGGTGGGCGCCGACGACGTGCAGTTCGGGCAGGCCGCGGGCGCCGCTGGAGAAGAGGATCTTGCCGAAGGGGGCCAGCTCCAGGATCTCCGCGAGGACGGTCGCCGCGCGGGCGCCGGTGCGGATCAGCGCCGCGCCGCAGTCGGCGTAGACGTGCGGGAAGACGCCGGCGAGGTGGGCGGCGTGCCGGTGGTACGGGTAGCCGTGCAGCAGAACGAGGTCGGTGCCGAGCCCCGCGGTGGCCCGGACGAAGTCGGTCAGCAGCGCCGGGTCGGTGCGGTCGATGCGGGCGCCCGGCGCGCCGAGACCGGCGTGGAGCTGGAGGGGCAGACCGGAGGCGACCGCGATCCAGAGCAGATGCCGCAGCAGCACCGGGTCGCTCAGCGCGTCCCCCGCGCGGCGTCCGGCCAGCCAGCGCCCCGCCGCGCCGCGCACCTCCCCGGGCCCGGGCGGCTCGGGGGCGAGGCAAAGCCCGTGCCGTGCCCCGGCGACGGAGGTGAAGGCGATGGCGTGGGCGGCGGCGCCGTGCACGGACTCGGCGAGGTTGGCGAGGAAGGACTCGACGGTGCCGGAGGTGTCGGCGACCTGTTCGGCGAGCTGTTCCAGGCGGACGATCTCGTGGGCGGCGGCGCCCGACGCCCGGCCCAGCTCGGTGGGCCCGGTGAGGTCCTCGGGCAGCCCGGTGTCGACGAGGAAGGCGGTGATGCCGCTGCCCCGCAGCAGCCTGCGCGCCGCCTCGGTCATGCCCAGCTCACGGCGCCGGGCGAGATACCGGGCGGGCGGACAGTGCGGCTCGAGGCCGAGCAGGGGCGGGCACCAGCGGCGTACGGCGAACCCGGTCTGGGTGTCGAACAGCGTGGTGCCGGGGGCGGGCGGTCCCTCGGTGCGGGCGAGCTGGGCCTCGAAGGTGCCGAGGCCCAGTTCCGTGCGCAGCACTCCGTGGCAGTACTGGTCCACGAGTGAGGGCGTGTCGATCATCCGGGACTCCCCGTGACGGGACCGTATGGGTCTGCTTCACAGGTCCTAACGGGTGAACCGGGGGTGAGGTGGCGCGGGAGTGTCCACGGGGTGCGGGAGGCCGGGTGACCCCGGCACCCCGGGGGGTGCCGCTCAGCCGCCGAGCTGGATGCCGGCCATCCTCTTCCACTCGTACGGGCCCGTCCTCACCTTGGCCGCGAGCGCGCCGTCGAAGTTCTCGTGGACGGTGATGCCCGCCTTCTCGACGGCCTTTCCGGCGATCTCCATCGACGGGGCGAACACGTCCCCCCAGTCGCCGTCCTCACCGACGAGGACGATCCGGGCGCCGCGCTGCCCGAGGTAGGCGATCTGCCCCTCGGCGCCGCCGTGCGCCTTGGCGAAGCCGCCGATCTGCCGGGCGAGCCGGGCCGCCGTCCGCTCCGCCTTGGGCTCCAGTTGCTGCGTGTCTGCCATGAACGGAATGCTACCGACGGGTAGACCGAACGGCGACGGGCGGGGTCCGTGGCCTTGACCACGGACCCCGCCCGAGCGGAGCACCGAGGGACGTCCTAGCGCAGGAAGGGGTCCACCGCGACGGCCACGAAGAGCAGTGACACATAGGTGATGGACCAGTGGAACAGCCGCATCTCCTTGAGCTTGCCGCCCGTCACCCCGGCGTTGGCGCGGTGCAGCAGCGCGTGCGCCTCCCACAGCCAGCAGCCGCCCGACGCGAGGGCGACGGCCGTGTAGAACCAGCCGGTGTAGCCGAGCGGGGTGAGCAGCAGCGACACCGCGACCATGACCCAGCTGTAGGCCACGATCTGCTTGGCGACGACCTTGTTGGAGGCGATGACCGGCAGCATCGGCACGCCGACGCGCGCGTAGTCGTCCTTGACCTTCATCGACAGCGGCCAGTAGTGCGGCGGCGTCCAGAAGAAGATGACGAAGAAGAGGATGACCGGCGCCCACGCCATCGAGTTGGTGACGGCGGTCCAGCCGATCAGAACCGGCATGCAGCCGGCGATGCCGCCCCACACGATGTTCTGCGACGTGCGCCGCTTGAGGATCATCGTGTAGACGACGACGTAGAAAAGGAGCGCGCCGAGGGAGAGCCAGGCGGACAGCCAGTTGACGGTGAGGCCGAACAGCAGCGTCGAGACGACCGCCAGGGAGACACCGAAGACGAGGCACTCGGCCGGGCTGACCATCCCCGTGACCAGGGGCCGCTGCGAGGTGCGGTCCATCAGCGCGTCGATGTCGCGGTCGATGTACATGTTCAGGGCGTTGGCGCCGCCCGCGGACAGATAGCCGCCGACGCAGGTCAGCAGCACCAGCGTCAGATCCGGCACG
>KL568543.1:137309-141243 GCA_000715605.1 Streptomyces speibonae | reverse complement strand
ACAGATAGCCGCCGACGCAGGTCAGCAGCACCAGCGTCAGATCCGGCACGCCCTGCTGCGCCAGGAACATCACCGGCACGGTGGTGATGAGGAGCAGCTCGATGATCCGCGGCTTGGTGAGGGCCACGAAAGCCATCACACGGGCCCCGAACGGCCGATGGGCAGGGCTCTGACTGGTCCCCAGCACCCCGGCTGGACGGGATTCAACGGCCGTCACGTACACCCCTACAGAGACATCCCAGCAAGCCACCCCAGGTGAGGCGGGGATAAAGGCTCGCGCGTACCACGCCACTCTAGACGTTGCCCAGACCCGGACATTCGCGGGGGTCGGCTCGTGTTGGAAGAGGCCCTCCGAGGTGCGCCCGAGGGCTCGATTGAGCACCCGGATGAGCGGCTCCGTATTCATCTGCCGAATGCGGAAACTTCCCAGTCAGGAGGCGGATCGAAAGGAGTGCCCGCACTCTGGAACGACTCGAAAGAACGCCCGTCCCACGGGGGTAGGCTCGACCTCGCCGGTGGGCATTCACCGGCATCCGAATTTCATTGTGGAGAGGAGCCCTGACTCAGGGTGAGCACCAAGCCGACCACCACAGACCTCGAGTGGACCGAGCTGGACCAGCGGGCCGTGGACACCGCCCGCGTCCTGGCCGCCGATGCCGTACAGAAGGTCGGTAACGGCCATCCTGGTACGGCCATGAGCCTGGCGCCCGCCGCCTACACCCTCTTCCAGAAGGTGATGCGGCACGACCCGTCGGACGCCGACTGGGTCGGGCGCGACCGCTTCGTGCTGTCCGCCGGCCACTCGTCCCTGACCCTCTACACCCAGCTGTACCTGGCCGGCTTCGGCCTGGAGCTGGACGACCTGAAGTCCTTCCGCACCTGGGGTTCGAAGACGCCGGGCCACCCCGAGTACGGCCACACCACGGGCGTGGAGACCACGACCGGTCCGCTGGGCCAGGGTGTCGCCAACGCGGTGGGCATGGCGATGGCCGCCCGCTACGAGCGCGGGCTGTTCGACCCGGAGGCTCCCGCGGGCGAGTCCCCGTTCGACCACTTCGTCTACTGCATCGCCGGTGACGGCTGCCTCCAGGAGGGCATCTCCTCGGAGGCGTCCTCGCTGGCCGGGCACCAGAAGCTGGGCAACCTGGTGCTGCTGTGGGACGACAACCACATCTCCATCGAGGGCGACACCGAGACCGCCGTCTCCGAGGACGTCACCAAGCGGTACGAGGCGTACGGCTGGCACGTGCAGCGCGTCGCGCCGAAGCCGGACGGCGACCTGGACCCGAACGCGATCTACGACGCGATCCAGGAGGCGAAGAAGGTCACGGACAGGCCGTCCTTCATCGCCATGCGGTCGATCATCGCCTGGCCCGCGCCGCACGCGCAGAACACCGAGGCCGCGCACGGCTCCGCGCTCGGCGAGGAGGAGGTCGCGGCCACCAAGCGGGTGCTGGGCTTCGACCCGGAGCGGACCTTCGAGGTGAGCGACGAGGTCATCGGTCACACCCGCAAGGCGTTGGAGCGGGGCCAGGCGGCCCGCGCGGTGTGGGAGAAGTCCTTCCAGCAGTGGCGGGACAACAACCCCGAGCGTGCCGCCGAGTACGACCGGATCGCCGCCGGGGAACTCCCCAAGGGCTGGCAGGACTCGATCCCGGTGTTCGAACCGGGCAAGGGCGTCGCCACGCGTGCCGCCTCCGGCAAGGTGCTCCAGGCGCTCGGCGCGGTGATCCCGGAGCTGTGGGGCGGCTCGGCCGACCTCGCGGGGTCCAACAACACCACGATCGACAAGACGTCGTCGTTCCTCCCGGCGGACAACCCGCTACCCGAGGCCGACCCGTACGGCCGCACGATTCACTTCGGCATCCGTGAGCACGCCATGGCCGCGGAGATGAACGGCATCGCGCTGCACGGCAACACCCGGATCTACGGCGGCACCTTCCTGGTGTTCTCCGACTACATGCGCAACGCGGTGCGGCTCTCGGCGCTGATGCACCTGCCGGTGACGTACGTGTGGACGCACGACTCCATCGGCCTGGGCGAGGACGGCCCCACCCACCAGCCGGTCGAGCACCTCGCCTCCCTGCGCGCCATCCCCGGCCTGAACGTCGTCCGTCCCGCCGACGCCAACGAGACCGCGATCGCCTGGCGGGAGATCCTCAAGCGCTGGACCAAGGAGTTCGGCGTGGGCGCCCCGCACGGCCTGGCGCTCACCCGCCAGGGCGTGCCGACGTACGAGCCGAACGAGGACGCGGCCAGGGGCGGCTACGTCCTGTTCGACGCCGAGGGCGGCGAGCCCGAGGTCGTCCTGATCGCCACCGGCTCCGAGGTGCACGTCGCCGTCGAGGCGCGCGAGCGGCTGCAGGCCGACGGCGTGCCGACGCGCGTGGTGTCCATGCCGTCGGTGGAGTGGTTCGAGGAGCAGGACCAGGGGTACCGGGACAGCGTCCTGCCGCCCTCGGTCAAGGCGCGCGTGGCCGTCGAGGCGGGGATCGGCCTGACCTGGCACAAGTACGTGGGGGACGCCGGCCGCATCGTCTCCCTGGAACACTTCGGCGCCTCCGCCGACGGCAAGGTGCTGTTCAAGGAGTACGGCTTCACCGCCGAGAACGTGGCGGCCGTGGCGCGGGAATCGATCGCCGCGGCTCAGCGCTGACGCTCATATACGACACGTAGGAGATGTAATTTCCATGACGGACGCACTCAAGCGCCTTTCCGACGAAGGCGTCGCGATCTGGCTGGACGACCTCTCGCGCAAGCGGATCACGTCCGGCAATCTCGCCGAGCTGATGGACCAGCAGCATGTCGTGGGCGTCACCACCAACCCGACGATCTTCCAGAAGGCGATCTCCGAGGGCGACGGCTACGACACCCAGCTGACCGACCTCGCCGCCCGCAAGGTCACCGTCGAAGAGGCCATCCGCATGATCACCACGGCGGACGTCCGCGACGCCGCCGACATCATGCGCCCGGTCTTCGACGCCACCGACGGCCGCGACGGCCGGGTCTCGATCGAGGTCGACCCGCGGCTCGCGCACGACACCCGCGCGACGGTCGCCGAGGCCAAGCAACTGGCCTGGCTGGTGGACCGGCCCAACACGCTCATCAAGATCCCGGCCACCGAGGCGGGCATCCCGGCCATCGCCGAGACCATCGGCCTGGGCATCAGCGTCAACGTCACGCTGATCTTCTCCCTGGAGCGCTACCGCAAGGTGATGGACGCGTTCCTGACCGGTCTGGAGAAGGCCAAGGAGCGCGGACTGGACCTGTCGAAGATCCACTCCGTGGCGTCCTTCTTCGTGTCCCGCGTGGACACCGAGATCGACAAGCGGATCGACGCGCTGGGCACCGACGAGGCCAAGGCGCTGCGCGGCAAGGCCGCCATCGCCAACGCGCGGCTGGCGTACCAGGCGTACGAGGAGGTCTTCTCCACGGACCGCTGGGGCGCGCTGGAGCGCGAGGGCGCCAACAAGCAGCGTCCGCTGTGGGCGTCGACCGGTGTGAAGGACAAGGCGTACAAGGCGACCATGTACGTCGACGAGCTGGTGGCGCCGAACACGGTGAACACCATGCCGGAGGCGACGCTGTTCGCCACCGAGGAGCAGGGCGACATCCGGGGCAACACCGTCTCCGGCACCTACGAGCAGGCCCGCGCCGACCTGGACGCGGTCGAGGCGCTCGGCATCTCGTACGACGAGGTGGTGCAGCTTCTGGAGGACGAGGGCGTCGACAAGTTCGAGGCGTCCTGGAACGACCTGCTGAAGTCGACCGAGGCGGAGCTTCAGCGCCTCGCCCCCTCGGAGGGCTGAGACCTTGTCGAGCAGCAACCCGCTGCGTGACCCCGCGGACCGACGGCTCCCGCGTATCGCGGGGCCGTCGGGCCTGGTCATCTTCGGCGTCACGGGAGACCTGTCGCGCAAGAAGCTGATGCCGG
>KL568543.1:134304-137074 GCA_000715605.1 Streptomyces speibonae | reverse complement strand
CCGGGCTTCTCCCTGGTGGGCTTCGCCCGCCGGGAGTGGGCCAACGAGGACTTCGCCCAGGAGGTCCACGACGCGGTCAAGGAGCACGCCAGGACCCCCTTCCGCGAGGAGGTCTGGCAGCAGCTCATCCAGGGCATGCGCTTCGTGCAGGGCACCTTCGACGACGACGAGTCCTTCGAGCGGCTGCGCGGCACGATCGAGGAGCTGGACAAGGCCCAGGGCACGGGCGGCAACTTCGCGTTCTACCTGTCGGTGCCGCCGCGTTCGTTCCCGGTGGTCATCCAGCAGCTGAAGAAGCACGGCCTCGCCGACCAGACGGGCGGCTCCTGGCGGCGCGCGGTCATCGAGAAGCCGTTCGGCCACGACCTGAAGTCGGCCGAGGAGCTCAACGCGATCGTCCATGAGGTGTTCGCGCCGGACCAGGTGTTCCGGATCGACCACTACCTGGGCAAGGAGACCGTCCAGAACATCCTGGCGCTGCGCTTCGCCAACACCATGTTCGAGCCGATCTGGAACCGGTCGTTCGTCGACCATGTGCAGATCACGATGGCCGAGGACATCGGCATCGGCGGCCGGGCCGGCTACTACGACGGCATCGGCGCCGCCCGTGACGTGATCCAGAACCACCTGTTGCAGCTGATGGCGCTGACCGCGATGGAGGAGCCCGCCTCCTTCGACGCGGACGCGCTGGCGGCGGAGAAGACCAAGGTGCTCGGTGCCGTCCGGCTGCCGAAGGACCTGGGCCGGGACACCGTGCGCGGGCAGTACGCGGCCGGCTGGCAGGGCGGCGCGAAGGCGGTCGGCTATCTGGAGGAGGAGGGCATCGACCCCTCCTCGAAGACCGACACCTACGCGGCGATCAGGCTGGGCATCGACAACCGCCGCTGGGCGGGTGTCCCCTTCTATCTGCGCACCGGCAAGCGGCTGGGCCGCCGGGTCACGGAGATCGCGGTGGTGTTCCAGCGGGCGCCGCACTCCCCCTTCGACACGACGGCCACCGAGGAACTGGGCTCCAACGCGATCGTCATCCGCGTCCAGCCCGACGAGGGCGTCACCGTCCGCTTCGGCTCCAAGGTGCCGGGCACCTCGATGGAGATCCGGGACGTGTCGATGGACTTCGCCTACGGCGAGTCGTTCACCGAGTCCAGCCCGGAGGCGTACGAGCGGCTGATCCTGGACGTCCTCCTGGGTGACTCCAACCTCTTCCCGCGCACGGAGGAGGTCGAGCTGTCCTGGAAGATCCTCGACCCGATCGAGGAGTACTGGGACACCAACGGCAGGCCGGCCCAGTACCCGGCCGGTACGTGGGGACCCGTCGAGGCGGACGAAATGCTCGAGCGAGACGGACGGAGCTGGCGCCGGCCATGAAAACAGACCTCACGGACACCACGGCCAGCAAGATCAACAAGGAACTGGTCAGGGGCCGCCGGGCCATCGGCACCCCCGCCGTCGGCATGGTGCTCACGCTGGTCATCGTGACGGACGAGGAGAACGCCTACGACGCGCTGAAGGCGGCGAGCGACGCCTCGCGCGAGCACCCCTCGCGCACGCTGGTGGTCATCAAGCGCGTCTCCCGCTCCCCGCGGGACCGCACCCAGTCGCGTCTGGACGCCGAGGTCCGGGTCGGCGCGGACGCCGGGACCGGCGAGACGGTGGTGCTCCGGCTCCACGGCGAGGTCGTCGACCACGCCCAGTCGGTGGTGCTGCCGCTGCTGCTGCCGGACGCCCCGGTGGTGGTGTGGTGGCCGGTCAACGCGCCGCTGGACCCGGCGAACGACCCGCTGGGCGCGCTGGCCCAGCGCCGGGTGACCGACACCTACGCCTGCGAGCAGCCGGTGAAGGAGCTGGCCGCCCGCGCCGACGCCTACACCCCCGGTGACACCGATCTGTCGTGGACCCGCATCACGCCGTGGCGTTCGATGCTGGCGGCGGCGCTGGACCAGGTCGCCTGCGAGGTGCAGGGCGTGGAGGTGGAGGGCGAGGAGTTCAACCCGAGCTGCGAGCTGCTGGCGATGTGGCTCGCGGACCGGCTGGACGTCCCCGTCCGGCGCTCGCACTCCGCCGGCCCAGGACTGACCGCGGTCCGCATGGACACCGACTGCGGCCCGATCGTGCTGGACCGCGCGGACGGCTCGCTGGCGACGCTGTCCATACAGGGCCAGCCCAAGCGGGCGGTGGCACTCAAGCGCCGCGACACCGCGGAGCTGATCGCGGAGGAGCTGCGCCGCCTGGACCCGGACGACACCTACGCCTCAGCCCTGCGCTACGGCGTGGAGCGGCTGAAGTCGGACGGGAGCGGCTCGCCGGCCAAAGGAGAACGGGAAGCGGTCCCGGCCCCCGTCGAGGCGGCTGCGAAAGCTCCCGCGGACCGGGCGACGGCGCAGGCGCCGGTGAACGAGGCGGCGGCGAAGTGAGCACCGCACCGCAGCTGGTCGTGCACCGGGACAAGGAGCTGATGGCGCAGGCCGCGGCGGCCCGGCTGATCACCAGGATCGTGGACGCTCAGGCCTCCCGGGGCGCGGCGTCCGTGGTCCTGACCGGCGGGCGCAACGGCAACGGCCTGCTGGCCGCACTGGCCGCCGCCCCGGCCCGGGACGCGATCGACTGGTCCCGGCTGGATCTGTGGTGGGGCGACGAGCGGTTCCTGCCCGAGGGCGACCCGGACCGCAATGTCACCCAGGCCCGTGCGGCGCTGCTCGACGCGGTGCCGCTGGACCCGAAGCGCGTGCACGCCATGCCCGCCTCGGACGGCCCGCACGGCACGGACGTG
>KL568543.1:133575-134111 GCA_000715605.1 Streptomyces speibonae | reverse complement strand
AGATGTGTATAAGAGACAGCCGCCTACGCGGAGGAGCTGGCCGCGGCGGCGGCTCCGGAGAACCACGCCGCCGTCCCGGCCTTCGACGTGCTGCTGCTGGGCGTCGGCCCGGACACACACGTGGCCTCCCTGTTCCCCGAACTCCCTGCGGTCCGGGAGACGGAACGCACGGTGGTGGGCGTCCGCGGCGCCCCCAAGCCCCCGCCGACGCGGGTCACCCTGACCCTCCCGGCGATCCGGTCGGCGCGGGAGGTCTGGCTCCTGGCGGCGGGCGAGGACAAGGCGGAGGCGGCGGCCATCGCCCTCTCCGGCGCGGGCGAGATCCAGGCCCCCGCAGCCGGCGCCCGGGGCCGCACCCGCACCCTGTGGCTCCTGGACAAACCGGCGGCGTCCCAGCTCCCGAGGTCCCTCTACCCACCGGCGTCGCCCTGACAGCCCGTCTGGGGGTGCCCCCTCTGGGGGAGTCTGAGGACGAGGCCGTTCAGGCCAGAAAAGAGAAGGGGTCCGGGGGCTTGCCCCCGGGGACGGGACGGGAA
>KL568543.1:129832-133325 GCA_000715605.1 Streptomyces speibonae | reverse complement strand
GGCGAAAAGAGCCCCCACCGCCCCACCCGCACCCCCTACTTCACGGACCCCGCCATGACCCCCTGCACGAAGTGCCGCTGGAACGCGAAGAACACGACCACCGGCACCACCAGCGACAGGAACGCCCCCGGCGCGAGCACATCGATGTTGCTCCCGAACTGCCGGATCTGCGACTGCAACTGCACCGTCAGCGGCTGCGAGGAACTGTCCGCGAACAACAGCGCCACCAGCATGTCGTTCCACACCCACAGGAACTGGAAGATGGCGAGGCTGGCGATCGCGGGACGCCCCACCGGCAGCACCAGCCGGGTGAAGATCCGCCACTCGCTCCCGCCGTCCATCCGCGCCGCCTCCAGCATCTCCTTCGGCATCTCGGCGAAGTAGTTCCGCAGCAGGAACACCGCGAACGGCAGACCGTAGGCCACGTGGAACAGCACGACACCCGGAATCGTGCCGAACAGCCCCAGCTCGCCGAAGAGTTTGGCCACCGGCAGCAGACCGATCTGCACGGGCACCACCAGCAGCGCGACGACGAGCAGGAAGATGGGCTCGCGCCCCGGGAAGTCCAGCCAGGCGAAGGCGTATCCGGCGAGCGCGGCGACGACCACGACCAGCACGGTCGTCGGCACGGAGATCAGCACGGTGTTCCAGAACGCCTGGGTGATGCCCGAGTTGTCCAGCAGCGCCGAGTAGTTGTCGAAGGACAGCTGCCCCGGGCTGGTGAACACGGTCCACCACCCGCCCTTGGCCGTGTCCTCGGCGGAGCGCAGCGAGGACAGGAACAGACCGGCCAGCGGGGTCAGCCACACCAGCCCGATCACCACGAGGAAGGCCTGCACCACCGCGTTGCCCAGGCCGCGCCGGATGACGTTCATCGCTGACTCCTTTTGAAGCGACGGACGTTGAACACCATGGCGGGGATGACCAGGAGCAGCAGCAGCACGCCGAGCGCGCTGCCGAGGCCCTGGTTGTTGCCGCCGCCGAAGGACACCAGCCACATCTGCGTCGCCAGTACCGTCGCGTCCTCCTGCACCGGTCCCGGTGCGATGATGTACACCAGGTCGAAGACCTTCATGACGTTGATGACCAGGGTCACGAAGACGACGGTGAGCACGGGGGCGAGCAGCGGCACGGTGATGCGGCGGAAGATCTGCCACTCGTTGGCGCCGTCCATGCGCGCCGCCTCCAGCGCGTCACGCGGCAGGGTGGCGAGTCCCGCCCCGATGAGCACCATCGCGAAACCGGTCCAGATCCACAGGTAGGCGCCGATGATCGCCGGTGTGACGAGCGCCGGTCCGAGCCAGGAGATGCCCTCGTAGGGGGCCGCGAAGTTGCCGGACGGCAGCTTCAGCGCGTAGGAGCCGCCCTCCAGTCCGGTGAAGCTGAAGGAGCCGTCCGCCGCGGTGGTCGTCTCGGCGACGGTCTTCCCGTCGCGCACCGCCTCCACCGTCATGCCGGGCAGGCCGCTCTCCTCGCGGTCGACCACGCCCGGCTCCCCTCCCCCGCCGGGGGTGAAGTCGAGGTACACCACTCCGCGCACCTCGTCGGTGCCGGCTTGGTCCGCGGCCGCCGGGGCGGCGGGTTTCGCGTCGCCCGGCAGGTCCTTGGGGGCGACACCGACCAGCCCGAGCGACGCCACGTTGCCGGGTGAGACGTCCGCGCCGGTGACGTACGAGCCGTCGTCCTGCTTGGTCAGGCCCTCGCCGTCGCGGGCGCGGGCGGTCGGGTACGAGGAGGTGCCGGTGAAGGCGTCGTGGACGGAGACGACGGCGGCGTTGAGCACGCCCTTGTCGGGGTCCTGGTCGTAGGCGAGCCGGAAGATGATGCCGGCGGCGAGGAAGGAGACCGCCATCGGCATGAACAGCAGCAGCTTGAAGGCCGTGGCCCAGCGGACCTTCTCCACCAGGACGGCCAGGATCAGGCCGAGCCCGGTCAGCAGGGTGGGCGCCACGACGACCCAGATGGCCGTGTTCCGGACGGCCTTGAGGTTGGTCGGGTCCCGGAACATCTCGACGTAGTTCTCCCCGCCGACGAACTCGTTGCCGGAGGCGTCGAAGAAGCTGCGGCCGATGGAGAACAGCACCGGGTAGACCACCAGCGCGCCCAGCAGGAGCAGCGCGGGGAACACGAACAGCAGGGCGATGACCCGCCCCCGGCGGCGCAGGCGTCGGCCGCGCGCGCCGCCGGGGGGCACAGGTGCCGGAGGGCTCGCCTCTTTCACCATGGTGGCGGTCATGGCCGTCAGTTCCCGTAGGCCTTGGCCGCGGCGTCCTCGAGCGCGGCCGCGGTCTTCGCGGGGTCGGCGGGGTCGCGCAGGAAGTCCTGGAGGATCTTCCACTCGCCGGCGCCCTTGGTGCCGCCGAAGGCGGCGGGTGCCTGGTCGGACATGTCGAAGCGGACGGAGTCACCGGCGGCGATCAGCGACTCGGCGGTGGCGCGGGTGACGTCGTCGCTGTAGGAGGAGGGGTCGAGCTTCTTGTTCGGGGAGAGGAAGCCGCCCGCCTCGGCCCAGACGGCGGCGGCCTCGGGGGTCGCCAGGTACTCCAGCAGGGCCATGCCGGCCTCGCTGTTCTTGCCGTCCTTCAGGACGACGGCCGCGTCGCCGCCGCTGACCACGGGTGCCTTGCCGTCGCCGACCGGCGGGAAGGGGAAGAAGTTCGCGTCGGTGCCGATCTTCTTGCCGAACTGGTCCTTGGCGACGCCCGCGACGAAGTCGCCCTCGTAGACCATGGCGGCCTCGGCCTCGGGGCCGAAGACCTTCTCGACGGAGCCGGGGAAGTCGGTGTTGAGGGCCTCCTTCTGGCCGCCGGCGATGAGCTGCTTGTCCTTGAAGAGCTTGCCGAGGGTGGTGAGCGCCTCGACCACCGTGGGGTCGGTCCACTTGATCTCGTGGGCGGCGAGGGCGTCGTACTTCTCGGGCCCGGCCTGGGAGAGGTAGACGTTCTCGAACCAGTCGGTGAGGGTCCAGCCGTCCTGTCCGGCGACGGAGAAGGCGGCGAGTCCGGAGTCGGAGATGGTCCGCCCGTTCTCCAGCATGGCGTCGTAGGTCTCGGGCGGGGTGACGCCGGCCTGTTCGAGGGCGGCGGGGCTGTACCAGACGGTCGACTTGTGGGCGGCCTTGAAGTAGAGGCCGTACAGGGTGTCGTCGACGCTGCCGTAGTTCTGCCACACCTCGGCGAAGTTGGCGCCGACGGCGCTCTGCACCTTCTGGTCCAGCGGCTTGAGCCAGCCCTTCTCGGCGAACTGCTTGAGCACGCCGACCTGCGGGACCATGACGACGTCGGGGGCGTTGCCGCCCTCGATCTTGCTGCCGACGACGGTGGAGACGTTGTCGCCGGTGGAGACGAACTGGGTCTTGGCGCCGGTCTTCTCGCTGAAGGCGTCGAGCACCTTCTGGAAGTTCTCCTGCTCGCTGCCGGACCAGACACCGGCCACGGTGACGGTCTGCCCGTCGAGCGACTTGTCGCCGCCGCCGGCCGAGACGGGGTCGTCG
>KL568543.1:129188-129601 GCA_000715605.1 Streptomyces speibonae | reverse complement strand
GGGCGGTGCATCCGGTGAGCAGGGTGGTACGTCGTCGCATCATCTTCGATGTCCCTTCGGGGGTGCGGGAGTTGACCGGAGGTGCTTCTCAGGAGCCATCGATCCACCAGGCGGCGGTCGAGCCGGGGAGCACTCCGGGCCGGCAGGGACCGCTGGCGAGCAGCGGGGTGCCGGCGACCGGAGCGGGTACGGGGGCGGTGCCGAAGTTGACGGCGCAGACCAGGTCGTCGCCGCGGACGAAGGCGAGGACCCCGGGCTGGGTGTCCAGCCAGCGCAGGGTGCCCTCGCCCAGCTGGTGCAGGGCGGAGCGCAGTTGCAGGCCGTCGCGGTACAGGTGCCAGGAGGAGCGGGTGTCGGCGAGGGCGCGGTGGGTGGCGTACTCGGCGAAGTACTCGGGCTGCGGCAGCCACGGC
>KL568543.1:126894-128923 GCA_000715605.1 Streptomyces speibonae | reverse complement strand
CTGATCCGGGCGCGGCTGCCGGTGCGCCGGAATATCGGGTCGGTGAGCACGTCGTCGGGCAGATCGACGACCTCGGGCAGCCCCAGCTCCTCGCCCTGGTAGATGTACGCGGCGCCGGGGAGGGCGAGCATGAGCAGGGCCGCGGCGCGGGCGCGGGCGGCGCCGATGCCGCAGCCGTCGGCGGGCTCGCCGTAGCGGGTGACGGTGCGGACCTGGTCGTGGTTGTTGAGGACCCAGGTGACGGTGGAGCCGGTGCCCGCGATGTCCTGCATGGCCTCGGAGATGACCTTGCGGAAGGCGTCGGCGTCCCACTCGGCGCCGAGCAGGTCGAAGAAGAAGGCCTGGTGGAGCTCGTCGGGGCGGACGTAGCGGGCGTGCTCGCGGGCGGTGGGCACGGAGACCTCGCCGACCAGGAGGCGCTCCTGGCCGTCGCGGGCGGTGTACTCCTCGCACACGGCGCGCCAGCGCCGCCACACGTCGTGCACCTCGGGCTGGTTCCAGGCGAGCGGGTTGACCGAGTCGCGGGTGCGGGCGTCGGCCTCCGGGTCCGGGGAGTCGGGCAGCTCCGGGTGCTTGAACAGGCCGGCCGCGACGTCGATGCGGAAGCCGTCGGCGCCGCGGTCCAGCCAGAAGCGCAGGGTGCGCTCGAACTCGGCGGCGACCTCGGGATCGCGCCAGTTCCAGTCCGGCTGTTCGGGCGTGAACATGTGCAGGTACCACTGGCCGGGCCGGCCGTCCGGTTCGGTGACGCGGGTCCAGGCGGGGCCGCCGAACATGGCGTGCCAGTTGTTGGGCGGCTCCGCGCCGTCCGGTCCGCGGCCGTCGGCGAAGTGGAAGCGGGCGCGTTCGGGGCTGCCCGGTCCGGCGGCGAGGGCCGCGCGGAACCAGGGGTGCTCGTGGGAGCAGTGGTTGGGGACGATGTCCAGCAGCACCTTGATGCCGAGCCGGCGGGCGGCGGCCACCAGCAGGTCGAACTCCGCGAGGTCGCCGAAGAGCGGGTCGACGTCGCGGTAGTCGGCCACGTCGTAGCCGTGGTCGTGCTGCGGTGAGGGGTAGAAGGGGCTCAGCCAGATCCCGTCCACGCCGAGCTTCTTCAGGTAGGGCAGTCCCGCCCTGACCCCGGCGAGATCGCCG
Organism: Streptomyces speibonae; assembly: GCA_000715605.1. Lineage (GTDB taxonomy): Bacteria > Actinomycetota > Actinomycetes > Streptomycetales > Streptomycetaceae > Streptomyces > Streptomyces speibonae. Next base: position 127,789 of record KL568543.1, on the reverse strand, counting down.
ATGCCGTCACCGGTGCTGTCCAGAAAGCTGCGGACGTACACCTGGTAGATCACCGCGTCACGCCACCAGTGGTGCCTGTTCACCCCATTGACCTGTCTGTTGAGGAGCGCTGTTCGTTATGCATGCATGTTAAGTAAGCGTGTCGCGAGGGTGTCAATGAACTGGCGCAAGCTACCGCACAGTTGAGGTGTCCATATGCGAACTTAAGGGGTGATAACGGACGCATTCGAGACGTCCGCGTTACCTAACATGTAACTAGAGAGGGAGGGAAAGCCGGGAGGACGCTCAGCGGGCGGAGACCGCGGCGAGCTCGCCCGCCAGCCGGCGCACCGCGGCCTCGGGCGACTGCCGCCCGGTCATCGCGTCGTGCACCACCGCCTGCACCACCAGGCTCACCTGGTCGTAGTGCGGGCTCTTGGGGCGCGGAGCGGCGGCGAGCACGCTCTCGCGCAGGGTCGGCAGATACGGGAAGCGCCGGACGAGTTCCGGATCGTCGTACAGACCGGCCCGTACGGGCGGCAGCGCGCCGCGCGTGAGCACCTGGCGCTGGACTCGCTCACTGGTGAGGTACGCGATCAGACGCGCGGCGGAGTCGGGGTGCCGGGCGTGGCTGCTGACCGCCAGGTTGGAGCCGCCCAGGACGCTGGTGCCCGGACCGTGCGGTCCCGGCAGCGGTACGGCACCGACCTTGCCGGCGACCTCGGAGCCCGGGGCGGAGGCGGCGACGTAGGCGTAGGGCCAGTTGCGCAGGAACAGCAGCCGGCCCTCCTGGAAGGCCCGCTTGGACTCCTCCTCCTTGTACGTCAGCGCCTCCTGGGGGATCCAGCCGTCGCGGACCCCGCGGGCGAGGAAGCCGATGCCCTCCCGGGCCGCCCCGGAGTTCACGGTGACGCGC
>KL568543.1:124723-126718 GCA_000715605.1 Streptomyces speibonae | reverse complement strand
GAAGCCGATGCCCTCCCGGGCCGCCCCGGAGTTCACGGTGACGCGCTGTCCCTCGTCCCCGAGGATGGTGCCGCCCGCCGAGTAGACGGCCTCGGCCGCGTTCACGGTCAGGCCCTCGTAGGGCAGGAACTGGCCCGCGTAGCCGTCGAGACCGTGCTCGGGGGCCAGGGTCTTCGCGGCCCGCTCCAGCTCGGCCCAGGTGCGCGGCGGCGCGACGCCCGCGTCGGCGAGGACGTCCTTGCGGTACAGCAGCAGCCCGGCGTTGGTGACGTAGGGGACGGCGTAGAGCCGGTCGTCGTAGGTCGCCGTGTGCACGACCGGGGGCAGGAAGGTGCCGAGCGGGAAGCGGTCGCGGGGCAGCGGACGGATCCAGCCCGCGGCGGCGAACTCCGAGGTCCAGCTGACGTCGATGTTGAGCACGTCGAACCGGCCGCGCGCGCCGCCGCGCAGATCGGTGATCATCTGCGCGCGCGTCTCGTCGGCGGAGTCCGGCAGCTCGACGAGGGTCACCTTCTCGCCGGGATGGGTGCGGTTCCAGCCGTCGAGGACGGACTGGAGGTAGCCGGTGAGGTCTCCGGCGGTGGCCAGGGTGAGGGGGCCGCGGCCGCTCCCGCCGGCCTGGTCGGCCCGCGCGCCGGAGGCGACATGCCCGGTCAGGACGACGAGGAGGACAAGAAGGCCCCTACCCGCGGCATGCATCCACCGCATAGGTTCCTCCCTGTACACCAGCACCCGGGCACCCTTGCCGGGGTCAGAGGCCATGTATACCCGTTAGGTATGGGCGATACTAGGTCCTGCGGCACATTACCCAGGATGCGCGAGGAGGAGAGCACGAGTGCGGCTGCCCCTCCTGGCCCTGCTCGCCCGCGGCCCCGCCCACGGCTACGAGCTCAAGCTGGACCTTGAGCAACTGCTGGGCTCCGCGTACCCTCAGCCGAACGTCGGCCAGATCTACGTCACCCTCGGCCGCCTCGAGAAGAACGGACTGATCGAGGGCGAGGACGTCGAGCAGTCGAGCCGGCCCAACAAGAAGGTCTACCACCTCACCGACGCCGGGCGGGAGGCGCTGCGCGCCTGGTTCGAGGAGACGGCGGACGAGCCGCGGGTGCGGGACGAGTTCTTCATGAAACTGGCCCTGGCCCCGCAGACCGGCCTCGCCGACCAGATCGCCCTGATCAACCGGCAGCGGCGCCAGTATCTGAACACCATGCGGCAGCTGTCGAAGCTGGCCGCCGCGGAGGACCGGGACAACCGCATCTCCCAACTGCTGATCGAGGGCGCGATGCTGCATCTGCAGGCCGACCTCGACTGGCTGGAGCGGTGCCAGGAAGAGCTGGAGGAGCTGGAGTGAGTGAGACCACCACTCCCGTGCTGCGCGCCGAGGGCCTGGTCAAGACGCACCACGGCGAGGGCGCCCCGGCGCACGCCGTGCGCGGCGTCGACCTGGAGGTGACGGCGGGCGAGTTCGTGGCGGTCACCGGCCCGTCCGGGGCCGGGAAGTCGACGCTGCTGCATCTGCTCGGCGGGCTCCAGCGGCCCGACGAGGGCAGCATCTGGCTGGACGGCGAGTGCACCGACGGCTACAGCGAGGCCCGCTGGGCGGTCGAGCGCCGCAAGCGGATCGGGATCGTCTTCCAGTTCTTCAACCTGGTCTCCGACCTGTCCGTCGCCGACAACGTGGAGCTGCCCGCCCTGCTCGCCGGGGTGCCGCCGAAGAAGGCCCGCGACGGGCGGGAGGAACTCCTCGCCGAGCTCGGCCTCCAGGGCAAGGAGCACAGCATGCCGGGCGAGCTGTCCGGCGGTGAGCAGCAGCGGGTCGCCCTGGCCCGGGCGCTGGTCAACCACCCGCCGCTGCTGCTGGCCGACGAGCCCGCGGGCAGCCTGGACAGCAGGGGCACCCGCGAGGTGATGCGGCTGCTGTCCCGCTTCCACGGGCGGGGGCAGACCATCCTGCTGGTCACGCACGACGCACGGCTGGCCAGCGCCGCGGACCGG
>KL568543.1:124166-124546 GCA_000715605.1 Streptomyces speibonae | reverse complement strand
CCTGCTGGTCACGCACGACGCACGGCTGGCCAGCGCCGCGGACCGGGTGATCAGCTTCTTCGACGGCCGGATCGCCGACGACGCCGCACTCGACGGCGGCACCCCGCCGCGCCGGACCGGGATATCGGGCGTGCTGGAGCTCAAGGACTGACATGCGCGTCCACGACCGACCCGCCGGAGGCTGAGGCCGTGCGAGCGACGCTGCGCTGGGCGCACTCCGATCTGCGGACGCACCGTGGCGAGGCCCTGTTCCTGGTCCTCGCCACCGCGGGCATCGTCGCGTCCCTGCTGCTGGCCACGGCCCTGTTCGGGTACGCCACCAACCCCTGGCAGCGTGTGTTCACCCAGGCGCGCGGCGCGCACGTCACGCTGCACACCAC
>KL568543.1:122862-123901 GCA_000715605.1 Streptomyces speibonae | reverse complement strand
GCGAGCCTGGACGGCGTGGACGCCATGGCCGGCCCCTACCCGACGGCCCCGGTCACCCTGGCCTCGCAGGGCGGCCGCGCCTCGGTGGAGCTGCGCGGCACCTCCGGCCGCCCCGACGTGGGCCGCCCCCTGATCACGTCCGGGCACTGGCTGGACACGGCCACCCCCGACGGGGTGGTCCTGGAGAGCCGCCTCGCGCGGGCGCTGCTCACGGCCCCCGGTGACACCCTCACCGTGCCCGGCACGGCGCGGGAGCTGACCGTGGTGGGCATCGCCGACAGCGCCGAGCCGCGCTACCGGCCCGGTGAGCGGGCGGGCATCGTCTGGGCACTGCCCTCGGCCGTGGGCGACCCGGGCGGCCAGGTGGTGGGGCTGCGGCTGACCGACCCCGGCGACACCGGGTACGCGGTGCAGCGGGCGGTGACCGAGCTGGGCGCGGGGGCGATCGGCGAGGTCGCCACCTGGCAGCAGGCGCGCGCCGAGGCGCAGGGCGACAACCGGCTGCTCGGCCAGGTGCTGGGCCTGTTCGGGCTGGGCGCGCTGGTCGCGGCCGGTTTCGCGGTGCACGGGGCGATCACCACCCGGATCCGGGGGCACCTGCGGGACATCTCCGTCCTCAAGGCGATCGGCTTCACGCCCGGCCAGGTCGTCCGCGTCTTCCTGATCCAGCACCTGGCCTACGCCCTGCTCGGTGCCGTGGCGGCGGCCGCGCTCACCGAGGCGCTGGGCGGCGCCGTGCCGGGACGGATCGGGGACGCGGTCGGTGTGTGGCAGGGCCTGCCCGGACACACCGCGGCGCTGTTCGTGGTGCCGGTCGGGGCGGTGCTGTTCATCGGCGCGACCACCGGGCTGGCCGCCTGGCGGGCGGGGCGGATCCCGCCGGTGCCGGTGCCGCGCTCCGTGGGGTCCCCGGCCGGCGGGCTGACCGCGGTGGCCCGGCGGGCGCTGGGCACACGGGTGCCGCCGGCGCTGATCCTGGGCTGGCACAAGACGTTCACCCGGCGGCCGCGCTCGCTGGGCGCGGTGGCCAGGCTGGCGC
>KL568543.1:122196-122648 GCA_000715605.1 Streptomyces speibonae | reverse complement strand
GCTGCTGATCGTGGTGGCGCTGAGCGCGTGGACCACCATCGACCGGTTCCACAGCAGCCCCGAGCGGATGGGCATGCCCACGGCGCTCGGGGTGCGGTCCGACGCCTCGCTGGGCGACCGGGAGACCCGCGCCCTGCTGGAGGACGATCCGCAGGTCGCCGCCGTCTATCCGGGGGTGGAGGTGGCCGCCCTGGTCCCCGGCCAGACCGCCACCATCGCCCTGCGGGGACTGGGCACCGCGCGGGAGCCGTACCCGTTCACGCTGGCCGAGGGGCGCGCCGCGCGCGGGCCGGACGAGGCGGTGGCCGGGCAGGGGCTGCTCGACCTGCTGCACGTCGAGGTCGGCGACTGGGTGCGGATGACGGTCGGCGACCAGCCGCAGATCCTGCACATCGTCGGCCGCAGCATCGAGCCGGAGAACGCCGGCCGGGTCATCTCCACCTCGCTCGACA
>KL568543.1:121686-121931 GCA_000715605.1 Streptomyces speibonae | reverse complement strand
CAGAGATGTGTATAAGAGACAGATCTGGACGTGCACGCCGTGGCCAACCCGGCCGACGGGCTGTCACCGCTGCGCGCCGTCGTCCTCGGTCTGATCGCGGTCCTCGCGCTGATCGGGCTGATCGAAGTGCTGACGGCGATCGGCGGCACGGTCCGCGAGGGCGAGCGCGATCTGCTGGCGCTCAAGGCCGTGGGTCTCTCCCCCCGGCAGATCACGGGGATCACGCTGTCTCTTATACACATCTC
>KL568543.1:120853-121470 GCA_000715605.1 Streptomyces speibonae | reverse complement strand
CTCCTCGCCACGGCCCTGGGGCTGCCGCTGGCCCGGTGGCTGATCGACGCCCAGGGCCGGACGAGCGGCATCGGCGCCGGGATCGCACAAGCGCCCTCCCCCGTCCTGCTGTTGGCGCTCGGCACGGCCGCGGTCCTGGGCGCCGCCGCCCTGGCCGCCCTCCCGGCCACCCGAGCCACCCGCCGCCGCCTCGCGGACACGCTGAGCGCGGTGGCCTGACCCCTCCCGGGGGCGCTGCCCCCGGACCCACGCTCCTCAAACGCCGGAGGGGCTGACACACCAGCCCGTCCGGCGCTTGAGGACGAGGCCCGTTCAGGGCCGAAGGGGGTCTGGGGGCGCACCCCAGGGACGATGGGGGTACCTCCCGCTCGAGCGAAGCCGAGAGTGAGGGAGGGAAGGGGCGGCGGGGGCGAAACACCACGATCGCCGGGGAGTCCACGGCAAGCGGACGGCGCACCGCCGCCCGCTTGACCGCACCCGGGTCACCGCCGGCCGCGCAGCTCCCGGTAGGCGGCGACGAGGGCCGTGGTGGAGGCGTCCAGGCCCGGTACCTCGGCACCCTCGGTGAGGGCGGGCTCCACGCGCTTGGCGAGGACCTTGCCCAGTTCGACGCCCCA
>KL568543.1:119643-120639 GCA_000715605.1 Streptomyces speibonae | reverse complement strand
CCACTGGTCGAAGGAGTCGATGTTCCAGACCGCGCCCTGCACGAACACCTTGTGCTCGTACAGCGCGACGAGCTGGCCGAGCACGGACGGGGTGAGTTCGCGCGCGAGGATCGTGGTGGTGGGGTGGCCGCCCTTGAACGTCTTGTGCGGGACGAGTTCCTCCGGCACTCCTTCGCCGCGCACCTCGTCCGGGGTCTTGCCGAAGGCCAGGGCCTGGGTCTGGGCGAAGAAGTTGGCCATCAACAGGTCGTGCTGCGCCTTGAGTTCGTCGCTCAGCTCGGCGACGGGCTCGGCGAAGCCGATGAAGTCGGCCGGGATCAGCTTCGTCCCCTGGTGGATCAACTGGTAGTAGGCGTGCTGCCCGTTGGTGCCCGGCGTGCCCCAGACGACGGGGCCGGTCTGCCACTCCACCTCGCGGCCGTCCCGGCCGACGTACTTGCCGTTGGACTCCATGTCGAGCTGCTGGAGGTAGGCGGTGAACTTCGACAGGTAGTGCGAGTACGGCAGCACCGCGTGCGACTGCGCGTCGTGGAAGTTCCCGTACCAGATGCCGAGCAGGCCCAGCAGCAGCGGCACGTTGGACTCGGCGGGCGCGGTGCGGAAGTGCTCGTCGACGAGGCGGAATCCGTCGAGCATCTCCCGGAAGCGGTCCGGGCCGATGGCGATCATCAGGGACAGGCCGATGGCGGAGTCGTAGGAGTAGCGTCCGCCGACCCAGTCCCAGAACTCGAACATGTTCGCCGTGTCGATGCCGAACTCGGCGACCTTCTCGGCGTTGGTCGACAGCGCCACGAAGTGCTTCGCGACCGCCTTCTCGTCGCCGCCGAGGCCGCCGAGCAGCCAGGAACGCGCGGAGGTGGCGTTGGTGACCGTCTCGATGGTGGTGAAGGTCTTGGACGCGATGATGAACAGCGTCTCGGCCGGGTCCAGGTCCCGGACGGCCTCGTGCAGGTCGGCGCCGTCCACGTTGGACACGAAGCGGACGGTGAGGTCGCG
>KL568543.1:119141-119434 GCA_000715605.1 Streptomyces speibonae | reverse complement strand
CGGTCGGTGAAGGCGCGCAGCGCCTCGTACGCCATCGCCGGGCCGAGGTCGGAGCCGCCGATACCGACGTTGACGACGGTGCGGATGCGCCGGCCGGTGTGGCCGGTCCACTCGCCGGAGCGGACGCGGGCGGCGAAGTCCGCCATCCGGTCCAGCACGGCGTGCACGGCCGGGACGACGTTCTCCCCGTCGACCTCGATCACCGCGTCGCGCGGCGCGCGGAGCGCGGTGTGCAGCACCGCCCGGTCCTCGGTGACGTTGATCCGCTCGCCGCGGAACATGGCGTCGCGCAG
>KL568543.1:114357-118896 GCA_000715605.1 Streptomyces speibonae | reverse complement strand
GCCCGAACACGTCGGTCGCGGCGGCCAGTTCCCGCAGCAGCCGCAGGGTCTCGGCGGTGACCAGGTGCTTGGAGTAGTCGACGTACAGGTCACCGACCCGGAGGGTGTATCCGGTGCCGCGGCCGGGGTCGGCGGCGAACAGCTCACGCAGCCGCACTTCGCCGAGCTCCTCGCGGTGCTTGGCCAGTGCGGTCCACTCGGGCGTCTGGTTGAGCCTGGTACGGCCGTCTGCGTTCATCTCGGACTTCAGCCTTCTTCCTTGGATGTCCCCGCTGTGCCGGCTGTTCCCAACCTAATTGATCAGCGGTGAGGAGGACGGAAGGTGTCCGGAGTCCGGGCCGGTCCTGGGACCGGTCAGATCTCGCCCCGCAGCTTGGCCAGCGCCTCGGCGAGGATCGCCTCACCGTCCGCGTCGCTGCGCCGCTCCCGCACATAGGCGAGGTGGGTCTTGTACGGCTCGGTGCGCGGCGGGTCCGGGGGGTTGTCGCGGTCCTGTCCCGCCGGAAAGCCGCAGCGGGGGCAGTCCCAGGTATCGGGCACCTGCGCGTCGCTTGCGAAGCTCGGCTGTGTCTCGTGCCCGTTGGAGCACCAGAAGGAGACGCGCAGCCGCGGCGCGGACTCGCCGCGCTCGGCCTCGCCCATCGGCCCCGCCCCGACCCGGCTTCCCCGGATCGCGTTGCCACTTGCCACGGTCGTAACTCCCTGCGTAATGGTGCCGCGAAGCGAGTCGGCGTTCCGCTTCGCTGCGAGCGCCTCAGTCTACGTAAGGCCCAACGCGCGTCCAGTGATAGGAGTTACCTGTCCCCGCATCCAGACGCAAGCCCCATGATAGGCCGCGCTCAGCTGCGCGTACCGAACATGGGGCGTTACGTGGGGAATGCGTGGCTCGTGCGGGGCGATTTCCGCCCCTCGGTCAGTTCAGTTGTTGACCTTCATCATGATGCCGAGCACGACGATGCACGCGAACCAGAGCAGACCGACCACGATGGTGATCCGGTCGAGGTTGCGTTCGGCGACCGAGGAGCCGCCGACGGAGGACTGCATGCCACCACCGAACATGTCGGAGAGGCCGCCGCCCTTCCCCTTGTGCATCAGCACCAGCAGCATCAGCAGCAGGCTGAAGACGATCAGGGCGATGGAGAACCCCATAACCACGGCTGGACCAACTTCCTCGGATTCGGATGGACGACGCGGGGCCCAGCACACTGCTGGACCCCGCAAGGGTACGACGAATCGCCGTTAGCGCATACTCACTGATCGCGGAATCGGATGATCTTGACGAACTCGTCGGCGTCCAGCGAGGCGCCGCCGACCAGGGCGCCGTCGATGTCGGCCTGCGCCATGATCTCGGCGACGTTGCCGGACTTGACCGAGCCGCCGTACTGGATGCGGATCCTGTCGGCCACGTCCTGGCTGTACAGCTCGGCGAGCTTGCCGCGGATCGCGGCGCAGACCTCCTGGGCGTCCTCGGCGCCGCAGACCTTGCCGGTGCCGATGGCCCACACGGGCTCGTAGGCGATCACGACGGTCTCGGCCTGCTCGGCCGGGACGTCCTTGAGACCGCCCTCGACCTGGGCGAGGGTGTGGGAGACGTGGTTGCCCGCCTCGCGGACCTCCAGCTCCTCGCCGACGCACAGGATGGGGGTGATGCCGTGCTTGAAGGCGGCCTTCACCTTGGCGTTGACGATCTCGTCGGTCTCGGCGTGGTACTGGCGGCGCTCGGAGTGGCCGACCGCCACATAGGCGCACTTCAGCTTGGCCAGCATCGGGCCGGAGATCTCGCCGGTGTAGGCACCGCCGTCGTGCGCCGAGATGTCCTGGGCGCCGTACTTGATCTTGAGCTTGTCGCCCTCGACGAGGGTCTGCACGGAGCGCAGGTCCGTGAAGGGCGGCAGGACGGCGACCTCGACGGCCTCGTAGTCCTTGTCGGCCAGGGCGAAGGCGAGCTTCTGGACGTGGGCAATGGCCTCGAGGTGGTTGAGGTTCATCTTCCAGTTGCCCGCCATCAGCGGCGTACGGGTGGTCATTGAGGGTCAGTCCTCCAGTGCGGCGAGGCCGGGGAGCGTCTTGCCCTCGAGGTATTCGAGGGAGGCGCCGCCTCCGGTCGAGATGTGGCCGAATGCCTGCTCGTCGAAGCCCAGGGTACGGACGGCAGCGGCGGAATCGCCGCCGCCGACCACGGTGAAGCCCGGGGAGTCGATGAGGGCCTGGGCGAGGGCCTTGGTGCCCTCGGCGTAGTCGGGGTGCTCGAAGACGCCCATGGGGCCGTTCCAGAAGACGGTGGCGGCGTCGGCGAGCTTCGAGGCGTACAGCTTGCGGGTCTCGGGACCGGTGTCCAGGCCCATGTGGCCGGCCGGGATGGCGTCCGCGGCGACGGTGGCGGGGTGGGTGGGCGCCTTGGCCTTCATGTCGGGGAACTCGGCGGCGACCAGCGTGTCGACCGGCAGTACCAGCTCGACGCCGCTCTTCCCGGCGCGCTCCAGGTACTCCCGCACGGCGGGGATCTGGTCCTCCTGCAACAGGGAGGAGCCGACTTCGTAGCCCTTGGCCTTGAGGAAGGTGTACGCCATGCCGCCGCCGATGAGGATGCGGTCGGCCTTGCCGAGCAGCTGGTCGATGACGGCCAGCTTGTCGGAGACCTTGGCGCCGCCGAGGGCGACCACGTAGGGCCGCTCGACCTTGTCGGTGAGCTTCCTGAGCACGCCGACCTCGGTGGCGATGAGGTAGCCGGCGTAGTGCGGCAGGCGGGCCGGCAGGTCGAAGACCGAGGCGTGCTTGCGGTGCACCGCGCCGAAGCCGTCGCCCACGTACACGTCGGCGAGGGCGGCCAGCCGGCCGGCGAACTCGCCGCGCTCGGCGTCGTCCTTGGACGTCTCGCCGGCGTTGAAGCGCAGGTTCTCGACGACCGCGACGCGTCCGTCGGTGAGGCCGGCGACGGTGGAGGTGGCGGACTCGCCGACGGTGTCGGTCGCGAAGGCGACGTCGGCACCGAGGAGTTCGCCGAGGCGCGCGGCGGCGGGGGCGAGCGAGAAGGCGGGGTCCGGGGCGCCCTTGGGGCGGCCCAGGTGCGAGGCGACGACCACACGGGCGCCCGCGTCGGCGAGGGCCTTGACGGTGGGCACCACGGCGCGGATCCGGCCGTCGTCGGTGATGGTGGTGCCGTCCAGCGGCACGTTGAGGTCGGCGCGGACGAAGACCCGCTTGCCCGCGACACCTTCGGAGAGGAGTTCGTCGATCGTCTTCATAGGGGCTCCCTGCTAGAGCTCAGCTCGTGTTCGCTCGTGATCGCTCGTGATCGAAAGAGGGCGAGCGCTCCGATACGTGCGTCAGGGCTCGGACAGCGCGTTGCCGCGCCGCCGAGCCCTGCACTCATATCAGGCCGCCGGCTCCATGCTCAGAGCTGGTTGCCCACGAAGACCGTCAGGTCGACGAGGCGGTTGCTGTAGCCCCACTCGTTGTCGTACCAGCCGATGACCTTCACGTTCTTGCCCTCCTGGACCATGGTCAGGGAGGAGTCGAAGGTGCAGGACGCCGGGGCGTTGACGATGTCGGAGGAGACGATCGGGTCCTCGGTGTACTCGAGGTAGCCCTTCAGCTCGCCCTCGGCGGCCTTCTGGAAGGCGGCGTTGACCTCTTCCTTGGTGACCTCGCGGGAGAGCTCGACCACCAGGTCGGTGACGGAGCCGGTGGGGACCGGGACACGCATCGCGATGCCGTCCAGCTTGCCCTTGAGCTGCGGCAGCACCAGGGCGGTGGCCTTCGCGGCACCGGTGGTGGTCGGGATGATGTTCTCGGCGGCGGCACGGGCGCGGCGCAGGTCCTTGTGCGGGAAGTCCAGGATGCGCTGGTCGTTCGTGTACGCGTGCACCGTCGTCATCAGGCCCTTGACGATGCCGAAGTTCTCGTCGAGGACCTTCGCCAGCGGCGCCACGCAGTTGGTGGTGCAGGAGGCGTTGGAGATGACGTGGTGGTTCGCCGGGTCGTACTGGTCGTGGTTCACGCCCATGACGAGGGTGATGTCCTCGTTCTTCGCCGGGGCGGAGATGATGACCTTCTTGGCGCCGCCGGCGATGTGCTTCCCGGCGTCTTCCTTCTTGGTGAAGATGCCGGTCGACTCGATGACGATGTCGACGCCCAGCTCGCCCCACGGGATGTCGGCGGGGTTGCGCTCGGAGAGGACCTTGACCGTCTTGTCGCCGACGGTGATGGTGTCCTCGGTGTGCGAGACCTCCTGCTTGAGGCGGCCCAGAATCGTGTCGTACTTCAGCAGGTGTGCCGTGGTCGCCGTGTCACCCAGGTCGTTGACGGCCACGATCTCGATGTCGGCGCCCTGTTCCAGCAATGCGCGGAAGTAGTTGCGACCGATGCGGCCAAACCCGTTGATGCCTACGCGGATCGTCACGAACCGATCTCCTCGTTGGTACGCCGGCTGTGACGCCGGCGAGCTGTATTTGGGATGTCCCCGACCACTGTCGACCCTACCTCTCCGGGGCCCCGGCCGTGACATCGAGTTGCCCCATACCCGGCAGGGCGGTCCGT
>KL568543.1:113799-114112 GCA_000715605.1 Streptomyces speibonae | reverse complement strand
CAGAGATGTGTATAAGAGACAGCTCGGACCCCTCTCACCTCATTTCGTTACGGATCGTGGGTCCGCGTTGACGTTCGGTGTCACCTCCTGAGGGCGGCCAGCGCCTTCCTCATCAGGGCGGCCCGGTCGGCCGCGGAGGTCAGGTGCTCCAGCCCGAAGCCCAGCAGCACGGTGTCGTCCGTGGTGACCGCGGCGTGGGTCCGGAACAGCTCTCCGGAGCGGGTCCAGTCCTTCAGGACGGCCGGGCTGCCCGCCGGGGGTCCGGACACCCGCCAGGCGCCGAGGGACGTCTCGAAGCCCTCGGTTTCGGCGG
>KL568543.1:102814-113589 GCA_000715605.1 Streptomyces speibonae | reverse complement strand
GATGACGAGGGAGGCCTCGTCGGCGAGGACGCCGTGGCCGCCGCTGCCCGGGTCGGTGACGTAGGCGAGGGAGACCTCGGCCGTCTTCCCGGCGTAGGCGCTCAGATCGAATTCGACCTGCTGCCAGCCGCCGGAGGACCCGGTGAGGCTGTTCCAGTCGCCGGTGGTCCCGGTCGCGGTGCAGCCGTCGTCGGTGAGCGTGAGGTAGTGCTCCAGCCAGGGGTGCCCGGCCATGTAGAACCCGGCCGCGCACTCGGTCGGCACGGTGGTGCGGGTCGCCCCGCCGGTCTCGGGCAGGGTCGTCCAGTCGTCGGCGCCGGCGGTGTGCGCCTCGACGAGGACGTTGTCGTAGCCCGGCTCGGTGTCCCACAGCAGCTGGGTGCGCAGGGTGGGCCGCTCGGCGGCGGTGACACCGGTGAGGTCCACGGTGCGGGTGAGGCGCTTGTAGCCGTCGTCGGTGTGCACGGCGGCCGCCATGGAGGAGCCGGCGTACGGCCCGTACGGGTTGGACGTCCCGGGGAACTGCCCGGCGCCGGCGCTCGCGAACTGCGGGTACTCGGCAGCGGGCAGTTCGTCGGAGGTGATGCCGTAGGTGCCGGCCCCGTCCAGCGGGTTGCCGGGCGCGTCGCCGAGCGGGCCGCTGAAGCCGTCCAGCCGGCCGGCTCCGGCGAACGCGGTGGCTCCGGAGGTGGAGGTGCGGCTGTAGGCGCCCAGGTAGTACTGGCTGAAGTCGTCGGACGGTGTGCCTCCGCCGAGGTCGACGCTGCCGCCCGCCCGCTCGCCCGCCTCGATCAGCCGGCCGCCCTCGTTGAGGAAGGCCCGCAGCTGGAGCTGGGTGGCGATGCCCGGCGTCGCGGCGCCGGTGTGGTGCACGACGGTGCGGAAGTGGCTCAGCACGCCGAGCGCGTCCGGGGCGCCCTGTTCGGCCACGTCCCAGACCGCCGCGCGGCGGCCGCTGGCCTTGAGCGCGTCGACGTACGTGCCTGTCTGCGTGGCCTTCGCGCCCTCCTCGGAGACGACGAGGACGTCCGCGCGGGGCCGCTCGGCCACGGTGTAGGTGAAGTGCTCGCTGGAGACGTTCCGGCCCCTGCGGGCCTCTCCGGTGAACCACACCTCGACCTTGTCGCCCGGCCTGCCGTGTCGCACCGTGGCCCGGTACTCGTCGAAGTAGAGGTTGTCCTCCCCGCCGTACCGCTCGCCGCCCCGCCAGCGCCTGAGGTCCACGCCGTGCGTGCGGCCGCCGTTGACGCGGTACTTGAGCTCCTTGTCGCGCACGGCCTTGCGGGCGACGACGGAGACCTCCTGGCCCCCGCCGCGCGCGTAGGACGTGGTGAACCCGTGCGGGGTGAAGTCGGCGGCCTCCAGGCCGACCGAGGAGGACGGCCGGTCGGGGTGGGCCGCGGACTCGGCGACGGAGAGCGCGAACGGGATGTTCTTGGCGAACTCCTGCTGGATCAGCTTCTCGTCGTCGGGGAAGTTGAAGCCCGACCGGCAGTCGCGGGCGTTCCACTCGTCGTCCGGGTCGGCGTCGGACGCGGTCTGGCAGGTCGACATCTCGGGGGTGAACATCGCCATGCCGTTGACGTTGGCCGCGTGGCCGTCCGCCTCGCCGTTGGTGGTGTAGAGCTCGGAGGAGAGCTGCGGGTGGTAGCCCGGGATCGCCGAGTTGCCGGGGGTGCCGGCGAGGGCCCGGTAGAGGACGTCGTCGGGGGTCGGCGTGGCCACCTGCCAGCCGACTCCGTAGAGGAGGAGTTCGGCGGCCGAGTGGTAGTTGATGCCGTAGGTGAAGCCGATGCGCTTCTGGAAGGCGTCGATGGCCCGGGTCTCCGGTTCGGAGCCGGGGCTCGCGCCGCGGTAGGTCTGGCTGGTGGGGTTGGGGGACGAGCCCTCGTCGTCGTAGCCCCACTTGTAGGGGAAGTTGCGGTTGAGGTCGACGCCGTCGCCGGTGGTGATGGCGCCGTCGCCGTTGACGTCCCGCAGGTTCTTGCGCCACAGACGGTTGTCGTCGTCGGCGAAGGTGTAGTCGTAGCCGTCGGGGTTGGCGGAGAGGACGAACCACAGTTCCGTGGTGTCGACGATCTTCTTGATCCGCTTGTCCGTCGTGTACGTGTCCAGGTAGTGGTGCATCAGCCGCCGGGTCATCTCCGGGGTGATCCACTCCCGTGCGTGCTGGTTGGACATGTAGAGGACGGCCGGTTTCGACCCGTCCCGCGTGTGCCTGGCCTTCCGCGTGAGCTTCAGGGCAAGGATGTCCTGGCCCTTGACCGTCTTTCCGATGGAGACGACCTTGGTGAGGTGCGGGTGCTCCCGCGCGGTGCGCAGGACCTCCTCCCTCAGGCCGCCCTTTCCGCTGTACGGGCGGAACACGCCGTCGGCGGCGTCCTCGACGCGGTCGGCCGCGCGGGCGGACAGAGTGTGCTCGGTGAGGTCGACGCCCTGTTTCTCCAGTTTCTCGGCCTGTCCGTCGGTCAGATAGACCTCGACGGTGGCGGTGCCCCGGTCGGGCACCCGTTCGCCGAGTTCGTGCCCGTCCTGCCCCGCCGTCAGGAGCAGGGGCACCTGCTCCTTGGTGACGTCGGCGCGGAAGACCTTGACTTCCTCGGGGTCGGAGGCCGCGGGGTTTCCGGGCTGTGCCTGGGCGATGGGTGCGAGGCTCGCTCCGCCGATCAGGAGCGTGCCGACAGCGAGGATCGATCTCGCTCTGTGTCTCATGAGCCCCCCAGAGAGTGGTCCGCCACAGCGGCGAACAGATGCCAGGCTCATGACACAACATGATCGAGTCAAGGGTGCCGCCACGACACGGAAAACCGGCGCCGGTCACCCAAGTGGGCGCCGGCGCCGGTGAGCTGTTGGGGCGTCAGACCATGAGCTTGTCGTCCAGCTCCTCACTCAGGTTGGCCTCCGTGCCCGGGATGCCGAGGTCGGAGGCGCGCTTGTCGGCCATCGCCAGCAGCCGCCGGATCCGGCCGGCCACGGCGTCCTTGGTGAGCGGCGGGTCGGCGAGCGCGCCCAGCTCCTCCAGGGAGGCCTGCTTGTGCTCCATGCGCAGCCGGCCGGCCGCGGCGAGGTGCTCGGGCACGTCGTCGCCGAGGATCTCCAGCGCGCGCTGGACCCGGGCCCCGGCCGCCACCGCCGCGCGGGCGGAACGGCGCAGGTTGGCGTCGTCGAAGTTGGCCAGCCGGTTCGCCGTGGCCCGCACCTCGCGGCGCATCCGGCGCTCCTCCCAGGCCAGCACCGACTCGTGCGCGCCCAGCCGGGTGAGCAGCGCGCCGATCGCGTCGCCGTCGCGGACCACCACCCGGTCCACGCCCCGCACCTCGCGCGCCTTGGCGCCGATGTGCAGTCTGCGGGCCGCGCCGACCAGGGCGAGCGCGGCCTCGGGGCCGGGGCAGGTCACCTCCAGGGAGGAGGAGCGGCCGGGCTCGGTGAGGGAGCCGTGGGCCAGGAAGGCGCCGCGCCAGGCCGCCTCGGCGTCACAGGTGGCGCCCGAGACCACCTGCGGGGGCAGACCGCGGATCGGGCGGCCCCGGCCGTCGACCAGACCGGTCTGCCGCGCCAGCTGATCGCCGCCGGCGACCACCCGTACGACGTAGCGCGAACCGCGGCGCAGGCCGCCGGGCGCCATCACGATCAGTTCGGAGCTGTGGCCGAAGATCTCCAGGATGTCCCGCTTGAGGCGGCGCGCCGCCATCGCGGTGTCCAGCTCCGCCTCGATCACGATGCGCCCGCTGACCAGGTGGAGGCCGCCGGCGAACCGCAGAATGGCGGAGACCTCCGCCTTCCTGCAGCAGGTCCGGGTGACGGGGAGCCGGCTGATCTCGTCCTTCACCGCTGCCGTCATCGCCATGGGCCGATCCTTCCATGCATCCGAAAAATACGGTCGTACGCGGCTGCCAACAGCTCCGGGTCGTGCCGGGGGCTTCCGTCGGGCCGGGCCACCGGGGCCAGCTCGACCGCCGCGCCGAACCGCTCGGCGGCCTCGGTCAGCGAGTCGCGGTCGGGCACGGCGGCCTCGTCGGCCAGCACCACGTCCAGGGCGAGTTTAGGGGCGTGTCGTCCCAAAACCTCCAAATGACGCTGCGGGGAGAAGCCCTCGGTTTCTCCCGGCTGCGGAGCGAGGTTCAGCGACAGTACCCGGCGCGCCTTGGTCTCGATGAGGGCGTCCAGCAGTTCGGGCACGAGCAGGTGCGGTATGACCGAGGAGAACCAGGAGCCGGGCCCGAGCACCACCCAGTCGGCGTCGAGGACCGCGGCGACCGCCTCGGGTACGGCGGGCGGGTCGTTCGGCACGAGATGCACGGACTGCACCTCGCCGGGGGTGAGCGCGACGGTGGCCTGTCCGCGCACGGTGACGACGTCCTCGGGCCGCTCCGGGTCGTGGCCCAGTACCCGGGCCTGGAGCTCGAGCGGCACGGCGGACATGGGCAGCACCCGTCCGTGCGCGCCCAGCAGCCGCCCCACCAGGTCCAGCGCCTGGACGTGGTCGCCGAGCTGCTCCCACAGGGCGACGATCAGCAGATTGCCGACCGCGTGCTCGTGCAGTTCGCCCTGGGACTGGAAGCGGTGCTGGATGACCCGGGCCCAGGTCTGGCCCCAGTCGTCGTCGCCGCACAGCGCGGCCAGCGCTTTGCGCAGGTCGCCGGGCGGCAGCACGCCCAGCTCGTCGCGCAGGCGTCCGCTGGAGCCGCCGTCGTCGGCGACGGTGACCACCGCGGTGAGGTCACCGGTGATCCGGCGCAGGGCGGCGAGCGAGGCGGACAGGCCCATGCCGCCGCCGAGGGCGACGACCTTGGGCTGGGCGCCCCGGCGGCGCGGTCTCGCGCCACGGGTCTCGGCCGGGCGGCCGGCGCGGCCCTCGGGGACCGCTCTGCGCAGCCGGCTCAGCCGCGGAGTACGTCGCGTCATTCCCGTCCCATGTCCCGGTGGACGACCACCGTCTCCACGCCCTCGGCGGCGAGCCGGGCGGCGAGCTTCTCCGACATGGCGACCGAGCGGTGCTTGCCGCCCGTGCAGCCGACCGCGATGGTCACATAGCGCTTGCCCTCACGGCGGTAGCCGGCGGCGACCAGCCGCAGCATCTCGGCGTAGCGGTCGAGGAACTCCTTGGCGCCCGGCTGGTTGAAGACGTACGACGCGACCTCCTCGTTGAGGCCGGTGTACGGGCGCAGCTCCGGAACCCAGTGCGGGTTGGGCAGGAACCGCATGTCCACGACGAGGTCGGCGTCGACCGGGAGGCCGTACTTGAAGCCGAAGGACATGACGGTGGCCCGCAGCTCGGGCTCCTCCTCGCCGGCGAACTGGGCGTCCATCTTGGCGCGCAGCTCGTGCACGTTGAGGCTGGAGGTGTCGATCACCAGGTCGGCGTCGCCGCGCAGCTCGCGCAGCAGCTCCCGCTCGGCGGCGATGCCATCGACGATGCGGCCGTCGCCCTGCAGCGGGTGCGGGCGGCGCACGGACTCGAAGCGGCGCACCAGGGCCTCGTCGGAGGACTCCAGGAAGACCGTCCGCCGGGTGACGCCACGCGAGTCGAGGTCGGCGAGGGACTCGCGCAGGTTGTCGAAGAAGCGCCGGCCGCGCACGTCGACGACGACCGCGATGCGCGCGACGTTGCCCTGGGAACGCGCGCCGAGCTCCACCATGGTGGTGATCAGGGCGGGGGGCAGGTTGTCGACGACGAACCAGCCCAGGTCCTCCAGACACTTCGCGGCCGTCGAGCGGCCGGCCCCGGACATGCCGGAGATGATCACCAGCTCGGGGATGCCCGCCTCGGGTACCCCGGCCTGTTCCTTGCCCGTCTTCACCTGTGCTCCGTTGTCCTCGCGGGCGGGCCCGGGGGTCGCCGTCCCGCCGGTGTGCTGCCGCGCTCCGTCCTGCTCCGTCGCGCGTCCTGTCTCGTGCTCCGTCATCGCTCCTGCCCCCGTCGTTCGTCCGGGGCGCCCGTGGACACGGGTTCCCCGGGAGAACCCGTCGCCTGCCCGGGTTCCTCCGTGTCATCCATGATCTCGCCCGTCGCCGTGTTGACGGCGGGGGCGGCGGGCTCCGCCCGCGCGAGAGCCGCGGCGATCGCCTCGGCCGTCTTGCGGCCTATGCCCGGAACCTCACGGATCTGGTCGATTGTCGCCGATCGCAGCTTCTTCAACGACCCGAAGTGCTTGAGCAGTGCCTGCTTACGGGTGTCGCCGAGGCCGGGCACGTCGTCCAGAGGGCTGGAGCGGAAGCGCTTGGCCCGTTTGGTGCGCTGATAGGTGATCGCGAAGCGGTGCGCCTCGTCCCGGACCCGCTGGAGCAGATACAGGCCCTCGCTGGTGCGCGGGAGCACCACCGGGTCGTCGTCGCCCGGCAGCCAGACCTCCTCCAGCCGCTTGGCGAGACCGCACACGGCGACGTCGTCGATACCGAGTTCGTCCAGGGCCCGCTGGGCCGCCGCGACCTGCGGGGCACCACCGTCGACCACCACCAGCTGCGGCGGGTAGGCGAACCGCCGGGGCCGGCCGTCGTCCTCGGTCAGGGTGCTCACGGGCGGCTCGGCGAGGCCTGCCTCCACGGGACCGGAACCGTTGCCACCGGAGCCGTCGGCACCGGGGGGCGTGCCGTCGGTCCACTCCCCCGTGCGCTCCTTCTCCGCGAGGTAGCGCCGGAACCGGCGGGTGATCACCTCGTGCATGGAGCGGACGTCGTCCTGCCCTGCGCCGTGCCAGAGCTGCGTGTCTCCGGCACGGCCCTTGATCTGGAAGCGCCGGTACTCGCTCTTGCGGGCCAGTCCGTCCTCGAAGACGACCATGGAGGCCACCACGTCGTCGCCCTGGAGGTGCGAGATGTCGTAGCACTCGATCCGCAGCGGGGCGCTGTCCAGGCCCAGGGCGTCGCTGATCTCCTCCAGCGCGCGCGAGCGGGTGGTGAGGTCGGAGGCGCGCTTGGTCTTGTGCAGCACGAGGGCCTGCTGGGCATTGCGCTCCACGGTCTCCATCAGGGCCTTCTTGTCGCCGCGCTGCGGGACGCGCAGGGAGACGCCCGAACCGCGCCGCTCGGTCAGCCACTGCTGGACCGGGTCCAGGGGGTCCGGCAGGGCGGGGACCAGGACCTCCCGGGGGACCGCGTCGCCGGTCTCCTCGCCGTAGAGCTGCTGCAGGGCGTGCTCGACCAGGGCGCCGGTGGTGATCTCCTCGACCTTGTCGGTGACCCAGCCGCGCTGGCCGCGCACGCGTCCGCCACGGACGTGGAAGATCTGGACGGCCGCCTCCAGCTCGTCCTCGGCGACCGCGATCAGGTCGGCGTCGGTCGCGTCCGCGAGCACGACCGCGTTCTTCTCCATGGCCTTCTTCAGGGCCCCTATGTCGTCGCGCAGGCGCGCGGCCCGCTCGTACTCCATCGCCTCGGCGGCCTCGGCCATCTGCCGCTCCAGCCGGCGCAGATAGGTGCCGGTGCGGCCGGCCATGAAGTCGCAGAACTCCTCGGCCAGTTCCCGGTGGTCCTCGGCGGAGACGCGCTCCACGCAGGGCGCCGAGCACTTGCCGATGTAACCGAGCAGACAGGGGCGCCCGGTACGGGAGGCGTTCTTGAAGACGCCGGCCGAGCAGGTGCGCACCGGGAACACGCGCAGCATCAGGTCCACGGTGTCGCGGATCGCCCACGCGTGCGCGTACGGGCCGAAGTAGCGCACACCCTTCTTCTTGTGACCGCGCATCACCTGCACGCGCGGGAAGTCCTCGTTCATCGTCACCGCGAGATAGGGGTAGCTCTTGTCGTCGCGGTACTTCACGTTGAAGCGGGGGTCGTACTCCTTGATCCAGGAGTACTCCAGCTGGAGCGCCTCCACCTCCGTGGACACCACCGTCCACTCCACGGACGCGGCCGTGGTGACCATCGAGCGGGTGCGCGGATGCAGCCCGGCCAGGTCCTGGAAGTAGTTCGCCAGGCGCTGGCGCAGGCTTTTCGCCTTTCCGACGTAGATCACCCGGCGGTGCTCGTCACGGAACCGGTAGACCCCCGGCGAGTCGGGGATCTCACCCGGTTTGGGGCGGTAGCTGGAGGGGTCGGCCATGTCTCACACCCTACTGGCGGTGACCGACACCGCGGCGGGCCTGTGGACAGCGGAGCCCGGCACGGTCCGGATGGGTTACGGCGGGCGGGAAGCGGGAAAGTGGGGGTTCCGCCCTTCGGGCGATCCGAGGCGGTCACGAAGGCGAACATGGCGGACATGACGGACATGAGGGCGGCCACGAGGCGGAGGGCTGATCGAATGCGACGGACGCGGATCGAGAAACCACGGCGGCCGGCCCGGTACCGCCGGTACGCCGACGAGATGTCCGCGACCGTCGAGTCCCTCGACCCGCGCGATCCGGACATCGTGCGCGCCAAACTCCTGCGGCTCCGCCTGCGGGAAGCGGACGGCGCCGGCGCGCAGTAGCGGCGCGGGGCCGGACGGTCCGGACGAAAGCAGCGGCGCAGAGCAGGACGAACAACGCATCGCGGTACGTGCCCCGGGGGCCGTACCGGCCCCCGGGCCGGTACGGCCCCCGGCAGGTGTCTGCCGGTGTTGGGCCTGAGGTGTTGTCGGGACTTGGTCAACACGCTTCAATGCGGGGGAACTCGGGGTCCTGAACGACGGCGTACGGATGTGAAGGCGCCGGCGCCGGCGGGGGGCGGGCTCCGGGGTGCCCCGCGCGAACGGCCTGACCAGCCGTTGTGGACATTCACAGAAAGGCCCCTGCATGCCGCACGCCACACAGCACGCGGACATCGCCACCGCGGAACTGGACTCGGCCCTGAGCGGCGGACCGTTCCACGTCGCCCTGCGCGCCGCGATAGCGGCGCGGGGCCTGCCGCTGCAGCGGGTGCAGCACCATCTGTCGCGCCACGGCGTGCGGGTCGGCGTCACCAGTCTCAGCTACTGGCAGCAGGGCGCCCGCCGCCCGCAGCGTCCGGAGTCCCTGCGCGCGGTACGGGCGCTGGAGGAGATCCTGCAACTGCCGCAGGAGTCACTGATCCGGCTCCTCGCCGAGGCGGACGACCGGACGGCGGACCGGCATTCCCCCGGCCGCTCCCACCGGTCCCTGGTGGAGGCGTCGGGCGTGCTGGAACAGCTGCTGGACGAGCTCGGCGCACCGCGCGACGGCGGTCTGCACACCCTGGGCCACCACGAGCGGGTGCGCATCGGTGCCCGCCGGGAACTGGCGGAACGCGAGGCGCACCACATCGTGCGCGCGCACCGGGACGGCGTCGACCGCCACGTGGCCGTCCACTACGGCGACCCGGGCTCCGCGCCGGAGCGGATGCGCGTGCACGCCCTGGAGAACTGCCGCGCCGGACGCGTACTCCGGCACCACGACACCGGCCTGCTCGCGGTCGAGCTCCTCTTCGACACGCGGCTGCGGACCGGTGACACCTTCCTCTTCCGCTACGCCGTCGAGGACGGCACGGCGGGCGTCTCACGCGAGTACGTGCGGGCGGCGGACTCCCCCGGCGGCCAGTACGCCCTCCAAGTGCGCTTCGAACCCGGGGTGCTCCCGGTGCGCTGCCACCGTTTCACCCAGCACTCGGCGGCGGCACCGCGCGGAGGACGCCAGGAACTGCCGCTCAGCGCACGGCACCGCTCGGTGCACCTGGTGGAGCCGCGGGTGCGGTCGGGCCATGTGGGGATCTCCTGGGACTGGGAGTGACCCCGGCCGGGCCCGCTCCGGCCGGGGTCACTCCGGCCGGGTCCGCCCCGGTCAGGTCTGCGGCCTGGCGATCATCGTGCCGTTCTCGACCTCGACCACCAGCGGCTGCAACGGGGCCACGGCCGGCTCCCGCAGCACCTTTCCGGTCGTGGCGTCGAACTCACTGCCATGACACGGGCAGATCAGCTTCGTCCCGTCCAGCTTGTTGATCGGGCACCCCGCGTGGGTGCAGACGGTGTCGTACGCCTTGAGCGTTCCGTCCCCGGTCCGGCTGACCACGACGTTGTGGTCCCGGTACAGCTTCGCCCCGCCCTCGGCGATCTCACTCTCGGGCCCGAGCTCGACGGGCCCGCTCAACGGCGCCGACCGGTCATCGGCACCCCCCTTGCACCCGGAGACCCCCACTCCGGCGACGGGGGCGAGAACAGCCCCTCGCAGAACAACACGACGACTTGCACCAGGTCGGACGGACATACGGGGGACGATATCCGCGACCGCGGGCAGTCGTGCCGCTGGGGCGGCACGACTGCCCGCGGCGGCGCCCCGAAGGCACCGGGCTGCGCGAACACCCCCGGCCCACTCCCACCGCGTAAACGCTTACGCAAACGTTTACGCGAGCCCCCGCGATGGGATACGGTCCCACCCGGCACCAAGCCGCCGCACCCCCGGAGGGACCCGCACCATGGCGACCATGACAGACGTGGCCCGCCACGCCGGCGTCTCCGTCGCCACCGTCTCCCACGTGCTCAACGACACCCGCCCCGTCCGCCCCCACACCCGCCAGGCCGTCCTCGACGCCATCGAGGAACTCGGCTACACCCCCAACACCCTCGCCCGCTCCCTGGTGACCTCCCGCACCCGCTCGATCGGTCTCGCGGTGTCGGCGATCAGCAACCCCTACTTCACCGAGATACTCCAGGGCGTCGAGGCCGCCGCCCTGGAGCACGGCTACAGCCTCCTCATCGCCGACCCGCACGACGACCCCGAGCACGAGCGCAAGGTCGTCCAGCTGCTGCACGAGCGCCGCGTGGAAGGCCTGATCGTCGCCCCCTCCGCCCGCCCGCGCGAGCTCCTCGGCTACCTCGGGCGCCACCGCGTACCCGCCGTGTTCCTGGA
>KL568543.1:101387-102595 GCA_000715605.1 Streptomyces speibonae | reverse complement strand
CCGTGTTCCTGGACCGGCTGGTCGACGGCCCGGCGAACCCCGACCGCCCCGCGGCCCCCGACGGCCCTCGCTTCGACCAGGTCTGCGCCGAGAGCACCGAACCGACGGCCCGCCTGGTCACCCACCTCGCCGGTCTCGGCCACCGCCGCATCGCCCTGGTCGCCGGGCTGCCCGGCCTCAGCACGACGGCCGAGCGCATCACCGGGTACCGGCACGGGCTGGCCGCGGCCGGACTGCCGTACGACGAGCGCGTCCTGGTGCACGGCGACTCCCGGTCCGAAGGGGCGGAACGGGCCACCGCCGCCCTGCTGGCCCTCGGCTCCCGTCCCACGGCGCTCGTCACCGCGAACAACACCATGACCATCGGCGCGCTGCGGGCCCTGCGCGCCCACGGGCTGTCCGTGCCCGAGGACATCGCCCTGTGCTGCTTCGACGACTTCGCCTGGGCGGACCTGTTCTCGCCCCGCCTGACGGCCGTCGCCCAGCCCAGCAGGGAGATCGGTGCCCGTGCCGTGCGGGTGCTCCTGGACCGCCTCGCCGACCCGGACCGCCCCGCGCGGACCGAGCGGCTCCCGTGCACGTTCGTGCACCGCACCTCCTGCGGCTGCCCGGACGAACCGGAGCAGCCCGCGCGCTCCGTGGATCCCGAGCCCCCGAGAAAGGACCCCCTGTCGTGATCGTCGTAGCCGGTGAGGCACTGATCGACCTGGTACCGCGCGGCGCGGGTGCGCTCGCGGCGCTGACGCCGGCGCTCGGCGGCGGCCCCTTCAACACCGCGGTGGCGCTGGGCCGCCTCGGCTCCCCCACCGCCTTCTGCTCCCGGGTGTCCCGTGACGCCTTCGGCGAGGCCCTGCTGGACCGGCTGCGGGAGACCGGGGTGGACGTGACGTCGGTGCAGCGGGGCGACGAACCGACGACGCTCGCCGTCGCCACGGTCGGCGCGGACGGTTCGGCCGCGTACTCCTTCTACGTGGAGGGGACCGCGGACCGGCTGTTCACGGCGCCCGAGGCGCTGCCGGCCGGCACCCGCGCGGTGTCGTTCGGGACCTGCTCGCTGGTGCTGGAGCCCGGCGCGAGCGCCTACGAGGCGCTGATGCGCACCGCGTCGGCACAGGGTGTGTTCACGGCGCTGGATCCCAACGTCCGGGCGGGGCTGATCCCGGATCCGGACGCCTACCGGGCCCGGTTCCGCGGCTGGCTGCCGTCGG
>KL568543.1:98764-101106 GCA_000715605.1 Streptomyces speibonae | reverse complement strand
GGCGGCCCGCCGGTCCCGCGGCGGTCGTCGTCACGCGGGGCGGCGACGGGCTGACGGTGTTCACGCGCGGGGGCGGGGAGTACGCCGTGCCGGGTGAGCGGGTGCGGGTCGTGGACACGATCGGCGCCGGCGACACGGTGAACGCGGCGCTGCTGCACGGCCTCGCGGAGCGCGGAGCGCTCAGTGGGAAGGGTATGGACGCGCTGGGGGCGGAGGGCTGGACGGGCCTGCTGGGCTTCGCGGCCCGCGCCGCCGCGGTCACCTGCTCACGGGCGGGGGCGGAGCCGCCGTACGCGCACGAGCTGGAGCAGCGGGGCGTCTGACGTGCGAGCGCCGTGCCACGCGGGGGGTCAGGTCCCCCGCGCGGCACGGCGCGGTGCCGGTGCGGGCGGGCCGGTCAGGCCTTGCGCACCCGCGTCGTCTTCTTCGCGGCGGCCTTGGTGGCCGTCTTCTTGGCGGCGCCGACCGCCTTCGTGGCCGTCTTCCGGGTGGTGGTCTTGGCGGCGACCGTCTTCTTCGCCGCCGCCTTGCGCGGGGCCCGCACCTGGGTGGCGTCGCTGATCCGGTCCGATCCGAGGATTTCCCTCAGGAACTTGCCGGTGTGGCTCGCCGGAACGCCCGCCACCTGCTCGGGCGTGCCCTCCGCGACGACCAGTCCGCCGCCGGAGCCGCCCTCGGGGCCCATGTCGACGACCCAGTCGGCCGTCTTGATCACGTCGAGGTTGTGCTCGATGACGATGACCGTGTTGCCCTTGTCGACCAGGCCGGACAGGACGTTGAGCAGCTTGCTGATGTCCTCGAAGTGCAGACCGGTGGTCGGCTCGTCGAGCACGTAGACCGTGCGGCCGGTGGAGCGCTTCTGCAGCTCGCTGGCGAGCTTCACGCGCTGCGCCTCGCCGCCGGACAGGGTGGTCGCCGACTGGCCCAGGCGGACATAGCCGAGGCCGACGTCGTTGAGCGTCCTGAGGTGGCGGGAGATCGCCGGGACCGCCTCGAAGAAGTGCATGGCCTCCTCGATCGGCATGTTCAGCACGTCGGCGATGGACTTGCCCTTGTAGTGGACCTCCAGGGTCTCCCGGTTGTAGCGGGCGCCGTGGCAGACCTCGCACGGGACGTACACGTCCGGGAGGAAGTTCATCTCGATCTTGATGGTGCCGTCGCCCGCGCAGTTCTCGCAGCGGCCGCCCTTGACGTTGAAGGAGAAGCGGCCCGGCATGTAGCCGCGGACCTTCGCCTCGGTCGTCTCGGCGAACAGCTTGCGCACATGGTCGAAGACACCGGTGTACGTCGCCGGGTTGGAGCGCGGGGTGCGGCCGATGGGCGACTGGTCGACGTGGACGACCTTGTCGACGAGCTCGTCGCCGTCCACGCGCGTGTGCCGCCCCGGGACGTTCCGCGCGCCGTTCAGCTCGCGTGCGAGGTGCGTGTAGAGGATGTCGTTGACCAGGGTGGACTTGCCGGAGCCGGAGACACCGGTGACCGCGGTGAAGACGCCCAGCGGGAAGGACACGTCGATGTCCTGGAGGTTGTTCTCGCGGGCGCCGTGCACCGTGAGCCGGCGCGACGGGTCGTGCGGGCGGCGGATTTCGGGCAGCGGGATGCTCTTCCGGCCGGCCAGGTACTGCCCGGTCTGCGACTCCGTGTTGGCCAGCAGCTCCTTCAGGGAGCCGCTGTGCACGACCTTGCCGCCGTGCTCACCGGCGCCGGGGCCGATGTCGACGATCCAGTCGGCGACCTTGATGGTGTCCTCGTCGTGCTCGACGACGATGAGGGTGTTGCCCATGTCACGCAGCCGGACCAGGGTCTCGATCAGCCGGTGGTTGTCGCGCTGGTGCAGGCCGATGGACGGCTCGTCGAGGACGTAGAGCACGCCGACGAGTCCGGAGCCGATCTGGGTGGCCAGGCGGATGCGCTGGGCCTCGCCGCCGGAGAGGGTGCCCGCGGCGCGGTTGAGCGAGAGGTAGTCCAGACCGACGTCGACCAGGAACCGCAGCCGTTCGTTGACTTCCTTGAGCACGCGCTCGGCGATCTTCTTGTCGCGGGCGGTGAGCTTCAGCTCGCCCAGGAAGTCCGCGCAGTCGCTGATGGACATCGCGGAGACCTCGGCGATGGACTTGCCCATGACCGTGACGGCGAGGACGACCGGCTTGAGCCGCGTGCCCTCACAGGTGGGGCAGGGCACTTCGCGCATGTAACCCTCGAAGCGCTCCCGGCTGGCGTCGCTCTCGGCCTCGCTGTGCCGGCGCTTGACGAAGGGGACCGCGCCCTCGAAGGCCGTGGTGTACCGGCGCTCGCGGCCGTAGCGGTTGCGGTAGCGGACCTCGACCTGGGTTTTGTGACCG
>KL568543.1:96600-98599 GCA_000715605.1 Streptomyces speibonae | reverse complement strand
CGCGGCCGTAGCGGTTGCGGTAGCGGACCTCGACCTGGGTTTTGTGACCGTGCAGCAGGGCCTTCCTCGCGCGCTGCGGCAGCCCTCCGAAGGGGATGTCCGTCCGGAAGCCCAGCGCGTCGGCGAGGGCGCCGATCAGGCGGTCGAAGTAGTCCTTGGTGTGGCCGTGCGACCACGGGTGGATGGCGCCCTCGTCCAGGCTCTTGTCCGGGTCGGGCACGATCAGCTCGGGGTCGACCTCCATGCGCGTGCCGATGCCGGTGCACTCGGGGCAGGCGCCGAAGGGCGAGTTGAACGAGAAGGAGCGCGGCTCCAGCTCCTCGAAGGACAGGTCGTCGTACGGGCAGTACAGGTGCTCGGAGTACATCCGCTCGCGCTCGGGGTCGTCGGCGGGGAGGTCGACGAAGTCGAGCACGACCATGCCGCCGGACAGGCCGAGAGCGGTCTCCACGGAGTCGGTGAGGCGGCGCTTGGCGCTGTCCTTCACCGTGAGGCGGTCGACGACCACCTCGATGGTGTGCTTCTCCTGCTTCTTCAGCGTGGGCGGCTGGGAGAGCTGGATCGTCTCGCCGTCCACCCGCGCGCGCGAGTAGCCCTTGGTCTGCAGGTCGGAGAAGAGGTCGACGAACTCTCCCTTGCGCTCGCGCACCAGGGGGGAGAGCACCTGGAAGCGGCTGCCCTCCGGCAGCTGCAGCACCTTGTCGACGATGGCCTGCGGCGACTGGCGGGAGATGGGCCGGCCGCACTCGGGGCAGTGCGGCTTGCCGATGCGCGCGAAGAGCAGGCGCAGGTAGTCGTAGACCTCGGTGATGGTGCCGACCGTGGAGCGGGGGTTGCGGGAGGTCGACTTCTGGTCGATGGAGACCGCCGGGGACAGGCCTTCGATGAAGTCGACGTCCGGCTTGTCCATCTGGCCGAGGAACTGCCGGGCGTACGAGGAGAGCGACTCCACGTAGCGCCGCTGCCCCTCCGCGAAGATGGTGTCGAAGGCCAGCGAGGACTTGCCCGACCCCGACAGGCCCGTGAAGACGATGAGCGAGTCGCGCGGGAGGTCGAGCGAGACGTTCTTGAGGTTGTGCTCGCGCGCTCCACGGACGATGAGACGGTCGGCCACGCCGGTCCGCACCTTTCTTGAGAGAAGTGACAGGGGCGGGGCCCCCGTCTTTCTCAGACTAGGGGGAGCCACTGACAACGCCGGTCCGGATTCACGGGTTGTCAACAAACCCCGGCTCTCCAGCATGCCCGACGCCGCACCCGACCTTATAGCACGTGCATTCGATTTTGCGTGCCGGTTCACCACCTTCACCCGCAGGGGGGACGGAGCTAGGGTCAGCACCATGATTGATCACGCTGATGACCTGGCGTCTGTGCACGCAGCTACCGAGCGGCTGCTCAGCGCGGTCGGGACACTGGACGACGCGGCTGTGACCCAGTCGTCACGCCTGCCCGGCTGGACCCGCGGCCATGTGCTGGCCCACCTGGCCCGCAACGCGGACGCGCTCGTGAACGTCCTGGAGGGCCGTCCCATGTACGTCTCCGGCGAGGTACGGGACGCCGACATCGAGCGGGACGCCCCGCGTTCCCTCGACGCGCACCTCGCCGACCTGCGGGAGAGCGCGGAACGCTTCCGCGCGGCGGGCGCGGCCCCGGCGGACTGGTCGCGCACGGTGGAGCTGCGCAACGGAGTCACCGACCGCGCGGAGCGGGTGCCGTTCCGGCGGTGGATCGAGGTGGAGCTGCACCACGTGGACCTCGGGATCGGCTACGAGCTGGAGGATCTGCCGGAGGACTTCACGGAGCGGGAGATCGACTTCCTCGCCGCGCGGTTCACCGGTCACCGGGACGTGCCGGCGACCACCCTGGCCACGGCGGACGGCCGGACCTGGACGACCGGCGGCGGGGCGGACGGCGGTCCGGTGGCGGTGGAGGGGACACCGGCCGGCCTGCTGGGCTGGCTCGCCGGACGCCGGGACGGCTCCGCCCTGGCGGTGAAGGGCGG
>KL568543.1:92469-96425 GCA_000715605.1 Streptomyces speibonae | reverse complement strand
GGCTGGCTCGCCGGACGCCGGGACGGCTCCGCCCTGGCGGTGAAGGGCGGGGACCTGCTGGCGCTGCCCCCGCTGTAGCGCCCGTCCGCGCGGGTTCGCACCCTGGGCCGGGGGTCCGCGCTATAGGCTGACGTGCATGACGTACAGCGGTCGGGTGACGGTCGGCGGCCCCGCCGACGTGCACGAACTCAAGGACCTGATGATCACCAAGGTCGCCGTCGGCCCCATGGACAACAACGCCTATCTGCTGCGCTGCCGGGCCACCGACGAGCAGCTGCTGATCGACGCGGCCAACGACGCGGGGACCCTGCTGAGCACGATCGGTGACGACGGCATCGCGTCCGTCGTCACCACCCACCGGCACGGCGACCACTGGCAGGCGCTCGCCGAGGTCGTGGCGGCCACCGGCGCCCGCACCTTCGCGGGCCGGGACGACGTGGAAGGCATCCCGGTGCCGACCGACGTGCCGGTCGACGACGGCGACACCATCCGCGTGGGGAACGTGGAGCTCACCGCCCGTCACCTCGTGGGGCACACCCCCGGCTCGATCGCCCTGGTCTACGACGATCCCCATGGGCATCCGCATGTGTTCACCGGGGACTGTCTCTTCCCGGGCGGTGTGGGCAACACCCACAAGGACCCGGAGGCGTTCGCCCGTCTCCTCCACGATGTCGAGACCAAGATCTTCGACGTCCTGCCGGACGAGACCTGGGTCTACCCCGGCCACGGCGACGACACCACGCTGGGCGCGGAGCGTCCGCAGCTGCCGGAGTGGCGCGCGCGGGGCTGGTGACCGGTACCGCGCCTACGCCTGGGCCTGTCCCGGTCCGGCGAGCGCGGCGATCCGCTCCACCGCGAACACGTATCCCTGCACCCCGCACCCCGCGATGACCCCGTCGGCGCGCAGCGAGACGTAGGAGTGGTGCCGGAAGGACTCGCGCCGGTGGATGTTGGAGATGTGGACCTCGATCACCGGCAGTCCGTCGCACGCGTTGAGGGCGTCCAGGATGGCGACGGAGGTGTGCGAGTAGGCACCGGGGTTGATGACGATCCCGCAGTGGTCCAGCCGGGCCTCGTGGATCCAGTCCACCAGCTCACCCTCGTGGTTGGACTGGCGCAGGTCCACCGTGCCGTTGTGCGCGGCCGCCGCCTTGGCGCACATCGCCTCCACGTCGGCGAGTGTGTCGGAGCCGTAGATCTCCGGCTGGCGCTGTCCGAGCAGGTTGAGATTGGGCCCGTTGAGGATCATGATCGGGGCGCTGGCCAGGTTGCGGGGCACGGTTCCTCCGGTCCGTCGGGGTGGGGCGGCCCTCCCCGGGACCGCCGTTCGCCCCCGGTCTATCACGGTGCCTACGGGTTGACCGCCAGCTCCAGGTAGGCGGCGAGCAGCACCAGGTGCACTCCGCCCTGGAGGGGCGTGGCGCGGCCGGGGACCACCGTCAGCGCGCCGACCACCATGGTCAGGGCGAGCAGCACCATATGGGTGTTGCCGAGGCCGAGGACGAGCGGGCCGGGCAGCCAGAGGGAGGCCAGCGCGACGGCGGGGATGGTCAGTCCGATGCTGGCCATCGCCGAGCCGAGCGCGAGGTTCATACTCGTCTGCACCTGGTCGCGACGTGCGGCGCGGGCCGCGGCGATGGTCTCCGGGAGGAGGACCAGCAGGGCGATGATCACACCGACGACGGAGTGGGGCAGCCCGGCGGCGTCCACGCCCGACTCGATGGTGGGTGAGACGCCCTTGGCCAGGCCGACCACGCCGATCAGGGCCATGCCCAGCAGGGCCAGGCTGATCAGGGCGGTACGGGTGGAGGGCGCCGGTGCGTGCTCCTCCGCCGCGGGCGCTTCCGGTGCGGGCGACTCGCTCTGTTTGGCTATCGGCAGGAAGTAGTCGCGGTGTCTGACGGTCTGGGTGGCGACGAACAGCGCGTAGAGGATCAGCGAGGAGACCGCCGCGAACGAGAGCTGCACGGTGGAGAACTCCGCGCCGGGCTTGCTCGTGGTGAACGTCGGCAGGACCAGGCTGAGGGTCGCCAGGGTGGCCACGGTGGCCAGGGCCGCTCCGGTGCCTTCCGAGTTGAACACCGCCGTGCCGTGGCGCAGTGAGCCCATCAGCAGGCTCAGTCCGAGAATGCCGTTGACGGTGATCATCACGGCCGCGAACACGGTGTCCCTGGCCAGCGTCGCGCTCTTGTCCCCGCCATCGATCATCAGGGTGACGATCAGCGCCACTTCGATGACGGTGACGGCGACCGCCAGGACCAGTGAGCCGAAGGGCTCACCGACCCTGTGGGCGACCACCTCGGCGTGGTGCACGGCGGCCAGCACGGCTGCCGCGAGGACCAGGGTCACCACCGCGACGATCCCGCCGGGCAGGTCCCGGCCCCAGGTCAGCGCCAGCAGCACCACGGCGAGCACGGGGGCGGTGGTCGTCCAGCGCATCGCGAGTGCCCTGAGCCGAACGATCATGGTGCGATCGTCCCAGACGGGACAGGGCGTCGCACCCCGTCGGGGACCGCCGCCCGGCGGCCGGGTGCCGGGGTCATCAGGGTCACGCATGGTCTCCTTGTGTGCGAGTGGCGTGCGATCGGCGCCGGAGCACGTCGGTGTCCGGCACAGGGGTTCAGACGTCGATGTCGTCCTTCGACGGGAGGTCCCCCCGCTCCGCGGCCGCCGCCTCGGCCTGCTTGCGCGAGGCCCGGAGACTGGTGATCGTGGTGACGATCAGGACCGAGCAGATCACGCCCAGTGAGACGGGGATGCTGATCTCCGGGACGTGCACCCCGGACTCGTGCAGCGCGTGCAGCACGAGCTTCACGCCGATGAATCCGAGGATGATCGACAGCCCGTAGGAGAGGTGGACCAGCTTCCGCAGCAGTCCGCCGATGAGGAAGTACAGCTGCCTGAGTCCCATCAGCGCGAACGCGTTGGCCGTGAACACGATGTACGGGTCCTGCGTCAGACCGAAGATCGCGGGGATCGAGTCGAGGGCGAACAGGACGTCCGTGGTCCCGATGGCGAGCATGACGACGAGCATGGGGGTCATGACCCGCTTGCCGTTCTGCTCGATCCACAGCTTGGTGCCGTGGTACCGGTCGGCCACGCCGAAGCGGCGCTCGGCGGCCTTGAGCAGCTTGTTCTCCTCGTACTCCTCGTCGTCCGCGTCGGCGCGGGCTTCCTGGACGAGCTTCCAGGCGGTCCAGATCAGGAACGCGCCGAAGATGTAGAACACCCACGAGAAGCTGGCGATGATCGCGGCACCCGCGGCGATGAAGATCGCGCGCAGCACCAGGGCGATGAGCACACCGACGAGCAGGACGCGCTGCTGGTACTGCGACGGCACGGCGAACTTCGCCATGATCAGGACGAAGACGAAGAGGTTGTCGACGCTCAGCGACTTCTCGGTGATGTACCCGGCGAAGAACTCGCCCGCCGGCTGTCCCCCGCCCCAGATCAGCAGGCCCAGCCCGAAGAGCGCGGCCAGGACGATCCAGACGATCGTCCAGATCCCCGCTTCCTTGATGGAGACGTCGTGTGGTTTGCGGCCGATGAAGAAGTCGACCGCGATCAGGGCGAGCAGGCCCACGATCGTCAGGACCCACAGGGTCAGGGAAACATCCACTGCGCCTCCGGCAGATACGTCACACGGCAAAGTCAGCGTCGTCGCTGCCGGAGGTCTCTTCCACCCGGGCCGCCCGCGCCGGTGTGCGCTCGGACGGTCCTTCGGGCCGACGCCCCGGGATCCGGCCGGATCCGTATTGACGGGGTCGCCGCACAGACGGGGAGTACTCCCCTCCGTGCGGTCCACAGTACCCAACCACCAAGGGTTGGTAAAGAGTCACGTAAAGAAACTTACAAAACCGCAGGTCCCGAGGCTTTGCCTGTACTTGGTCAAGCGTGCGCGCGGTCACCGGTTCCAGGCGCGGCGGGCCGCCGCGACCTGGGTGAGCACCTGCTGG
>KL568543.1:91617-92252 GCA_000715605.1 Streptomyces speibonae | reverse complement strand
GCCGCGACCTGGGTGAGCACCTGCTGGAGCACCTGGCTGCCCGGCGGCACCACGGGCGGCTCGTACGTCCAGGCGTGGCCCACCCACGGGTCGGCCAGATGGTCGTCGGGCACGGGCGTCAGACGCAGCAGCGAACGCCACAGCGGGTCGAGCAGTGGACCGTAGGCCGAGGACTCCTCGCGGTCGGCGACCATCATCAGATGGACACCGACGGACGGGCCCTCGTCGGCGAGGTAGCGCAACTGGTTCACGGCCCGGTCGTCGAAGCCGTGCGGGAAGTCGTTGACGATCAGCAACTGCTGGGAGGTGTCGAACCCGGGCGGCAGCGCGTCCGGGGCGCCTCCGCGCAGCGCCATCTGCACCAGGTCGACCCGCTCGGTGAGCCGGCCCAGCACCTCCGTCACGCCCGCGGCGCCCTGCGCGGGCGGGGCCGCCAGCACGCCGGTCTGCGTCAGCGGGGCCAGTGCCTGCGCGCCGGATCCGGCCGGGTCGATGACGTGCACCGTGAACTCGCCCGCCGGGTAGACGGCGAGCAGCCGCGCGGCGTGCGTCACCGCCGTCTCCATGGCCAGGCGCCGCATGTCGTGCGCGTCCGTGAACCTGTCTCTTATACACATCTCTGAGCGGGCTGGCAA
>KL568543.1:84510-91435 GCA_000715605.1 Streptomyces speibonae | reverse complement strand
CAGGCCGCGCTCCAGCGGCAGCCGGAGCAGCATCGGGATCCGGATCCGCTCGGCCTCGGGCAGGCGCAGGTCCCCCAGGCGCAGCGCCATGGGTATCTCCATCGGCACCCGGTAGGCGTGCCAGGCGGGGTTGTCCCAGCGGGCGAACGCGGGCGGCAGGGCCGGTTCGACGACGTCGGACTCGGCACGGAGCTGAGCGAGGTCCCGGTCGAGGGACTCGCGGGCCTGGCCGACGAGTTCGGCGTGCCGGGCCCGGGCGCTCTCGCGGGCGGCATCGCCCTGACCGCCGATCCGGCTGCGCGGGTCGGAGAGGGCCTGCTCGAGTTCCTTGTCCATGCGGGACTCGGCGAAGTCGACGGCGCTGCGGTACGCGGCGGCGGTGCGGGCCAGGTCCTCGAACATGCCCCAGACCTGGTTGTAGAGCCGCTCCTCCATGGACCAGCCGGTCGCGTCCCCCGCCACGGGCTGCGCGGGCTGTCCGGGCTGCGGCGTCGGTGCGGCGGGCGGGGGCGGTGGAGGGGCGGAGGTCTGCCTGCCGGGGTGGCTGTAGTTGACGGGGCCGCCACCGGTGGCCGGGGACGGGTCCGCGGCACCGGGTCCCGCGCCGTATGCCGGCTGCGGTCCGTCCTGGCCGGGCCCGCCGGCCTGCTGCCCGCCGTACGACGGCGGTACGGGGCCGGGCGCGCCCTGGGGTGCGGTGCCGCCCTGGTCCGGGCCGAGGGCGGGGGCGGCCGCCTGCCGGGAGCGGTCGCCGTCGGTGGTGCGGGGCGGCGGTGCCTGCACGGAGCGGGCGAGGCCCTGCGCGACCGCCTCGTTGATGCTGCCCGCGAGCTGCGCGGCCTCGGGCAGGCCCTGGTC
Organism: Streptomyces speibonae; assembly: GCA_000715605.1. GTDB lineage: Bacteria > Actinomycetota > Actinomycetes > Streptomycetales > Streptomycetaceae > Streptomyces > Streptomyces speibonae. Next base: position 90,577 of record KL568543.1, on the reverse strand, counting down.
GGTGAAGAGTTCGGGCAGGCCGCCGGCGTATCCCTGGCCCACGGCGCGCACCTTCCAGGCGCCCTGCCGCCGGTAGAGCTCCAGCGCGACCACGGCCGACTCGGCCGCCAGGCCGGTGATGGTGTAGCTGGCGACCTCCTGGCCGTCCAGACCGGTCACGGCGACGAACGGGGCCGCCGCGGCACCGAACCGGGAGGGCCCGGGGGCGCCCGCCGGGGCGGGCAGGGCGATCAGCACACTGACGCGGTGGACCGCGTCCGTCACGGCGTCCAGATCCACCGCGAGCCGGTGGTCGGCGGCCGCCTGCCGGGACACCTCGAGACCGGGCTGGGTGGGGGCGCCCGGGTGGGCCACCCACCCCGTCCCGCGGATCCGGCCGTCCTCGTCGCCGAGCGCGGCCGCGGCCACGATCGGCGTGCCGGCCGAGATCCTGATCTCCAGACGGGACTGGGAGAGCGGGTGGTTCTGCCCCCGCACCAGCTCGGCCGTCATCGCCTTCGTCCCCCTGCGTCGCGTGTGATGGATCGTGTGCCGCTCACCGGCCCCGCCACGGGGCCGGTGAGCCCTCGGATGCCTAGAGGACCGGCAGGATCGCCGGCATCAGGTCCTGGAAGGTGCGGCCGTTGGCCGGGTTGCCCAGGGCCGTCATCGTCCAGCCCGAGCCGGCGCGGTGCACCTTGGCCATGATCTGCGCCGTGTAGGCGCCGCCGCCGGCCAGCGTGTAGCGGGCGAGCTCCTGGCCGTTGGTCTCGTCGACGAGGCGGCAGAACGCGTTCTGCACCTCCTGGAACGTCTGGCCCGTGAAGGAGTTCACGGTGAAGACGATCTGGTCGATGTGGACCGGGACCCGCGACAGGTCGACGAGGATCGCCTCGTCGTCGCCGCCCTGGCCGACACCGCCGACGAGGTTGTCGCCGGTGTGGCGAACGGAGCCGTCGTCGCTCACGAGGTGACGGAAGAAGACGACGTCGACCGGCTGCTTGTCGGCGAACAGGACGGCGGAGGCGTCCAGGTCGATCTCCCGGGTGCGCGAGCCGAACAGGCCGCGACGGGGAGCCGCCTGCCAGCCGAGACCCATGCGCACCGCGGTCAGGCTGCCGCCGTCGTTCTTCTGCAGACTGATGGCCTGACCCTTGGTCATGTTGACGGTCACGCGCTGTTTCCCCTCTCGAACTTCCCCTGTTGCCGCGGAACCGCGGTTGACCAGAACCCTACGCAGGGGCGCTGACAGGGACGTACTCCGGTCCGCACTTTGTGTCGTTCTTGCAACACATCGCGTGCGCGCGTCAGGACAGACCTGCCTCCTGCATCTGCCGCAGTTCCTTCTTCATCTCCGACACCTCGTCGCGCAGCCGGGCGGCGATCTCGAACTGGAGGTCCGCGGCGGCGGCCCGCATCCGCGCGGTGAGTTCCTCGATCTGCTCGGCGAGATCGGCGGCGGGGCGGTCGGTCGGCACGGTCTCGGCGGCCCTGCCCTTGGCGCCCTTGGCGTTCTTCGCGCCCTTGGCGGCCTTGGTGCCGAGGGAGGGCACGGGTGCCTTGGTGCCGCCGCCGTCCTTCTTGGCCTGGCGGTAGCCCGAGCCGAGCAGCTGCTCGGTGTCGATGTCCTCGCGGGCGATCTGCGCGACGATGTCGTTGATCTTCTTGCGCAGGGGCTGCGGGTCGATGCCGTTGGCCCGGTTGTACGCGATCTGCTTCTCGCGGCGGCGGTTGGTCTCCTCGATGGCCTTCTGCATCGCCGGGGTGATCTTGTCGGCGTACATGTGGACCTGGCCGGAGACGTTGCGCGCCGCGCGGCCGATGGTCTGGATCAGCGAGGTGCCCGACCGCAGGAAGCCCTCCTTGTCGGCGTCGAGGATCGCCACCAGGGACACCTCGGGCAGGTCGAGGCCCTCCCGCAGCAGGTTGATGCCGACCAGGACGTCGTACTCGCCGCTGCGCAGCTCCCGCAGCAGCTCCACGCGGCGCAGGGTGTCGACGTCGCTGTGCAGGTAGCGCACCTGGATGCCGAGTTCCAGGAAGTAGTCGGTGAGGTCCTCGGCCATCTTCTTGGTGAGCGTGGTGACCAGGACGCGTTCGTCCTTCTCCACGCGCGTGCGGATCTCGTGGACCAGGTCGTCGATCTGGCCCTCGGTGGGCTTGACCACGACCTCGGGGTCGACGAGGCCGGTGGGGCGGATGATCTGCTCGACGAAGCCGTTCGCGCGCGAGAGCTCGTACGGTCCGGGGGTGGCCGACAGATAGACGGCCTGACCGATGCGCTCCTGGAACTCCTCCCACTTCAGCGGGCGGTTGTCCAGGGCCGAGGGGAGCCGGAAGCCGTGCTCCACGAGGGTGCGCTTGCGGGAGGCGTCGCCTTCGTACATGGCGCCGATCTGCGGAACGGTGACGTGCGACTCGTCGATGACGAGGAGGAAGTCGTCCGGGAAGTAGTCCAGCAGGGTGTGGGGCGGCGAGCCGGGCGAACGGCCGTCGAAGTGCATCGAGTAGTTCTCCACGCCGGAGCAGGAGCCGATCTGGCGGAGCATCTCGATGTCGTAGGTGGTCCGCATGCGCAGCCGCTGGGCCTCCAGCAGCTTGCCCTGCTTCTCCAGCTCGGCCAGGCGCTCGCCGAGCTCCTTCTCGATGTCGTTGACCGCGCGCTCCAGCCGCTCGGGGCCCGCGACGTAGTGGGAGGCGGGGAAGACGTACAGCTGCTGGTCGTCGCTGATGATCTCGCCCGTGAGCGGGTGCAGCGTGGACAGCGCCTCGATCTCGTCACCGAACATCTCGATGCGGACGGCGAGCTCCTCGTAGACCGGGAAGATCTCGATGGTGTCGCCGCGGACGCGGAAGGTGCCGCGGGTGAAGGCCATGTCGTTGCGCGTGTACTGGATGTCCACGAAGCGGCGCAGCAGCTCGTCGCGGTCGATCTCCTCGCCGACGCGGAGGGGGACCATGCGGTCCACGTACTCCTGCGGCGTGCCCAGGCCGTAGATGCAGGAGACGGAGGCGACCACGACGACGTCGCGGCGGGTGAGCAGCGAGTTGGTCGCGGAGTGGCGCAGTCGCTCGACCTCCTCGTTGATCGAGGAGTCCTTTTCGATGTAGGTGTCCGACTGCGGGACGTACGCCTCGGGCTGGTAGTAGTCGTAGTACGAGACGAAGTACTCGACCGCGTTGTTCGGCAGCAGCTCGCGGAACTCGTTGGCCAGCTGGGCGGCCAGGGTCTTGTTCGGCGCCATCACCAGGGTGGGGCGCTGGAGCTTCTCGATCATCCACGCGGTGGTGGCGGACTTGCCGGTGCCGGTGGCGCCGAGCAGGACGACGTCCTTCTCACCTGCTTCGATGCGCCGGGCGAGGTCGGCGATGGCCGTCGGCTGGTCGCCGCTGGGCCGGTAGGGACTGACGACCTCGAAGGGCGCCACCGTGCGTTCGATCTGGGAAACGGGCCGCATGTCATCCACCGTACGACCCTCCACTGACAACGGGTCCGGGTCAGCGTCGTTGCGGGGTGCGCGACCGGTGCTCCACGGGGCCGCGCAGGCGCAGGCGCGAGCGCGCCGGGCGGGGGTGGGCGGGGATGCCGGGCTTGCGCTCCTCGACGGGCGGCGTACCGGGGCCGCCCGTGACGATCAGCGGGTCGAAGATCACCACGATGCCCGCCAGCACCAGGAAGGCGAGCGGTCCGACCATCAGGGGCCCGAGCAACTGGCCCGCTGACTCCCCGACGGCGGGGGTGGCGGTGCCGTGGACGTGGACGTCGAGGGAGGCCATGCCGGTGTAGTGCATGCCGGTGACCGCGACGCCCATGACGAGGCTGGCGCCGACGCTCCACAGCACGCCCCGCACCTGTCCGGCCGCCCACAGGGCGGCGGTGGCGGCGGCCATGGCGATGACCACGGAGGCCGCGACGACGAGAGTGTTGTACTCCAGGCGGCCGTCAAGGCTCATGCCGGCCATGCCCAGGTAGTGCATCGACGCTATGCCGAGTCCGGTAATGGTGCCGCCGGTGAACAGCGCCGCTCCGGAGGCGCCCCGGTAGCCCACGATGAAGATCCCGACGCCCACCATGAGGATCCCCACGCCCAGGCTGGCGAACGTCATGCCCCGGTCGTAGTGGATCGGGGTGCCCTCGATCGCGAAGCCCATCATGCCGATGAAGTGCATCGTCCATATGCCCGAGCCGATGGCCACGGAGCCCAGGGCGAGCCAGCCGGGACGCCGGGACGGGGGAGCCGTCCGGGATCTGGTCGTGCAACGCAGCCCCAGGGCGCCGCCGAGGCAGGCCATGAGGAAGGCCACCAGCGGTGTGACCAGGCCGTAACTGAATCCGTCGACCGTGCCCTGCATGCGCGGCTGCCCTTCCCGCCCTGTTCGTCCCGCAACGACCCGATGTGGTCCCCCTCCCAGGACCGCGACGGCGGCCGGGGTTGACGCAGAGAGTATGGCCCCCACCGGAATGGTCGAACGACTATCCGGCAAAGAAACACGCCCTTGCCCCAGGTGTGTGGCATCAGTGTGCGGAGTTGGGGCGGCGGCGTTCAATTCGTGGCCATCCCGCACCCGTCTCGCGTTGACACTCTGCTGTCACAGTTGATCTGACCGTGACCGTTCAACGCGAGGAGTACGCATGCAAGCACGCGCTGTCGCCGCAACGAGCACCGCGCTCCTGGGTGCCGTCGCCCTCCTGCTCCCGTCCTCCCCCGTGCACGCCGCCGAGGACGGCACCCCGCGCCCGGAGATCGTCGCTCACCGCGGCGCCTCCGCGTACGCGCCGGAGAACACACTCGCGGCCGTCGACAAGGCGGCCGCCCTCGGCGCCGAGTGGGTGGAGAACGACGTCCAGCGCACCAGGGACGGGGAACTCGTCGTCCTCCACGACGACAGTCTGCAGCGCACCACCGACGTCGAGGAGGTCTTCCCCGACCGCGCTCCGTGGAAGGTGAAGGACTTCACCGCCGCGGAGATCGCCCGGCTGGACGCGGGCAGCTGGTTCGACCCCGCGTACGCGGGCGCGCGCGTTCCGACGCTCGAGCAGTTCCTGCACCGCGTGGAGCACTACGACCAGAAGCTGCTGCTGGAGCTGAAGAACCCCCAGCTCTACCCGGGCATCGAGGCCGAGACCCTCAAGACGCTGAGCAACGAGGGGTGGCTGGACCGGAGTCATGTACGGGACCGGCTGATCGTGCAGAGCTTCAGCGCGGACAGCGTGCGCACGGTCCATGACCTGAAGCCCGCCGTGAAGACCGGCTTCCTCGGGACACCGCCGGTCGCGGACCTGCCCTCGTACACCGCGTTCGCCGACCAGATCAATCCCTCGCACGGCTCGCTCTCCGCCTCGTACGTCGCCGCCGTGCAGGGTCTGCGGGGGCCGCACGGCAAGCGGATGGAGGTGTTCACCTGGACCGTGAACGACGCGGCCACGGCACGCCGGGTCGCCGGGTTCCGGGTCGACGGGATCATCACCAACACCCCCGACGTGGTGCGGGACGCGGTCGGCGGCTGAGCACCCGCCCCGGCGTCCGGCGCTCGCCCGGCGTTGTCGGTGGCGGGTCGTACGGTGGTGTCCATGGACAGCCATGGGCAGGACGAGCAGCGGGTCGTGTGGACCGTCATGGAGACCGGCATCGGCCCGCTGCTGCTGGCCGCGACCCGCGAGGGCCTGGTCAACGTCGCGTTCCACGCCGGGGACGCGGTGCGCGACCGCGCGCTGGAGCGGCTGGCGTCCCGGCTCGGCACCGCGCCGGCCGAGGACCCGGACTCCCCGCTGCTCGCCGAGGCGATACGCCAGTTCGAGGCGTACTTCGCGGGCGAGCGGCGGTCCTTCGAGCTGCCGCTGGACTGGTCGCTGATCTCGGGCTTCAACAGGGAGGTGCTGCGGGAGCTGGCCACCGGGGTGCCGTACGGCGCGGTCGTCGGGTACGGCGAGCTGGCCGGGCGGGTGGGTCAGCCGGGCGCGGCGCAGGCCGTCGGGACGGCCATGGGCGCCAATCCCCTGCCCGTCGTCGTGCCCTGCCACCGGGTCGTGGAGAGCGACGGCGGCATCGGCGGCTTCGGGGGCGGGCTGGAGACGAAGCGGCGGCTG
>KL568543.1:79201-84355 GCA_000715605.1 Streptomyces speibonae | reverse complement strand
GCCCTGGAGGGTGTGCTGCCCGAGCCGCTGTTCTGACGGCCGGGCAGCCGGGGTGATCGCGGCCTGCCGGGGTCATTCGTAGTGGCGCGCCTCGAACACGTTGCCGTCCGGGTCGCGGAAGTAGAAGCTGCGTGTGGCCAGGCCGCGCGCCCCGAAGGAGTCGTACGAGAGCTCCGTCACCGGTACGGACCGCTCTTCGAGGCGGCGGCGCAGGGCGTCGAACCGGTCGGCCGGCAGGGACAGGCAGACGTGGTTCACGGGATGGCCGGAGCTCTCGACGGCGCCGGGCAGCATCGTCATGCGCTCCGCCATGGCCGACGGCATGAGGTCGAGGATCGTCTCCTCGTTGACGCGGACCGAGGGGAAGGGCGCCTCCCCCGCGGCGAAGTCGGTGAGCCGCACGGGCTCCAGGCCCACGCTCCGCTCGTAGAAGCCGGCACTGGCGATGGGATCACGCACCCACAGGACGATGTGATCGAGGCGAGTCGTGTTGTCCGTCATGTCGCCAGCCTCCGTGACCTGCGTGTCGGCGTGCAAGGGGTTTGGCCCGGGGCCGGGCCCGCCAGGGATGAGGGAGAGGCGGCAGACAGGAGGCAGGCGCGTGGTGCTCATGATGTCCGAAGAGGTGCGGGAGGCGATCGCCGCGGACCGGCCGGTGGTGGCCCTGGAGTCCACGATCATCGCGCACGGGCTGCCCCGGCCGCGCAACCTCCAGGTGGCCCTGGAGCTGGAGGCGGCCGTACGGCGGGAGGGAGCGGTGCCGGCGACGATCGCCGTGCTGGACGGCCGGCCCCGCATCGGCCTGGACAAGGACCAGCTGGAGCGGATCGCGAGCGGGGAGGACGTCCGCAAGCTGGGCCACCGGGATCTCCCGCTGGTGGTGGCGGCCGGGGGGAACGGGGCGACCACGGTGTCCGCCACGGCCCTGCTCGCGGCGCGTGCGGGCATACGGGTGTTCGCCACCGGAGGGCTGGGCGGGGTGCACCGGGAGTGGACGGTCACCCAGGACGAGTCCGCCGACCTCGGGCTGCTGGCGCGTACGCGGATCACCGTGGTGTGCGCGGGGGTGAAGTCGATCCTGGACGTGCCCGCGACCCTGCAGCGGCTGGAGACGCTGGGGGTGGCGGTCGCCGGGTACGGCACGGAGCGGTTTCCCGGCTTCTATCTGTCGGACTCGGGGCATCCCGTGGACTGGCGGCTGGACACCCCGGGGCAGGTGGCGGCCGTCATGCGGGCCCAGGACGCGCTCGGCGGGCCGGAGTCGGCGCTGATCGTCGCCAACCCGGTGCCCGAGAGCGAGCAGCTGGATCCCGAGGTGCACGACCGGGTGCTCGACGAGGCGCTGCGCGCGTGCCGGGAGGAGGGCGTCACCGGTCAGGGAGTCACTCCGTTCCTCCTCGATCACCTGGTCCGCCGCACCGACGGTGCCTCACTCGCCGCGAACCTGGCCGCCGTCCGGGGCAATGTGCGTCTCGCGGCCCGGGTGGCGGCCGCCTGGGCCGCCGGGGAGTGACGGGACGTGGCGGGGGCCGCGCGGGCGGGTGCGTTGCTGGTCGCCGGTGATGTGATCACCGATGTGGTGGCCCGGTTCCGGGGACCGCTCGCCTCGGGAACGGACACGGCGGCGGCGATCCGGACGGTGCCGGGCGGGGCGGGCGCCAATGTGGCCTGCTGGGCGGCGCGCCGGGGCGGGACGGAGGTCCGGCTCGTCGGACGGGTGGGTGCGGACGCCGCGGTCTGGCACGAACGGGAGCTGACCGCCTGTGGGGTCCGTCCGCTGCTGGCCGTGGACCCGAAGGCGCCGACGGGGACGGTGATCTGCCTGGTCGACGAGGACGCGGCGGCCGAGCGGACGTTCCTCACCGACAGCGGGGCGTCCTTGCGGCTGGGCCCCGGGGACTGGTCCGACGCCCTGCTGGACGGGGTGGCGCGGCTGCACCTGTCGGGTTACCTGCTGTTCTCCGATGAGAGCCGGGGTTTCGTCGCGGTGGCGCTGAAGGCGGCGCGGGCGCGGGGGGTGCCGGTGAGTCTGGACCCGGCGTCGGCGGGGTTCCTGGGCGCGCTGGGCGCCGGCCGCTTTCTGGCGCTCGTGGAGGGCGTGGACGTGCTGCTGCCCAGCCGTGACGAGGCGTGTCTGCTGACGGGCGTGTCCGATACCGCGGACGCGGCGGCGCGACTGAGCCGCCATGTCCCGCTGGTGGTGGCCAAACAAGGGGCGGGCGGTGCCCTGATCGCGCGGTCCGGCGAGGTGTGCGCCCGGGTCCCGGCCGTGCCGTCGACGCCCCGTGACACCACCGGTGCCGGTGACGCCTTCACCGGCGCGTTCCTCGCGGCTCTGGTCGCGGGCGCCGGACCGCGGCAGGCGGCGGTGGAGGGCTGCGCGGCCGGCGCACGGGCGGTGGAACGGACAGGGGGCCGACCGCCGGCGCCCGCCTGACGGGAGGGTGCGGCACCGGCCGGCTCCTTCGGCACCGGCGGGCTCGTCCGGCCGGACGGCTCCCGGCACGGGCGGCTCCCGGCACGGACGGCTTCCGGTATGGGCGAACTCCCTTTGTCCACAGGAGGGAACAAAGCGGAACGCCCCCTTCCCACAGGCCCGGACGCGGTTCGCCGCGGACTGGCAGACTGGCGAGCCGGACGCGGGAAGCGACGGCGAACGCGGGGGAACCGTACGAGGGGGTCACATGTCCATGGCAGGGAATCTGCGGAAGGTCAGGAGTCTCGGCAGGGTCGGCGGGCTGCGCCGGGTGGCCGGACTGGCCCGGCGGCGTCCTCGTGTGGACCTGAGCCATCCGGCCCGGTCCCCGCTGGGCTCCTCGGTGGTCAACTGCGTCACCTACCGGGACGGTCACCGTGTCTCCACCACCGGCGAACTGGTGGACGCCGTGCGACAGGTCCGCGAGGAGCGGGAGGGGTTCGTCTGGCTGGGGCTGCACGAGCCGACCGACCGGGAGTTCGCCGGCATCGCCGAGCTGTTCGACCTGCACCCGCTGGCGGTGGAGGACGCCGTCGAGGCCCACCAGCGGCCCAAGCTGGAGCGGTACGGGGAGACGCTGTTCGCCGTGTTCAAGACGGTCTGCTACGTGGAGCACGAGGAGCTCACGGCGAACAGCGAAGTGGTGGACACCGGAGAGATCATGGTGTTCCTCGGCGAGGACTTCGTGGTCACCGTGCGGCACGGACGGCACGGTTCCCTGGGACCGCTGCGCGAGGGGCTCGAATCCGATCCCGGGCAGCTCGCCCGGGGTCCGTCCGCGGTGCTGCACGCGATCGCGGACCATGTGGTCGACGACTATCTGACCGTCATCGACGCGGTCCAGGAGGACATCGACCAGGTCGAGACGGATGTGTTCGCGGAGCACGGCGCGCGGGTCGACCCGGGACGCATCTATCAGCTCAAGCGGGAACTGCTCGAGCTGAAGCGGGCGGTGGTGCCGCTCGACCGGCCGCTGGAGGAGCTCGCCACACGGCCGGTCCGGGTCGTGGCCCCCGAGATACAGGCGTACTTCCGCGATGTCTCCGACCATCTGCTGCGGGCCAAGGAGCAGATAGCGGCGTTCGACGAGCTGATCAACTCGATCCTCCAGGCCCACCTGGCACAGGTCACGGTCGCGCAGAACGAGGACATGCGCAAGATCACCGCGTGGGCGGCGATCGTGGCGGTGCCGACGATGGTCTGCGGGGTGTACGGCATGAACTTCGACCACATGCCGGAACTGCACTGGAAGTACGGCTACGGCATGGTCATCGGGGTGATATCCGTGGCGTGCCTGCTGCTGTACCGGGCGTTCCGGCGCGGCCGCTGGCTGTGAGGCCGGCCCTCCGCGGAGGGCCGGGGGGTCAATCGGTACCCGACCGCGCGTAGACGCTCTCGGCCCAGGTGGCGATCTGGTCGTCCGTCAGATGGCGGGCGAGATCGGCCTCGCTGATCATGCCGACCAGGCGCTTGTCCTCGATGACGGGCAGCCTGCGGATCCGGTGGGTCTGCATCTCGTTCAGGACGTCGCCGACGTCGGCGTCCGCCTCGATCCAGCGCGGGGTGCCCTTGGCCATGTCTCCGGCGGTGACCTGGGCGGGGTCGTGGCCGAGGGCGACGCAGCCGACCACGATGTCGCGGTCGGTGAGGATGCCGCAGAGCCGCTCGTTCTCGTCGCTGATGGGCAGGGCGCCGACGTTGAGCTCGCGCATCAACTGGGCCGCGCGGTCGAGGGTTTCGTGTGCGGGGATCCACTGGGCGCCGCGGTGCATGATGTCTCCGGCGGTGGTCATGGACTACCTCCCTTGCCGGACGGCCGGCGCGGCGCGGGCGCGCCGCGAGTACCGGCGCCCTTCATTCTCGTCGCGCCGCCTGCGGACGGCACCCGGAGGGCGGTGTCAGCCGCGCCAAGCCGGGCGGCGGGGGTCGTCGGCCCGCACCAGGACGTCGGCCGTACCGGCCGGGTCGCTCTCCCGCTCGTAGCGTTCGAACGCCGGGAGGGTCCAGTGCTCGGCCTCGGGGGTGCGGCGGCGCAGGGCGCCCGGGGAGAGGAGGAGGTGGACGCTCAGGTCGAAGGGGAACCAGTGGCGCAGGAGGAGAGGACCGTGCAGCAACAGCACGCCACCAGGCGGGAGCACCGAGTAGGGGCTGCGGGTGGCGCGGTCGGTGACGGGGTCCCACAGGTCGGGCAGCACCCGGCCGGTCCCGCCGGGTTCGAGGGGGCCGAACACCTCGCGCCACAAGGCGCCGGTGTCGTACCAGCCGTCGTAGTAGGAGTCCACGTCCCGGTGGCCGTACTCGAGCCGGACCGAGGCGGGGCGCAGAAAGCCCTCGGCGCCGACGACGAGGGAGGGCCGGCCGCGTATCCGCAGCGCCTGCGCGATCCGCTCCGCGAGGTCCTGGGGCCGGGCGGCCGGGGCGCCGTCGAGGGCGATCCGGGGCCAGGGGCCGCCGTCGGCGGTCTTCAGCTCCAGCAGGCGCTCGGCGAGGAGGTCGCCGAGCCGGTCCCAGGTGATCGCTTCGAGTCGCACACGGCCATAATGCGCCAGCCCGGCGTGAGGAACGTGGCGCGCGGCCTGCCGGGGGAAGGATCCCGGCATGGCATCCCGAGCGACTCCCCCTCGGTTCGCCGGACTTGTCGTCCAGCAGCCGCTGCGGGAACGGCACTGTGCCGGCTG
>KL568543.1:77359-79025 GCA_000715605.1 Streptomyces speibonae | reverse complement strand
TGCGGGAACGGCACTGTGCCGGCTGCCGTCGGGGCCCGCTCCCCCTGCTCGTCATGGAGCACGGGGCGCCGCGCTGCCTCGACTGTGCCGACCTCGGCCACCTCGTCTTCCTGCCGCGTGGCGACACGGCGCTCACCCGCCGCTCACGGGAGGAGAGCGCGCTGTCGGCGGTGGTCGTCCGGTTCAACCGGCGCAGGGGACGGTACGAGCGGCAGGGCGTGCTGGTCGAGGAGGCCGCGCTGGCCCGGGCGGAGCGGCGGTGTCTCGCGGACGCGGAGGCGCGCCGCAGAAGGCGGCTGCGGGACGCCCGGCGGCGGGCCGCCGAGGACGTGCGGTTCACGGAGGCGTTCGCGGCGGAGATACGGCGGCTGTTCCCCGGCTGCCCCGAGGAGCGCGCCCGTGCCGTCGCCGCGCACGCCTCGGTCCGCGGCAGCGGGCGGGTGGGCCGGAGCCCGGCGGGACGGGCGCTGTCCGGGAGGGCCGTGACCGCCGCGGTCATGGCGTCCGTGCGGCATCTGGACACGCCGTACGACCGCCTGCTGATGAGCGGGGTGCCTCGGCACGAGGCGCGGCGGCGGATCGCGGCGGCGGTGGAGACGGTGCTGCGGGAATGGTCCCGGGAGGCCCTGGGTTCCGCCGGGTGACGGCCGCGCCGGACGCTCGCGCAGGCGTGCGCGCCCCTCGGCCATGGCCGGGCGCGGTGCGCTCGGATGCTCTGGTGGTGACGGTGACGGTGACGGCCGGGCGGGTACCGGCCCTTCGGACGGGGGTGACGACATGATCGACGGTCCGTACTACGTGCTGACGGTGCTGGGTGTGCTCGGGACGGGACTGGTGGCCGGGGTCTTCTGCGCCTTCTCGGCCTTCGTGATGAGAGGGCTCGCGGCGCTGCCGCCCGCGCAGGGCGTGGCCGCGATGCAGGCGGTGAACACGGCGGCGCTCCGGCCGGCCTTCATGCTGGTGTTCCTGGGCTCGTCGGTGCTGTGCGCGGTGCTCACGGTGGTGACGTTCATCGTGTGGCCCGGCGAGGGGGCCGCGGAACTGCTGGCGGGCGGCGCGCTGTACCTGCTGGGCTCGTTCGCACCGACGGTGGTGGCGAACGTGCCGCGCAACGAGGCGCTGGCCCGGCTGGAGCCGGGGAGCCCGGAGGCGGCCGCGTACTGGCCGGTCTACGTACGCGGATGGACGGCGTGGAACCACGTCCGCATGCTCGCCTCCGCCGGGGCGGCGCTGGCGTACGTCCTGGCGCTCACCGGCTGACGGGACGGTGGCCCCGGCGTCGGAGCAACCGCTCTCCCGGCGCTCTGCGGACCCGCGCGGGCGGACGTATCGTGGCCGGAAGAGCGCCGGCCGACGACGCACGGCCTGTCACCCGCGCACGCAAGGACGACGGCCATGGCCGATCCCAAGGGTTTCCTGACCACGCCCCGTGAGGAGTGGCCGCGCAGGCCGGTGGCGGAACGCGTCCGCGACTGGGACGAGGTTCATGTGCCCGGGGCGCTGCTGCCCCTCATCGGCGCCCAGGCCGACCGCTGCATGGACTGCGGTGTGCCCTTCTGCCACGAGGCCTGTCCGCTGGGCAATCTCATCCCCGAGTGGAACGACCTGGTCTCGCGCGAGGACTGGCGGGCGGCGGCGGAGCGGCTGCACGCCACCAACAACTTCC
>KL568543.1:76804-77140 GCA_000715605.1 Streptomyces speibonae | reverse complement strand
ACCAACAACTTCCCGGAGTTCACCGGGCGGTTGTGCCCGGCGCCCTGCGAGGCGGGCTGTGTCCTCGCGATCAATCAGCCGGCGGTCACCATCAAGAACGTCGAGTGCGCCATCGCCGACCGGGCCTGGGCGGAGGGCTTCGCTCCGCCGGCGCCGCCCGAGCGTCTGTCCGGCCGGACGGCCGCGGTCATCGGCTCCGGGCCCACCGGCCTCGCCGCGGCCCAGCAGCTGACCCGGGCCGGTCACACCGTCGCCGTGTACGAGCGGGACGACCGGGTCGGCGGGCTGATGCGGTACGGCATCCCCGAGTTCAAGATGGAGAAGCGGCATCTGGAC
>KL568543.1:75713-76588 GCA_000715605.1 Streptomyces speibonae | reverse complement strand
GGCATCCCCGAGTTCAAGATGGAGAAGCGGCATCTGGACCGGCGGGTGGAGCAGATGCGGGCGGAGGGCACGAAGTTCCGCACCTCCGTCACGGTCGGGCGGGACGTGGACGCGAGGGAGCTGCGGTCCCGGTACGACGTCGTGGTGATCGCCACGGGTGCGACCGCCTGGCGGGAGCTGCCGGTGCCGGGGCGTGAACTCGGCGGGATCCACCAGGCGATGGAGTATCTGCCACTGGCCAACCGGGTGTGCGCCGGGGACCTGGAGTCGTCGCCGCTGTCCGCCGCGGGCCGGCATGTCGTGATCGTCGGCGGTGGTGACACGGGGGCGGACTGTCTGGGGACTGCCGTGCGGGAGGATGCCGCCTCGGTCACCCAGCTCGACATCTACGGCCGGCCGCCGGACGAGCGGGACGAGGACACCGATCCGTGGCCCACCTGTCCGAAGGTGTACCGACTGTCCCCGGCGCACGAGGAGGCGGGGGCGCTGCGGACGGCTCCGGTGGCGGACGCGGACGCGCGGCTGTTCGCGGCGTCGACGCTGGGATTCGAGAGGGACGCACAGGGGCGCGTGCGCGCGTTGCGCCTGGTCGACGTGGATGCCGGGCGCCGGCCCGTGCCGGGTACGGAGCGGACGCTGCCGGCCGATCTCGTACTGCTCGCGCTGGGCTTCTCCGGGCCCGACCAGGGGGACGGGCTCATCGCCCAGCTGGGACTGGCCCTGGATCCGCGCGGCACCATCGCACGGGACGCGGAGTTCGCCACGAATGTGCCGGGCGTGTTCGCGGCGGGGGACGCCGCGCGCGGGCAGTCGTTGATCGTGTGGGCGATCGCCGAGGGGCGCGCGGTGGCGGCGGCGGCCGACCGGTATCTGAC
>KL568543.1:72309-75522 GCA_000715605.1 Streptomyces speibonae | reverse complement strand
CCTGCCGGCGCCGATCGGTCCCTTCGACCGCCCCATGACGGTGTGAGGCCCCCGCGCGGCGCCGGGGGACGGTGCGGGAGCGGCGGAAGCCGCCCGCGGGCGCGGTGTGGGCCGCTGCCCGCGGGCCGCCCCGTCGCTACGGTTTGCGGGCCACCGCTGCGTAGCCGGGGATGACGCCGTCGTCCTGGCCCGGCACGGGCTCCCCCAGTTCGGGGTGCCACTCGTGGGGGACCGCGACGCCGGGCTCGACGAAGTCGAGACCGTCGAAGAAGCGGGTGAACTCCTCCCGGGAGCGCAGGGCCAGCGTGACGCCCGCGGCCTTGAACTTCTCGGTGGCCTCCTTGGACAGGTCGGGGGTGAAGTCGGCCGTCGCGTGGGTGACGACCAGGTGGCTGCCGGAGGGAAGCTCCGCCAGCAGCCGTCCGACCAGCTCGTGCGCCGCGTCCTCGTCGGGGACGAAGTGCAGCAGCGCGATGAGCGACAGGGCGATGGGCTCGTCGAAGTCGAGGATCCTGCGCGCGCCCTCCAGGATGGCGTCCGGCTCCCGGACGTCGGCCTGGAGGTACTCGGTCACGCCCTCGTCCGTGCCCCGCAGCAGCGCCGCCGCGTGGGCGAGCACGATGGGATCGTTGTCGCAGTACACGACCCGGGCGTCCGGCACGATCTCCTGGGCCACCTGGTGCAGATTGGGCTCGGTGGGAATGCCGGTGCCGATGTCGAGGAACTGGCGCAGGCCCTGGCCGGCCAGCCAGCGCGTGGCCCGGTGCATGAACGCGCGGTTCACCCGGGCCATCACCGGCGTCCGCGGTTCGAGGGCCAGCATCTGCCGGCCCATGGCCTCGTCGACCGGATAGTTGTCCTTGCCCCCGAGGTACCAGTCGTACATGCGGGCGGGGTGCGGTCTGCTGGTGTCGATCTCCACGGGGTGCTGCCCGGTCATGTCGGGACTCCGTAACTGGTCGCAACTGTTAGTGGTCAAGGCGGTACTCACATCGGAGAGGGAACGCAAAGGTAGAGCGGGCAACCAGGTTCAGGACAGCAGAAAATCCGCCTCTCCCGCCTTCGCTCCCTCGATGAAGGCCGTCATCTCCGCGGAGGTGTAGATGAGCGCGGGACCGTCGGGGTCGGTGGACTGGCGTACGGCGACCCGGCCGTCGTCGAGCTTCATCGCCTCCAGGCAGTTCCCTCCATTGCCGCCGCTCCACGGCTTGTGCCAGCCTTCGCTGCCCAGCTCCCGCGCGGGCATGCCGTTGTAGATCCTTCCGGTGTGCGCCGTGGCGCGGTGCAGCGGCTTCGGGGGCTTGATGAGTTCCATTCACAGCTCCTTGCGGAGGTCCCGGAGGATCTCCTTCGTGCGATGTGCCGTAGCGGCCTGCGCCGCCATGCGGTCCATGACCTCGAGGTGGGTCGCCACCTCGGTGCGCGCGTCCAGGTAGACGGCGCCGGTCAGGTACTCGCTGTAGACCATGTCCGGCAGTTCGGGCATGGCGAATCGGAACAGCACGAACGGCCCGTACGTGCCGGGGTGCGGCCCGCCCTCGAAGGTGGCGACCTGCAGCGTCACTTGGGGCAGCTCGGTGGCCTCGAGCAACTTGTCGATCTGCGCACGCATCACCTCCGGGCCGCCGACCTGGCGGCGGAGCGCGGTCTCCTCCATCACGACCCACAGCCGGGGCGCGTCCTTACGGGTGAGCAGTTCCTGCCGTTGCATGCGCAGGGCGACGTGGCGCTCGATGTCCTCGGGCTGGGTCTGCCCGATGGCGCCGGAGCGCAGGACGCCGCGCGCGTAGTCCTCGGTCTGGAGCACTCCGGGGACGAAGTGGGGTTCGTAGCTGCGGATGAGGGAGGCGGCACCCTCCAGGCTGACGTACATCGAGAACCAGCCGGGCAGGATGTCGTGGAAGCGCTGCCACCAGCCGGGGCGGTTGGCCTCCTCCGCCAGCTGCACGAAGGCCTCGGCCTCGTCGTCGCCGACGCCGTACGCCTTCAGCAGGAGCTGGAGGTAGGGGATCTTGAGCGCGAC
This sequence comes from Streptomyces speibonae, assembly GCA_000715605.1. Lineage (GTDB taxonomy): Bacteria > Actinomycetota > Actinomycetes > Streptomycetales > Streptomycetaceae > Streptomyces > Streptomyces speibonae. The sequence continues at coordinate 73,499 of KL568543.1, read as the reverse complement.
CTCGGCCATCTCCATGCGGCGCACGGTGGCGGGGGCGACCCGCAGGATGCGGGCGGCCTCCTCACGCTTGAGCCCCGCGCGTTCCCGCAGGTCCAACAGGCGCCGGCCGAGAACGACCTGGCCCACCGTGGGCGCGGACCGGGGTTCGCTCATACTCCACCTCCCTCGAACAAATCCTGACAGCCGGGCGGCGCCATTCGAAGATCCCTTCGAAGACCCATCCGATAGAACTCGCGTTCGAACAAATCTCCGGCGATCCCAACTGGCGCCGCGCATGGTGCTGTTGCGAGCAGTGTGCCATGGCCTTCCAGACCGTCACAGAGCACTCTGCATTTTTCAGAGTGACACTTGCCAAGTGTTCACGACGGGGCGATAGTGGCAAGCGTGATTCCGCCCGCGCCCTTAGGAACAGACGCCGCCGCAGCGTCCGTCGGTCTCGGCGCCGCCTCGGCACCATGCCCCTCCGGGGCCGCCGCCGAGCGCCGCCGGTTCCGTTTCGAACTGGCCGCCCATCCGGGCTCCCCCGCTCAGGCCAGACGCCTGACGAGGGCACGGTTGACCGGCTGGTCGCTGTGCGACGACGTCTGCGACACGGCGGAACTCGTCGTCTCCGAGCTGGTCACCAACGCCATCGTGCACACCGCGAGCAGTCACATAGTCTGCGAGCTGCAGGACGGCGGGGATCTCGTGCGCATAGCCGTGCAGGACGAGGGCTGCGCACCGGGCCGGCCGCGGGCGAACCCCCGGCAGCAGCCGGAGGAGGAACACGGCAGAGGACTGCTCCTCGTCGACACCCTGTGCCATGCGTGGGGCGCCCAGGAGCACGGCCCCGGGCTGCTGGTCTGGGCCGACCTTCCCCGCGGGACGGACACGGACACGCCCTGCGATGCCGCGGAGCCGCGCGGCGACCTGGGCTGGGGAGCGCGGCCGAAGCCCGGCCCGGCGGACGTTCCGGACGGCGGCGAGACCGACGAGAACGGCGGAACCCCCCGGTCGCAGCGCCCGGCGACCGCCCCGGACGCACACGCACCGGCACCCCTGGGCATCCCTCCGCACCAGCGCGTCCACCGGGACGGGGGCCGGGCGTGACAGGCGGCCGCGGCACACGCGTGCTGAGCCTGGACTCACTGGTCCGCATGCGGCGCGGACGGAACACACCCGCGGCCCGGCGGCTGCCGGTACCCGACGGC
>KL568543.1:70482-72075 GCA_000715605.1 Streptomyces speibonae | reverse complement strand
CGGTCCCCGACGGCATGACGGCGCCCATGGGCTGCGACGCGGTGGCGGTACCCGCCCGCTTCGGCCCGCTGGTGCTGCCCCGGCTGCCCCGCGTGGGCTGCGTCTACGCCGATGAGGCGCACTGGTGGTGGCTGGTCCCGTCCGACTCCGACTACGCGCTGGAATGGCCCGCCCCCGCGCACTACGCGGCCGGCGCGGTTCTCCCCGACGCCGAGGCCCCCGAGCTGCCCGGGCTGATCCACCGCCCCGACGGCACGCTCCCCTACACCCCGCCAATCCCCCTCTATCTGGCCCTGTGCCGCCTGACGGACACCACCCCCGCCTGGTCCCGTCCCGTCAGCGCGTAGCGGCCTCCCCGCACCCCCGGCACATCCGAGGGGCACTCGACGCCGTTCGAAACCCCGGCGTCGCGCCCGCGCTCACGCCGTCGCGTCACCTCCGCCGCCGTCGCCGCGGACGATCACCAGGAACATGTCGGTGGCGAGGTCCATGACGACCTCGGCGGGCAGTCCTTCCAGGCGCCGCGCATGCGCGAACTCCTCCGCCGGCCACGAGCCGCGCGGTCCACCTGCGGGAAAGCGTTCGAGCACCGTTCGCCCGTTCACCCTGCCACCTCCATGTAGCGCTGTACTCGTAGAGTTAAACGCCAACCATGGGGCGAACACCTCGTCCGGTGACGGTACTGAGACGTAGTTGACACCCGTTCACCGCCAAGTGTGAGCGGGCTCTCAGCTTTCCGGAGTAATCCGTCACCTTCCGTATCAGTCGTCGTACTCGTCGTGATAGCGGACACGCTCCCCCGCCGCAGGCGCCCCGAAGACCGACGCGCGCCCCTCGGGTTCCTCCCACGCCTCCTGCCGGCCGAGCGCGGTGAGGTCCAGCAGGCTGGTGGTCGAGCCGAGCCCCTCCAGACCCCGCCCGCAGGCCGAGTACGTGTGGAAGACCCGCTCGCCGTCCCGCAGGAAGCAGCTCACCCCCGACCGCTCGACGAGCTCCCCCTCGCACTCGACGGTCACGTCGAAGTCCTCGTTGAAGACGCCCGGGTACGAGGAGTACCAGGGCACCGTCCACCCCATCCGCGCCTTGAACGGCAGGATCCGCGTGTACGGCGCCCGGGAGACGACCGCGAACGAGGTGGCCCGGGCCTCGAGATGGGCGAGATGCCCCACTTGGTCCAGCCACGCGGAGCAGCCGCGGCACCCGGCGTCCCACTCGGGGGCGAACATGAAGTGGAAGACGACGAGCTGCCGCCGCCCCTGGAACAGGTCCAGCAGCGTGGCCTTGCCGTCGCCGCCCTCGAACGCGTACGCCCGGTCGATCAGGACCATCGGCAGCCGGCGCCGCTCGGCGTTGAGCGCGTCCCGCGCGCGGGTGACGGCCTTCTCCTTGGCCAGCAGTTCCTCACGCGCCGCGCGCCACTCGGCCCGCGAGACGATCTCCGGAAGCGACATGGTTCCTCCTGTGCGACGGTCCCGTTGCGAGGGGTGACCGCGCGCGGACCGGGAACTCATCGCCGGCGGCGGAGATTTCTCAGGTGCCGCTCAGGTGCCGTAGTCCTGGATCCGCCGTCCGTGGCTCCGGTCCACCAGCGCC
>KL568543.1:68448-70266 GCA_000715605.1 Streptomyces speibonae | reverse complement strand
CAGCCGCTCCCGCAGCTCCCGCACCACCTCGGGCACGTCGATGGTGAGCAGTTCCCGGTCCCGCATGAGGACACGGCCGTCGACCATCGTCGTACGGACGTCGGCGGCGCGGGCGCTGTGCACCAGGGTCGCGGCGAGGTCGTGGACCGGCTGGGTGTGCGGGCCGGTGAGGTCGACCAGGACGATGTCGGCGCGGTGGCCGGGCGCGACGGCGCCGACGCGCCCGGCGAGACCGACCGCGCGGGCGCTCTGCAGCGTGGCGTGGTGCAGGGCCTGACGGGAGGTCAGCCAGCGGGGGTCGTCCTCCGTCGACTTCTGGATCAGGGACGTGAGCGCCATCGACTCCCACACGTCGAGGGAGTTGTTAGAGGCGGCCCCGTCCGTGGCGAGCCCGACGGGGATGCCGAGGTCCCGCAGCGCCCGCACCGGTGTGGTGGTGGGCCAGGCGAACTTGAGGTAGCCGCGGGGCGCGGTGGCCACGGCGGTCGGTCCCTGCGCCCGCTCCAGCAGCGGCAGATCGCTCTCCACGATGCCGGTGCCATGGGCGATGAGCACGTCCGTGTCGAGGATCCCGGTGCGGGACAGGACCTCGACCGGGGTGACGCCGTGCCGGGCGAGGGAGGCCTCGGTCTGGTCGCGGTTCTCGGCGGCGTGCAGATGGACGGGCAGCCCGTGGGCGTGGGCGAGTTCGGCGGTGGCGGCGAGGTCGGCGTCGTTCACCGTGTAGGGGGCGTGCGGGGCGAGCGCGGTGGTGATGCGGCCGTCCGCCGATCCACGGTGCCGCAGTGCGAACTCCAGGGACCGCTCGCGCCCCTGGGCGCCCTGGGAGGAGAAGTACGCCTCCCCCAGCAGCGCCCGCATCCCGCACTCGGCGACCACGGCGGCGACCGCGTCCATGGCGAAGTAGTGGTCCGCGAAGCAGGTGACGCCGCCCCGGATCATCTCCGCGCAGGCGAGCCGCGCGCCCAGTTCGACGTCCCGCTCGCCGAGGTTGGACTCCACGGGCCAGACGACGTCGTTGAACCAGTGCTCCGTCGGCAGGTCCTCGGCGAGACCGCGCAGCGCCACCATCGGGGCGTGCGTGTGACAGTTGATCAGACCGGGCAGCGCCACCTGCCCCCGGCCGTCGATCCACTCGTCGGCCGTCAGCCCCGCGACGGCGTCGGCGCGGGTGACCTCCGCCACGGCTCCGTCGCGCACGACGACGGCCGCGTCCTGGACGAACCGGATCCGTTCTTGATCGTCGTGCGTGAGGACGGTGCATCCGGTGATGATGAGCCCGGCGGGACTCTCCACGGCAGAAGGCGTCATCCCGACAACGTACGACGCGTTCCTGACCCGGAGTGAGCCGAACCGCGACATCCCGTCGCGCCTCTGTCGCGGCGCGGGCCGGGCGCGCACCCTGGCCCCGCCACGAGCCCGCCCACGGCTGAAAGGGGCCCGGAATGCTCCTCGGCACCTGGAACCTGGAGAACCTCTACCGGCCCGGCGGCCCCTTCGGGCCCGCTGACCGGGCCGCGTACGAGTCGAAGCTGGCGGCGCTCGCCGCCGTGATCACGGAACTCGATCCGGCGCTGCTCGGGGTGCAGGAGGTCGGCGACCCCGGCGCGCTGGAGGATCTGGCCGGACTGCTGGACGACGACTGGCGGATCACCCTGTCCGAGCACGCGGACGGCCGGGGCATACGGGTCGGCTTCCTGAGCCGCGCGGAGCCCACCGTGGTCGCCGACACCGCGGCGTTCCCGGCGAAACTGCGCCCGGTCCAGGCGGACGACGCGGGCCCGACGGCCGCCGCGGCGGGCCGGGGCTTCCTCGCGG
>KL568543.1:67736-68234 GCA_000715605.1 Streptomyces speibonae | reverse complement strand
TTCCTCGCGGTGGAGGTGACCGGCGAGGACGGGACGCCGCTGCGGGTGGCGGTCGGTCATCTGAAGTCGAAGCTGCTGACATATCCGCACAACCGGTTCCACCCGCGTGACGAGGGCGAACGGGCCCGTTACGGCGCCTACGCCCTGTACCGGCGCACGGCGGAGGCAGCGACCCTGCGCGCCCTGGCGGACGCGCTGCTCGACGGTGACGGGCGGGAGCGGGACGTGGCGGTCCTCGGCGACCTCAACGACGAGGTGCAGGCGGCGACCACGCAGATCCTGCTCGGGCCGCCCGGTTCGGAGATCGGCACGTCCGGACACGACCACCCGGATCAGGGCGACGCCGGGCGGCTGTGGAACATCGCTCCGCTCATCCCCGTCGCACAGCGCTATTCGCGGGTGAACTCCGGGCGGCGGGAGCTGATCGACCATGTGCTGCTCAGTCACCGTCTGGTGCGCCGGGTGACGGCGGCGGGCACGGGCCTGCCGGACGAGGGC
>KL568543.1:66398-67547 GCA_000715605.1 Streptomyces speibonae | reverse complement strand
GAGATGTGTATAAGAGACAGGGACTGCCGTCCGTCGGCCCGGACCCCGGGGAGCGGCGCGGGGCGGCGGGGTCGGACCACGCCCCGGTGTGGGTCCGGGTGGGCTGACCCGGCCTGTCGTACCGGTCCCGCCGCGCGCGTCACCCGGTGACCCGCAGTTGAGGAACGGGGAGTCCGGCGCGCCGGTGGCGCCGGGCGAGTTCGTCCCGGAGTTCGGTGAGCCGCGCCAGGTGCCGGGGGTCGAGCCGGCCGGTGTCGTCGAGGTGGACGGCGCCCGCGGTGGTGGTGTCGACGAGCAGTTCGAGGGTGGCGGCGATCTCGTCGGTGCCGTCCGCGTGCCGGGCCAGCGGGGGCAGTTCGGCCGAGGCGAGGGCGATGGCCGTACGGGCCTCCGCGAGCGTGCGGTAGGCCTCGCGGCGCAGCGCCCAGCGGGCCTCTCGGTCGGCGGAGCCGGCGAGGACGTGGTCGAGGTAGGTCTGTGCGGCGCCGCCCGCTTCCACGAGCCGGGCCCGGATGGCGTGACCGCGCTGTCCCGGCATCGGGAGATGGCCGACGACCAGCACGACGGCGCAGGCCAGCAGGGTCTCGCCGATCCGGCCGACGGAGGCCTGCGGTTCGCCGGCGGCCATCACCAGGGCGAGCACCAGCACGGTGACGACGGCGGTCTGCGCGGCGAAGTGCCGTGCGGCGAGGGGGATCAGCGCCCCGCACACCACGACCAGGGCGACCAGTCCCGCGGGGCGGGGCAGCACCGCGGCGAACGCGGCGAACAGCAGCGCGCCGAGCACGGTCCCGGCGGCGCGGGACAGCACCCGGGAGGCGAGCGGCCCGAGGTCGGGTTTGACCAGGAACACGGCCGTGACGGGCAGCCAGTACCAGTGCGTGTGCTGCCCGTACCAGCGCGCGTGGTGCAGGGCCTGGGCGAGGGCGACGCCGGTGCCGAAGCAGAGGGCGACCCGGGTGCCGTACTCGCGGCCCCGGGCGCCGGTGACGGTGCGCAGCCGGGCGGCCCGGGACCGCCTGCGGCTGTGCAGGTCGCCGCCCGCGCCCGAGTCGAAGGCTTCGGCGGCCCGCAGCAGGGCGTCGTCCAGGGCGCGCAGGGCGGGCACGGAACGGGAGGGGGCGGGCAGCGGTCCGGTCGGGGTGCCGC
>KL568543.1:65906-66185 GCA_000715605.1 Streptomyces speibonae | reverse complement strand
TGTGTATAAGAGACAGGGCCAGCGCGGTCGCGGCCTCGGCGAGCGGCAGGGCGGCGGCGTACTGCGCGTGCAGCCGGCGTTCGGCCGCGGAGGAGGCGTACCGCCGCAGCCGGGGGCCGGTGAGCGCGTCCTGCGCGTGGTCGAGGGCAGCGGTGAGCGCCGCCCTGCGGGCGAGGGCGTCGTCCGTCCCGGCGGAGTCCAGCAGGGCGGCAATGGCGTCGTACACCCCCGCGATGGCACCCCGCTCGCCGTCGAACCGGAAGTCCAGCCGGAAGGGGC
>KL568543.1:59963-65688 GCA_000715605.1 Streptomyces speibonae | reverse complement strand
AGCCGCAGCAGCAGGAACCACCCGGCGCCGGCGAGCAGGGCGAGCGCCCGCAGCGGGCCCGGTTCGGGCAGCGGCATCCCGGCCCCGACGGCCGCGCCGACCAGCAGCTGCGTGCCCATGGCGGACCCCACGGGCCCGGGCGCGCTGACCGCGCCGGCGATCAGTCCGAGCCCGGTCAGCAGCAGCGTGAGCGGTACGGCCGGAAGGTGGTCGCCCGCGTACGTCCCGACGGCCAGCCCGGCCGCCCCCGCGAGCGCGGGTCCCCCGATGCGTCCGACCGAGGCCCGCCGGCTGCCGGGGCGGTCGTTGATGCCGGCGAACATGGCGCCGACGGCGGCGACGACCCCGACGGTGGGCCGCCCCGCGAGGACGGCCGCGAGCAGCAGCGGTCCGCCGCCCAGCGCGCCCCGCGCGACCGCGCTCCGGGCGACCGGCCCTCGCTGGGCCCGCAGGGCATGGGCGAGCCAGGGGGGAACGGCACGGGTGGGACGGCTCACTGGGCTCCGGTCGTCGCATCGGAAGAGGGGAACGAGCTCGCGGACGACGCTGACCGGGCCTGGGACACGTGGTCCCCACGGTAGCCGCCGGCGCGGGAGGACGGTGAACGGCCGTGTTTCCGGGAGGTGACGATCCGAAGGGAGGCGGGCGAGGAAGTGAAGGCGGACGCCGGAGCGCAATACACATTGCTCTATTGGAAGTAAATATGACGCCCCGCGCGCCCGATCACCGACCTACGCCTACGCTTCCGGTAGGGGGAGGAAAGGCCCACGCCATTTCCTGCCGAGGAGAGCCGATGGCTGAACGCGCTGAACGCACTGTACGTAGACGCGGTTACAAGGAAGGTGTCGGCGGCGAAATGCTCGCCGAATTCCTTGGGACATTCGTCCTGCTTCTGCTGGGAGCCGGTTCGGTGGCTGTCGCCCTCGTCGGTCTGCCCGGGTCGGGACGACAAGCGGTGGAATTCGGGCCGGCGAACTGGCTCATCATCGCCTGGGGCTGGGGTTTCGCCGTGGTGTTCGGCGTGTATGTGGCCGGCGGCATCAGCGGCGCCCACATCAACCCCGCGGTGACCCTGGCCTTCGCGGTACGCGGGGACTTCCCCTGGCGGAAGGTGCTGCCGTACTGGCTGGCCCAGGTGGTGGGCGCCTTCGCCGGCGCCGCGCTCGTCTACGCCTGCTACCGGTGGGCCATCGACGCGGCGGAGACCGCGGCGGGAGTCCCACGGGACGAATCGCTACCCACCTACTCCATCTTCGCGACATTCCCCGCCGAGTATTTCGGGGATTCCTGGTGGGGTCCGCTGCTCGACCAGATCGTGGGAACGGGAATTCTCCTGCTGCTCGTCTGCGCGCTCATCGACCTGCGCAATGTGGCCCCGCTGTCGAATCTGCACCCGTTCCTCATCGGCATGGTGGTCACGGTGATCGGCCTGACGTTCGGCACCAATGCCGGATACGCCATCAATCCCGCGCGAGATTTCGGGCCACGGCTGTTCACCTACTTCGAGGGCTGGGGCTCCATCGCCTTCCCCGGGAGCTTCGAGTGGTTCAGCGGCTACTGGTGGATCCCCATCGTCGGTCCGCTGATCGGCGGCATCGTCGGTGTCCTCGTGTACGACCTGCTCATCAAGCCGGTGATCAACGCCAGGGCGGGGGCCCAGGAGGAAGGTCCGGCGACCGAGGAACCGTAGCCCTCAGGCCCTGTCGTCACACCAGGAGAGGTGGCAGCCATGCCCGAATTCGTCGGCGCGGTGGACCAGGGGACCACCAGCACCCGCTTCATGATCTTCGACCACTCGGGGAACGAGGTGGCGAAGCACCAGCTCGAGCACCAGCAGATCCTGCCGAGATCCGGGTGGGTCGAGCACGACCCGGTGGAGATCTGGGAGCGCACCAACACGGTGATCCAGAACGCCCTGCGCGACGGCGGTCTCACGGCCGGCGATCTGCGCGCCATCGGGATCACCAACCAGCGCGAGACGACGGTGGTCTGGGATCCGCGCACCGGCCGCCCCTACCACAACGCCATCGTCTGGCAGGACACCCGCACCGACCGCATCGCGGCCGCCCTGGAACGCGACGGCCACGGCGACGTCATCCGGCACAAGGCCGGTCTGCCGCCGGCCACGTACTTCTCCGGCGGCAAGCTCAAGTGGCTGATGGAGAACGTGGACGGGCTGCGCGAGGCGGCCGAGGCGGGGAACGCCCTGTTCGGCAACACCGACGCCTGGGTGCTGTGGAACCTCACCGGCGGACCCAACGGCGGTGTGCACGCCACGGACGTGACCAACGCCAGCCGCACCATGCTGATGAACCTGGAGACCCTGGACTGGGACGACGAACTGCTGGAGATCTTCGGCGTCCCGCGCTCCATGCTGCCGGTCATCAACCCCTCGTCCCACCCCGAGGCGTTCGGGCAGGCCCGCAGCTCCCGGCCGCTGGGCGCCGCCGTCCCGATCACCGGCGTGCTCGGTGACCAGCACGCGGCGACCGTGGGCCAGGTCTGCTTCTCCCCCGGCGAGGCGAAGAACACCTACGGCACGGGCAACTTCCTCGTGCTCAACACCGGTACCGAGCTGGTGCGTTCGCGCAGCGGGCTGCTGACCACGGTCGCGTACCAGTTCTCCGGCAGCCCCGCGGTCTACGCCCTGGAGGGCTCCATCGCCGTCACCGGTGCCGCGGTGCAGTGGCTGCGCGACCAACTGAAGATCATCGGGAGTGCCCCGGACAGCGAGCAGCTCGCGCGCACGGTGGAGGACAACGGCGGGATGTACTTCGTCCCCGCCTTCTCCGGCCTGTTCGCCCCCTACTGGCGCTCCGACGCCCGCGGCGCCATGGTCGGGCTGTCCCGGTACAACACCGGGGGCCACATCGCGCGGGCCACGCTGGAGGCCATCTGTTACCAGAGCCGTGACGTGGTCGAGGCCATGGAGCAGGACTCGGGTGTGCATCTGGACGTGCTCAAGGTCGACGGCGGCGTCACCGCGAACGACCTGTGCATGCAGATCCAGGCCGATGTGCTGGGGGTGCCGGTCAGCCGTCCGGTGGTCGCCGAGACCACCGCACTGGGCGCCGCGTACGCGGCCGGGCTCGCGGTGGGCTTCTGGCGCGACACCGACGAGCTGCGCACCCACTGGCAGGAGTCCAAGCGCTGGGAGCCGCAGTGGAGCGAGGAGCGGCGCCAGGAGGGCTACGAGGACTGGAAGCGGGCCGTGGAGCGCACCCTGGACTGGGTCAAGGTCACCTGAGGCCCCGGACGCCGGGGCCGCGGGGCGCGGGTCAGCGGTCGGCGATGTCCTCGCGGAGGCCGTCGGAGAACTCCCACCAGGACAGCGGAAGCCAGTCGCCGTTCACATAGCCGTCCACCGTGGCCCCGCGACCGCGGACGGTCACCGTGGTGCCCGGCGGATAGGTGGTGCCGGACAGTCCGGGCACGGCGACGAGGAGTGTTCCCAGTCTCTGAGCTGCCATCTCCGCCCTTTCTCCTCGCTACGACTCAGTATGCGGCGCCGGTTCCTGCCCGACGACGCCGAAAACGATATTCAGGAATTATTACCGGCTTGCCCCGTTCAGCGGACCGGAGAATCATGAGATATCGGTCACGCGGACCGTCGGGAGAGGCGATTCAACCGCACATGCACGCCATCGACTGGAGGTTGTGGTCATGAAGGCCGTCGTGTACAAGGGACCGTTCGAAGTCGCGGTCGAAGAAGTGGACAACCCCTCGATCCAGCACCCCAACGATGTGATCGTACGGGTCACCTCGACCGCGATATGCGGCTCCGACCTGCACATGTACGAGGGCCGTACCGCCGCCGAGCCGGGCATCACCTTCGGCCACGAGAACATGGGGATCATCGCGGAGGTCGGCTCCGGCGTCACCGGGCTCAAGGAGGGCGACCGCGTCGTCATGCCCTTCAACGTCGCCTGCGGATTCTGCACCAACTGCGTGGAGGGCTACACGGGATTCTGTCTGACCGTCAACCCCGGCTTCCCCGGCGGCGCCTACGGGTATGTCGCGATGGGGCCGTGGAAGGGCGGACAGGCCGAATACCTGCGCGTTCCCTACGCCGACTTCAACTGCTTGAAACTCCCGCCGGGAGAGGAGCACGAGAAGGACTTCATCCTGCTCGCCGACATCTTCCCCACGGGCTACCACGGCTGCGAACTGGCCCAGGTGCGCCCCGGGGAGAGCGTCACGGTGTACGGCGCGGGCCCGGTCGGCCTCATGGCCGCCTACTCGGCGCTGCTGCGCGGCGCACGCAAGGTGTTCGTCGTGGACCGGGTCCCCGAGCGGCTGCAGAAGGCCGAGGAGATCGGCGCGATCCCGATCGACTTCTCCAAGGGCGACCCGGTCGAGCAGATCCAGGCGCAGACCGAGGGCATGGGCACCGACAAGGGCATCGACGCCGTCGGCTACCAGGCCTCGGCGGGCGGCGGCACGGACCGTGAGGAACCGGCGACCGTGCTGAACTCCCTCATCCGCACCGTCCGGGCCACCGGGATGCTCGGCATTCCCGGGCTCTACGTCCCCTCGGACCCGGGCGCCCCGGACGAGCAGGCCAAGCAGGGCATGCTCCTCGTCGCGATCGGCAAGCTCTTCGAGAAGGGCCTGCGGATGGGCACCGGACAGTGCAACGTGAAGCGCTACAACCGGTTCCTGCGCGACATGATCATCGAGGGCAGGGCGAAGCCGAGCTTCGTCGTCTCCCACGAACTGCCCCTGGACCAGGCGCCGTCGGCCTACGACAAGTTCGACAAGCGGATCGACGGCTACACCAAGGTGGTGCTGCACCCGTAATTCGGATGCGGCGACGGGCCGGGCGGTGGACGATCGACGACGGCGTCGACCGTCCACCGCTCCAGGAGCCGCCGTGATCCAGCGCGTCACCGTGCCCACCCTGTTCCCCCCGCCCGCCTACTCGCACGCCTCCGTCGTCGAGGCGGGCACGAGACTGGCGTTCCTCGCCGGCTCGGTCCCGTTGAGCGCGGACGGGACACTGGTCGGCGAGGGTGATCCGGTGCGTCAGGCCCGGCAGGTGCTCGCCAACCTCGAGGAACAGCTGACGGCGGTGGGCAGCGCCCTGGACCAGGTCGTCACCACCGATGTGTACGTGGTCGGCGCTGAGCCCGCCGTGCTCTCCGCCGTGTGGGACGTCGTCGAGGCGTCCGGGCTGAGCACCGGGCCGCACTCCTCGACCCTGATCGGGGTGACCTGCCTCGGCTATCCCGGACAACTCGTGGAGATCACGGCGACGGCGGCCGTCCCGGACGCCGCCGGGTCGTGACGGCCCCCGACAGCGCGGTCACACTGCGCCGGGCCGGCCCCTCCGACGCCGGGGCCGCGGCCGGCGTGTGGCTGCGGTCCTTCGCCGCCGCGCTGCCCGGCGTGGTGCGGCCCCGCTGCGACGACGAGGTCCTGGAGTACTTCCGGCACGTCCTGGTGCCCCTGCGCGAGACCTGGGTGGCGGAGGCGGCGGGCGAGGGCGTCGTCGGGGTGCTCGTGCTGGAGGGCCGGGAGCTGGAGCAGCTGTACCTGGAGCCAGGGTGGCGCGGGCGCGGGCTCGGTGACCGGTTCGTCGCGCTGGCCAAGCGACGCAGCCCCCAGGGGCTCGCCCTGTGGACGTTCCAGGTCAACACGCCGGCCCACCGCTTCTACGAGCGGCACGGCTTCACGGCCGTGGAGTGGACGGACGGCGCCGGGAACGAGGAGCGGGAGCCGGACG
>KL568543.1:58306-59731 GCA_000715605.1 Streptomyces speibonae | reverse complement strand
GGGCGTACCGGTCCGTCGCCGCCACGAGTGCGTCGTCGCCCGCCGCGCCCGCGTCGTGGCCACCCTCGTCGACGATCACCAGTTCGCTGTCGGGCCAGGCGTGGTGGAGCCGCCAGACGGTGCCGAGGAGATTGCCGAGGTCGAGGCTGCCCTGGACCAGGGTGCCGGGGATGCCCCGCAGCAGGTGGGCGTCGCGCAGGACGACGCTCTGCCCGTGCCCACCGCTGTCACCGCCCGGGTCCTCGCTCTCGCCGAGGAAGTGGTCGTTGCCCCAGTAGTGGGTGACGGTGCGGGCGAAGCCGAAGCGGTACTCCGGGTCCCGGAAGCGGGCGACCGAGCCCGGCGGGGCGGGGATCATCGCCGTCTCCCAGTCGGTCCAGGCGCGGGCGGCCCGCTCCCTGACCTCGGGGTCGGGTGATTCCAGCAGCCGGTTGTACGCGGCGGCCGGGTTGCCCTCCCGCTCGTCGGGCGGCAGCAGGGCGAGGAAGCGCTCGAACGCCTCCGGGAAGATGGTGCCCAGCCCCCGGGTGAGGAGGTCCACCTCGGCGCTCGAGCCGGTGGCGACTCCGGTGAGGACGAGTTCGGACACCACGCCCGGGTGGGTCTGCGCGTACCGCAGGCCCAGGACCGACCCCCACGACACGCCCCACACCAGCCACCGCTCGATGCCCAGGTGGGCGCGCAGCCGCTCCAGGTCGGCCATGAGGTGCGCGGTGGTGTTGACGCTCATGTCGGTGGCGGGGTCGCTCGCGGGCGGCCGGGACCGTCCGGCGCCGCGCTGGTCGAGCAGGACGATCCGGTAGGCGGCCGGGTCGAAGTAGCGCCGCAGGTTCGGTCCGGCCCCGGAGCCCGGACCGCCGTGCAGCACCACCGCGGGCTTGCCGTGCGGGTTGCCGCTGGTCTCCCAGTGGATGCGGTTGCCGTCACCGACGTCCAGCATGCCGTGGTCGTACGGTTCGATCGCCGGGTATCTGCCCATCCGGGCACCCTAATGCCGCCGGCCGGACCCGCTCATGTGGTTTCCGTGGTGCCCAGTCCCGCCGCTCGGGCGGCGGTGCGCAGGACCTCCCGGAGCATCTCCGGGGTGAGCCGGCCCGTGAAGGTGTTGCGCTGGCTGACGTGGAAGCAGCCGAAGAGGTCCAGGCCGGGCCCGTCGGCGGCGTCCAGAGTGACGCGGGCGCCGTGCGCGAAGGCGGGCCGGGGCCGGGGCACGGTCCAGCCGGCCTCGGCGAACGCCGGCAGGGCGGCCTGCCAGCCGAAGGCGCCGAGGACGAGGGCGGCCCGGAGCGTGGGGCGCAGCAGGTGCAGCTCCTGCACCAGCCAGGGCCGGCAGGCGTCCCGTTCGGAGGGGGTGGGCTTGTTGGCGGGCGGGGCGCAGTGCACGGGCGCGGTGACGCGCACGCCGTACAGCCGCAGGCCGTCCTC
>KL568543.1:57134-58093 GCA_000715605.1 Streptomyces speibonae | reverse complement strand
GTACAGCCGCAGGCCGTCCTCCGCGTGCACGGAGGACGGCTGCGAGGCGAGCCCGACGTCGTACAGCGCCTGGTACAGCACGTCACCGGAGCGGTCCCCGGTGAACATCCGGCCCGTGCGGTTCCCGCCGTGCGCCGCCGGTGCCAGGCCGATGATCAGCAGCCGGGCGTCCGGCGGCCCGAACCCGGGTACCGGCCGGCCCCAGTACGTCCAGTCCGCGAACGCGGCGCGTTTGGTACGGGCCACCTCCTCACGCCAGGCGACCAGCCGGGGGCAGGCACGGCAGTCCGTGATGCGCCGGTCGAGACGGGAGAGGCCGTCGGGGTCCATGACTCCACGGTAGGCGCTGCGGGGAGCGGGAAAATCTTCCGCACCGGCGGTGGTCGCGGGGTTAGGGTCGGGACCATGGCTTCTGAGAGTGCCGCGTCCGGGGCTGCCGAGGACCCGAAGACCGCCGCCGCGGTGGCCGCCGCCGAGGCGGCTGGGCCGGGTGCCGGCGAGTCCGTGCGGATCGACAGCTGGATCTGGTCGGTGCGTCTGGTCAAGACGCGCTCCCTCGGTGCCGCCGCCTGCCGGGGCGGTCATGTCCGGGTGAACGGCGAGCGGGTGAAGCCCTCGCACTCCGTGCGCGTCGGTGACGAGGTGCGGCTGCGGGCCGAGACCCGGGAGCGAATCGTCGTCGTCAAGCGGCTGATCCGCAAGCGGGTGGGCGCTCCGGTGGCCGTCCAGTGCTACGTCGACAACTCACCTCCTCCGCCGCCCCGCGAGGCCGTCGCCCCGGCCGGTGTCCGCGACCGCGGCACGGGCCGCCCGACCAAGCGCGACCGCCGCGAGATGGAGCGCCTGCGCGGACTCGGCGGCCTGGGCGGGTTCGCCCCACCGGACGGCGGCACCCCGGGCGCCGGTCCCGGTGCCCGGGGAGGGGCGGCCACCCGGCGTACGAAGGGCGGCCGCCCGTC
>KL568543.1:55278-56913 GCA_000715605.1 Streptomyces speibonae | reverse complement strand
GACCCCGGCGGCTCACCCCGCCGCTGACGGCCCGCCTCAGGAGCTGCGGTGCAGGAGGCCGAGGAGGTCCCTGTTGTGGCTGCGGCGGGTCCAGGCGATGAGGGCGAGCGGTATGAGCAGGACGAGGGGCGTCGCCGCGTTCTCACCGTCGAACACCGTGACGTGCGTGACGAACGCGCCCACCATCAGCGCGGCCAGGCCCGTCGCCGCGGCCGACTGGAGCACGGGCACCATCAGGCCGACGGCCCCCGCCAGTTCGAGCACGCCGACGGCGTACATGCCCGCGCTGCCCCAGCCCATCTCCTCGAAGGACTCGAGGGCGGAGGAGTGGGCGATCAGCTTGGGCAGCGCACTGGCTCCCGCGAAGAACAGGGCGAGCAGCACCTGCACGGCGCGCAGTGCGATACGGGCACGCCGTCCGCGCGTGGTCGCGGGGCCGGTGGCGGCGTCAACGCTGGTCTCGGACATGATGGGCTCCTGAGGATGTGGTCCGTCTCGGTGTCACCGGGGTAGACCGCCCTTCGCCCGCGAACTCATCGCTCCTCGGTCCTCATTCCTCGCTCGGCCGCCGGGACCGCCCTCACCCACACCCGGTCCGCCGTCAGATACCGGTCCACCCTCAGGCCCGCCTCCGCCAGCGCCTCCTCGAACTGCTGCCTCGTCAGCGGGCGGGCACGGAAGGTCTGGGTCCAGACCGCGTCCGGGAACACATACTCCGCGCGCACCGAGTCGACCCCGTCACCGACCGGCTCCGCCGACAGGATCCGCACGGTGAAGCCCGCCGGGTCGACCCGCTCGCGCGGCAGATTGGTGTGGTAGTCCTCGCCCTCCCGCTGGATCAGCACGCACCCGCCCTTCGCCAGATGCCGTACGCAGGTACGCAGCATGCCCTGGCGCACCTCGACGTCCCCCGCGTGCACCAGGAACGAGGCGAGCAGCACCACGTCGAACGTCTCGCCGATGTCGAGCCGCTCGATCGGCGCGTGGATCGTCCGTGCGCCCCGCACGCGCGCCAGCATCTCCGCCGACTCGTCCACCGCCGTGACCTCGAAACCGCGCTCCAGCAGCGCATGTGTCATGCGTCCCACGCCGCAGCCCAGCTCCAGCACCCGCGCCCCGGCCGGCACGGCGGCGGCGATGATGTCCGGCTCGTCCCCGACGGGCAGCCGCTCGTAGAGCTCCACCGCGCTGCCGTCCGGAGTGATCGCCCCGGGTCCCGTCCCCTCGTGCCCCTCACGCATTCTCAGCTCCATGCCCGTCCAACGGATCATCCCCGCACACCCGTTCCCAGCCCTCCCGTTTTCACCCGTCCGAGTGAGAGCCGGTGGCCGGCCAGGCGGTGGAACAGCGGGTTCCGGGGCACCCGGGGGCGGAAGGATTCGTGCGGTGGTGAGGACGATGCGTACGGGCAGTGAGCCGGCGACCGCGCGCAGTGCGCTGCGGATGCGGTTCTGGCTGAGTGTGTGGGGCGAGGTCTGGACGGTGGCCGGAACGGTCGCGTTCGCTCTCGCCGGTCATCCTGCCTGGGCGCTCGCGTGCGGGGCACTGTGGCTGCTGGTCACGGCCGATCTGCTCGTCGTCCTCCGGCACATCCGCCAGGGACCGCACTGGCAGCCGGGGCGGGACGTCCCGCCC
>KL568543.1:53392-55083 GCA_000715605.1 Streptomyces speibonae | reverse complement strand
GGCGGGACGTCCCGCCGTACGAGCCGCCGAACGACGAGCCGCCCCGGGACCGGCCGTAGCACGCGGGCCGCCCGTCTGCCCGAACACCCGGGCCTCCCGTCACTCCTCGAAGCGGGCCGCCTTCAGGTACTCCGGGTTGGGGTCCAGCGCAGCCGCCAGCCGGAAGTGCCTCCTGGCCGGGCGGGCGCGGCCCTGCCGCTGGTAGGTGCGGGCCAGCGCGAAGTGGGCGAAGGCGTTGTCCGGCTCGCGCTCCAGGACGAGGGAGAACTCCAGCTCGGCGGGGCGCAGCTGGGCCGCGGCGAAGAAGGCGCGGGCGCGCAGCAGCCGCGCGGCGGTGTTCTCGGGGTGGACGTCGATCACGCCGTCGAGCAGCTTGACCGCGCCGCGCGGGTCCCGGGAGGCGAGCAGCTGCTCGGCGGCACGGAAATCGATGACATGCGTCTGAGGCGTACGTCCGGTCGAACCGCTGGTTTCGGGCACGGCGCATTCCTTCCCTTGCTGAACCGGTTCAACGCCCCGCCCTCGGCGGGCTATTCCTGGGACTCCTCCCGGGACGCGCGGGCCCGCCGGACCAGTTCGGCCCAGACCTCCTTGACGCGTCGCTCCAGCTCCTCCAGGGAGCCGTCGTTGTCGATCACGATGTCGGCGATCGCGCGGCGCTCCTCGCGGGTCGCCTGGGCGGCCATCCGCGCCCGCGCGTCCTGCTCGGTCATGCCGCGCCGGCCCACGAGCCGCTCGAGCTGCGTGGCGGGGGAGGCGTCGACGACGATCACCACGTCGTAGCGGGACGCGAGGTCGTTCTCCGTGAGGAGGGGGACGTCGTGGACGACCACGGCGTCCTCGGCGGCGGCCTCCTCCAGCTCGCGGGAGCGGGCGCCGACCAGGGGGTGGACGATCGAGTTGAGGAGGGCCAGTTTCTCCGGGTCGGCGAAGACGATGGAGCCCAGTTTCGGCCGGTCGAGGGCGCCCTCCTCGGTGAGGACGTCCTCGCCGAAGGCGTCCACGACGGCGGCGAGCCCCGGTGTCCCCGGTTCGACCGCCTCACGGGCGATGAGGTCCGCGTCGATCAGCACGGCACCGCACTCGACGAGCAGCCGCGACACCTCGCTCTTGCCGGCACCGATACCGCCGGTCAGCCCCACTGTCAGCATGCACAGCAGCCTAGGGCCTGCGCGGCGGTTCCCGTCGTCCGCCCCGGGGGCGCGGGCGGGAGCGGCCGTACAGGCCCTACGGGCGACTGCCCGCGGTACCGGGTCCGCGGGGCGTCAGTTGTCGCCCTCCCGCTCCGCCAGGAAGCGCTCGAACTCGCGGCCGATCTCGTCGGCGGACGGGATCTCCGCCGGCTCCGCGAGCATGTTGCCCCGGGTCTCCGCACCCGCGGCCGCGTCGTACTGGTGCTCGAGGCCCTGTACGAGGGCGGTGAGCTCGTCGTCGCCCTCCCGGATCTGGCGGTCGATCTCGGTCTGGGTGCGGTGCGCGTCGGTGCGCAGCGCGTGCGCGACACCGGGCAGGACCAGGCCGGTGGCGGCCGTGATGGCCTCCAGGGCGGTCAGTGCCGCGTCCGGGTAGGGGGAACGGGCGATGTAGTGCGGCACGTGCGCGGCGACGCCCAGGACGTCGTGTCCGGCCTGCATCAGCCGGTACTCGACGAGGGCCTCCGCACTGCCGGGCACCTGCGCCTCGTCGAAGGG
>KL568543.1:49270-53218 GCA_000715605.1 Streptomyces speibonae | reverse complement strand
TACTCGACGAGGGCCTCCGCACTGCCGGGCACCTGCGCCTCGTCGAAGGGGCTGTTGCCCGCCGGGACGAGATCGGCGCGGTTGCCGTGCGGGGTGATGCCGACCGGGCGGGTGTGCGGGACGCCCATGGGGATGCCGTGGAAGTTCACCGACAGGCGTACGCCGAGCCGCTCCACGATCTGCTGGACGGCGGCGGCGAAGCGCTCCCACTCGATGTCCGGTTCGGGCCCGGACAGCAACAGGAAGGGCGCTCCGGTGGCGTCCTGGACGAGGCGCACCTCGATGGCGGGCACCTCGTAGCCGCTCCAGCGGTCGCGGGTGAAGGTCAGCAGTGGGCGCCGGGCGCGGTAGTCGACCAGCCGGTCGTGGTCGAACCGGGCGACGACCTGGTGGGGCAGCGAGCCGAGCAGCCGGTCGACGATCTGGTCTCCGGTCTCGCCCGCGTCGATGTATCCGTCGAAGTGGTAGAGCATGACAAGTCCGGCCGACTCCTGGGCCAGCGCCATGTCGACGACGCCGAGTCCCTTCGGCTCCCATGCGTACAAACCCTGCGGATCAAGCACAGTGACCGCTCCTCCTCGTGTTCGTACAACACAACGTGGCAGGCGGTACTGACATTCCCCGGCGGGGCTGACTCCCGCGGGACCGCGGGACATCGCGCCATCGGCCGGCCCGCCGGACCACCCCCGGACCGGGCAGCGGCGAGGGGCCGCACCCTCACGGGTACGGCCCCTCGGTCGACGGTCAGGGAGCGAGCGTCAGCTCTGCCCGCCCGCCAGCTTCTCGCGCAGAGCGGCGAGCGCCTCGTCCGAGGCCAGCGCGCCGGACTGGTCGCCACCCTCGGAGGAGTACGAACCGCCACCGGACGCGACCGGAGCGGCGGCCTCGCCACCCTCGGCAGCGGCCTGGGCGTCCGCCTCGCGGGACTTGATGACCTGCGCCTGGTGCTGCTCGAAGCGCTGCTGCGCCTCGGCGTACTGGCGCTCCCACTCCTCGCGCTGCTTCTCGTAGCCCTCGAGCCAGTCGTTGGTCTCGGGGTCGAAGCCCTCGGGGTAGATGTAGTTGCCCTGGTCGTCGTAGGACGCGGCCATGCCGTACAGGGTCGGGTCGAACTCGACCGCCGACGGGTCGGCACCGAAGGACTCGTTGGCCTGCTTCAGCGAGAGGCTGATGCGACGGCGCTCGAGGTCGATGTCGATGACCTTGACGAAGATCTCGTCGTTGACCTGGACGACCTGCTCCGGGATCTCCACGTGGCGCTCGGCCAGCTCGGAGATGTGGACCAGACCCTCGATGCCCTCGTCCACGCGGACGAACGCACCGAACGGAACCAGCTTCGTGACCTTGCCGGGCACGACCTGGCCGATCTGGTGGGTGCGGGCGAACTGCTGCCACGGGTCTTCCTGGGTCGCCTTCAGCGACAGGGAGACACGCTCGCGGTCCATGTCGACGTCGAGGACCTCGACGGTGACTTCCTGGCCGACCTCGACGACCTCGGACGGGTGGTCGATGTGCTTCCAGGAGAGCTCGGAGACGTGGACCAGACCGTCGACGCCACCCAGGTCCACGAAGGCACCGAAGTTGACGATCGAGGAGACGACGCCGGAACGGACCTGACCCTTCTGGAGGGTGGTGAGGAACGTCTGGCGGACCTCGGACTGGGTCTGCTCCAGCCAGGCACGGCGGGACAGGACCACGTTGTTGCGGTTCTTGTCCAGCTCGATGATCTTCGCCTCGAGCTCCTTGCCCACGTAGGGCTGGAGGTCGCGGACACGGCGCATCTCGACCAGGGAGGCCGGGAGGAAGCCGCGGAGGCCGATGTCGAGGATGAGACCACCCTTGACGACCTCGATGACGGTACCGGTGACGATCCCGTCCTCTTCCTTGATCTTCTCGATGGTGCCCCAGGCACGCTCGTACTGGGCGCGCTTCTTCGAGAGGATCAGGCGGCCTTCCTTGTCCTCCTTCTGGAGGACCAGGGCCTCGATCTCGTCGCCGACGGCGACGACCTCGTTGGGGTCGACGTCGTGCTTGATCGAGAGCTCGCGGCTCGGGATAACGCCTTCGGTCTTGTAACCGATGTCGAGCAGGACCTCGTCCCGGTCGACCTTCACGATGACGCCGTCGACGATGTCGCCGTCGTTGAAGTACTTGATCGTCTCGTCGATCGCGGCGAGGAAGGCTTCCTCGTTACCGATGTCGTTGACCGCTACCTGCGGGGTGGTGGCGGTGGTCTCGGTGCTGCTCGTCATGTGGGAAAGGGCTCCGGTACGGACATTGAAGTCGTAGGTACTGCTACGCCGGAGCCCGTTTCGCTCTGCAGAAGCCGGACAGCCAAGTAAGCGCCCCACCGTCGAACAGTGATGACGCCTCGAGAACCGAGGGGACATACAACAGATGCGAGCGCAGCCTGCTACGTCTGAGGCACGCAGGCTCGCAGCGCAACTTGTAGCATACGGGGGCAGCCGGACAGGGTCAATGCGCGAAGCCGCCCACCCGGGGCGGATCGCCGCATAACCGGCACATTTCCCCCGCATGGCGGAAGGCGCACGTCAGGCGATGCCCGGGACCACGCAGGGTCCGGCAGCACCCATCGGCGACCCGCCGGGGTCCGGCTGGACGGAAGAGTACGACGAGGGAGCCGATCATCCAAGAGCGCGATGCACCCGAACCGGAGGCGACCCGGCGGGCGGCCGGTGTCGCGGAGAGTTCACGGGCCAACCGGGGCTGGTGGGACCGCAACGCGGACGACTACCAGACCGAGCACGGCACGTTCCTCGGCGACGACCGCTTCGTGTGGGGCCCCGAAGGGCTGGACGAGGTGGAGGCGGGGCTGCTCGGCCCGCCGGAGGAGCTGAAGGGACGGGACGTCCTGGAGCTCGGCGCCGGCGCGGCGCAGTGCTCGCGCTGGCTGGCCGCCCAGGGGGCCCGTCCGGTGGCGCTGGACATCTCGCACCGGCAGCTGCGGCACGCGCTGCGCATCGGCGGGCCGATCCCCCTGGTGTGCGCCGACGCGGGCGCGCTGCCCTTCGCCGACGCCTCCTTCGACCTGGCCTGCTCGGCGTACGGGGCGCTGCCCTTCGTGGCCGATCCGCGGCTGGTGCTGCGGGAGGTGCGCCGGGTGCTGCGGCCGGGCGGCCGGCTGGTCTTCTCGGTCACGCACCCGATCCGCTGGGCCTTCCCCGATGAGCCGGGCCCCGAGGGCCTGAGCGTCTCGGCGTCCTACTTCGACCGCACTCCCTACGTCGAGCAGGACGAGGAGGGCCGCGCGGTGTACGTCGAGCACCACAGGACGCTCGGGGACCGGGTCCGGGACGTCGTCGCCTCCGGGTTCCGGCTGGTGGACCTGGTGGAACCGGAGTGGCCGGCCTGGAACACCTCCGAGTGGGGCGGCTGGTCGCCGCTGCGCGGGAACCTGATCCCGGGAACGGCGATCTTCGTGTGCGCGCGGGACTGACAGCGTGATCCGTTACGACGCCCTGGACGCCCTTCCGGTACGGGACGCCCTGCCCGGGCTGGCCGGCGCCCTCGACACGCACGGCACCGCCGTGCTGGTGGCGCCGCCCGGGACGGGCAAGACGACGCTGGTGCCGCCCGCGCTGGCGGGCCTGCTCGGCGCGGGGCCCGCGCGCCGGGTGGTGGTCGCCGAGCCGCGGCGCATCGCGGCCCGCGCGGCGGCCCGGCGGATGGCGTGGCTGCTGGGCGAGCGGGTCGGCGAGTCGGTCGGTTTCACGGTGCGCGGGGAGCGGACGGTGGGGCGGCACACGCGCGTGGAGGTCGTCACGATGGGTGTGCTCCTGCAGCGCCTGCAGCGCGACCAGGAGCTGACCGGGGTGGACGTGGTGGTGCTCGACGAGTGCCACGAGCGGCATCTGGACGCGGACACGGCGGCGGCGTTCCTGTGGGACGTGCGCGAGACGCTCCGTCCCGAGCTGCGGCTCGTGGCCG
>KL568543.1:47822-49049 GCA_000715605.1 Streptomyces speibonae | reverse complement strand
GCGGCTCGTGGCCGCGTCGGCGACCACGGACGCGGAGGGCTGGGCGCGGCTGCTGGGCGGCGCGCCGGTCGTCGAGGCGCACGGTGCCGCGCACCCGGTGGAGGTGGTGTGGGCGCCTCCCGCGCGGGAGGTGCGTCCGCCGCACGGCATGCGGGTCGATCCGGTGTTCCTGACGCATGTGGCGTCGGTGGTGCGGCGGGCGCTGGCCGAGCGCGACGGGGACGTGCTGGTGTTCCTGCCCGGCGTGGGTGAGATCGCCCGGGTGGCCGGGCACCTCGGTGACCTGGACGGTGTCGAGGTGCTCCAGGTGCACGGCAGGGCGCCGGCCGCCGTGCAGGACGCGGTGCTGTCCGCCGGACAGCGGCGCCGGGTGGTCCTCGCGACGTCGGTGGCGGAGTCGTCGCTGACGGTTCCCGGGGTGCGGGTGGTCGTGGACTCGGGGCTCGCGCGGGAGCCGCGGGTCGATCACGCGCGCGGGCTGAGCGCGCTGACGACGGTGCGTGCGTCGCGGGCCGCCGGGCGGCAGCGGGCGGGCCGCGCGGGGCGTGAGGCGCCGGGGGCGGTGTACCGGTGCTGGGCGGAGGCGGAGGATACTCGGCTGCCGCGGTTCCCCTCCCCCGAGATCAAGGTGGCCGACCTGACGGCGTTCGCGCTCCAGGCGGCGTGCTGGGGCGATCCCGACGCCGCGGGGCTGGCCCTGCTGGACCCTCCGCCGGGCGGCGCCATGGCGGCCGCCCGCTCCGTCCTGACGGCCATCGGGGCGGTCGGTCCCGGCGGACGGGCCACGGAACGGGGTGTCCGGCTGGCGGGGCTGGGACTGCACCCCCGGCTGGGGCGGGCGCTGCTGGACGCGGCACCGGTGGTGGGTGCGGAGCTCGCTGCGGAAGTGGTCGCCCTGATCGGCGAGGAGCCGCCGCGCGGCTACGGCGACGACCTCACCGGCGCCCTGCGCACGGCCCGCCGCGGCGGCGACGCGTACGCCGCGCGCTGGCGCACGGAGACCCGCCGCCTGCGCAGACTGACCGCCCACCCGGCTCCGCCGCAGGCCGGCACACCCGCGACCCCGGACGCCCGGAACAAACACCGCCACCCCCAACCGGTGCCCGACGCCCGGCCCACCGACGATCACCCGCAGACCACCGCGGGCACGGGCAGAGCAGCAGCCGCACCCCCGGACACACGGCACGGGCACGAGCCCCAGCCCGCCCCGGACACCGGCACCGCCGA
>KL568543.1:46887-47587 GCA_000715605.1 Streptomyces speibonae | reverse complement strand
CCGCGCCCACGCCGCCCCGGGCGCTCACCCGGCCGAAGACGACGCACACCACCCCGCGCCCGCCACCGGCACCCGGACCATGCCAGGCACCCAACGCGAAATGGCCGCACCCCCGGACACACGGCACGAGCCCGGGCCCCAGCCCGCCCCGGACACCGGCACCGCCGACGGCCGCGCCCACGCCGCCCCGGGCGCTCACCCGGCCGAAGCTCCGCCGACGGGTGTGCAGCACGGGCAGCGTCGCGCCTGGGGCGTTGAGGGTGGGGAGGAAGCCCGGGTCGGGACTGTTGTCGCGTTGGCGTTCCCAGAGCGGGTGGCTCGGCTCGACGGGGGGTCGTATCTGACGGTGGCCGGGACGCGGGCCGAGGTGGGGGCGGGGTCGGCGTTGCGGGGAGCGGAGTGGCTCGCCGTGGCCGTGGCCGACCGGCCCGTGGGGCGTGGGCACGCGCGCGTGGGGCTCGGCGCGGCGGTCGACGAGGACATCGCGCGGTACGCGGCGGGCGCGCTGCTGGAGAGCCGCGAGGAGGTGCACTGGGCCGGCGGGGACGTCGTCGCGCGGCGGGTCGAGCGGCTCGGGGCGGTGGAGCTGGCCGTCCGGCCGCACACCGACGCCGGCCCCGCGCTCGTACGGGCCGCGCTGCTGGACGGGCTGCGCCGGGAGGGGTTCGGGTCTGTCTCTTATACACATCTCTGATGGCGC
>KL568543.1:45838-46650 GCA_000715605.1 Streptomyces speibonae | reverse complement strand
GGGCCCGGCGACGGGCCGACCTCGCGCGGATCGACGCCGGCCAGGCACTCGGGCGGCTGCTGCCCTGGGCCGGCGGGGAGGCCGCGCGGCTCGACGAACTCGCGCCCGAGCGGATCACCGTACCCAGCGGGTCCGCGATCCGGGTCGACTACTCCGACCCGGAGCGGCCGGTGCTCGCGGTGAAGCTCCAGGAGATGTTCGGGCTGCAGGAGTCGCCCCGGGTGGCCGGTGTGCCGCTCCTGGTGCATCTGCTGTCCCCGGCCGGGCGGCCCACCGCCGTCACCGCCGACCTCGCGTCCTTCTGGCGAGAGGGCTACAAGGGCGTACGGGCCGAACTGCGCGGGCGCTACCCCAGGCATCCGTGGCCGGAGGACCCGGCCTCCGCCGAGCCGACCCGGCACACCAAGGCGCGGCAGGGGCGGTGAACGAAGGCGCCCCTCCGCGTCGTACGGGAAGGGCGCCTTCGGCAGGGTGACGTGTCGTCAGCCGGTGGGTTCGTCCGAGGCCGACGGGCTCGGGGACGGCGACTCGGGCGCCGTCACGGTCAGTTCGAGGGTGAGGGTCGCGCCGCCCGCCGTGGTGATGCGGAGCAGGAACGTGCCGGTGGTCTCGTCCGCGTACAGCCGAGGCAGCTTCAGCAGGCCGTTCGCGTCCGTCTTCAGGCCGTCCAGGGTGCGGACGGCCTTGCCCTCGGCGTCCTTGAAGTAGGGGCCCTTGTCGTTCTCGGCAGGGTCGTCGACCGAGGTGATGAGCGTGGCGGTGGCGGCGACCTTGTCGGCGGCGGCACCGTCGTACGTGGCCTTCACCTCGAC
>KL568543.1:42420-45647 GCA_000715605.1 Streptomyces speibonae | reverse complement strand
CCTTCACCTCGACCGCCGCGGCGAACTCGCCGCCGGCGGTGCAGGTCAGCGCCGCGTCACCGGTGCGGACGAGCGTGTCGGCTGCGCGCTCGGTGACCGTCGCCTTGTACTCGATGCCCGGCAGGACGCGGCCGACGACGACGGCACGGATGGTGAACGAGCCGGTCGTCTCGCCCGCCCGGAGCGCGGGCGCCACGGCGACGCCCGACGTGTCGGTGACGGCGGTCGCCACGTTCTCACCGCCGGCGAAGGTGGCGTCGGTGTCGCCCACGATGGTGAAGCGGATCCGTACCTTGGCGACGGCCTTGCCGGTGTCCGTCTCGGCGCGCGCGCTGATCTTCTCGGTGAACGCGTCGCCCGCCATCGCCGTGAGCGTTCCGGTACCGACGCGCTCCAGGTGGTCCACCGTGTCGGTGGGCGTCGGAGAGGGCGTGGGCGTGGTCGGCGGGGGCGTGGTGGGGCTCCCGCTGCCGGGGGTGGTGGGCCCGGGGCTCGGGCTCGAGCCGCCCGGCTTGTCGGAGGGTTTGGTACTCGGCTTGGTACTCGGTTTGGTGCTCGGCCTGGTGCCGGGCTTCGGCGCGGGCGGAGTGGCCGAGGCCGACGGGGAGCGCCGCTCGCTGTCGTTGTCGCTGCGGTTCCCCGGCAGCGTGCCGGTGCCGTCCGGGATCTCGTGACTGCCCTCGCGGTAGTAGTCCAGCCACCTCAGGACGGTGTTCAGATAGTCCGTCGAGTTGTTGTAGCTGAGGATGGCCTTCCGCAGGTCGCTCCGGTCGGACAGGTCCCAGTCGTTGCGGCACAGGTAGTGGCCGGCGGAGAGGGCCGCGTCGTAGACGTTGTTGGGGTCCTTGCGCCCGTCACCGTTGCCGTCGCGGCCCGCCCACGCCCAGGTGGAGGGGATGAACTGCATGGGGCCGACGGCCTGGTCGTAGGTGCTGTTGCCGTCGTAGGCACCGTTGTCGGTGTCCCTGATGAGGGCGAAGCCGTTGCCGTCCAGCTGCGGGCCGAGGATCGGGGAGAGCGTGGTGCCGTCGGCGGAGACGCGTCCGCCGCGGGCCTGCCCGGACTCGACCTTGCCGATGGCGGCGAGGAGTTGCCAGGGCAGATTGCAGCCGGGCTTCTCCTCGCGCAGCGCCGCCTCGGCCTTCTTGTAGGCGTCGAGGACCGTCGCGGGGATGCCGGCCTCCGCGTCGGTGGCGGAGCCCTCCTCGTCCGGTCCGCTGCCCGGGGACGGGTTGGGGCTGTTGAGCGGCGGCAGGTCCGTGTAGTAGGGCGAGTTGCCGGTCGCGCTGTCGTCGGCGGCCTCCTCGGGCGAGGGCGTGCTGTCGGCGGTGGACTGTCTGCCCTGGTCGTCGACCGTCACGCCCGGAGCCTGGGATGCGGACAGGGCCGCCACCGCCGCCGCGGCCACGGCGGTGGTTGCCGCTCCCTTGCGCAGCCTCCTGCCGAAATGCGCCGCCATAGAGTGAACCCCTCCCGTGGGCGCTGTGGCGCCCGTCAACGTATGTTGTGCTCGCCCTGTTGTGACGTTCCACCCGCCCCGCCGGTTGCCCTTCTCGGCCACCCGGCGTGACGGCCCTCGCGACCCTACGGCAACTTCCTTTGTACGGGCACCCGTTCGTGCCCCATATTCACCCTTTGGTCACGTTGATCGGGCGGCAGGGGCCGACAGGCGCGTCGCCCATACTGGGGTCTTCCGATCACGGGCCCCGAGCGCCCGGCCCACGCCTGCCGTGAGGAGCCGTCTTGCCGTTCACGCTCAGCCATGCCGCGGCGGTCCTTCCGGCGGTGCGCACCGACGGGAGCGGCCGGGGCGGCCTGGTTCCCGCGGTGCTGGTCGCGGGGAGCTTCGCTCCCGACCTGACCTATTACGCGGCGAGCGTCCTGGCGGGGGCGATGGAGTTCGGCGATGTGACGCACTCCTTCCAGGGCGTGTTCACGGTCGATGTGCTCCTCGCCTGGGCGCTGGTGGGGCTGTGGCTGCTGGTACGCGAACCGCTGGTGGCGCTGTTGCCACGGGCCCGGCAGGGCCGGACGGCGGCGCTGCTGCGGTGCGGTGCGCCGCGCACGCGCCCGGGCGTACCGGCGGCGGTGCGCTGGTACGTCTCGGCCGTGCTGGGCGCGTCGACGCATGTGGTGTGGGACGCGTTCACACATCTCGACCGGTGGGGGATGCGGTTGTTTCCCGTGCTGGGCGGACAGATCGCGGGCTCGCCGCTGTACTGGTACCTGCAGTACGGGGGTTCGGCGGTGGCGGCCGCGGTGATCGCGCTGTTCGTGGCGCGGGTGCTGCGCCGTACGGCACCGGCCGCGGCCGGGCCGGCGGGGGTGCCCGTACTCTCGGCCGCCGACCGGTGGTGGGCGGTGGCGCTGCTCGGGGGGTGCGCGGCGGCGGGGGCGGTGCAGCGGGCCTCGCGGTGGTGGGCCTACTGGGGGGCGACCGCGAAGCATTGGGAACTGATCCCGTCGGTCTGCTTCGGCGCGGGCGCGGGACTCGTCCTCGCGCTGCCGTTGTACGCGGTGGCCGTCAGGGCGTGGCGTCCGGCCCCTGCCACGGAGGGCTCCGCAGACTCCGGTACACGGCCGGAGAGCCGTACGGCCGCACGCTGAGCGTCTCGCTCGCCGCGACGAACACGGTGACGGTGCGGACGGGTCGGGGCCGGGGCAGCCAGGTGACCGCGAGAGTCAGATAGGCGCGGGCCAGTTCGGCCCACAGCCGCCAGGGCGGCTGCTCGCCGGGGAGTACGGCACCGGGGGTGCGGCGGGTGCGCCGTCCGCCGTCGGCGAGGCGGCGGCCGAGGTCCGCGGTGGCGTTGCGCAGCGCGGTCGCGAGGCCGGCGGGGATGCGGGCGGTACTTGCGGCGGCCGCGAAGACCGGGACCGGCGGAAGCGCCTTGAGGGTGGGTCCGTCGGCGTCGGCCCGCGGGGGTCCCGCTCTGCGGTGAAGCATGCGTATACCCATGCGTCGCATCCTGTCGGCCGCGCCGGACAGCGGCTTCCCCGCACGGTCCACGCGAGTGAAGATCCCACGCCGGCCCGGCCGGTCGTGCCGCGTCAGGATGTGGTGGGGGACATGGCGCGCCGGACGCTCTCGTGGAGCAGGGCGCGGCGCCGGTCGTGGGTTTCGGCCGGCTCCTCGGCGGTCGCCGCGTAGACGTTGCTGACCGGCGACCAGGCCATGGACATGGCGATGACCATGGCCATCAGCTCGAACGGGTCCCCCTCGCGGA
>KL568543.1:40248-42247 GCA_000715605.1 Streptomyces speibonae | reverse complement strand
GGACATGGCGATGACCATGGCCATCAGCTCGAACGGGTCCCCCTCGCGGACCAGCCCCGCCGCCTGCGCCTCGGCGATGGCACGCAGTTTGCGGTCGTCACGGCGGTCGGCGTCGTCGACGAGATGGCCGGACGGACGCCGTTCGAGGCGGGCCCAGGTGGCCAGCCGGATCAGGTCGGGGCGGCGCAGGTACTCGTCGTAGAGGCGTACGGCCCAGTCCGCGAGGTCGGTCGCGTCGATCGGGACGACGTTCACGATCCTGTCGAGCGAGCTGAGGAAGATGGCGTCGAAGAGCCCTTCCTTGTTGCCGAAGTAGGCGTACAGCTGCGCCTTGTTGGTGCGCGCCCCGGCGACGATCCGCTCGACGCGCGCCCCGGCGATCCCGTACTCGGCGAATTCCTTGGTCGCCACGTCGACGATGCGCTGGTACGTCGCCGCTCCGCGCGGTGTCAGGGGGAGGTCGGCCATGCCGCCACCGTACCAGGCATCGCAACAGAACAGTCGGTTTGCTTTGCGCCGCCGGTGCGCCTACGGTGCGATAGACCGAACAGTCTGTTTGAGAGGACCACCATGAGGACCACCGTCGGCTGGATGGCGCAGGGACCGTCGAAAACGTTGCGCCGGACTCCGCTGAAGCGGCGCGACCTGCGCCCCGACGACCTCGCGGTCCGGGTGGACTACTGCGGGGTGTGCCACACCGATCTGCACGCCGTCGAGGCCCGGGGCGGTGCGGGGGACGCGGCTCTGGTGCCGGGGCACGAGTTCACGGGCGTCGTGACCGCGACCGGTACGGCCGTCACCCGCTTCGCCGCCGGGGACCCGGTCGCGGTGGGCAACATCGTCGACTCGTGCGGGGACTGCGTCATGTGCCGGGCCGGTCAGGAGAACTTCTGCCGGGACCACCCGACCCTGACCTACGACGGCATCGACCGGCACGACGGGTCGACCACCCTGGGCGGCTTCTCCCGGGAGTACGTCGTCCGCGACCGCTTCGCCCACCTCCTGCCGGCCGGACTCGACCCGGCCGCCGCCGCTCCCCTGCTCTGCGCGGGGATCACCGTATGGGAACCCCTGGAGGCCCTCGGCGCGGGCCCGGGAACCCGCGTCGCCGTCGCGGGGCTGGGCGGACTGGGCCATCTCGCGGTCAAACTCGCCGTCGCACGCGGCGCCGAGACCTCCGTCATCAGCCGCTCACCGGCGAAGGCCGACGACGCCCGCCGCCTCGGGGCGAGCGGGTTCGTCGTCTCCACCGACGCAGGGCAGATGGCGGCGGCGCGCGACCGCTTCGACATCGTCATCGACACCGTCTCCGCGCCGCACGACCTCGGCCCCTATCTGCGGCTCGTCGCCATGGACGGCACGCTCAGCCACCTCGGGCACCTCGGTCCCGTCACCGTGGAGACCCTGGATCTGCTGGTGGGGCGCAAGAATCT
The DNA here is from genome assembly GCA_000715605.1 of Streptomyces speibonae. Taxonomy (GTDB): domain Bacteria; phylum Actinomycetota; class Actinomycetes; order Streptomycetales; family Streptomycetaceae; genus Streptomyces; species Streptomyces speibonae. Next base: position 40,814 of record KL568543.1, on the reverse strand, counting down.
CAGCTCGGCGGGCAGCGGTGGCCTGCCCGCCACCGCCGCCCTGCTGGACTTCTGCGCCGCACACGGTGTCACGGCGGACATCGAACTGCTGCCCTCGGCGCGGGTGAACGAGGCCCTCGAACGGCTCGGGCGCAACGACGTCCGCCACCGTTTCGTCCTCGACCTGTCCGACCTTGACTGACGGCACGCTGTCCGAGGGCTCGCGCCGTGCTCAGTGGGCCGCCGACTCCCAGTCCGGGCCCACGCCCACCGACACGCCCAGGGGGACGCGGAGGCCGACCGCGGAGGCCATTTCGCGGCGGACCAGTTCCTCCACGGCGGTGCGCTCGCCGGGGGCGAGTTCCAGGACGATCTCGTCGTGGACCTGGAGGAGCATGCGGGAGCGCAGGTCCGCCTCGCGCAGCGCGCGGTCCACGTTCAGCATGGCGATCTTGACGATGTCCGCCGCCGTGCCCTGGATCGGCGCGTTGAGCGCCATGCGCTCCGCCGCCTCCCGGCGCTGGCGGTTGTCGCTGTTGAGGTCGGGCAGGTAGCGGCGGCGGCCGAACAGCGTCGCCGTGTAGCCG
>KL568543.1:38771-40036 GCA_000715605.1 Streptomyces speibonae | reverse complement strand
TCGCCGTGTAGCCGGTGGCCCGGGCCTCGGCGACGACCCGCTGCAGATAGTCCCGCACCCCGCCGAACCGCTCGAAGTAGGCGTCCATCAGGGCGCGCGCCTCGGCCGCCTCGATGTTCAGCTGCTGGGAGAGGCCGAAGGCCGACAGCCCGTACGCCAGGCCGTACGACATGGCCTTGATCTTGCGGCGCATCTCCGCGTCGACCGCGGACCGGTCGACCGAGAACACCTGGGCGGCGGCCGTGGTGTGCAGGTCCTCGCCCGAGGTGAACGCCTCGATCAGGCCGGCGTCCTCGGAGAGGTGGGCCATCACGCGCAGTTCGATCTGGCTGTAGTCCGCGGTGAGGAGCGCCTCGAAACCCTCGCCCACGACGAACCCGCGGCGGATCGCGCGGCCCTCGTCGGTGCGCACCGGGATGTTCTGGAGGTTGGGGTCCGTGGAGGACAGGCGGCCGGTCGCGGCGACCGTCTGGTTGAACGTGGTGTGGATGCGGCCGTCCGCGGCGATCGTCTTGATCAGGCCCTCGACGGTGACCCGCAGCTTCGCCTGCTCGCGGTGGCGGAGCATGATCACCGGCAGTTCGTTGTCCGTCTGGCCGGCCAGCCAGGCCAGGGCGTCCGCGTCGGTGGTGTAGCCGGTCTTCGTCCGCTTGGTCTTGGGCAGGGCCAGTTCGCCGAAGAGGACCTCCTGGAGCTGCTTGGGCGAGCCCAGGTTGAACTCGTGTCCCGCCGCCGCGTGCGCCTCCTTCACCGCCTGCTGCACGGCGCCCGCGAACATCTGCTCCATCGCTTCCAGATGGGCCCGGTCGGCCGCGATGCCGTGCCGCTCCATGCGGGCCAGCAGCGCGGACGTGGGCAGCTCCATGTCGCGGAGCAGATCCGCCGCGCCCACCTCGGCCAGGCGGCCCTCGAAGGCCTCCCCCAGGTCGACGACGGTGCGGGCCTGCAGCATCAGCGCCTCGGCCTCCGCCCCGTCGTCCGCGCCGAAGGCGAGCTGGCCGTCGGGCGCGGCGGCGGGTGCCAGCTCGCGGTGCAGGTACTCGAGGGACAGCGCGTCCAGGTCGAAGGAGCGGCGGCCGGGCTTCACCAGGTACGCGGCGAGCGCGGTGTCCATGGTGACGCCCTCGATGGTCCAGCCGTGCTCGGCGAAGACGCGCATCGCGCCCTTGGCGTTGTGGAACACCTTGGGCTTGGTCGCGTCGGCCAGCCAGGCGGCGAACGCCCGCTCGTCGGCCTCGTCCAGCTCGGCCGGGTCGAACCAGGCG
>KL568543.1:36673-38561 GCA_000715605.1 Streptomyces speibonae | reverse complement strand
TGTGTATAAGAGACAGAGCCGGTGCCGAGGGCCCAGGTGTCGACGGTGGCGACGCCCAGCGGGCCCGTGCCGTGCTCGGTGAGCCAGCCGGCCAGCTCGCCCGCGCCCAGCACGGTGCCGTCCAGCTCCACGCCGCCGGTGACGACCGGGGTGGTCTCGGCCTCCTCCGCGCCCGGGTCGACGGCAAACAGACGCTCACGCAGGGAGGGGTTCCTGATCTCCAGGGTGTCCAGGACCATGGCCACGGCCTTGCGGTCGTACGCGGCCCGCTCCAGGTCGGAGACGCCCTTGGGCAGCTCGACCCGGCGCTCCAGTTCGGTGAGCCGGCGGTTGAGCTTGACCGCCTCCAGGTGGTCGCGCAGATTTTGCCCGGCCTTGCCCTTGACCTCGTCGACGCGCTCGACCAGCTCGGCGAAGGAACCGAACTGGTTGATCCACTTCGCGGCCGTCTTCTCGCCGACGCCCGGGATGCCGGGGAGGTTGTCGGACGGGTCGCCGCGCAGTGCCGCGAAGTCGGGGTACTGGGCGGGCGTCAGACCGTACTTCTCGAAGACCTTCTCCGGGGTGAACCGGGTCAGCTCGGAGACGCCCTTCGTGGGGTACAGCACCGTGGTGTGCTCGGAGACCAGCTGGAAGGAGTCCCGGTCGCCGGTGACGATCAGCACCTCGAAGCCCTCGGCCTCGGCCTGGGTGGCGAGGGTGGCGATGACGTCGTCCGCCTCGTATCCCTCCACGGCGAAGCGCTCGGCGTGCATCGCGTCGAGCAGTTCGCCGATCAGCTCGACCTGGCCCTTGAACTCGTCCGGGGTCTTGGAGCGGTTCGCCTTGTACTCGGTGAACTCCTCCGAGCGCCAGGTCTTGCGGGACACGTCGAAGGCGACGGCGAAGTGCGTGGGCGCCTCGTCACGCAGCGTGTTGGCGAGCATCGACGCGAAGCCGTAGATCGCGTTCGTCGGCTGGCCGGTCGCGGTGGTGAAGTTCTCCGCGGGCAGCGCGAAGAACGCGCGGTACGCGAGGGAGTGCCCGTCCATGAGCATCAGTCGCGGGCGGGCGCCGGGGGTCTGGTCGGTCTTCTTCGATGCTGTCTCTGCCACGTGTCCGATCCTGCCATGCGGCACTGACAGTCGGGGGCGGTGTGGAGTCGCCCCCTCCGCCCCTTCCCGTCCCGTCCCCCCCGGGGACAGCCCCCGGCCCCCCGTCGGCCCTCCGGGCCGCGTCCTCAAACGCCGGACGGGCTGCGGGACCCACGAAACGAAGCTGAGCGCACCGGGCGGGTTGGGGACCGGACCGGCTGAGAAGCATCACCGAATCCGCTCGGGGGCCGGGGCGGCGGCCCGGCTGGGGGAACCGCCGGGCGGGTTGAGGGCCGTGGGGGAACCACCGGGTCGGCTCGGGATTCGGTGGGGCGGGCATACCGGGCCGGCTCGGGGATCAGCGGCGGGAGGGGCGGACCGTGGGACGGGCTCGGGGGCGCCGGAGTGGCTTGTAGGAATTGACCGGGGAGGGATTTCAGGGGGGCGTGCGAGGATCGGAGAGGTATCTCACATGTGTGCGTGAACAGGAGTGCGCTATGGCAACGAAGCCGCCCAAGAGTGACCCGGTTCAGGACGCGCCGCGGGTCGCCGAGCCCAAGCGGGCGGCCGCCGGGCTGCCCGCGATCGGGCACACCCTGCGCATGGCCCAGCAGCAGATGGGTGTGAAGCGCACGGCGCTGACGCTGCTCAGTGTCAACCAGAAGGACGGCTTCGACTGTCCCGGCTGTGCCTGGCCGGAGGGGGACCACCGGCACCGCGCGGAGTTCTGTGAGAACGGCGCGAAGGCGGTGGCCGAGGAGGCGACCCTGCGCCGGGTCACCCCGGAGTTCTTCGCCGCGCACCCGGTGGCCGAC
>KL568543.1:35096-36444 GCA_000715605.1 Streptomyces speibonae | reverse complement strand
GAGATGTGTATAAGAGACAGCAGCAGGGGCGGCTGACGCACCCCATGTATCTGCCCGAGGGCGGCGACTGCTACGAGCCGGTCACCTGGGAGCGCGCCTTCGACATCGTCGCCGAGGAGATCGCCGCCCTGGCCTCCCCCGACGAGGCCGTCTTCTACACCTCGGGGCGCACCAGCAACGAGGCCGCCTTCCTGTACCAGCTCTTCGCGCGGCAGCTCGGCACCAACAACCTGCCCGACTGCTCGAACATGTGCCACGAGTCCTCCGGCTCGGCCCTGTCGGAGACGATCGGCGTCGGCAAGGGCAGCGTGCTGCTGGAGGACCTCCACAAGGCCGATCTGATCATCGTCGCCGGGCAGAACCCGGGCACCAACCATCCGCGCATGCTGTCCGCCCTGGAGGCGGCGAAGGCGAACGGCGCGCGGATCATCAGCGTCAATCCGCTGCCCGAGGCGGGCCTGGAGCGCTTCAAGAACCCGCAGACTCCCAAGGGGCTCACCGCCGGTACGGCCCTGACCGACCTGTTCCTGCAGATCCGCATCGGCGGCGACCAGGCCCTCTTCCGTCTCCTCAACCGGCTGATCCTCGACACCCCGGGGGCGGTCGACGAGGAGTTCGTACACGAACACACGCACGGCTTCGAGGAGTTCGCCGAGGCCGCGCGCGCCGCCGACTGGGACGACACGCTCACCGCGACCGGTCTCACGCGTGGGGACATCGAGCAGTGTCTGCGGATGGTCCTGGAGTCCAAGCGCGTCATCGTCTGCTGGGCGATGGGTCTCACCCAGCACAAGCACTCCGTGCCGATGATCCGCGAGGTCGTCAACTTCCTTCTGCTGCGGGGCAACATCGGCCGGCCGGGCGCGGGCGTGTGCCCGGTGCGCGGGCACTCCAACGTGCAGGGCGACCGCACCATGGGCATCTTCGAGCGGCCCGCCCCGGCCTTCCTGGACGCCCTGGAGAAGGAGTTCGGTTTCGCACCGCCGCGCGAGCACGGCTACGACGTGGTGCGGGCCATCCGCGCGCTGCGCGACGGGAAGGCGAAGGTCTTCTTCGCCATGGGCGGCAACTTCGTCTCCGCCTCCCCCGACACGGAGGTCACCGAGGCCGCGATGCGCCGCGCGCGGCTGACGGTGCATGTGTCGACCAAGCTGAACCGCTCGCACACGGTCACCGGCGCGCGGGCGCTGATCCTGCCGACGCTCGGCCGCACGGAGCGCGATGTCCAGGCCGGCGGCGAGCAGTTCGTGACCGTCGAGGACTCCATGGGGATGGTGCACGCCTCGCGCGGCCGGCTGGCGCCGGCGAGCCCGCAACTGCTGTCCGAGCCGGCGATCGTGTGCCGGCT